>NZ_JBITDB010000005.1:0-919654 GCF_044453825.1 Kribbella sp. NPDC051620
GCGCCGATGGTACTGCGACCGGTAGGTCGTGGGAGAGTAGGACGTCGCCGGACATTCACACTGTTAAGGGCCACCCAGCAATGGGTGGCCCTTAATGCGTTCACCGACCTTTTCAGTGACTCAGCCGGCGGGTCAGCGCATCCGCTGCCTGCCGCGTCCGGCGAGCAAGCAGGAACCGCTCGCCGGCCGGGACCGCATCAGTGCGGAAGCTGATGCTGATCGCCGCCACCGGATGCCCCGCATAGTCCACCGCCGCACTCGCAACCGAGGCGACGCCAGGAGTGATGTGGGAGTCCTCCACCGCGTACCCCTGCCGCTTCTCGTCGGCGAGGATCCGACGGAGCTGACTCAAGGTCTGCGGCCCGTGGTCAGTACGGCGTACAAAGCTCTCGGGAGTGGGGAACAGGGCGCGGACCTGGGCCGGCGGCAGCGCGGCGAGCAGGGCGCGCCCGGACGCGGTCAGGGTCGCGGGGAGGCGTACGCCGATGTCGGTGACCAGGGTTACCGGCCGCGGGGGCTGTTCCTTCAGGAGGTAGACGAGTTCGCGTCCATGCAGCACGCCCAGGTGCGCTGTCTGACCGACCTCGGCGACGAGCTGGGCCAGCAACGGCCTGGCCAGCCGCTCGAGTGGGTCGTGGCGGAGGTACGCGGAGCCGATCTCGAAGGCGGCAACGCCGAGTCCGTAGCGCTTCTCCTCCGGCAGGTGCACCACGAAGCCCTCGCTGATCATTGCTTTCAGCAAGTGGTAGGTCGAAGAGCGTGGCAGTCCGACCGCGGAGGCGATGCGCTCCATCGGTACCGGTCCGGGCTGGGTGGCCAGGAACGTCAGCACCCGCAGAGTGCGGGTCGAGGCGGGAACGTTGCCGCTCACAACAGTGAGGGTAGCCCGCCCGTCTCAGATTTCGGACGATTGACGGGTTTTGGTGCGTCCGCGCCGGATCCGGAGCCGCAGCCCTTCGCCCAGGAGGGCCAGCCCGAACAGCCCGAGCGCCGTCCCCCAGTCGAAGAAGTCGTCACCCGACAGCAGGAATCCGGCCCCGATGGACAGCGCGGCGAAGAAAACCAACGACAGCAGAAATCGGCTCACCGCTGCTGCTCTGCCGGCTCGAGGGTCTTCTCGGCCGTCCAGGCGGCAGCGGCCATCCGGTAGCCGAGCCACTCGTTGACCGCGAGCATCGGCTTGTTGGCCGCGTCGTTGCCGGTGAACGCCTGCTCGAACCCCGCGTCGCGACTCCGCGTGAGCGCGGCCGACTTCACCACCTTCGCCAGCCCGCGACCCCGGTACGCCGGAACGGTACCGGTCAGGTTGGACCAGATCACCCGGCGGTCCTCGTCCGCCGTCGTGCTCACGAACGAGACGATCTGGTCGCCGGCGAGCAGCGCGATACTCAGGTCCCGTCGCAGATCCGGGTGACCCCAGTCCCTGGCGAGCCACTCGTCGTACTCCGGGGTGTGCGACAACCCGCTCGGGTCGTCGTCGCCGACGGCTGCGTTCGCCTCCCAGAGGCGCCGCGGGTCGACCTCGGTGAAGTCGGCGAGCCGCAGGTCGGCAGGTACCGGCGCCGGCTCCGGTACGGCGGTGAGGTCGGCGCGCGAGTGCGCCATCCGTCGTCCGATCTCGAAGCCGCGGTGGATCGCGAAGTCTTTCGAGGCGTCCTCGTCGTTGACCACGACCAGGAGTTTGTGGGCACCGGCCGCCGCCGCGGCGGTGCTGATCTGGTCGGCGAGTGCGCTGCCGATGCCACGCCCCCGGCTGGCAGGTGACACATGCACGGTGATCCGTACCCGTGGTGCGGGCTCGTCGGGGGCCGGCAGGTAGATGTTGCCGTAACCGACCACCGCGTCGCTGTCGTCCTCGACCGCAATCAGCACGATCCGCGAGCTACCGGTGCGGAGCTCCGCCTCGATCCCCCGAGCCGTCTTCACCAGGTGCGGCATCGCCGCAGCCCAAACCCCAGCAATCCCCACCGCGTCACCCGGCGTAGCCGCCCGCACCTCAAACCCCATCCCCCGACCCTAGTTCCACTTCGGGTCTCCGCGGCAGGTCAGCCCTGAACTGCAGGTGTCTCGGGTCTGAGACGGATGGTGGGTGGCGGTGCTGTCGGTAGGGGGCGGGGCGCGGTGCAATGGGCGGGTGACCACGCAGATAGCTCAGGGGCGAACCTCCCAGGTAGTGACAGTTGGTGTCGGGCCGCTCAGCCCGGCGGACGTCGTCGCGGTGGCGCGCTACGGGGCGCCGGTACGGATCGACGACCAGGCGCTCGAGGAGATGGCCAAGTCGCGGGCGGCGATCGAGGCGCTCGCGCATGCGGACACCCCGCACTACGGCGTCTCCACCGGATTCGGAGCACTCGCGACGCGGCACATCGCGCCCGAGCTGCGGGCCCAGCTGCAACGCAGCCTCATCCGGTCCCACGCGGCCGGCTCGGGCCCGGAGGTCGAGACTGAGGTCGTCCGCGCCCTCGCACTCCTGCGCCTCTCCACGCTCGCCACCGGTCGTACCGGCGTGAGGGTCGAGACTGCTCAGGCGTACGCCGGGCTGCTGAACGCTCAGCTGACCCCGGTCGTCCACGAGTACGGCAGCCTCGGCTGCTCCGGCGACCTCGCACCCCTGTCCCACGTCGCGCTCGCAGTGATGGGTGAAGGCAAGGTCCGTGACGCGGACGGCAACCTGCGCGACACCGCCGAGGCGCTGGCCGAGCACGGACTCAAGCCGGTCGTCCTCGCCGAGAAGGAAGGCCTCGCGCTGATCAACGGCACCGACGGCATGCTCGGCATGCTGGTGCTCGCGCTGGCAGACCTCGACCGGCTGCTAAAGACGGCCGACATCGCCGCCGCGATGAGCGTCGAGGGTCAGCTCGCCACCGATCGGGTGTTCGCCGCAGACCTGCAGGCACTCCGCCCCCACCCCGGACAGGCCGCCTCGGCCGCCAACCTGCGCGCGGTACTCAGCGACAGCGGGATCGTCGCAAGCCACCGCGGTCCTGACTGCAACCGCGTCCAGGACGCCTATTCACTCCGCTGTTCGCCGCAGGTGCACGGCGCCGCCCGCGCCACGGCGACCCATGCCGCCTCCGTTGCCGGCTACGAGCTGTCCGCCGCGATCGACAACCCGGTGGTCCTGCCGGACGGCCGCGTCGAGTCCAACGGCAACTTCCACGGCGCGCCCGTCGGCTACGTGCTCGACTTCCTCGCGATCGCCGTGGCCGACGTGGCCAGCATCAGCGAGCGGCGTACGGACCGGTTCCTCGACGTCGCCCGCAACCACGGGCTGAACGCCTTCCTGGCCGACGATCCGGGCGTCGACTCCGGGCACATGATCGCGCAGTACACGCAGGCCGCGATCGTGTCCGAGCTCAAGCGGCTCGCGGTACCGGCCAGCGTCGACTCGATCCCGAGCAGCGCGATGCAGGAGGACCACGTCTCGATGGGCTGGTCCGCCGCCCGCAAGCTGCGCAAGAGCATCGACGGTCTGCAGCGCGTACTGGCGGTGGAGATCCTCACCGCCGCCCGCGCGCTCGACATGCGAGCACCACTCGAGCCGTCGCCCGCGACGGCCGCAGTACGGAGCAAGCTGCGTGAGCATGTCGACGGACCCGGCACTGACCGGCACCTTGCCCCTGAGATCGAACACTCCGTCCAGCTGGTTGCTGACGGCACCTACTTGTCCGCTGTCGAGGCCGTCACCGGCCCACTGAACTGAGAGGCTGGATCACACATGTCCGGACCACGTCCTGTTCGCGCCCCTCGCGGTACCACCCTCACCGCCCAGGGCTGGCCGCAGGAGGCCGCCCTGCGGATGCTGCAGAACAACCTCGACCCGGAGGTCGCCGAGCACCCCGACGAGCTCGTCGTCTACGGCGGTACCGGCAAGGCCGCGCGCAACTGGAACTCCTTCGACGCGATGGTCAGAACGCTGACCACGCTGAAGAACGACGAGACCATGCTGGTGCAGTCGGGCAAGCCGGTCGGCGTCATGCAGACGCACGAGTGGGCGCCGCGGGTGCTGATCGCGAACTCCAACCTGGTCGGCGACTGGGCCAACTGGGAGGAGTTCCGCCGGCTCGAGGCGCTGGGCCTGACGATGTACGGCCAGATGACGGCCGGCTCGTGGATCTACATCGGCACCCAGGGCATTCTGCAGGGCACCTACGAGACGTTCGCCGCGGTCGCCGCGAAGAAGTTCGGCGGTACGCTCGCCGGCACCATCACCCTGACCGCCGGCCTCGGCGGGATGGGCGGCGCGCAGCCGCTGGCCGTCACGATGAACGACGGCGTCGCGATCTGTATCGACGTCGACGGCAGCCGGATCGACCGCCGGATCGAGCACCGGTACCTCGACGTACGGGCCAAGGACCTGAGTGACGCGCTGCGGCTGGCCGAGGAGGCCAAGAAGGCTCGCCGGCCGTTGTCGATCGGTCTGCTGGGCAACGCCGCGGTGATCGTGCCGGAGCTGCTCGAGCTGGGCGCCCCGATCGACATCGTCACCGACCAGACCTCGGCACACGACCCGCTGATGTACCTGCCGGTGGGCGTGGACTTCGACGACTGGGCGACCGCTCGCGAGAAGGACCCAGCCGGGTTCACCGAGCGCGCGCAGGCCTCGATGGCGCGGCACGTCGCGGCGATGGTCGGTTTCCAGGACGCCGGCGCCGAGGTGTTCGACTACGGCAACTCGATCCGGGACGAGGCGCGGAAGGCCGGGTACAGCCGGGCTTTTGAGTTTCCTGGGTTCGTACCGGCGTACATCCGGCCGTTGTTCTGCGAGGGCAAGGGCCCGTTCCGGTGGGCGGCTCTGTCGGGGAACCCCAAGGACATCCACAAGACCGACCAGGCGATCCTCGACCTGTTCCCGGACAACGAGCACCTGACCCGGTGGATCAAGATGGCGCAGGAGCGGGTGGCCTTCCAGGGGCTGCCGGCCCGGATCTGCTGGCTCGGCCAGGGCGAGCGGGACAAGGCCGGCGTACGGTTCAACGACATGGT
Organism: Kribbella sp. NPDC051620; assembly: GCF_044453825.1. Lineage (NCBI taxonomy): Bacteria > Bacillati > Actinomycetota > Actinomycetes > Propionibacteriales > Kribbellaceae > Kribbella > Kribbella sp. NPDC051620. The sequence goes on from NZ_JBITDB010000005.1 coordinate 4,987, forward strand.
CGCCTCGGGTGAGCTGGAGGCGCCGATCGTGATCGGCCGCGACCACCTCGACACCGGCAGCGTCGCCTCGCCGTACCGGGAGACCGAAGGCATGCTGGACGGCTCCGACGCGATCGCCGACTGGCCGCTGCTGAACGCGATGGTCAACGTCGCCAGCGGCGCCTCCTGGGTCTCCATCCACCACGGTGGCGGCGTCGGCATGGGCCGCTCGATCCACGCCGGGCAGGTGTCGGTTGCCGATGGCACCGATCTTGCGCGGCAGAAGCTGGAGCGGGTACTGAGCAACGACCCCGCGATGGGGGTGATCCGGCACGTGGATGCCGGGTACGAACGAGCAGAAGAAGTAGCCGCCGAACGAGGGGTCAGGATCCCGATGCGGGAGAACTGATCGCTGCACAGTGCGACCGAGGCAATCCGTAGCGCTAAGGTGCACTTTCTTAAGGAACGAGATACCTGCCAATCACGTGTTGGCGGGCTCTCGTTCCCCTAGGATCGGCTCCGCGATCTCCGACGAGCGCGAAGGGGCGCCATGATCGAGTTCGAAGACGTCACCAAGCAGTATCCGGACGGCACCGTGGCCGTGGACAAGCTGAGCCTGCGGATCCCGAGCAACGAGATCACCGTGTTCGTCGGACCTTCGGGCTGCGGCAAGACCACCTCGCTGCGGATGATCAACCGGACGATCGAGCGCAGCAGCGGGACGATCTCGATCGACGGCGAGGACATCAATGCCGGCGATCCGGTCACCCTGCGGCGCAGGATCGGCTACGTGATCCAGCATGCCGGGCTGTTCCCGCACAAGACCGTGGTCGACAACGTCGCCACGGTGCCGAAGCTGCTGGGCTGGGACAAGAAGAAGACCCGCGCCACGGCGATGGAGCTGCTCGAGCGGGTCGGCCTCGATCTCAAGCTGGCCGAGCGGTACCCGGCCCAGCTGTCCGGTGGCCAGCAGCAACGAGTCGGCGTCGCCCGGGCGCTCGCGGCGGATCCGAAGATCATGCTGATGGACGAGCCGTTCAGCGCCGTCGACCCGATCGTGCGGCACCAGCTGCAGGAGGAACTGCTCCGGCTGCAACGCGACATCGGCAAGACGATCGTGTTCGTCACGCACGACATCGACGAGGCGATCAAGCTCGGCGACAACGTCGCGGTGCTCAAGGTCGGCGGCAAGCTGGCTCAGTTCGCGCCGCCGGCGGAGCTGCTGGCCAACCCCGCGGACCCGTTCGTCGAGAGCTTCGTCGGTCAGGACCGCGGTTACCGGGCGCTTACGTTTCTGCAGATCAGCGAGCTCGAGTTCGGTCCGCTTCCGGCCGAGCTGGTACTCGACGAGGCCGGCCGCCCGACGGGTTGGCGCAACGGCGCCGCGGACCTGCTCCCGGTCGGCCCGGTGTTCACCAAGTCGGACTCGATGCGGGCCGCGCTCGACTCGTTGCTGACCTCGCCGACCCAGCAGGGTGTCTGCGTCGACGAGACCGGCAAGGCGATCGGCATCGTCGACCACGCCATCCTCGCCGGGGCGCTGCGGTCATGACCTGGATCGGCGACAACCTTTCGCTGATCTGGGACCAGCTCAGCGAGCACGTGTACCTGGCGATCCTGCCGGTGATCTTCGGGCTGCTCATCGCGATCCCGCTCGGCTATGTGGCGACCCGGTTCGCCTGGCTGGCCAACCCGCTGATCGCGCTCGGCGGCGTGCTCTACTCGCTGCCCTCGATCGCGCTGTTCATCGTGCTGCCGGTGATCCTCGGAACCCGGGTGCTGGACCGGATCAACATCATCATCGCGTTGACCATCTACGCGGTCTCGCTGCTGATCCGCAACGTGATCGACGGTCTGCGCTCGGTCCCGCCGGAGGTCCGGCAGGCGGCCATCGCGGTCGGCTACGGCCCGGCCCGGCGGCTGCTGACGATCGACCTGCCGATCGCCGTACCGGTGATCTTCGCCGGTCTGCGGGTCGTCACGGTCGCCAACATCTCGATGGTCAGCGTCGGCGCGGTGATCGGCATCGGCGGCTTGGGCGAGCTGTTCACGCTGGGCTTCCAGAAGGACTTCCTCACGCCGGTCGTGGTCGGCGTCGTGCTGTCCCTGCTGCTCGCGCTGCTGGCCGACCTGCTGATCGTCACCCTGCAACGCGTGCTGACCCCGTGGGCCCGCGTCATCGCTCCGGTGCGGGAGGCCTGAGATGCTCGACTACCTCTTCGACTCGTTCAACTGGTCCGGTCCGGAAGGCATCACAGCCCGGATCATCCAGCACATCTGGTACACCTTCGCCGCCCTCGGCCTGTCCGCGTTGATCGCGCTGCCGATCGGCCTGCGGATCGGGCACACCCGGCGCGGCGCGTTCCTGGCGATCAACATCGGCAACGCGGCCCGCGCGCTGCCCAGCCTCGGGCTGCTGATGATCGCCGTGTTGCTGACCAACCAGATCGGCTTCCTGCCGGTGCTGATCGCGCTGGTCGCGCTCGGCATCCCGCCGATCCTGACCTCGACGTACGCCGGGCTGTCCGGTGTCGATCCGGCCACGATCGACGCGGCGCGTGGGATGGGGATGACCGGCCGGGAGATCCTGACCAAGGTGGAGATCCCGATCGCGCTGCCCCTGATCATCTCCGGTCTGCGCGCGGCCACCCTGCAGATCGTCTCCACCGCGACCATCGCCGCGCTCGTCTCGCTCGGCGGGCTGGGCCGGTACGTCGTGGACGGACTGAAGCTGCGCGACTTCCCGCAGATGTTCAGCGGGGCGCTGCTGGTGGCACTGCTGGCGATCCTGCTCGACCTGCTGTTCGCGCTGGCCGGCCGGATCACCGTTTCCAAAGGACTGCGGGTCGACTGATGGCCGGAACCCATCCCTCGGCACCGAACACCGGCGGCGTTCGCCGGTATCCATCGAAATCCTGGAGGCTCCCGTGTTGAGAAACACACTCATCCGTACTGCGATTGCCGGGGTCGCGGTCCTCGGCCTGGCTGCCTGTGGGGGTGGGGGCGATCCGCTGTCCAGCGGCGACGGGGGCACCTCACCCGCGCCGAGCGAGGTGAAGAGCATCACCGTCGGCTCGGCCGACTTCTCCGAGAGCCAGCTGCTGGCCGAGATCTACGGCCAGGCCCTCGCGGCCAAGGGCGTCGACGTCAAGTACCAGCAGAACATCGGCAACCGCGAGACCTACATGGCGGCGATCAAGGACGGCTCGGTGCACCTGCTGCCGGAGTACACCGGCGCGGCGCTGGACTACTTCAAGAAGGGCGCCACCGAGACCGAGGACGACGCGGCGTACAACGCGCTGAAGGCGGCGCTGCCGGCCGGCCTGGAGGTGCTGGACAAGTCCCCGGCCGCCGACGAGGACACCATCGTCGTCAACAAGGAGACCGCCGCCAAGTACAACCTGAAGTCGCTGTCGGACCTGAAGGCGCACTCCAAGGAGATGGTGGCCGGCGGCAGCTCGGAGTTCAAGGTCCGCGAGGCCGGGCTGAAGGGGCTGAAGGAGAAGTACGGCGTCGAGTTCAAGGAGTACAAGACGCTGGACGCGGGTGGCCCGCTGAGCACCAAGGCGCTGCAGACCAACCAGATCCAGCTGTCGAACTTCTTCACCACCCAGTCGGTGATCGCGGACAACGGCTGGGTCCAGCTGGAGGACCCGGAGAACATCCTGCCGCCGAACAACATCGTGCCGCTGATCCGGACCGACCACAACGGCGCCAACATCAGCGACGTGCTGAACAAGGTGTCGGCCAAGCTCACCACCGAGTCGCTGACCGAGCTGGTCAAGCGGATCGACGTCGGCAAGGAGTCCGCCAAGGCGGTCGCCACCGACTGGCTGAGCAAGAACCCGCTGTCCTGATCTGAACCGCTGGGGGTCGCCGGGACAGCCGTCCCGGCGACCCCTTGCCATGTCTGTGCGTTGTCTCTGCGTCGAAGGAGTGTGCGTGACTGAGTCGTTCGAGCAGCTGTGGGCCGATCTTGCCGCGATCGGCAAGGACCCCTCGACCGGCGGCTATCACCGCGGCGGCTGGACCCCCTCCGAGCGAGCGGCGACCGCCTGGTTCCTCGACCAGTGCGCCCAGCGCGGACTGGTGGTCGAGTCCGACGGCATCGGCAACCTGGTCGCCTGGTGGGAACCGGGCGAGGTCGCGCGGTCGGCGGGTTCGACCCGGTCGCTGCCCGCGTCTGCGCAGGCGGCTGGTGTCAGCTCGGCCCAGGGAGCGCGGCTGCCCGGCGTGGTGACCGGTAGCCACCTCGACTCGGTGATCGACGGTGGGGCTTTCGATGGGCCGCTCGGGGTGGTCTCGGCGTTGTCGGCGGTGGATCGACTGCGGGCCGAGGGGTTCGTACCGTCCGTGCCGATCGGTGTCGGCGCTTTCGTCGAGGAGGAGGGGTCACGCTTCGGGATGCCGTGTCTCGGGTCGCGGATCGCTACCGGGGTGCTGACGCCCGAGAAGGCCCTCGCGCTGCAGGACCGTACGGGTGTCTCGTTGGCTGACGCGCTGAAGGACAGCGGTGCCGATCTGGATCGGGTGGGACCGTCGCCGCTGCTCTCGCGGATGGGTACGTTCGTCGAACTGCATGTCGAGCAAGGGCGCGCATTGACCGCGCCGGTGGGGGTGGCCAGCTCGATTTGGCCGCACGGGCGGTTCCGGTTCACCTTCACCGGTGAGGCCAACCACGCCGGTACGACGCTGATGGAAGACCGGCACGACCCGATGCTGACGTATGCGATGACCGCTCTGGCAGCGAACAAGCAGGCGCGGCTGGCGGGTGCGCGGGCTACCTTCGGCAGGCTTGCTGTCGAGCCGAACGGGACCAACGCAGTACCGTCGCAGGTGACCGCGTGGCTGGATGCCCGGGCCGCGTCGGCGGAGGTGCTGGAGTCGTTGCTGGCGGCAATCACCAGGCAGGCTGCCGAGCGGGCTGAGCGGGATGGGACCGCGGTTGAGATGGTGCCGGAGTCGGTGTCGCCGGTCGTGGACTTCCAGCCGGGGTTGCGGGATCGGCTGAGCGCGGTACTGGATGGTGCGCCGGTGTTGCCGACCGGGGCCGGGCATGACGCCGGGGTGTTCTCCGATGCGGGGATCCCGACGGCGATGCTGTTCGTGCGGAATCCGACCGGCATCTCGCACTCACCGGCCGAGCATGCTGAGATGGATGACTGCCTGGCCGGCGTCGAGGCGCTGGCGACGGTGTTGAAGGAGCTTGCGCGGTGACCTCCTACTGGTGCTCCCAGGCCTTGCTGCCTTCAGGTCCCGCGTCGTCTGTGCTGGTCACGGTCGCTGATGGCCGCTTCGCTTCGGTTGAGGTCGGCGCTGAGCCTGGTGATGCTGTACGGCTTGCTGGACTGGTGATTCCGGGGCTGGCGAACTGTCACAGTCACGCCTTCCACCGGGCCTTGCGGGGTCGTGCGCAGACCGAGCGCGGGACGTTCTGGACCTGGCGTGAGCAGATGTACTCCGTGGCGTCGGTGCTCACGCCGGACAGCTACTACCGGCTGGCGCGGGCGGTCTACGGCGAGATGGTGCTGGCCGGGATCACGTCGGTGGGGGAGTTCCACTATCTCCATCACGGGCCGGGCGGCCAGCCGTACGACGAGCCGAACGCGATGGGTGCCGCGTTGATCGCGGCAGCGCAGGATGCCGGGCTGCGGATCGCCTTGCTGGACACGTGTTACGTGGCCGGGGGCATCGATCAGCCGCTGAACGAGGTGCAGAAACGCTTCAGCGACGGGGATGCGGCGGGTTGGGCTGCTCGGGTCCGCGACCTTCGTGGAGCGGATGACGTGGTGATCGGGGCGGCGGCGCACTCGGTGCGTGGAGTGCCGGACGATCAGCTCACCGCCGTCGCCGACGCGTTGCCCAAGGCCCCTTTGCATGTCCATCTCTCCGAGCAGGTGGCGGAGAACCAGGCCTGCCTGGCGGCGTACGGGCGGACTCCTTCGCAACTGCTGGACGAGTCCGGATTCCTCGGGCCGCGGACGAGTGCGGTGCATGCGACGCACCTGACTCCGGTGGATGTCGGGCTGCTCGGGAGTACCGGGACGTACTCGTGTTTCTGTCCGACGACCGAGCGGGATCTTGCCGACGGCATCGGGCCGTCGGTGGCGTTGCGGGACGCGGGATCGCCGCTGACGTTGGGATCTGACAGCCACGCGGTGATCGACCTGTTCGAGGAGATGCGAGCCGTTGAGCTCGATGAGCGGCTGGCGTCGCAGGAACGCGGGCATTGGACGGCGGCTGAGCTGCTCGCTGCCGGGACGGTGGCGGGACATCGGTCGATCGGGTTCGGGGACGCGGGCGTGATCGATGTCGGCGCTCGGGCGGATCTGGTCGCGCTGCGGCTGGACAGTGTGCGGACGGCGGGAACTGGTGGGTCGGTGGAGACTGCGGTCTTCGCGGCGTCGGCCGCTGATGTGACCGACGTGGTGGCCGGCGGAGTACAGGTTGTGGCTGAAGGCAATCATGTGAAGCTGGCGGTCGGTGCCGAACTGGCTGCCTCGATCGAGGCGGTGACGCGATGAGTTCCCAGCTGCTGACCGGAATCGGTTCGCTGGTGACCAACGACCCGGCGCACGGCGGGCCGCTCGGCGAACTGCGCGACGCGGCGCTGGTGATCGAGGGCGGCAAGATCGCCTGGGTCGGCTCGCGGCGAGCAGCACCCGCGGCGGATGCGTCGACCGACTGTGGTGATCGGGCGGTCATCCCGGGGTTCGTGGACTCGCACTCGCACCTGGTCTTCGCCGGGGATCGCGCTGAGGAGTTCGCGGCGCGGATGAGCGGTACGCCGTACAGCGCGGGTGGCATCCGTACTACGGTCGCCGCGACCCGTGCGGCGGCCGACGAGCAGTTGACGGCGAACGTGGCCCGCCTGGTCGCCGAGATGCGCCGGCAGGGGACGACGACGGTGGAGATCAAGTCGGGCTACGGGCTGACGGTCGGTGATGAGGCGCGCTCGCTGGCGATCGCTTCCGGCTTCACCGACGAGACGACGTACCTGGGGGCGCACGTGGTGGCGCCGGAGTTCGCCGACGATCCGGCGGGCTATGTCGACCTGGTGACCGGTCCGATGCTGACGGCCGCGGCGAAGCACGCCAAATGGGTGGACGTCTTCGTCGAGCGAGGCGCCTTCGACGCCGACCAGGCCCGCACCATCCTGCGGGCCGGCCAGGCGGCGGGGTTGTCGGCTCGGGTCCATGCGAATCAGTTGGGCGAGGGGCCCGGCGTACAGGTCGCCTGCGAGGTCGGCGCGGCCGCTGCGGACCACTGCACCTACCTGACGGACGCCGACGTAGACGCCCTGGCCTCAGCCGGCGTCGTAGCCGGCCTCCTCCCCGCGATCGAGTTCTCCACCCGCTCGCCGTACCCGGACGCCCGCCGCCTCCTGGACGCCGGCGTAACGATCGCCCTGGCCACCGACTGCAACCCCGGCTCCGGCTACTCCTCCTCGATGCCCTTCTGCATCGCCCTCGCCGTCCGCGAAATGCACATGACGCCGGCCGAAGCCCTCTGGTCAGCCACCGCCGGCGGCGCCACCGCCCTCCGCCGCCCCGACATCGGCCGCCTCACCATCGGCGCCCGCGCAGACCTGGCCGTCCTGGACGCCCCCTCCTACCTACACCTCGCCTACCGCCCCGGCGTCCCCCTGGTGACTCGGACCTTCGTGGCTGGTCGGGAAGGGTAGGGCCGCCGAACCGCCAGGCCATCAAACCCCCCTTGCGGGGCGCCGCACACGACGTATCGCCGTCACGACGGCGGCCGCTTGATGGGGTGGCGGTCCGAGAGCCCGCAAGACGACGTCAACCACCCACCCCGGATCCAGCATCACGTCCTCCCAGGAGAACCGGAGCATGCGCCAGCCGCGGACCGTCAGGTTCGTGTGCCGCCGGCAATCCCGGGCGAGAGCGCTCCGAGTGCCGTGGTGAGCGAAGCTGTCGGCTTCCAGCGCGAGCTTCATGCGCGGATGGGCGAGGTCGATCCGCGCTGAGAAGGTCCTGTCCTGTACCACCCACTGCGGGACGAACTCCTCGATGCCGGCCTCGAGGAGCACGGCACGGAGTACGGACTCCAGAGGCGACTCTGCCCGACCGTCCGCGTCCGCGGCAACCCGCCGGGCACGCGCGCTGCCCGGGCCCGCGAGGGTCGCAGCCGCGGCAACCAGTTGGTCGCGCTGGACGACGCCCTCGCGGAGCGCCGAATCGGCCACGCAGAGGCCCTCCGCGAACGGCAGCGTGCGAGCGCAGTCGAGGACGGTCCGCAGCTTGGTGGTCCTGCCGTCGAGCGCGGGAACGTCGTCCGCCCAGTGCAGGTGGCAGGCGAGCGTACTCGCCCGTCGGTGCTGTCCCCGCGGGACCGTCACCTGTGTCGCCGGTGGCGCCTCGAGTACGTCGAATCCGTGCAGGATGGCCGCGCTCAGATGCGACACGACGCCGCCCTGGGCACGAGCGGCCGCGTCAGGGTCTCCGGCCGGCGGCAGGGCGTACACCCCCTTGGCGACGCGCTGGATCGAGCCGGCCGCGAGGGCCTTCCGGATGGCGCGGCCGGACGCCGACGCTCGCAACTCGGCGAAGGTCGCAGTGCCACCTGACAGGCGGATGAGCTGGACCACCGGCATCTGCCGATGGTGGCCGATTCCGCCGTGAGGCGTCGGCTGTTGTCCACAGGCGGACCGCCACCCCACCAATGCCTGCCGAATCCGGCGCGCCACGCCGCGCGGCCGCGGGGCCGACCCTCCTTTGATGGGCTGGCGGTCCGGGTAATTGGGGTGCGGGCCGGGCGGTGGGCAGGCACCCTGGAGGTATGTCCAAGGGTGAAGTGGGGCGGCGGCTGCGGTCCGCGTTTCGGTGGCAGACCGATGGTGGGACCTGAAGTAGCTACGCCGATCTGACCGGGTGGTGGCGGGATGCCGTGCTGCTGCGGGAGTTGGGGCCGGCGTTGGGGAGTCTGTACTCGGCGACGCCGACCGTGGTCCTGGGGCCGGTGTCGCGGGGGTCGCTGGTCGGGGCGTTGACCGCGGCGGCGCTCGGTGTCGGGTTCGTCGAGGTGCGGAAGAACGGCGGGCCGGCGCATGACAGCGATCGCTGGGTGCTGCGGACGACCGGGCCGGACTATCGGGATCGGCACGTCGACTTCGGGTTCCGGCGCGAGTTGGTGCGGGCCGGCGATCGGGTGTTGATGGTCGACGACTGGGCCGATACCGGGGCGACGGCGCGGGTGGTGCGGCAGTTGGTCGATGACTGCGGCGCGCACTGGATCGGCGCCGCCGTCATCGTGGACGGGCTGATGGACCCCCGTTTGCGCCATGACCTGCCGATCAGGGCACTGCTCGACGTACGGACCCTCTAGTCCGCGAGTTCCTTCGAGAGCATCGCGCTGGTGGTCCCGTTCGGCCTGCGGAGTTTGCCTACCTCGACGAAGCCGCGGGCGGCGTGGAAGGCCAGCGAGGCGTGGTCGGGCGGGTCCGACTGGACCCGCGCGACCAGGCGGTCGTAGGGCTTGGCGGCGCGTTCGACGGCGCGGTAGACCGCGGTGGCGACGCCCTGGCGGCGGTACGCCTCGGCGACGACGATCCGGTCGAGGTGCAGGAAGCGGTCGGCGTAGGTGTTGGCGAACCACTGGAAGTCGAGGGAGTCGTGGGCGGAGCCGGGCACGAAGGTGAGGACGAAGGCGGCGATCTCGCCCTCGATCTCCACCACGGCGGCGTGGGCGGCGATCAGCCGGAGCCAGTCCAGCCGGTCGGGGCCCAGCGGGTCCGTCTGCTCTACGGCGGCGGCGTTCAGGGCGAGCACGGCCGGTTCGTCGGCTGACGTCAGGGGGCGGAGTTTCACGAGCACACCTTCCCATGCGGAGACCCTTCCGCGGCAGGGGTCCGATCAGGGCCTTACCGGGCCCGAACCCTGAAATTCGGGGGCGGGGGTTGGGAATGGACCACCGGTGGTGCAATGTTGAGCCAGGTGAACTCAAGTCTGCAGATCTGGACCCACGGTCCGATTTGAAACCGGCGGATCCGGGAGGCAAACTTGAGTCTGTATCACTCAACTTCGTGGAGGTAACACACATGGCCCGCGCGGTCGGTATCGATCTCGGTACGACGAACTCCGTCATCGCCGTACTGGAAGGTGGCGAGCCCACCGTCATCCCCAACGCCGAGGGAGCTCGTACCACGCCCTCGGTCGTGGCCTTCGCCAAGAACGGCGAGGTCCTGGTCGGCGAGGTGGCCAAGCGCCAGGCCACCACGAACGTCGACCGCACGATCCGTTCCGTCAAGCGCCACATGGGCGAGGACTGGAACGTCTCGATCGACGGCAAGAAGTTCACCCCGCAGCAGATCAGCGCCTTCGTGCTGCAGAAGCTGAAGCGGGACGCCGAGGCGTACCTCGGGGAGCAGGTCACGGACGCGGTCATCACCGTGCCGGCCTACTTCTCCGACGCGCAGCGCCAGGCGACCAAGGAGGCCGGCGAGATCGCCGGCCTGAACGTGCACCGGATCGTCAACGAGCCCACCGCGGCCGCGCTGGCGTACGGGCTGGACAAGGGCACCGAGCAGACCATCCTGGTCTTCGACCTCGGTGGCGGCACCTTCGACGTGTCGCTGCTGGAGATCGGTGACGGCGTCTTCGAGGTGAAGGCCACCTCCGGTGACAACCACCTCGGTGGCGACGACTGGGACCAGCGGATCGTGCAGTGGCTGGTGACCCAGTTCAAGAACAAGAACGGCACCGACCTGTCCGGCGACAAAATGGCCATGCAGCGGCTGCAGGAGGCCGCGGAGAAGGCCAAGATCGAGCTCTCCAGCGCCGCCGAGACGAGCATCCACCTTCCGTACCTGAGCCTGACCGACTCCGGCCCGCTGCACCTGGAGGAGAAGCTCTCCCGGGCCGAGTTCCAGAAGCTGACCAACGACCTGCTCGAGCGCGCCCGCGCGCCGTTCAAGGCCGTCATCAAGGACGCCGGCGTGGACGTGTCGAAGGTCGACCACGTCATCCTCGTCGGTGGCTCCACCCGGATGCCCGCGGTAGCCGAGCTGGTCAAGGAACTGACCGGTGGCAAGGACCCGAACAAGGGCGTCAACCCGGACGAGGTCGTCGCCGTCGGCGCCAGCCTGCAGGCCGGTGTGCTGAAGGGTGAGGTCAAGGACGTCCTGCTGCTCGACGTGACCCCGCTGAGCCTGGGCATCGAGACCAAGGGCGGTGTCTTCACCAAGATCATCGAGCGGAACACGACGATCCCGACCAAGGGCTCGGAGATCTTCACCACCGCCGAGGACAACCAGCCGTCGGTGATGATCCAGGTCTACCAGGGCGAGCGCGAGATGGCCCGCGACAACAAGTCGCTCGGCAACTTCGAACTCACTGGTTTGCCGCCCGCTCCTCGGAATGTCCCGCAGATCGAGGTCACCTTCGACATCGACGCCAACGGCATCGTGCACGTCAACGCCAAGGACCTGGCCACCGGCAAGGAGCAGCGGATGACGGTCACCGGTGGCTCCGCGCTGCCGAAGACCGACATCGACCAGATGGTCCGCGACGCCGAGCAGTACGCCGAGGAGGACCGCAAGCGCCGCGAGGCGGTCGAGTCCCGCAACCAGGCGGAGGGCTTGGTCTACCAGACCGAGAAGTTCCTGCAGGAGAACGAGGACAAGGTCCCTGATGACGTCAAGACCGAGGTCAAGGACGGCGTCGCGGAGCTGAAGAAGGCGCTCGAGGGCACCGACGACGACGCGATCAAGGCGGCGTCGGAGAAGCTCGCCCAGTCCAGCCAGAAGATGGGTGCCGCGATGTACGCGAACGCCCAGGCCGCCGGCGGATCGGACGAGAGCGCGTCCTCGGACGACAGCAACGCGAGCAGCAACGACGACGACGGTGTCGTCGACGCCGAGATCGTCGACGAGGACCGCCCGCAGGACAGCAAGCCTGAGGACACCAAGTGACCGATCGCGATCAAGGCAGCGAGTTCGGCGACGGCGAGCCAGTCGTCCGGGACAAGCGCCGGATCGACCCGGAGACCGGGAACCTGCGGGAGCCCGCCGAGCAGTCGGCGGCCCCCGCGGGCGGTGCCGGCGCGGGTGGCGCGACAGCAGGCATGCCCGGTACTCCGGGCGCCCAGCCGCCGCGTGATCCGTCCGACCTGATCGCCGGCCCGTCGGCCCAGGAAGCCCTGCTGACCGAGGCACTTGCCGAGCGTACGGCCGACCTGCAGCGACTGCAGGCGGAGTACGTGAACTACAAGCGCCGGGTCGACCGGGACCGGGAGACGAACCGCGAGCTCGTCATCGGATCGGTGCTGACCGAACTGCTGCAGACACTGGACGACATCGGCCGAGCCCGTGAGGCGGGCGAGCTCGAGGGGGCCTTCAAGGCCGTCGCCGAGTCGGTCGAGCGGGTCACCGAGAAGCTCGGCCTGACGAAGTTCGGCGAGGTCGGGGACCCCTTCGACCCGCGGATCCACGAGGCCCTGCTGCACAACTATTCCGACGAGGTCGACGGTCCGACCGCGACGCTGGTGATGCAACCGGGGTACCGCCTCGGCGAGCGGATCCTGCGCGCGGCCCGGGTCGCGGTCTCCGAACCGACCGAGCAGCTCCCGGCCGACCAGGCCGACGCTGACGAGGCCGACAAGCCTACGGAGTAAAGGATTCTCCCCGAGGAGGTGGGGCGCCGATGAGCACGAAAGACTGGTTGGAGAAGGACTTCTACAAGGTTCTCGGCGTCTCCAAGACGGCCGAGCAGGACGAGATCAAGAAGGCGTACCGCAAGCTGGCGCGCAAGTACCACCCGGACTCCAACGCCGGGGACGCGTCGGCCGAGGCCAAGTTCAAGGAGGTCTCCGAGGCGTACGACGTGGTCGGGGACACCAAGAAGCGCAAGGAGTACGACGAGGCCCGCCGGCTGTTCGGCAGTGGTGGCTTCCGGATGCCGGGCAGCGGCGGGGCGCAGGGTGGACAGGGATTCGGCTTCGACGTCGGCGACCTGTTCAACCGGGGCGGCCAGGCCGGTGGCAGTGGCGGCGGTCTCGGCGACATCCTGGGCGGCATGTTCGGTGGTGGTGGCCGCACGACGACCACCACCTCGACGGCCCGCCCGCGGCGTGGCGCCGACATCGAGACCGAGGCGACGATCGAGTTCGCCGAGGCCGTCAACGGTGTCACCGTCGCACTCCGGATGACCAGCGACGAGCCCTGCAAGACGTGCCGCGGCACCGGGGCGAAGTACGGGACCGTGCCGAAGGTCTGCCTGAAGTGCGAAGGCACGGGTATGCAGACCTCGGTCCAGGGTGGCGTCTTCGCGATGACCGAGCCGTGCACCGAGTGCAAGGGTCGTGGCCTGGTCGTCGACCAGCCCTGCGAGACCTGCCACGGCTCCGGCCGCGGCCAGTCGAGCAAGACCATGCAGGTCCGCATCCCCGCGGGCGTGCAGGACGGTCAGCGGATCCGGCTCAAGGGCAAGGGCGCCGCAGGCGAGCGTGGGGGACCCGCAGGGGATCTCTACGTGAGCGTGCACGTCAAGCCGCACCGGATCTTCGGCCGGCAGGGTGAGCACCTGACCCTGGCGGTGCCGGTGAGCTTCACCGAGGCCGCGCTGGGCGCCGAGATCAAGGTCCCGACGCTCGACGGCCTGCCCGTCACGGTTCGGATCCCGGCCGGTACGGCGAACGGCAGCAAGTTGCGCGTTCGTGGCAAGGGCTCGGTGCGCCGGGACGGGTCGAAGGGTGACCTGTTGCTGACCATCGAGGTGCAGGTGCCGCACGAGTTGACCGACGAGCAGCGCACCAAGCTGCAGGAGTTCAACACCGCGTCGGCACAGCCGGATCTGCGCGCCGGGTTGTTCGGGAGTTCCTGATGGGCATCCCGTTCAACCAGGTGCCGACCTGGGACGACCGCACCCCGATCTACGTGATCTCGGTGGCGGCCCAGCTGGCCGGCATGCACCCGCAGACGCTGCGGCAGTACGACCGGCTCGGGCTCGTGACGCCGAGCCGGGCGAGTGGGCGCGGGCGGCGCTACTCGGCGTACGACGTGGCGAAGCTGCGGTACGTGCAGCACCTGTCGCAGGAGGAGGGGGTGAACCTGGCGGGGATCCGGCACATCCTCGAGCTCCAGTCGGAGGTCGAGGGCCTGCGCCACCGGGTGAACCAGCTCCTCGCCGAGGTCCAGCGCGGCGTCGGCGTCTCCCGCCAGCAGACCCAGCGCAGCCGGGTCTTCTCGGCGGGTCCCGCCGGCGACGTGATCGCCATGGGCCGCCAGCAGACCACCACCCGCTGGATCCGCACTCAGCCTCTTGAGCTGGGCCAGCGTTAGACGCTGGGCACTGGTACTTCCGGGCGCTCCAACCCCCGCGGGGCGCCCGGCTCGGCCGGCGGCTTCTCCCCCCAGAAGCTGCCGGTGCCCGGAGACACTGAATCCCCCCAGGTGTCTCCGGCCCCGGCCGGAGTTCGTCCCTCCCCCTCGGACGACTCCGGCCGTGCCGGGCGCCGTCACCCCGAGACGGCCCCCGGCCGGAGCCCCCGGACCACCCCAGGTCCGGGGGCTTCCTCGCTTCTTTCGCCCGTTTCCGGTCACCGCCTACGCTGGCGAGGTGACGCTCACCTTGGAGACCGACCGGTTGCTGATCCGGGACTGGGAAGAAGACGATGCCGACGCCGCGCTGGAGATCTACGGCTCGGCCGATGTGGCTCAGTGGTTGTCGCCGGCGATCGACAAGGTCACCGATGCCGCGACCATGCGGGTCATCCTGCAGGCCTGGATCGAGGCCCAGCCGAACTTCGTGGTTCCGGCCGGACGCTGGGCCGTGACGCGGAAGGACGACGGCGAGGTGGTCGGCGGGCTGCTGATCCGGCTGCTCCCGCCGTACGAGGAGGACCTGGAGATCGGCTGGCAGTTGCGGCCGAGCGCCTGGGGCAACGGGTTCGCGAGCGAGGCGAGCCGGGCGCTGATGAAGTACGCGTTCGACGAGGGCTCGACCGACGAGCTGTTCGCGGTCGCCCGGCCGAACAACAAGCGCGCGATCGCGACCGCCACCCGGCTCGGGATGGAGTGGGTCGGCGAGACCGACAAGTACTACGACCTGAACCTGCAGGTGTACCGGATTCGCGCCTCGGAGTTCAAAGGCTGAGGTAGCGCGGCGGCGACGAGGAAGGCCAGTCCCAGTACTACGTAACTGGCGCCGACGATCTGCTCGGGCCCGGACCAGTGGCGGCCTTCCGGGTCGAGGAACTGGTGCGGTCCGAGGGCGAAGACAGTGGTTGCCGCCAGCATCCACCAGCGTCGGTGGACGACGAAGTACAGAGCGGCTGGGACGATCCACACCCAGTGGTGCGACCAGCTGACCGGCGACGCGAGCAGCCCCCAGGTAGCGATTGCCAGCAGCGCGAGCACATCATCACCTGACCTGCGCGCCCGGCGAGCAACCACCGCTGCCAGGACGCCGGTCGCCGCCACCAACCCGAGCCACAGCGACGACTGGGCCGGCCCCTCGGTCAGCACGCGCTGCAGCACCGCCTTGAAGCATTGGTTGTAGGCATAGGTTGCTCCGCCGATCCGATCCGGATCGAGCAGCACCCCGAACCAGTACTTCGCGGAGTCGGCCGGGGCGAGTGCGAATCCGAGCACGCCCAAGCCCAGGAACGTTCCCACTGCGACGGCTGCCTCGCGGTACTGACGGCGTACCAGGAAATAGACGACGAACACAGCCGGCGTGAGCTTGATGGCCGCCGCGAGGCCGACCAAAACGCCGCGAGGCCAGCGGGTCTTGGGCAGTAGACAGTCCAGCGCGACAAGCGCCATCAGCATGAGGTTGATCTGCCCGAAGCCGATGGTCGAGCGGATCGGTTCGAAGGCGAAGGCCGCGACGGTCGCGGCCAGGCCGAGCATGATGGCCGGCTTGTTCCAGCCGCGCAGCCGGTAGGCGATCAGCAGCATGGTCACCGTCAGGGCCGCCGCGCTTCCCGCGCACATGGCCAGGTCGGCCAGGGGCATCGGGAGCAAGTGGAGTGGGACGAAGAGCACCGCGGCGAGTGGCGGGTAGGTGAAGGGGAGCGCGATCCAGGGGACGAGTCGCCCGAAACCCTCGGAGTACAGGCTGATGTCGTGCAGGTAGGCGTAGCCGCCGGTGCGGTAGACGTTGAGATCGACGTTGCCGGACCAGGTGAAGTACAGCAGTGGGGTGAGCAGGAGCGCCAGCATCAGCAGGTGAAGGCGGTGGCGCATGAGGTTGTCGTACAGCGCTTTCATCGCACCTCCTTCGGTTGGGTGAGAAAGCCCGTTGCCAGCAAGGCGATTGCGGCGATCGCGTAGGAGTTGCCGACCAGGGCTTGCGGGAAGGTGTGGTGAAACTCCTGGTCGTGTGCCCAGGGGGCGTGCCATGGCAGTCCGGTCAGGAAGACGACCGTCCAGGTGGCGGCGAACACCTTCATCGCCGTACTACGCGCAGCCCACGACCACACGACGGCGACGGCGGGGAGTGCCCAGACCCAGTGGTTCGACCAGGAGATCGGGGAGACGAGTAGCCCGGTGACGCCGGTCGCGACCAAGGCGTCCAGCGGTCGGCCGGCGGCGTACAGGCGTCGGGCGATCAGCAGGCCGGCGGTACCGATGATCATTGCGCCCAGCAACCAAAGCGGAGCGGTCATGGTGGAGCCTTGGGTGATCCGGGCGATCGCCCCGCGGATCGACTGGTTGCTGATGTAGTGCGCCGGGCCCGGGCGTCCCGGGTCGAAGATGTAGCGGGTCCAGAAGTCCACTGTCGGGCCGGGCATCACGAGGTAGCCGAGCAGCAGGGTGCCGGCGGTCGCGGCAGTCGCGACGGCTGCCTCGCGGAAGCGCTTGGTGACCAGCAGGAAGACGATGAAGATGCCGGGCGTCAGTTTGATGCCGGTGGCAACACCGACCAGCACACCGCGGAACCGCCGCGGGGTGTAGCCGAGCAGATCGACCAGCAGCAGTGCCAGCAGTACCAGGTTGATCTGTCCCATCCCGAAGGTCGACCGCACCGGCTCGAGCAGCAGGCCCAGCGCCGCGAAGCTCAGTCCGGCGACGAGAGCGCGGTCCCGGGACCAGAGCGGCCGGACCGTACGGACGGTGACGAAGGCGACCGTCAGGAGCGAGACGGCCGACAACATGGTCATCAGCAGCCGGGCGAAGTGCTCGCCGATCGCCAGCGGGGCCATGATCATCGCCGCGAACGGTGGATACGTGAAGCCCAGGCCCATCCCCGGGTACTTGTGGTGGATCGTGTAGATGTCCTCACCGTCGACGAGGCCCTTGGCTGCCGCGTAGTACACGCGCAGGTCGGACATCGAGGACGACGGAGGCCAGAGCGCCACACAGAGGGCGACGATCGCGACCGCCCCCATGGCGAAGTACGGCAGCAGGTTCCGGGTCTTCACCGGCTCGAGAACGGGACTTGTGGTCATGTTTTCGAGCCTCGCGGCCGGACCCCGTCGGCCACATCGCCGTCAAGAGCCCTCCTTGCTCACTGCAACGGATGACCGATCGCAACAGGCCATCACTCCAAAGAGTGACGGCCGGGCGGGTGTCGAAGCCGCAGAATGGACGGGTGACCGGTACCTCCCTGCCCACCCGCCCGTGTCGCCTCGGCGTGCGGCGGCTCGGCGCCTTCCTGGCGAGTACCCAGTCCGACATCGCGCTGGCGGTCATCGGTCTGGCGATCACGCAGGTGCAGTTGATCAAGGTGCATGGAGGATGGCCGCACGCGTCGCTGGCGGTTCAGTTGTTCATGGCGGTCGCTCCCGCGCTGATCGCCGTCCGGCGGGTGGATCCGGTGCTGGCGTCGGTGGGACTGCTGATCGGCACCTTCTGCTCGGTGGTGGTCGGGGACATCGACTTCGTGCTCCTGGCCGGAACGGCGCTCGCGCTGTGGTCGTTGGCCTCACGATGCCGGGTTGTCACGGCACTGGCGGCCGGTGCGGTGATCACCGCCCTGCCGGTCGCCGCCAAGTTCAGCTGGGCATTCGTCGCGGACTGGCTGTTCCCGGCCATCTATGACGGGGCGGTCGACTACTCCAGTCTGCCGGACTCCGCCTCGGACTCCGCTCGGAGCGGCTACAGCCGGATCCTGTCGATGGAATGGCCGGTCTGGCTCTCGATCGCGTTCTTCGCGGTGTGCGTTCTGGGCGTGCTCTACCGGCTCGTCCGCAAGCGCGTGGTGGTCGAGAGGAGTGCGCGGGAACGCCTCGAGGATGTCCGCGCCTTCGTACCTGCCACGGTCGCTCTCGATGCGGTCCTGGCCATGGCGGCAGCGTCGCTGATCCTGCTGGATCTCGGCTTGGATCTCGTCAAAGGTCTGTGGTGGAGCGCGCCCGGTCTGATGACCTATGCCATCGCGTTCTCGGCTCTGACCCTGGTACTCCGACGCAAGTGGCCGGTCGTGCCGGTGGTGGTGCTCGCGATCGGCGCCTTGCTCTCGTACTGGCAGACGTCGTTCAGCTGGAGCGTCGTCGGCGCGTTGGTGATCGCGCTGTACTCGTTGGCCGCCAACCGGCGGATCGCAGTGTCGTTGCCGGTAGCAACGGTTGTGCTGGGGACGTTGCCGCTGCTCGCCGAGCTGATCCGCTACTCCCAGATGAAGCTCATCTTCCCGGAGCTGAACGGGTATCTGACCTGGGACTTCGATCGGGTGCGCAACTTCCCGTACGAGAGCATGGTCGACCATCAGTGGCCGGTCTTGCTGTCGGCCGCGTTGGCGCTGGCGGTCGCTGCCGGCGTACTGGCCCGGCTCTATCGGCGGAACCGGGCGGCCGCCGCGCGCGAGGCCGAGCTGGAGCGGCGGAGCGAGGAGCAGGACGCGGCGCAGGTCGTGCTCACCGAGCGGTCGAACATCGCGCGGGATCTGCATGACGTGGTGGCGCACGCGGTCAATCTGATGGTGATCCAGGCGGAGACCGGGCCGGATCTGTTGCAGCGTGGGGATCGGGACGTGCTGGAAGGGTTCCAGCGGATCGGCGACACCGGGCGGCGGGCGCTCGGCGAGTTGGACCGATTGCTGTCGGCGTTGCGGGATGCTGACGGGGTGCCGGATCCGCAGTTGGCGCCGCAGCCCGGGCTGGCCGAGCTCAGGCAGTTGGTACGGGATGTGTCGCATGACCGGCTCGCGGTCGAGTTGGAGCTGGACGGTGATCCCGATGTGCCGCCGGTGGGGCACCAGCTCACGGCGTACCGGCTGGTGCAGGAGGCGTTGACCAATGTGGCCAAACACGCCGAAGCGACGGGAGCGAAGGTGGTGGTGAAGGTCAGCGCCGAGGGGATCGCTGTCACGGTGACGGATGACGGGAACGGCTTCGACCTCGCGGCGGCGCGCAAGGGCAGCAGGCACGGGCTTGCCGGTATGCGCGAACGAGTCCGCATCCACCACGGAACCCTCGACATCCGCACCGCACCCGGCACCGGCACAACCGTCGAAGCCTGGCTCCCCGTCGCTGTTGGTGCGGAGGTGGGGCGGTGAGCGACGGGGGCGTGCCGATCAAGGTGATGGTTGTCGATGATCAGGATCTGGTGCGGGACGGGATCGCGATGATTCTGGACGGGCAGCCGGATATCGAGGTGGTGGCGCAGGCTGTCGACGGGGCGGACGCGATCCGGAAGGCTGCCGCGGTGCTCGACCTCGGCGTCGTGCTGATGGACGTCCGGATGCCCGTCATGGACGGGATCGAGGCGACCCGCCGCCTGGCCGCCACGGTGAACGCGCCACGGGTGCTGATCCTGACCACCTTCGACCTCGACGAGTACGTGTACGACGCGCTGCGGGCCGGCGCCAGCGGATTCCTGCTCAAGCGCTCGTCCCGCGACGAGCTGATCAACGCCGTCCGGGTGATCGCGGCCGGCGACGCGCTCCTCGCGCCACCGGTGACCCGGCGGCTGATCGACCGCTTCGCCGACAACAGCCTCGACCCGTCCGTCGCCGCGCAGCTCGACGTACTGACCGCTCGTGAGCGCGAGGTCCTGGTACTGGTCGCGAAGGGCAACTCGAACGCGGAGATCGCCGCCGAGCTCCACCTCACCGAGCACACCGTCAAGACCCACGTCAGCCGGATGCTGGCCAAGACCGGCCTCCGCGACCGCGTCCAAGCCGTCATCCTCGCCTACGACGCCGGTCTGGTGACGGCTGGCCGCTGACGGTCGCGTTCCGTGGTCTGAACGCCACCGAGAGTGCGGATGCCTCGGGAGATCCCTGAGTTGTCCCCAGGATTTCTCAGAGTTGAGTGGAATGGACTCAAGTTTGGATAAGTTGTTCTCAGTAGGACTTGTTACTGAGCTTGAGAGGCTGGAACCAGATGGATGTTCAGCGGTTGACGACGCTGGCCCGGGAAACCCTGTCGGTCGCGATCCGTCAGACGTCTGCGGCAGGCAACCCGACCGTGGAACCGATTCACCTGCTGTCGGCGCTGCTCGCGCAGCCGGAGGGGACCACGATCGGTCTCCTCGAGGCCGCCGGCGGTGACCTGGACGCAGTGCGCCGCCGGACGGCGGAGGCGATGAGCCGCCTGCCCAAGGCGAGCGGTGGCAGCGTGCAGGCGCCCAGCCTGTCGCCGAAGACGAGCGACGTGCTCAACCAGGCCGAGCAGCGGGCGCTGGGGCTGGGGGACGAGTTCGTCTCCACCGAGCACCTGCTGATCTCGCTGGCCACCGTCGAAGGGGTCGCGCAATCCGCGCTGGGCGTCACGCCCGACGCGCTGCTGCAGGCCTTCGACCAGATGCGCGGCAATCGGCGGATCACCTCGCCCGAGGCCGAGGGCACGACGAAGACGCTGGAGAAGTACGGCGTCGACCTGACCGAGCGGGCTCGCGACGGCAAGCTCGACCCGGTGATCGGGCGCGACTCGGAGATCCGGCGCGTGGTCCAGGTGCTGTCCCGGCGGACCAAGAACAACCCGGTACTGATCGGTGAGCCCGGCGTCGGCAAGACGGCCGTGGTCGAGGGACTGGCCCAGCGGATCGTCGCGGGTGACGTGCCCGAGTCGCTGCGTGGGCGGCGGTTGATCAGCCTGGATCTGGGGGCGATGGTCGCCGGAGCGAAGTACCGGGGTGAGTTCGAGGAGCGGCTGAAGGCCGTGCTGACCGAGATCAAGGAGTCGGACGGCCAGGTCATCACGTTCATCGACGAACTGCACACGGTCGTCGGTGCGGGTGCGTCCGGCGAGGGCGCGATGGACGCCGGCAACATGCTGAAGCCGATGCTGGCGCGGGGTGAGCTGCGGATGATCGGCGCCACCACGCTGGACGAGTACCGGACCCGGATCGAGAAGGACCCGGCGCTGGAGCGACGGTTCCAGCAGGTGTTCGTCGGCGAGCCGTCGGTCGAGGACTCGATCGCGATCCTGCGCGGGCTGAAGGAGCGGTACGAGGCGCACCACAAGGTCGCCATCTCCGACTCCGCGCTGGTTGCCGCGGCCACGCTGTCCAACCGGTACATCACCGGCCGGCAGCTGCCCGACAAGGCGATCGACCTGGTCGACGAAGCGGCCTCCCGGCTGCGGATGGAGATCGACTCGTCGCCGGTCGAGATCGACTCGCTGCGGCGTACCGTCGACCGGCTGAAGATGGAGGAGCTCGCGCTGTCGCGCGAGGAGGACGCCTCGTCCCAGGACCGGCTGGCCCGGCTGCGCGCCGACCTCGCGGACCGCGAGGAGGAGCTGCGCGCGCTCGAGGCCCGCTGGGAGAAGGAGAAGTCCGGGCTGAACCGGGTCGGTGAGGTCAAGGAGCGGATCGACGAGCTCCGCGGCCAGGCCGAGCGCGCCCAGCGCGACGGCGATCTCGAGACGGCGGCGCGGATTCTGTACGGCGAGATCCCGGAGCTGACCAAGGAACTCGAAGCGGCCAGCGCCGAGCCCGAGATCACCGACGGGCCGGACGCGATGGTCAACGAGGAGGTCGGCCCGACCGAGATCGCCGAGGTGATCGCGATGTGGACCGGCATCCCGACCGGCCGGCTGCTCGAGGGCGAGACCGGCAAGCTGCTCCGGATGGAGGACGAGCTCGGCCGGCGGCTGATCGGGCAGCGCGAGGCGGTCAAGGCCGT
Source organism: Kribbella sp. NPDC051620 (assembly GCF_044453825.1). Lineage (NCBI taxonomy): Bacteria > Bacillati > Actinomycetota > Actinomycetes > Propionibacteriales > Kribbellaceae > Kribbella > Kribbella sp. NPDC051620. The sequence continues at coordinate 26,997 of NZ_JBITDB010000005.1, forward strand.
CAGCGACGCGGTCCGGCGGGCGCGGGCGGGGATCTCCGACCCGGATCGGCCGACTGGGTCGTTCCTGTTCCTCGGGCCCACGGGTGTGGGTAAGACGGAGCTGGCGAAGGCGCTGGCGGACTTCCTGTTCGACGACGAGCGCGCGATGGTGCGGATCGACATGTCGGAGTACGGGGAGAAGCACAGCGTGTCACGGCTGGTCGGCGCGCCGCCCGGCTATGTCGGGTACGAGGAAGGCGGCCAGCTGACCGAGGCGGTCCGGCGGCGTCCGTACTCGGTGATCCTGCTCGACGAGGTGGAGAAGGCGCATCCCGAGGTCTTCGACATCCTGCTGCAGGTGCTCGACGACGGCCGGCTGACCGACGGCCAGGGCCGGACGGTCGACTTCCGCAACGTCATCCTGGTGCTGACCAGCAACCTGGGCTCGGCGTACCTGGCGGACATGTCGATCGAGGACTCGGTCAAGCGCGACCAGGTGATGAACGTGGTCCGGCAGGCGTTCAAGCCGGAGTTCATCAACCGGCTCGACGAGATCGTGCTGTTCGACGCGCTCGGCTCGGAGGAGCTGACCAAGATCGTCGGTCTCCAGATCGTCGCCCTGCAGAAGCGCCTGTCCGACCGGCGGATCACGCTGGACGTCGGCGAGGACGCGATGGAATGGCTCGCCCTGACCGGCTACGACCCGGTCTACGGCGCCAGGCCTCTGCGTCGCCTGGTCCAGTCCGCCATCGGCGACGAACTGGCCCGCGGGTTGTTGTCGGGTGCCATCCGAGACGGCGACACAGTCCACGTCCGCCTCAGCGAAGCCAAGGACACCTTGGAAGTAACCTCCGCCTGACTTCTGGCAGGGTTTCGACGGCCCAGCACTCTGTGTGCTGGGCCGTTGTCTTGTGCCTGTCTGCGAGGATCAAGGGGTGAGCGACCAGTACGGCGGTGACGATCGGCCGGGACCCTACCAAGGTGCCTTCGGCTCGTCCGGGCAGCAACCGACACCACAGCAGACGCCGTACGGCGGACAGCCTGGGGCCGGTCCTGGTCCGTATGGCGGGGCGTACGGGCAGAATCCGTACTCCTCGGTGCCGGGGCCGGGTGTGCTGCCGCCGAAGCAGGTGAATATCGCGGCGGCGATCTCCCTCGCCCTCGGCGTACTCTGCGTCCTGCTCGGCCTCTTCATGCTCACCTCGGCCGGCTCCGAGATCGCCAAGACCCTCACCGGCGACCCGTCGGCCAAGGGTGTCGTGGTCGCGGCCGTCCTGATCAGCAGCGCCTTCTACCTGCTCCCGGCCTTCTTCCTCCGCAAACGCCGCCGCTGGGCCCGCACCCTGCTGATCGTCGTCGCCGTCCTGGGCATAGCCGGCGGCATCACCGCCCTACCGGCGTCTCTCCTCGGCCTGGCTCTCCACGCCACCCTCCTGTACCTGATGCTCCAAGAACCCACCAAACGCTGGTTCCAAGGACCCCGCTGATGGAAATCTGGATCAACCCGTCCTGCTCCAAATGCCAAGCGGCCACGACCGCCCTGGACGAAGCCGGCATCCCCTGCACGGTCCGCCGCTACCTGGACGACCCACCCACCGCCGAAGAACTGGAAGCGGTCCTGACCCGCCTGAACCTGGCCCCCTGGCACATAACCCGCATGAACGAACCAGCCGCCGCCGCAGTTGCGGACCTCCCCATGGACGACTCCCACCGCCCCGACTGGATCGCGGCCCTGATCGCCAACCCCATCCTCATCCAACGCCCCATCCTCACCACCGACGACGGCACCACAGCCATCCCCCGAGACCCAGAAACCCTCACCCGCCTGATAGGCGACTAAACGCGAAAGCTGGGCCCCACCGTCCGGAGGGAATCCCAGCTTCACTTCTCCACGAGGAGCCCCCGGGAGCTGGCTAAAGCCTTACACGCAAGGCGACTACGCGCCACGCCATCTGGGAACCTGCCCCGGTCTGCCCGCATCGAAGGAGCAGATAGCGCAAAGGCTGGGTCCACTCCTCCGAGCGGTGGACCCAGTCTTCGCTCCGCGAGCACCAGGCCCCTTCATCCGGAGGGAATCCTGGCTTCACTTCTCCACAAGGAGCCCTAGGGAGCTGGCTTAAGCCTTGCATATAAGGCGAACGGGCCGCCAGGCGGACAGATGATCTGCCCCGAGGCTGCCCCACCCTGCCCACCGAGTGGCTCCCCGCAACAACGGCTCAGGCACTGCATCATCCCCAGATGCTCAGCAAACACTCGCCCACCACCGCCGCTCTCTCCGCCTGGATCGACGAGTCGATCATCGTCCGGAAGGACCATCCGGGTGCCTACACTCTCGCGTCGGTCATGACCGATCCGATCAACGTGGACGATCTGCGTTTTGCTCTACGAGCTCTGCGCGAGAAGCGGCTCGTCCGGTTGCACTGGGCAACCGAATCGCCGAAGCGCAGGGATCTGATCGCCCATGCGATCTCCGAGTTCAACATCTCGGCGGTAGTCGCTCTGGGTACCCCGGTCCACCGGGCGAAGCAGGAGCGCGCCCGACGCTGCTGCCTCGAGTGTCTCCTCTGCGAACTGCAGGTTCTGGGTGTCACCCAGGCCTGGTTCGAATCGCGGACAAATGCGGACGACCAGCGAGACCGGAGCTTGGTCGACAGCGCCCGACGCAAGGGCATCCTCTCGCGGGGCTTGTCGGTCGACTTTGCCCGGCCGCTTCAGGAACCCATGCTCTGGCTGCCAGATGCAGTGGCGGGTGCGGTGACCGCTGCGCAGTTGGGCGAGCCGCGCTGGTTGCTCACGCTCTCCGAGTCGGTTGAGATTCGGCACGTGGCCATCCGCTAGAAAAGCGCGAAAGCTGGGCCCCACCGTCCGGAGGGAATCCCAGCTTCACTTCTCACCAAGGAGCCCGTGGCGAGCTGATGTAAGTCTTGCATACGGTCAAGTGGGATGTCACGTTGGCTGGTGGGGCAGGTTGGGGCAGATCAGAGTTTGGTTAGGCGGGAGAGGGCTTCTTCGAGGACCTCGGGTTTTTTGCAGAAGGCCCAGCGGACCAGGGGGCGGCCGGCTTCGGTGCTGTCGTAGAAGACTTGGGTGGGGATGGCTACTACGCCGGTGCGTTCGGGGAGCATGCGGCAGAAGTCGATGCCGTCGGTGTGGCCGAGGGGGCGGATGTCGGTGGTGACGAAGTAGGTGCCTTGGGGGCGGTGAACGGTGAAGCCGAGGGACTGCAGACCGTCGCACAGGAAGTCGCGTTTGGCCTGCATGGTGGCGCGCAGGCGATCGAAGTAGTCGTTGCCGAGGGCAAGGGCTCCGGCAACGGCCGGCTGGAACGGAGCGCCGGAGACGTAGGTGAGGAACTGCTTGGCGGTGTTCACGGCGCTGACGACGGCCGGCGTACCGGTGACCCAGCCGATCTTCCAGCCGGTGACCGAGAAGGTCTTGCCCGCGCTGCCGATCGAGATGGTGCGGTCGGCCATTCCGGCGTACGCCGTGAGCGGCCGGTGCTGGAGTCCGTCGAAGATCAGGTGCTCGTAGACCTCGTCGGTGATGACGACGAGGTCGTGCTCGACCGCGATCGACGCGATGCCGCTCAGCTCGGTGTCGTCGAGGACGGTGCCGGTCGGGTTGTGCGGTGAGTTGATCAGCAGCACCTTGGTACGCGGGGTGACCGCGGCCCGGAGTTCGTCGAGATCGAGCCGGAAGTCGGGTGCCCGCAAGGTGACCGGTACGCGACGTCCGCCGGCCATCGCGATGCAGGCGGCGTACGAGTCGTAGTACGGCTCGAGGGCGATCACCTCGTCACCCGGCTCCACGTACGCGAGCAAGGCCGCCGCGATCGCCTCGGTGGCGCCGGTCGTCACCAGTACCTGCGTGTCCGGGTCGTACGACAACCCGTAGAACCGCTGCTGATGATCCACGATCGCCTGCCGCAACGCCGGGATGCCGCGCCCCGGCGGGTACTGGTTCGCCCCGCCCCTGATGGCCGCGATCGCGTCCTCCAGCATCGAATCGGGTCCATCGGTATCCGGAAACCCCTGCCCCAGATTGACCGACCCGGTCCGCACCGCCAATGCGGACATCTCCGCAAAAATCGTCGTACCAAGCCCTTGCAGCCGCTGAGCATGTTCACGCATGCCTCCGACCCTAACCGCCGAGCGGCAGGCTCGTCGCCTCCGGCGACCTCGCCGGCCGATGAAGGGGGGCGAGGCGTTCGCCTCCGGTCGGAGCTTCCCCACGGTCGTGGGGCTGAGGTGGCCTCCACCACCCGGAGGGTGGATTGCTTCCGGTCGGTCCCGGGTGGTGGGGCTGAGGTGGGCTCCACCACCCGAAGGGGGGCGGAGGGCCCCCGGGTGGTGGGGCTGAGGTGGGCTCCACCACCCGGAGGGGCGTCGGAGGGCTACCCCCGGGTGGTGGGCTGAGGTGGGCTCCACCACCCGGAGGGGTGGGCTAGTTCCAGGGGCTTGGAGGCGGTGGGGGGACTACTGCTGGGCGGTCTTCGCAGTGGCCGGGGGCGCCCGCGTCGGTTGTCCAGTTGCCGTCGTTGCCGCTGCCCAGGCGGACGTCGAATTCCGGCGTTCCGGTGAAGTGGAAGGTGCCGCAGTTGTTGATGAAGGGGGCGCCCACGTTGCGGGCGTCGACGTTGTCGAAGGTGGCCCAGCCGCCGACCCGGGCGTTGACCACGTTGGTCCCGGTGCCGTCCACCTTGATGTTGCGGAAGGCAACGTTCGTCAGGGTGTAGTCGTCTTTGACCGGCCAGTCGACGACGAACATGAAGGCGTTGTACGTCGAGTCGAGGAACGAACTGTCGGTGACCTCGATCCGGCCGGACATGTTCGACTGCAACGCGTAGAGCCAGATCGCGCCCAGCCCGAGATCCCAGTTGAGGTCCCGCGGCCCACCGCGCACCGTCGTGTTGCGAGCGAACGACAGCGTCCCCTCGAACGGCGTCGAACCGAACCGCGACCCGGCGTGCAACGTGCTGCCCTCGCGAATCGGGTCCGCCACCAGGTTGTCGGTCACCGCGTTGTCGCGACCACCGTAGATGGCGATGTTGTTGGCCAGTACCGGCGTCTGCACCGTGTTGTGGTCGTACACGTTGTCGTGGTTGACCAGCCCGGCCGCGTTCGCCTCCGACCACATCGCCAGCCCGTCGTCACCGCTGTTGCGGACGAAGTTGTTGGTGGCCCGCACGTTCGAGACCCCCAGGTGCAGGTTCATCCCGTCCGCGACCGCGTCGGTGATGACGTTGTTGCGGATCAGCAGCCCGCTCATCGGCCCGTCGAGCCAGATCCCCACCTTGGTGTGGTGCAGGTAGAGGTTCTGGATCGTCGACCCGCCGCCGATCGCACCGCCGATGCCGTTCACCTGGTCGGTGTCGATCCGCTCGCGCACGTCGCTCTCGATCGCGAAGTCGGACAGGTGCACCTTCGTACTGCCGCCGGCGTCGGCGTACTTGCCGTAGAAGCCCGGCGCGCTGTGCACCGACTTGTCCGGCGCGGGCTCCGCGAGCGGCAGCACCTTGCCCTTGATGATCGTCCACCAGTTGCCGGCGCCGGTGACGGTGACCTTGTCCACGACGATGTGCCGGTTGACCTGGTACGTGCCCGGCGGGATGAAGACCGTCCAGCCGAGCTTCTTCGCCACCGCGATGGTCGCGTCGATCGCCGGCGCCGCATCGCGCTTGCCGGTCGGGTCGGCGCCGAAAAGCCTTACCGACAAGGACCGAGCAGGCTGCCGCAACGGTGAAGCGACGAGCTCGAAGTCAGCGACGTCCAGTACGGTCCAAGCGGCGGGCGCACCGGCCGGAAGCTGGAAGCGGACCTTGTCGCCGGCCTTGTACGTCTTGCCGAGCAGCAGCCGTTGCTCGTCGTAGAAGTGGTTCGGCCGGAACGGCTTGGCGACCGGATCCGGCTCGGGCTTCCACCAGCCGGGGATCGGATCGACGTTCGGGTCGTTGGAGAACGGATACATGCCGTACAGCCAGGCGTACTCCGACGTCAGCGTCATCGTCTTGGTCCGCTTGCCGTTCACCAGTACGTCGAGCGGGGACCGCAGCCCGCCACCGGACGCGGTGTCCGGGATGCTGTAGCGCAAAGTCAGCGCATTGGCGGGCTCCGACAGCGTGAACTCCACATACTCACCGGCCTGATCAAGCCGTACCGCGGTACGCCCCGACGCCTCGGCGGGCAGGGTGTACGCCTCGCGGCCGGGGCCGAGCTTCTCGCCGGTGGTGACGGCGTTCTCCGCCTCCTGCTCGACGAACGGAACGGTGGCCCCCCGGCCCTGGACCAGCGCCGGGTCGAGCCCCGCGCGGGTCACCAGCGGGGCAGGTTGCGGTGGATGATGACTGGAAGTGGCGGCCGCGGACAGACCTGGTACTGCGAGTAGTGCGCCGACGACCGTACCGATCACGACCGGCCGGCGGCGGAAGAGTAGCTGGGACACGGGCGACATCCCCTCGAACTCACGGCCGCCCCACAGGCGGTGCCGTACTGAGCCCGGACACTACGCATACCGACCTTTCTCTGCAAGATCTCGACAGATGGAAGAAACTTCCGCACAAGACCTGCTCGTCGGTAGAGTGCGAAGCGATGCCTGAAGAGTCTCGGTGAACGCCCAAGCGCTGTCCCTGGTACTGGTCGCAGCGCTCCTGCACGCGGCGTGGAACTTCGCCGCCAAGCGGGTCCGCCACGGCGGGGCGACCTTCGTCTGGGCCTACTACACGGTCGCTGCCATCTTCCTGCTTCCGGCGCTCGTCATCACCTTGCTCGTCACGGATGCCAGGCCGCACTGGAACTGGTTGCTGGCCGCTGCTGTCACCGCAGTACTGCATGTGAGCTACGGGATCGTCCTGCAGCGCGGGTACGACGTGGGCGACTTGTCCGTCGTCTACCCGGTAGCGCGGGGGACTGGGCCTCTGCTGTCAGTGCTGTTCGCAGTACTGCTGCTCCACGAGCGCCCGGGGCCGATCGGCCTGGCAGGTGCCGCGCTGATCGTTACCGGAGTACTCACCATCAGTAGTGGTGGCCCCCGGCGGGCCAAGGGCTCTGCTGTGCGAGCAGGAGTCACGTACGGCGTAGCGACCGGTGCCCTGATCGCGGCGTACACCCTGTGGGACGCGTACTCCGTGACGACGCTCGCGGTGCCACCGGTCATCTACTTCGCCGGCGGCTCCCTCCTGCAGAGCGCGATGCTCACCCCGAAGGTGCTCCGCGGCAAAGACCAGCTTCGCCTGCTGTGGAAGGAGAATCGGCGCGAGGTACTGATCGTCGGCGCGCTCTCACCGGTTGCCTACCTGATGGTGCTGTTCGCGATGCGCCTGGCTCCCGTGAGCCTGGTGGCCCCGGCGCGGGAGGTCAGTATCGTCCTCAGCGGCCTGGCTGCTTGGCTAGTACTCGGCGAGGCCGGCGCGCAACGACGGCTGGTCGGCAGTGCCGTAGTACTGGCCGGCATCGTCGCAATCGCCCTTGCTTAGAGGAATTCACTGAGTCCGACGAAGATGCCGTCGGGCCCGCGGAGGTAGCAGATCCGGACGATGTCCTGGTAGTTGGCGGTCTCGCCGACGATCTCGGCGCCGTGCGGGCGCAGCCGGGCGACGGTGTCGTCGAGGTCGTCGACGGCGAACATGACGCGGTGCATGCCCACCGTGTTGTGCGGCGTCTTACCCGGTCCGTCGCCGGTCGGCGCGGGGCTCAGGTACTTCGCCAGCTCGAGCCGGCTGTGGCCGTCCGGGGTCTTCATCATCGCGATGTCGCAGCGGACACCTTCGAGTCCGACGCACTGGTCGGCCCAGGGGCCTTCGATCTGCGCCTCGCCTTCCAGCTCCATCCCGAGCTCGGTGAAGAACGCGACGGCCGCCGCGAGGTCGTCGACGACGATGCCGGTGTTGTCCATGCGCTGAAGTGCCACGGTGATGCTCCTTCTGAGGTCGAGCGGCCCGTCCTGACCGCTGCTGTACCCCAAGGACGAAGCCGACCGGACCTTCTCTACATCTGGGAGATCTGTGGATCTGGGCGGAGGGTGCGTAGCCACAGCTCGGTTTGGGCGATGTGGGCTGAGGCGGCGGTGGCGGCGGCGGCCGGGTCGCGGTGGGCGATGGCGGCGAGGATCGCGCGGTGACCGCGATCGCTGGTCTGCTTGATCGCGTCGAAGTCCGCGCCGGGTTCGAAGATCCGGTAGTGCCCCCCGCGGCCGCGGATCACGCCGGTCAGCGCGGTCACGGTCGGGTTGCCGCCCGCAGTACAGATGGCGCCGTGGAACTCCGCGTCGAGGGCCTGGATCTCGGCCGCGTCCGTGGTCTCCTCCAGCCGGTCGAGGATGTCGGCCAGTTGCTTCTCCAGCAGCGGATCCTGCCGGGCCGCTGCCGCCGCGGTGGCATGCGCTTCGAGCACCCGCCGTACTTCGAGCAGCTCCAGCACTCCCTCGAGCGGGATCAGCTCGACCGACAACGAGAACCGGCTGATGATCTCGGCCGGGTCCAGCGCCGAGACGTAGGTCCCCGAGCCGTGCCGCGACTCGATCACGCCCAGCGCCGCCAGCGAGCGGGCTGCCTCACGCAAGGAGCTGCGCGATACCCCGAGGTGGTCGCAGAGCTCCGGCTCCGGCGGGAACTTCTCGCCCGGCCCGAGCTCCCCGGACGCGATCATCTGCCGCAGGCCGGCCAGCGCCTTGTCCGTGGCTGCCATCAGCACCTCCCCTGTGAGAACACCCTCAGAGGGTAAGTCCTCAGACCACTTGCGGTCACGTCGTCGCTAAGTCCTTGTCGTCGCGGCGTGATTCTGCGTAGTGTGCTGGGATCGTTCTACAACTCATCTGATGTCAGAGCAAAGTCGTCCCTGGCCCACATCCCCTGAGGAGAAGTGCCAATGCGTTACCGACAGATGTTCGCACCGCTGGCCGCCGCCGTTGCCCTGGTCGCGGCCGCCACTGCCTGCGGCCCCGGCCCGGCCGAGAAGGCGCAGAGCGGCGGCGAGGTCAAGCTGCAGATGGTCGAGAGCCTGACCAACCCGACCAGGACCGCGCTGCTGAAGAAGCTGATCGCCGACTTCGAGGCGAAGAACTCCGGCATCAAGGTCCAGCTGATCTCACCGCCGACCAACACCGCGGACCAGAAGATCCAGCAGATGCTCCAGTCCGGCAAGGGCGTCGACGTGCTCGAGGTCCGCGACACCACGGTCGGCCCGTTCTCCACCAACAAGTGGATCTACGACATGGCCCCCGACCTCAAGGGCTGGGACGGTCTGAACGCGCTGACCGAGAACGCCCGCAAGGTCACCGAGCAAGGCGGCAAGTCGTACATGGTGCCGTACGGCTTCTACGGCCTGTCGCTGTTCTACCGCAAGGATCTGGTCCAGCAGGCCGGTTTCAGCGGCCCGCCGAAGAGCTGGTCCGAGCTGGTCGAGCAGGCCAAGAAGATCAACGATCCGTCGAAGAACCGGTACGGCTACTCGTTCCGCGGCGGCCTCGGCGCGGCCGGCAACGCGATCGCGGTGATCTCCGGCTACGTGATCGACGACCTCAACAAGGACAACGCGTTCAAGCTGACCAGCGGCAAGACGATCTTCTCGTCGCCGAAGGCGGTCGACGCGCTCAACCTGTACGTCGACCTGTTCAAGAGCGCCTCGCCGCCGTCGTCGGTGAGCTGGGGTTACCCCGAGATGGTGCAGGGCTTCACCTCCGGTACGACCGGCTTCCTGCTCCAGGACCCCGAGGTGATCGCGACGGTCAAGGAGTCGAAGACGATCAAGGAGGACCAGTGGGGTACGGCGCCGTTGCCGGTCGGCCCGACCGGCAAGGCCGCTCAGCCGCTGGCCAACGCGGGCTGGGGTGTCGCCTCGGGAAGTACCCACAAGAAGGAGGCCGTCGAACTGGTGAAGTTCCTGACCTCGGGTGACTCGGCGATGACGTTCTCCAAGGAGAACAGCCTGGTACCGATCCTGAAGAGCGCGGCTGACGACCCGTACTTCAAGGACGGACCGTGGGCCTCGTACGTCGCGATGAACTCCTCCCCGGACACCTACGTGGTGGTGACCCAGCCGCGCGGCGTGCCGTGGTCGACCGAGTGGGGCAACAAGGCGGATGCCGACGTCCAGAAACTCATCACCGGCAAGGCCCAGCCGGCCGAGATCCTGAAGAGCTGGGACGAGTACTGGACCAAGAAGTGGGCGGGGAACTGAGCCGATGGCTCTGACCGACACGGAACGCCGCGGCGCCGCGATGGCGCCGGTGCCGCGGCGGCCGGTCACCCGGCGACGCCAGTTCACCGGGCGGACGGCGCTCACCTTGTTCCTGTTCATGCTGCCGGCGATCGGGTTCGTCGGCATGTTCACCTACTACCCGCTGGCCAACGGCATCTCTATGGCCTTCCGCAACTACAACCTGAACGACCTGACCGACACCTCGTGGGTCGGGCTGAAGAACTTCAGCACCCTGCTGCACGACGAGATGTTCCGCGGGACGGTTCGCAACTCGGTTGTGTGGGTGGTCGGTTCGCTGGTTCCGCAGTTCCTGATCGGCTTCGCGATGGCCTTGTGGCTGCGGCGCAAGTTCCGGTTCCGCGGTACGTACCAGGCGCTGGTGTTCTTCCCGTGGGCGGTGTCGGGCTTCCTGATCGGCATCCTGTTCCGCTGGATGTTCAACGGCGAGTTCGGGGTGGTCAACGACCTGCTCATGAAGACGCACCTGATCAGTACGCCGGTGCCGTGGCTGGCCGATGCGAAGTACGCGATGGTCGCGGTGATCGTCGCGAATGTCTGGTACGGGGTGACGTTCTTCGCGATCATGATTCTGGCCGCGCTGCAGTCGGTGCCCGAGGAACTCTACGAGGCCTCGGCGATCGACGGCGCGGGCAAGGTCCGGACGCTGTTCAGCATCACCATCCCGTCGATCCGGACGACGCTGGCGCTGACCGTGCTGCTGCGGGTGATCTGGATCTTCAACTCACCCGAGCTGATCTTCGGGATGACCGGTGGCGGACCGGCCAACGAGACGCACATCGTCACGTCGTACATGATCCAGGTGACCCAGGAGGGTGACTACGGGCGGGCGTCAGCGATGGGCGTGATGGTGGTCTTCGTGCTGATGCTGTTCGCGATCTTCTACCTGCTGTCGATCCGGCCCAGGAAGGCGAGGCGATGATCCGCGACTACAGCACCGGCGGCAAGATCGCGCGCTTCGCCGGGCTCGGCCTGTGCCTGATCATCACGATCTTCCCGCTGTACTGGATCCTGGTGACGTCCTTCAAGGAACCGGGCACGATCTTCGCCTATCCCTTGAAATACTGGCCTTCCGACTGGTCCCTGGCCAACTACCAGGGCCTGTTCGACCAGTCGAACTTCGCCGTCTTCCTGGTCAACAGCCTGATCGTGTCGACCGTCGCGGCCGCGTTCGCGACGGTGATCTCGCTGCTCGCGGCGTACGTGCTCGCGCGCTTCGAGTTCGTCTCCAAGGGCGCGGTGATGGGGGCCTTCCTGGTCACCCAGATGATCCCCGGCTTCATCGCGCTCGGCTCGCTCTACATCCTGATGACGAGGCTGTACCTGGTCGACAACCGGTGGGGCCTGGTGCTGGTCTACGTCGCGGTCTCGATCCCGCTCTGCACGGTGATGCTGCGCGGGTTCTTCGAGAACGTGCCGGCCTCGCTGGAGGAGGCGGCGATGGTGGACGGCTGCTCGCGGCTGTCTGCTCTCTTCCGGGTCCTGGTGCCGGTGATGACGCCGGGGATCGCGGCGTCGTACATCTTCAACTTCGTGAACTGCTGGAACGAGCTGTTCTTGTCGGTCACGCTGATGAACAGTGACAGCAACAAGACGATTCCGGCGGCGCTGAACGGCTTCATCAGCAGCTACAACATCGACTGGGGCTCGATGTCGGCCGCTGCCGTGCTCTCGATCATCCCGACGATGATTCTGTTCGCCTTCGCCAGTCGCTACATCGTCGAAGGCCTGACCGCCGGCGCCGTCAAGGAGTGAAGGAAGGCCGATAAGTCCCACACCCGCCACCGTCGCGGTGCGATCACCTCGTACGGCGCGGTGCCGGGTGCGGGCTCGCCGCCGACGTGGACAGTCGCCATCCCTAGCTCCTCCGGCACCGTCAGGTTGACCGCCAGGTCGTCGAAGAACGCGGCCCGGGTGGGATCGATGGCGAACTGCTCGACGAACAGCCGATAGCTCTCCGGGTACGGCTTCGGGATCAGCTGTCCGGCCAGGATGTCGAAGACGCCGTCGAAGTGCGCGCCGAGTCCGAGGCGGGGAAGGGCCTGCTCCGCGTGGTACGCCGATCCGTTGGTGAACACGAACTTGCGCCCGGGCAGCGCCGCGATCGCGTCGACCAGGCGCGGGTCAGGGCGTAGTACCGAGTAGTCGATGCGGTGCTCGAACTGCAGGATGTCGGCCGCCTCGAGTCCCTCGGTGATCATCAGGCCGCGCAGGGTGGTGCCGTGCGCGGCGATCAGTTCGGCCTGGATCCGGCGGGCACCGGCGTCGTCGGTACCGAAGTGGTCGCTGAGCCGGCGGCGGATCAGCGCCTTCATCTGCTCGGCCAGGCCGTTGCCCGGTGCGTAGAGCGTGTCGTCGAGATCCAGCACCCAGGTGTCGACATCCGCGAACATCTCAACAGAGTAGTGACAGACTGGGCCTGTCATCGACGGGAGGACTGAAGCTGTGGCTGTCTCGCTCATCACTGGACCTACCGCCGGAATCGGGCGGGCCTTCGCGGACAAGCTCGCGGTCGAGGGCTACGACCTGGTGCTGGTGGCCCGCGACGAGGCCCGGCTGAAGGAGACCGCCGCCGAGCTCACCGCGCTGCACGGGGTCGCCTGCGAGGTGATCGCGGCGGACCTGACCGAGCCGGACCAGCTCGCCGTGGTCGAGGAGCGGTTCCGCACCGGGCCGATCGAGGTACTGGTGAACAACGCCGGCTTCGGCCAGAAGAAACCCTTCTGGGCGAACTCGATCGAGACCGAGGAGAAGCAGTTCGACCTGCTCACCAGGGTCGTACTCCGGCTGACCCACGCCGCCGTCCTGCCGATGATCGAGCGCGGCTCCGGCGCCGTCGTCAACGTGTCCTCGGTAGCGGGCTTCATGCAGCGCGGCAGCTACAGCGCCCACAAGTCCTGGGTCACCAACTTCTCCGCCGGCCTCGCGATCGAGCTGCACTCCAAGGGCGTCGCCGTGATGGCACTGTGCCCCGGCTTCGTCCACACCGAGTTCCACGAACGAATGCAGATGGACAAAACCATCATCCCGTCGTTCCTGTGGCTGGACGCGACCGCCCTGGTCGACGCCGCCTGGACCGACCTGATGCAAGGCAAGTCCATCTCCATCCCCTCCTGGCGCTACAAACTCATCGTCGCCGCCATCCGCTACACCCCCCGCACCCTGATAGCCCGCCTCTCCACCATCGGCCTCGACGGCCGCCGCCGCGCCTAGCCGACGCGCTCCGACTAGCCTGACGGCATGCCGCCCCGCATACCGTTCGCTCAACTTCTCAAGAGCTTCCGCGCGCGCTCAGGTCTGACCCAGGAAGCACTCGCAGTGGGCTCCGGCCTGAGCGTGGAAGGGGTGCGCGCCCTCGAAGGAGGCCGTCGCCGCTACCCGCGATCGGTGACCATCGAGCAACTCGCGCGTGCCTTGGACCTGTCGCCGGCCGAACGCCAGCGGTTGGAGTCGGCCGCCTCCCGCAATGCCGCCGACCACCAGGCGTCGATGGTGCCGGAGCTCCCACCCGCGCCGGACGACTTCACCGGGCGGACGAAGGAGCTGGACCAGTTGGTACGAATGCTCAGCAGCCGGACCGGCGCAGGGCCGACCTCGCCGAGCGTGATGATCTCTGCGATCGGCGGCATGGGCGGAGTCGGCAAGACCGCCCTCGCGGTGAAGGCCGGCCATCTCGTTTCCGGCCTGTACCCGGACGGTCAGCTCTGCATCGATCTCGGGGGCGGGGACAGCGAACCGGTCGCGGCCCTCGACGCTCTGGCCGCCATTCTGCGTGCTCTCGGCGTGCCCCCGAGCGACGATCCCGAAAACCTCCAGCTGGCAACGGCTCGCTACCGAACGGCTCTGGCCAGCCGTCGACTGCTGCTCCTCCTCGACGACGCCATCAGCGTGGACCAGGTAACCCCGCTGATTCCCGGAACAGCCGGCTCAGCCGTCCTCATCACCAGCCGCAAACAACTGGCGGCGCTGCCGGGGGTCCAGTATCTCGGCCTTCAGGTGATGACCGAACCCGAAGCCTTGCAGCTGTTGGCCGAAGTGGTCGGCTCAGAGCAACTCGCCGCCGAGCCCGATGCTGCCCGGGATGTCGTCCACCGCTGCGGCCTGCTCCCACTCGCCATCCGGATCGTCGGCGCCCACCCGACCAGCCAGATCCCAGGTGGGCTGGCGATCCTCTGCAGACTTCTGGCCGACGACACCACCAGGCTCGACACCCTGACGCCAGACCCGCATGGTGGGGTCAGACCAAGTATCAGGCTTTCTCTTGAAGCCTTGGCACAGTCCGGCAGCGTGCTCGACACCGTTTGCGCGAAGGCGTTCCCCGTGCTGGCTCTCTTCGAAGGAGACCACTTTCCTCTGCGGGCAGCGGCCAAGGTTCTGCAACTACCACTGGACGAGACCGAGCACCTGCTGGAACGCCTGGTCGACGTCCATCTCCTCGAGACGCCGGCACTTCACCAGTACCGGATGCACGATCTGGTTCGGGATGTCGGTCGCGAGCTACCGGCCGGAGCGGGCGCGTGGGAGCGTGAACTCGATTGCTACCTGGCCGTTCTGTGGCGGCTCAGCGTCCTCGACGGCAGCCGGCATCCTGAGTACGCCGCGGCCTGGTCGGTCGGGGCCGAGGACTACGTCGATCGCGAGGAGACGGCTCGCTGGTTGGAGTCCGAGCTCGGCAATCTCCTCCGGCTCATCCGCAAGGCAGCCGCCGGCGGACGTACTGATCGACTGACGGCCGCGCGGATGGGGTTGGGGATGTTTCAGTTCGCGGCCGTCCGGATGCGGTTCGCGGAGCCGCTCGAAGCGTTGCTGACGGTGGTCGGCATCCTCGACGAACCGGACAACGAACTCGACGATCGGCTGTGGATTTCGCTCGCGCAGCTGCATCTCGCGCTCGAACAGCCGCAGCGGGCGTCCGCCTGCTCCCGGATCGCGCTACCGCTCGCCCGGGCCCGCGGCGACCTCACCCAGGTCACCACCTGCCTGATCGAACTGGCCGCCGCGCTGGTGCGGATGGGGGCACCGGCAGATGCATTGGAGCCGATCGGAGAAGCCCTGGTTCTGGCGCCACGGCAGAAGCGAGTCCATCTCGAAGCCGCCGCTCATCTCGTTGCCGGGCACGTGGCAGGCGCATTGGGTGACGTGACGGGCCAGCGCGAGTCCTTCAGCCGCGCCACTGGCGTTCATCTCCAGCGCGGCAGTGGTCGAGTTCCCTTGCTCCACCAGATCCAGATGGCGATGTCCCTGGTGGAGAGCCGCCAGTACGACGCCGGCTGGCCGATGCTCGTCGACGCACTGGATCGGGCCCGGTCCGAAAACCTGCCGATGATCGAGTTCGACATCCTCTCCGATCTCGGGACGGGCTGGGCGATGCGCGGTGAGCATCGCCGGGCTCAGGAGTACTTCGAACAGGCGCTGCGGATCGCGATCCGCTTCCCCGCTGAGAATCGCGAGGCCACCGCTCGCCATCGCCTCGGCCGCTCCCTGGAGGCACTCGGTCTGCCCGAAGAGGCCCGTGCGCAGTGGGAGTCGGCCGTTGTGCTCTATGACCGGGTGGCGGATCCGGCGGTTGAGGAAGTTCGCGTGCTTCTGAAGGGCCTGACTAGCTGAGCAGTTTGGTGATGGTGGTGGCTATTGGGGTGGTGGGGCGGCCGATCAGCTTGGCGAGGGTGCCGGGGGTGGAGGCGAGGGCGCCGGCGGTGGTTTGGGTGTCGATGTCGGCCAGGACCTTGGCGAAGTCGGCGGGGATGCCGGCTTCGAGGAGGCCGGCCAGGGCGGCTTCTATGGGGATGGTCTGGTGGACTACCGGCTTGCCGGTCTGGCGGGTGAGTTCTTCGGCGAACTCGGTGAAGGTCCAGGCGGTGTCGCCGCCGAGGTCGTAGGCCTGGTTGAGGTGGCCGTCGGTGGTCAGTACTACGGCTGCCGCGGCGGCGTAGTCCTCGCGGGTGGCCGTGGCCAGGCGGGCTTCGGGGCCGGCGCTGTTGACGATGGCGCCCGCTTCGATGGCGGCGGGGACGTCGCGGACGGCCATTTCGGAGTACCAGTTGTTGCGGAGGAACGTGTACGGGAGGCCTGACTCGCGGATGAGTTGCTCGGTGGCGTGGTGCTCAGCGCCGAGCAGCATCGGGTTGCCGGGGCCGCCGAAGATGCCGGTGTAGGCGAGCTGGGCGACGCCGGCTGCCTTGGCTGCGTCGATCACCGCGGCGTGCTGGGGGATGCGGCGGCCGGGCTCGCTGCCGGAGATCAGCAGGACGCGGTCGCCGGCGGTGAAGACGTCGGCGAAGGTCGCGGGGTCGTCATAGTCGGCGATGGCGATCCTGACGCCCTGGGCCGCGAGATCGGCGGCCTTCTCCTTGCTACGGGCAACCGCGGTGATGCCGTCGGCGGGGACGCCCGCGGCCAGCAGATCGGCGATGACAAGCCGGCCGAGCTGGCCGGTGGCTCCAGTGATGACTGTGTTCATGTCACTTACTTTATGATGGGTACAACCTTCACAACAGTACCCACTTCAAAGTAAGGTACTTATCTCCAGGTAAGGAGGACCCGCCGTGACCGAGACCCTGCTGCCCGACGTCAACCGGGCCGACTGCCCCTCCCGGGCCATCCTCGAACACGTCACCAGCCGCTGGGGCGTGCTTGTCCTCGCCGCGCTGCTGGAGCGTTCGTACCGCTTCAGCGAGCTGCGCCGGCACGTCGGCGGCGTGAGCGAGAAGATGCTCGCCCAGACCCTGCAAGCCCTGGAACGCGACGGCTTCGTCCACCGCGACGCCAAGCCCGTCATCCCACCCCGCGTCGACTACTCACTCACCCCCCTCGGCCACGACGTAGCCACCCAGGTCCACACCCTGGCCCACTGGGTGGAGTCCAAGGTCCCCGACGTCCTGGAAGCCAACACCACCTACGACGCCACCCGCGCCTGACGAATCGGTTTCGCGGTTCTCGGTCACAGAACTCGCTCGTATGGTTGGATCACCGCCCCCGAGTCCTGGAGCCACCCTCGTCATGCCCGCCGCCCCAACCACCGACGTGGCCCACCTCCTACGTCGCTTCCGCACCCGCTCCGGTTTCACCCAGGAGGCGTTGGCCGAGGCTGCCGGTCTGAGCGTGGAAGGTATTGCAGCCCTGGAGGGCGGACGGCGACGCCACCCACGACCGGTCACCGTCGAACTTCTCGTCGAAGCTCTGGAACTGACCCCGGCAGAGGCACGCCTCTTTGAGCAGGCCGCACGCCGGTCGGTCGCAGGCCAGTTGCAGCTTCCCGACCCGATCGCCGATTTCACGGGCAGGGAAAACCAACTGGAGGACCTTGTCGGATTGCTGCGTTCGCCGTACGCCGTAGCTCCGGCGGTCGTCGTATCGGCGATCGGTGGGATGGGCGGGATCGGCAAGACGAGCCTCGCGGTCCAGGCCGCGCAGCAGGTCACAGACCAGTTCCCGGATGGCCAGTTCCTGCTGAACCTGCGGGGCGGTGGCGAGAAGCCACTCAGCGCGATGGATGCGCTCGGAGTCCTGCTGCGGGCGTTGGGTGTTCCGGCGGCTGGAGGAGTGGACAACCTTGAGCAAATGGCCGCACGCTACCGAACGGCACTCGCCGGTCGGCGGATGCTGTTGCTGCTGGACGATGCGATCGGCGTGGACCAGGTCCGGCATTTGATGCCGGGTACGCCGGGCTCGGCTGTCTTGATCACCAGCAGGCAGGAGTTGTCCGGGGTGCCGGGTATTCGCCGGATCGACCTGGATGTGTTGACCGAGTCCGAAGCGCTGCAGTTGCTGGGCGAGGTCCTCGGCCACCATCGAGTCAGCGACGAGCCTGAAACAGCACGGAGAGTGGTTCGCCTTTGCGGCTACCTGCCGCTGGCGATCCGGATCGCGGGTCAGTCTGGCCGGGCCGCGGCTGGACTGGGTGGCTTGGAAGCCCAACTGCTGGAGGATGCCGGCCGACAGGTCCTGCTGACTGGTTCGGGCGCTGGCGTAGGTCGCAGCATTCTGGTCTCGCTTGTCCAATTGGAACGCGAGGGCCAGCCCGGCGACGCCGAAGCCGCCAGGATCTATCCGACCCTCGCGCTCTTCGACGGCGACCACTTTCCCCTCCGCGCCGCGGCCAAGGTCTTGGGGAAACCAATGACCGGGACGGAGACATTGCTGGAGCGGCTGGTCGATGTCCACCTGTTGGAGAGTCCAGCTCCCCAGCTCTACCGGATGCATGACCTGGTCCGTGACGTCGGCCGGGTGCTGGCCCGTACCGAGCTCAGCGACTCCGCAATGGCCGAGGTTCGTTCCCGCGAGCTCACCTGCTACCTCGGGGTGCTGTGGCGGCTGAACGACATGATCGGCGGCCCCGACGTTTACGGCTCGCGGGCCGAGAGCCCTTGGTCGGCCGGGGCCGACGACCTGACTGAGCGTCAGGATGTTGTCCATTGGCTCCGGACCGAGCTGCCCAACCTGGTCCGGCTGATCCGGGTGGCAGCCGCCGGCGATGCAGACGAGCGGCTCGCGGCCGTACAGCTGGCACTTGGCATGCCGTCGCTCGGGGCGACATTGGCGCAGTTCGGTGAGGCTCATGCAGCGTTGGTGGCGGTTTCCAGGATTTCTGTCGAGCTGGACCCGCGGCTCCAGATCGGGCGGCTCCATCAGATGGGCGCCATGGAGCAGACTCTCGGGCTGTACGAGGTCGCTGTTCCCTGGAATCAAGAGGCGGTGACGCTGGCCCTGGAGCTGGCGGAACCCATTCAGCGGGTCGCGTGTTTGGTCGATCTGGGCTACACCCTCGGTCGCGCTGGACGGGCGGCTGAGGGCTTGCCCTTTGCGGAGGAGGCGCTCGAGGAGATCGAACGCCGGCAGATTCGCCGGTACGAGATCGGCGCCAACGTGGCTGTCGGTGCCTTGGCCGGGTGGCTCGGTGATCTGAAGCGACAAAAGGCAGCCTTCGACCGGGCAATCTCCCTGATGGAGCCGGGCCGGTCCGTAGGTCATCGGCAGCTGATCGGGCGTTCTCTGCAGGAGGCGGGGCAGTATGAGGCGTCGTTGCAGGTGTTGAACGGCGCCCTTGTCGATGCCCGTACCGCGAAGCTCGAGATCCACGAGGCAGACATCCTCCGGGAGCTTGGCTGTACCTACCTGGAGCTCGACGAGTGGGGCAAGGCCCAGGAAGTCCTCGCCCGCGGGCTGGAGATTGCCCTGCGATATCCAGCCGATCATCGGGAGCCGCCGTTGCGGCACCACCTGGGACGGACTTATGCGGGACTCGGCAGGCCCGAGGAAGCCCGGGCGGAATGGGAGCAGGCGCTGGACCGCTACCGGCGAGCCGCGGATTCCAGGGCCGACGAGGTCGTCGAGCTGCTGGCTGGGTTAGAAGGTGAGGGGGAGGGTGGTGGCGGTTTTTTGTAGGGCTGTGATGGTGGTGGTGAGGAGGGGGTGGTCGGCTCGGGCTTTGCGGGTGGCGGCGAAGACTCGGCGGACTGGGGTGGGGGCTATCAGGGGGAGCAGGACGGCGTCGGTGGGTTTGTAGTCGGAGATCGCCAGGCGGGGGACCAGGGAGACGCCGGCGTTGGCGGCTACCAGGGCGGCTACTGAGCGGAAGTCGTCGGAGGTGTGGGCTGCTCGGGGCTGGAAGCCGGCTTGTTCGCAGGCAAGCAGGACTACGTCGCGGATCGGGTTGCCGATCGAGGTCATCACCCAGTCGTCTGAAGACAGGGCGGTCAGGTCTACCGCTTCGGCGCTCGCGACGGGGTGGGAGCGATGGACCACGGCGACGAAAGGCTCGGCGTACAAGGGGATCCGGGCCAGGCGTTCGTCGTCGGGGCGAGGGGAGCCGCGGTGTTCCACGGCGATGGCCAGGTCGATCTCGCCGTCCAGGAGGCGGGCGATCGCTTGGTGGCCTTCGGCGTCGCTGACGGACAGGCGAAGGCCGGGGACGGCCTCGCGGAGTACCGGGAGGGTGGGCGCGACCAGGAGGCTGATGGCGGTGGCGAAGGCTGCGATCCGTACTTCGCCGGTGGTGCCGTTGGCGTAGGACTGCATGGCGTCTTCGGCGCGTTCGACCTCGGTGAGGATCGTGTCGGCGTGACTCAGCAGCAGGCGGCCGGCGGAGGTGATGGCGACGCGGCGGCCGCGGCGTTCGAGGAGTTCTTGGCCTACTTCGGATTCGAGGGCTGCCAATTGCTGGGACACGGCCGACGGGGTCAGGTGCAGGACCTCGGCTGCCGCGGTGACGGTGCCGTGGTCAGCAAGCGCTCGCAGGACTCGCAACCGGCGCACTTCGATCACGAGGCTCAGCTTCGCACAACGCCGACGAGGGGCGGGACCGGCGCCAGCGGCGAGGTTTCTCCGGTACTACGGGAGCGTCGGCCATCCCCGAACGGGACGACTTCGCGACGGTGCGGACGATGGTGAGGGTGAAGGGATCCATGTTTCGACGCTAGGCAGCGGCGGATGATACGTCCAATGAAAGTATTGCGCCTAGTTCATGCGTAGAGTGCATGATGTGGATCTGCGGTTGGTCGAAGCGTTCGTGGTGGTCGCCGAGGAGCTGAACGTCGGGCGGGCGGCCGCGAGGCTGCATCTGACCCAGCCGTCGCTGAGCCGGCAGGTCGCGGCGCTGGAGCGGGAGCTCGAGGTCGAGCTGTTCGCCCGGGTGAAGAAGCGCTTCGTACTGACCGCCGCGGGTGAGACGTTCCTGGCCGGGGCGCGCGAGTTGCTCAAGCAGGCCGAGCTGGCCAAGCGGGACGCGCAGCGGGTGCATCGCGGTGAGCTCGGCACGCTCAGGCTCAGGTTTGTCCAGTCCGCCACGTTCGAGGCGCTGCCCCGACTGCTCGGCGCGTTCCGCGACGCGCAGCCGGACGTCGTACTCGATCTGGAGACGATGACCACGATCCGCCAGACCAAGGCGCTACGAGAAGGCCGGATCGACGTCGGGCTCTACCGGCCGCTACCCGGGAGCGTCGACGGCCTGAACCAACGCGTGATCTCCCAAGACCCATTAGTAGCGGCCCTGCCGGCCAAACACCCGCTGGCCAAGCGCAAACGCATCAGGCTCCAAGAGCTGGCCGGCGACGACTTCGTGCTCTACACCAGAGCGACCGGCCCGTCCGTCCACGACGCGATCGTCGGCCACTGCCGGGACGCCGGATTCACGCCGCGGATCACCCAAGAGGCGGGCGACGTCCAGACGATCGTCTCGCTGGTCGCCGCCGGCCTTGGCGTCTCACTGCTGATCGCGCCGACTCCGCAGATCGATCCGGGCGCGGTCGTCTATCGCGAGTTGTCCGACGACCTGCCGCCCTGGAACCTCTGCGTCGCCTGGTCGTCCGACAACCCCTCGCCGGTACTACGACGCTTCCTGCAACTCGTCTAGTCGACGAGGTCCGGGTCCCCACCCGTACGCTCGCCTGTCTCCAGGTCGGCGATCGAGGCCATGTCCTCGTTGTCCAGCGCGAAGTCGAACACGTCGATGTTCTCGGCGATCCGGCTCGGCGTCTTCGACTTCGGCAGCACCACGTTGCCCAGCTGCAGGTGCCACCGGATCGCCACCTGCGAGGGCGTCTTGCCGTACTTCGCGCCGATCGCCGTCAGCGTCGGGTCGTCCACCAGCCCACCCGAGGCGAGCGGGCTCCACGCCTGCGTGACGATGTCGTTCTCGGCGTTGAACGCGCGCAGCTCGTCCTGCGGCAACCGCGGGTGCAGCTCGATCTGGTTGACCGCCGGGCGCAGGTCGGTCTCCGCGAACAACCGTCGCAGGGCAGGGATGTGGAAGTTGGAGACGCCGATCGCGCGCACCCGCTTGTCGGCGTACAGCTGCTCGAACGCCTTCCAGGTCTCGACGTACTTGTCCTTCTTCAGCGACTGCCAGTGGATCAGGTACAGGTCGACGTGGTCGAGGCCGAGCCGGTCGAGGCTGGCGTCGAACGCCTTCAGGGTGGAGTCGTACCCCTGGTCGTCGTTCCACAGCTTGGTGGTGATGAAGAGTTCGTCGCGCGGCAGTCCGGAGGCAGCGATCGCGCGGCCGACGCCGGCTTCGTTGCCGTACGCCGCGGCGGAGTCGACGTGCCGGTAGCCGGCCGCGAACGCCGCCTCAAGGACGCCGGTGACGACGGCGTCCTCGATCTGCCAGACCCCCAGACCCAGCTGCGGGATCTCGACGCCGTTGTCCAGGGTGATCATCGGGACTGTGCTCATCTGTCCATTCCACTGGCACAGAGCGCTCCAGCCCAGTCATCCGACGTGTGACAACAACCTCATCAACCGGCCGTAACCACTTCGTGGGTCTTCGCATCGGGCTCCAGGAAGCGCAGCAACGCATCGCCTTCACGCTCAAGCTCGGCTGCGGTCTTCTTCAGCGTCTTGCCGAAAGGCGTCAGCGTGAGAGTGGCCACACCACGCTTCTTCTCCGCCGTCCACAGCCCGGCGACCAGCCCGTCCACCAGGTACGTCGACTTGATCCGCAGGTTCTTCGTGAACACGGCCGGACGGTGCTCATCGGCAATGATTCGTTGGCGTTTCGCGTGTGCCAGCAGCAGATTGTCGAACTCCGGCAGGAATCGAACCGGTACTCCCAGGTCCTCCGACGGCCGCGGCGCACCCGGTACGTCGTACAGCGTCTTGCCGTTGGAGTCGGCGAGCACCTCGAGGTCCATCGAGTCGAACAACTGCTTGCCCCGCGGGAGCCCCGACCAGGTCTGGAAGTCGGCGGACGTGGCCGGCCCGAACGCCTCCAGATAGCGGACGGCCAGCTCCTGCGGCACCGCCTTGCGCGGCAACTTCTTGCCGATCCACTGCTCAGCAGGCGTGAACCGTCCGTTGGCGGTCCATCCCCAGCGGGTCTCGGCCGGCGCGATGATCAGCGGCACCATCATCCGCGTGCAGAACCCGAGAGCCCGGTCGTTCACCTTCGGGAACTCCGCCTGCAGGGCGTCCCGCACCTCGGTGAACGTCAACGGCTGCACCGCCAGGAGCTTGCGGGCCGCCGCAGCCACCTTCTCGGGCTCGAGCCCGGCAGCCCGGTCCCCGAGCAGCTTCAGCCCTGCCTCGAGCATGGGGGCGAGCGTCGTACGGAACCGCAGATAGTCCTCGGCGGTGACCAGATGCAGGGTGCCGCGGTAGAACGTCGCCCGTACTACCTCACGCGACTCGACGGCGGCCGTCAGATCGCTGTCGGCGAACTCGGCCAGCCGCGTCCACAACCCGACGTACGGGTGCTTCGGCTCCTGCCCCTGCATGCCCGCGAGCCGCTCGACCGCCTCGACGACAGACACCTCACTGCGCTCCACCAGGAGCTGTCGGGCGAGCGTCGCACGGTTGATGGCCCGCGGGCTGAGTGTTTCCATGCGCGTCAGGCTAGAGCAGCCCGGGCCTCGATGAAGGCGGCCACCACCCGCTCGACGTCTTCGGTCGAGTGCGCCGACGAGAGCTGGGTGCGGATCCGCGCCTTGCCCTTCGGGACGACCGGGTAGGAGAAGGCGATCACGTAGACGCCGAGCTCGAGCAACTTGTCGGCCAGCCGGCCGGCCTCGGCGGCGTCGCCGATCATCACCGGCGAGATCGGGTGGTCGCCGGGCAGGACGTCGAAACCTGCCTCGGTCATCTTCGCGCGGAACAGCTTCGTGTTGGCGGCGAGCTGGTCGCGCAGCTCGGTCGAGCCGCCGATCAGCTGCAGGGCCTTCAAGGAGGCAGCCGTGACGGACGGCGCCAGCGAGTTCGAGAACAGGTACGGACGCGAACGCTGACGCAGCAGCTCGACGATCTCGCGGCGCGCCGACACATAGCCACCCGACGCCCCACCGAGCGCCTTGCCCAGCGTCCCGGTCAGCACATCGATCCGGTCCTGTACTCCGAACAGCGACGGCGTACCCGCGCCGTCGGGCCCGACGAAGCCGACCGCATGCGAGTCGTCGACCATCACCAGCGCGTCGTACCGCTCGGCCAGGTCGCAGATCTCGTCCAGCGGCGCGACGTAGCCGTCCATCGAGAACACGCCGTCGGTGGCGATCAACCGGTACCGGGCGTCCGCCGCGTCCTTCAGCTGAGCCTCGAGGTCGGCCATGTCGCGGTTCTTGTACCTGTACCGCTGAGCCTTGGACAGCCGGATGCCGTCGATGATGCTGGCGTGGTTGAGCTCGTCGGAGATGACCGCGTCCTCGGCGCCGAGCAACGTCTCGAACAATCCGCCGTTGGCATCGAAGCAGGAGCTGTAGAGGATCGTGTCCTCCTGGCCGAGGAAGTTGCTCAGGGCATCCTCGAGGTCCTTGTGGATCTGCTGGGTACCGCAGATGAAGCGCACCGACGCCATCCCGAAACCCCAACGATCCAAGGCATCCCGGGCCGCCGCGATCACTTCGGGGTGGTCGGCCAGGCCGAGGTAGTTGTTGGCGCAGAAGTTCAGCACCTCGTTGCCCGAGGCAACCGAGATCGACGCGTTCTGCGGTGAGCTGATCACCCGCTCGGACTTGTACAGCCCGGCGTCGCGGATCTCGCCGATCGTGCTGGTCAGGTCGTCGCGCATCCGGCCGAACATCAGTGCTTCTCCTCCAGGTCGGTCCAGTCCAGGATCACTTTGCCGCAGTCACCCTCGCGGGCGACGTCGAAGGCCTGCTCGAAGTTCCCGGCAGCGAACCGGTGGGTGATCACCGGCGCGAGGTCGAGCCCGCGCTCCAGCATCACCGACATCGAGTACCAGGTCTCGAACATCTCCCGGCCGTAGATGCCCTTGATGGTCAGCATGTTGAGCACCACCGTGCCCCAGTCGATCGCGATCTCGTCAGCGGGCAGCCCGAGCATGGCGATCTTGCCGCCGTGGTTCATGTTCGCCAGCATGTCGCGCAGCGCGGCCGGCTGGCCGGACATCTCCATCCCGACGTCGAAGCCCTCGCGCATGCCGAGCTCGCGCTGGGCGTCGGCGATGGTCTGTTCGCGGACGTTCACCGCCTGGGTGACGCCGATCTTGCGGGCCAGTTCGAGCCGGTAGTCGGACAGGTCGGTGATCACCACGTTGCGCGCGCCGGCGTGCAGCGCGACGGCGGCGGCCATGATGCCGATCGGGCCCGCGCCGGTGATCAGCACGTCCTCGCCGACGACCGGGAACGACAGCGCCGTGTGCACCGCGTTGCCGAACGGATCGAAGATCGCGGCGACGTCGAGGTCGACCGGGTCGCGGTGCACCCAGACGTTGGTGGCCGGCAGCTTCACGTACTCCGCGAACGCGCCCGCCACGTGGACGCCGAGGCCGCGCGTCTTGATGCAGAGATGCCGGCGGCCGGCCCGGCAGTTGCGGCACCGGCCGCAGACGAGGTGACCCTCGCCGCTGACCAGGTCACCGACGGCGACGTCACGGACGCCGGCGCCGATCTCCACCACTTCGCCGCAGAACTCGTGGCCGGTCACCATCGGTACCGGCACGTTCTTCTGTGCCCAGGAGTCCCAGCTCTGGATGTGCAGATCGGTCCCGCATAGACCCGTCCGCTTGACCTTGATCAGTACCTCGTCCGCCTCGATCCGCGGCTCGGGCACATCCTGCAGCCAGAGCCCCGGCTTGCTCTCGGCCTTGACCAGCGCCTTCACCCCTACCTCCTGAAAGTGGTTGCTCCGCACATCGTCGTCCCGCGCAACCACCCCCGTCCATCGACACGACGTACAAAGCCTTTGCAGTACTTCTGCATACTTAGGGCCATGGGTCGGGGCGTCGTACGTGGTCTGGGAGTCGTCCTGCTGGTGGCCGGGCTGGGGTTGCTCGGGTGGGTGGGGTGGCAGTACTTCGGGACCGGGATCACCTCGAACCACGCGATGGACGACCTCAGGCGCGACCTGCACGACGACTGGCAGCCGCAAACGCAGAAACCACCGGCTGCGAAGGCGGAGGCTGGTACGCCGATCGTGCTGCTGCGGATCCCCAAGTTCGGCAAGGACTGGGAGAAGCCTGTCGTGGAAGGGGTCGGCAAGAGCGACCTGACCAAAGGCATCGGGCACTATCCACAGACCCAGTTGCCGGGGGAGCCGGGCAATTTCGCCGTCGCCGGGCACCGGGTCACGCACGGCTCGCCGTTCCGCAGGCTGCTGGAACTGAAGAAGGGCGACCAGGTCATCGTCGAGACTGCCGACACCGTCTATACGTACGAACTGGATGGCTCGCCCCGCGACCTGACCGTCGAACCCACCGCCAACTGGGTGCTCGAACCAGTCCCGGGCAAGCCTCGCGAGACGCCGGCCGGCTCGACCATCACCCTCACCACCTGCCAGGACCTCTTCCACTCCCCGGACCGCTCGGTTGCCTTCGGCCACCTGGTGAAAGCGCACAAGAAGTAAGCTGCGGCCTCATGACTTCTGATCGCGCTGCGCTGCTGGACCAGGTCAAGACCAAGGCGATCGTGCACGGGAAGGTCACGCTGGCCTCGGGCAAGGAGGCCAACTACTACGTCGACCTGCGCCGGATCACGCTGGACGCCGAGGCGGCGCCGCTGATCGGCCCGGCCCTGCTGGAGCTGACCGCGGATCTCGAGTACGACGCGGTCGGCGGGCTCACGCTCGGCGCGGACCCGGTGGCGATGTCGATGCTGCACGCGGCCGCCCAGCAGGGGCGCAAGCTGGACGCGTTCGTCGTACGGAAGGCCGAGAAGACGCACGGGCTGCAGCGCCGGATCGAGGGCCCGGACGTGAAGGGCCGCCGGGTGCTCGCCGTGGAGGACACCTCCACCACTGGTGGCTCGGTCCTCACCGCGGTCGAGGCACTGCGCGAGGCGGGCGCCGAGGTGGTCGCCGTCGCGGTGATCGTCGACCGTGCGACCGGCGCCCAGGAGAAGGTCGAGTCCGAAGGGCTGGAGTACCGCTCGGTCTTCGGCCTCGAGGAGCTGGGTCTCAACTCTTGACCGTCGTGGCGGTGCTCGCCGTTGGTCTGCTGATCGGCGGCGGGGTCGCCTACGTCAACTACCTGAACGCGAAGAAGCGCCGGGAGGCGTTCGCCGCCTTCGCTGCTCAACAAGGCTTCAGCTACCAGCCGGAGAACCACGCTCTGGCCGGGCAATGGGCCGGTACTCCGTTCCGGACCGGCGACCACCGGCGGGTCCGCAACGTCCTCACCGGCGCCCACCAGGGCCGTCAGGTCGTTGCCTTCGACTACAGCTATCAGACCCACACGACGAACAAGGGCCGGCGTACGACGACCACCCACAAGTTCGGTGTCGTGGTGATGCGGCTGCCGGGCGCGCTGCCACGGCTGGAGGTCACCCAGGAAGGGCTGTTCGGTGGGGCGGTCGCCAACGCGCTTGGCTTCGGTGACCTGCGTTTCGAGAGCGAACAGTTCAATCGCTCCTTTCACGTCCTGGCCGACGACGAGCGCTTCGGGCACGCCGTCATTCACCCGCAGATGATGGAGATGCTGCTCGCCCGCGGTGAGATCGGCTGGCGGATCGAGGGCGACTCTTTGATCGGCTGGGACGCCGGCCCCCACTCACCCACCGAGGTGATGAACCGCCTGACCCTGCTCGACCTCGTCATCGACAACATCCCCCCGTACGTCTGGCGCGACTACGCGGGCATCGACGTCCGCGTCGAGTGAGCCCCACCGGCCCCGTTCGCGGTTAGAGTCGGCTGGGAGTCTCAGCCAACACTCGGGAGCAGGGAAATGACCCTCGTCATCGTCATCATCGTCGCGGTCGTCGTGATTGCGGCCATCGCGCTGATGGTCTCGTACAACCGGTTCGTCAAGCAGCGGAACCTGATCCAGGAGTCCTGGCGGCAGATCGACGTCGAGCTGCACCGGCGCTACGACCTGATCCCGAACCTGGTCGAGACCGTCCGGGCGTTCGCCGCGCACGAGCGGCACGTGTTCGAGGAGGTCGCCCGGCTGCGGACCCAGGCGGTCAACGTGCAGGGAGCTTCGCCGGAGCAGCGGGCGGCGGCGGAGGGTGAGCTGTCCGGCGCGCTGCGGCAGATGATGATCTCGGTCGAGGCCTACCCGCAGATCCAGTCGAACCAGAACTTTCTCAACCTGCAGCGCGAGCTGACCGACACCGAGGACCGGATCGCGGCCGGCCGGCGGTTCTACAACGCCAACGTCGGGGACTACAACACCCGGGTCGAGTCGTTCCCGTCGAACGTGATCGCGGGCCGGTTCAAGTTCGAGAAGGCCGGCTACTTCGAGGTCAAGGACGAGCAGGTCCGCTCGGTCCCGCAGGTCTCGTTCGGCACCATCGGCTCGGTCGAGGGCGAGCAGGCGCAGCCGCAGATGCAGCCGGGCGCGCAGTCGTCGGGCCAGATCCAGCCGCAGATGCCGGGTCAGCCGCAGCAGCAGCCGCAGTTCCCGCCGGCCGGCGGTCAGCCGCCGTACCAGGGCCAGCCTCCCGTAGGCCAGCCGCCGGTCGGCGGGCCGCCTGCGGGATCCCCCGGTCCGCAGGACGGCCAGCCGCCCTTCACCGGCGGTCAGTAACCGACCACCAGCGGTCAGATAGGGCGCTGAGCCTCCCTCCAGCCAGTGCCCCAATGGCCGTTGCTCAGCGTCCTACGAATGGTCCCTCGAATTCAGGCCCGGGGACGACGACGGTCAGTTCGTCACCCCCGGGCCTGCCCTCCCCCCGGTACCACCGACCACGATGCCGGGCCCGGATACATCGCGCGTACATCGCGACGTACATCGCACCCGCCGAACCTTCCCGGCGGGGCGGGCGGGATGACACCATGGGGCGGGCCAACAGTTGAGAGGGCGATCAAGTGGACAGTCTGAGGTACGAGATCCTCGGACCTCTGCGTCTCTCTCACGTCCAAGGCCAGCCCCTACGCGCCAGTAAGCCGCGCCAGCTGCTCGCGACGCTCCTGCTGCACCCCAACCGGTTCGTCTCCATCGACCTGATCGCCGACGCGCTCTGGGAGGGCAACCCGCCTCGCTCGGCGACGGCGAACATCCGTACCTACGTCCGGGCCCTGCGCGGAGTCCTGGAGGACGCCGGGCTGGTCGCCCCGATCGACACCTCCGCGGCCGGCTACAGCATCGGGGTCGGCGTCGACGAGCTCGACGCGAGCCTGTTCGAGTCCCTGCTCGCAGAGGGTGGTCACTTGCGCGATGCGGGTGACAAGCGCGAGGCCATGCTCGTACTGTCGCGCGCATACTCCCTGTGGCGCGGGCACCCGCTCGAGGACCTGACCATCCCGTCCGCGTGGGAGGGCTCGATCGCGCGCCTCGACGCGCAGTACCGAGGACTGGTCGACACACTGCTCGACCTGCGCCTTGAGTACGGCGACGCCAGCGGAGCCGCGGTCCTGCTCAGCGGTCGCCTCACCGAGGACCCGTACGACGAACAGCTCTGGCGGCGACTGGTTGACGCCCTACTGGCCGCCGGGCGAACCGGCGAAGCCAGGGCGGCGTACGCGAAAGCAGTGCAGACCCTGGCCGACGAGCTGGACGTCAAGCCCGGCCCGGAGCTCCAAGCAGCCGGTGCCCGTGCAGAGAACGGCCGCTCGGCCAACTGGCCCGACCCTGGCATCCCGGCAGCGATCCGTACTACCCAACCCGCCGAGCCCGAGCCTGCCGGCCCCATGGCGTCGCCGGTGCTCACTGAGCCGCACCGCCCGCCCAGCCAGCTCCCACTCGACCTGTCCGACTTCAGTGGACGGCAGCAGCACTTGGAGCAACTGCGTGACCTGGTCTGCGGCCGGGACCCCGTTCGGCCGCCAATCGCGGTGATCTCCGGTGCTCCGGGCACTGGCAAGACCTCGCTCGCTGTCCGGCTCGGCCACTTGGTCCGGGAGTCGTTCCCGGACGGGCAGATCTACCTGGACATGCGGGGCGCTACCGAGCCGCGCGATCCAGCGGGCGCGCTGACCGACCTGCTGCTGAGTCTCAACATGCCGGATTCCGCAGTACCGGCCGATCCTGAGCGGCGGTCAGCCACGCTGCGATCGGAGCTCGCCAGCCGCCGGGTGCTGATCATCCTCGACGACGTCGCCGCGGCGAGCCAGATCGCGCCGCTGATGCCGGGCACGGGGGCATCGGCCGTCGTCATCACCAGCCGGAACCGCTTGATGGATCTGGCCGGCGCGGACAGCACGCCACTCGACACCTTTGACGACGGCGAGGCGGCCGAGCTGCTCCGCCGGGTCGCGGGAGCGGGCCGGGTCGACACCAACTCCGCGGCGGTCAACGAGATCCTCGAGGCCTGCGGCAACCTTCCGCTGGCGATCCGGATCGTCGCCAGCCGCCTTGCCCAGCGCCCCGACCTCAGCCCGGCCGAGCTGGCGCGCAGGCTTCGCGACGAGACCCACCGGTTGGATGAGCTGAGCATCGGCGAGCTGGCCGTCCGTACCAGTGCCGACCTGAGCTACGACGCACTCAGCCAGGAGGAGGCCCGGCTGTACCGGCTCATCGGGCACTTCGCAGTCGGTGAGTTCTCGGCCCGCATCCTGGAGTCGATCGCCACGCCTGCCTCCGTACGGCACAGCATGGACCGGCTGATCGAGGTCAACCTGGTCCAGATCAGCACGGTCGACGCGAACGGTACTGCGCGCTACCGCGTGCACGACTTGCTCCGCTTGCATGCCATCGGGGTCGGCGACGACGAGCAGAAGGCACAGGCCATCAAGGACCTGCGCACTGTCTTCGAATCGCTGCTGCACAAGGTCCGCCGGGCCAGTGCGGCACTACCGTTCGGGTACTTCGGCACGCTCGAGCACACCGGCCCACTGCTCGCCCCGGACCCGCAGCCGTTCACCCCGTCGGACGCGATCGCCTGGTTCGACGCCGAGCGGTCCACCTTCGCCCCGGCGATCCGGGCAGCGGCGCAGAACGGACTGCACGACTACGCCTGGCGGATTGCGGCCGCCTGGGGTCCGTACCTCGACATGCGCGCGTACTACGACGACTGGAACGAGTCGCACCAGCCCGGCCTGGCCAGCGCGATCGCTTGCGGTGACCAGCGCGGCGAGGCGATCCTGCGGCGCAACCTGGGCCAGCTCGCGATCTACCGCGACGACTGGGACGTGGCTTGGGAGCATCTCACCGAGGGCGCCGCGATCTTCGACGAGATCGGGGATCGTCAGGGAGCCGGCATCGTCGCGGTCGGTCTCGGGACCTGGCTGCGCGAGCGTGGCCGGCCGGACGAGAGCCTCGCGCAATACGAGCGAGCCGTGGAGGCGCTGGTCGAGGTCGGCGACAAGAACGGTGAGGCGGTGGCCCGCAGCGCGGCCGCGTCGATCTGGTTGAGCCGCAATGACACCGTCGTCGCCGGCCGGTACCTGGCCGAGGCGTTCCTGCTCGGCGTACGGCTCGGGGACGCGCACCGGGAGGCGAAGGTCCGGCGCCGGATCGCTCAGCTCCGGATGCACCAGGGCCGCAACGACCAGGCGGTGCGCCAGTTGCAGGCGTCGCTGGCCATCTTCAACAGCCTGGGTGACGACCACTGCGCGGCGTACGGGCGAGCTGAGCTGGGGCAGGCGTTCGTCGGCGTCGGCGACGAGGCGGCGGCCCGGCGGATGCTGCTGGACGCGATCGCGATCGGTCACCGGCTGGGGGACCGCAGCGTCGAGGGGCAGGCGGCGTACGACCTGGGCCGGCTCTACGCGAGCGCGGGGAATGTGGACTTCGCGCGCCGGTATCTCGATCGCGCGGCCCGCGTGTGGCAGCTCGTTGCCAACGACACCAAGGCCGGTCAGGCGCGCGCCGCGCTCGCGGAGCTGACCACGGATCTCGCGGCCGGCTGATTTCGCCTTCTGCGCAACGGATTCGTCGCCCTGCGTAGTTACATTACGCAATGTACGGCGGCTGTATGCGCTCAGGACAAGCTTCTACTCACCACGGCAAAGGCCGGAGGATGGGGGAGCACGGCCATGGGGGAGATTGTTGTGGAAGGCCAAGCTGTCCAGTGGGCGGCAAACCCACGGGACACCGAGGCCGCGCTGAGCTGGCAGCTGGAACGGGTGGGGTCAGGGGCCTGGCAGGACTGGTCGCTGAAGTTCCAGCGGATGGCTTTCGGCTTTGCCCAGGACAGCGGTTGGCACGATCCGGAAGACGCGTTGCGATGGCTCGACCACCACGCCCTGCTGCACGAAGGGGCTGCGCCACGGGGGGCGCTGGTCTGGTACCAGGCGGCCGACCGGGTCCGGGTGGCTTGTTCACTCGGGTCCAGCCAGGTGGTCGGGCCATTGCCTTGCGGCCAGGTCGACACCACCGACCTGCTGGAGCTCAGCACCGACTACGTCTGGTCAGACCCGCACTTTCCTTTTGGGCACTGACCGTTCGGGCACTGAGCTTTCAGTGCTTGCGACGGTGTGAGACGGGCTGCTCGAGCTGCGCCTCGATGCCGTCGGCGAGCTTGCCGCGGCCGCGGCGCTTGGCCAGCACGAACTCGACCAGCATCGGGACCAGCGAGATCAGCACCAGCAAGATCAGGGCCGACTCGAGGTGGTCGTGGACGACCTTGACCTTGCCCAGGGCGTGGCCGAGCAGAGTGATGCCGGTGGCCCACAGGACCGCGCCGATGCCGGTCCAGAGGAAGAACTTCTTCGGGTCCATCTTGCCGGCGCCGGCCACGATCGTGATGAAGGTGCGCACGATCGGGACGAACCGGGCCAGTACCAGCGCGCGTGGGCCGTACCGCTCGAAGAAGTCGTGGGTCTGCTCGATGTACTTCGGTTTCAGGAACCGGGCGTTCGGGTTCTTGAACAGCGTCGTGCCGAGCCCGCGGCCGATGTAGTAGCCGGAGACGTTGCCCAGGAACGCGGCCGCGGTCAGGATCACGCAGGCCAGCCAGAGCGGGACGTCGATGTTGCCGCGAGCGATGAACAGGCCGACCGCGAACAGCAGCGAGTCGCCCGGCAGGATCGGGAACAGCAGCCCGCACTCGATGAAGACGACCGCGGCCGTGCCCCAGAGTGACCAGTCACCCAGCCAGTTCAGCAGGTACTCGGGGTCCATCCAGTTCGGCATCAGCATCGCGACCATTCTCAGCACGCGGACAGGGTAGCGTCCCCACCCATGCAGGAAGCCAATCGAGACAACGCTCCTGACCTTGTTGGGGCCGACCTGGTCGGTACCGCGGAGGTCGGCGTCGGGCCCTGGCAGGGCGAGCTGCCGGACGATCCTCGGTACGACCCGGAGCTGCTCGCGGCCGGTGATCGGCGCAATGTGGTGGACAAGTATCGGTACTGGCGGCTGGAGGCGATCGTCGAGGACCTCGACACCCAGCGCAACCCGTTCCACGTCGCGATCGAGAACTGGCAGCACGACCTGAACATCGGCTCGGTCGTCCGGACTGCGAACGCCTTCCTGGCGCGCGAGGTGCACATCGTCGGCAACCGCAAGTGGAATCGCCGCGGCGCGATGGTCACCGACCGCTACCAGCACGTCCGCCACCATCCCCAGCTCGCGGACCTCGCCGCGTACGCCGAAGAGCACAAGCTGGCCGTCATCGGCATCGACAACCTGCCCGGCTCCGTCCCGTTGGAGACCTACGAACTGCCCACCGACTGCGTCCTGCTCTTCGGCCAGGAAGGCCCCGGCCTCACCGAAGAGGCCCACAAGATCTGTACCGACGTCCTCTCGATCGCGCAATTCGGCTCCACCCGCTCCATCAACGCCAGCGCGGCGGCGGCCATCGCGATGCACGCCTGGATCCGCCGCCACACCTTCGATCAGAAGGTCTGAAAACTTGTCGGGTCAGGGGCCGTAACCCCGACCTGGCGAGCGGCGTTGGAGGTGTTGTCAGTCCCAACTCGGGCGGGGACGACGCCATGCTTCAGCATGCGTTGGTTCGGGGTCAGGTACGACCGTGGGGGAAGTATGAGTTCGAATTTGCATGTCCGCCGGGCCGTGGAGATCGGCGAGATCGCGCAGGTCGAGATCGCGCGACCGGCGAATCTCAGCCAGCTGGAAGAGATCTGGGGCGCGCTGGTGCACGAGGTCGCCACCGTGCAGGCGATCTCGACGGCTGCCGTGGAAGCACGCAGCGACGAGTCGCGGGTGGCTTTGCTCAAGTTGCTCGAAGCGGAGACCGCCGAGGTCGTTGCCCTGGTCGAAGAAGTCGGCCGCGAATTTCCGACGCCAGTGAGCCACGCCTCCTGAAGGGCGTTCTACTGTGTGTTCCTCCAGGGGTTTCGGGAGGAGTCGTCGATGGTGCCGTGGGCCGATCATGCGATCTGGTGGCACGTCTACCCGTTGGGGTTCGCCGGGGCTGAGCCGGCGGCGTTGCCGGCCGGGTTCCGGACAGCACGGCTCGGGCGGCTGGAGAACTGGCTCGATTATGTGATCGAGCTGGGCTGCTCCGGCCTGCTGCTGGGGCCGATCTTCGAGTCGGAGACGCACGGCTACGACACGATCGACCACTTCCGGATCGACCCGCGGCTGGGCGACTACGAGGACTTCGACTCGCTGGTTGCCGCGGCCAGGCAACGCGGGTTGCGGATCCTGCTCGACGGCGTCTTCAACCATGTCGCCCGCGGCTTCGCGGCGCCGCCGGAGTGGTTCAGGCAGTTGCCGGACGGGTCAATCGCCACCTTCGAGGGTCACCAGCACCTGCTCGTGCTCAATCACGAGGAGCCGGCCGTTCGCGAGCATGTCATCGAGGTGATGTGCCATTGGCTCGAGCGCGGCATCGACGGGTGGCGGCTGGACGCGGCGTACGCAGTACCGGCTGAGTTCTGGCGTGCGGTGTTGTCGCAGGTGCGTGAGCGGTTCCCGGAAGCGTGGTTTGTCGGCGAGCTGATCCATGGCGACTACGCCGGCTATGCCGCGACGAGCACGCTCGACTCGATCACGCAGTACGAGCTGTGGAAGGCGATCTGGAGTTCGCTGAACGACCGGAACTTCTTCGAGCTGGCGTACGCGCTGGAGCGGCACCAGCAACTCGTCGACCCGCTGGTGCCGCAGACCTTCGTCGGCAACCACGACGTGACGCGCATCGCCAGCAAGCTGGACGATCCACGCCACCTGGGTCACGCGCTGGCGGTCCTGTTCTCGGTGGCCGGCATCCCCAGCATCTACGCGGGTGATGAGCAAGCCATGCAGGGCATCAAGGAGGACAGGGTCGGTGGGGACGACGCGATCCGCCCTGAGTTCCCGGACAAGCCAAGCGAACTGGCCAACCCGCACTGGGAGACGTACCGGCTGCACCAGCGGCTGATCGGCGTACGGCGTCGCAATGCGTGGCTGACACGGTCGCGGACCAAGGTCGCCCACCTGACGAACCAGGCCCTCGCACTGCGCTCCGGTGACGCGCGCGGCCAGCTACTGCTGCTCCTGAACGTAGGAGACGAGGCCTACCGCTTCCCAGTGGAAGTGGCAGGCCTCGTCATCGCAGCGCAGTCGGATCCTGGTCACCTACCGGAAGATCCATTGCTTGTACCAGCGCACGGCTGGCTAGTGCTGGCTACCGGCTGAGCAAAGCCCGGAACGCGTCGCTCAGCGCAGCAGTGGGGTCGGTAGGCAGGTCATGCGAGCGGTAGGCGATATGCGCGTCCGGGCGAACCAGTAGACAGCCGTTGTCGGTGATCTCGCGCAGCCGCGCCCAGTCGCCATACAGGTCGTCCAGCTCGCGACCAGGGCCGACCACGAACGCCTCCACTTCCACGCCGGTCTCCTCCGCGATCGCCCGGGCAGCCTTGACCCAGGCCTCGCCACCGATACCGGTGAGCAGGGTGAAGCGGCCCTTGCCGACCACGTCCAGCGTGCTGACGGTTTCGGTGCCCCTGGTCAACCAGCAGTGCGGGATCCGCGCGCCCGGCCAGGTGGTCGGGTGGTAGTAGAGCTCGGGATCCCTGGTGTACGACGGTTCCTCGGTACCGTCCGGGATGACCGCACCCGACTTGTAGCGCTGCCCCAGCTCCACACCGTGCGCGTTGAACTCGTAGTCCTTGAGCTCGATCGCCTTGCGCAGCTCCTCGCGCTGCGCGGCACCCTCAGGGGAGTCGTCCTTGCGCGAGTCGATCGTCCGGCCCGCCGGAGCGTCCGGAGTCATCCCGAGCGCGTGGAAGATCTGCCCGAACTGCGTGCGGCTCTTGTTCGCGCGATCCACGATCTGCTTGGCGATCGGGGTGCGCTCCTCGTCATAGCTGTCCAGCAGCTTCGGCGACGCCTGCCCCTTGAGGACGAGCGCGAGCTTCCACGCCAGGTTGTACGCGTCCTGGATCGAGGTGTTCGAACCGAGCCCGTTCGACGGCGGGTGCCGGTGGATCGCGTCACCCATGCAGAACACCCGGCCGACCGACGCCTTCTCGGCATACATGTGGTTGACGCTCCAGACCGAGGTGCCCTTCAGCTTCACGTCGATCGTGTCGTCACCCACCAGGTTGTGCACGATCTCGGTCGCCATCGCCTCGTCGGCGACCGGCGCGGGCTGGTTGATGTCGTAGCCCCAGACGACCAGCCACTCGTTCCACGGCCGGACCATCCGGACCAGCCCGGCGCCGATCCCACCGATCTGGGCACCTGGCTGAAGTACCCAGTAGAGAACGCTCGGCCGGTGCGCGACGTACTTCGACAGGTCGGCCTCGAAGACGATGTTCATCGAGCCCTCGATGTCCATCGCGCCGGCCATCGGCAGCCCGATGTCCTGGGCGACCTTGCTCCGGCCGCCGTCCGCGCCGATCAGGTACTTCGCCCGGATCTGGTACGTCTCACCCGACAGCCGGTCGCGGACGGTCGCGGTCACGCCGTCGTCATCCTGCTCCAGCGACACGTACTCCGTGTCGAACCGCAAACGGGCGCCGCGGCTGGCCGCAGTACTGACCAGGATCGGCTCGAACAGCGTCTGCGGGAGGTCGCAGGGGAGCGTCGGGCTCGCCTCGGTGTAGTCGGCGAGGCGCTGCGGATGCGTTCCCCAGGTGCGGATCCGGCCGATCTCCTCACCGGCGAGGCTTGTGCAGAAGGCGGTCTGGCCCATCAGCGCGTGCTCGGTGCCTTTGGTGGTGATCTGGTCCTCAATGCCCATGTCGCGCATCAGCTCGATCGTGCGCTGATTGGTGATGTGGGCCCGCGGGGTGTTCGCTGTCCAGCCGTAGCGGGTCAGTACTACGTTGTCGATCCCGTAGCTGGACAGGAACAGGGAGGCGGCTCCGCCGGCCGGGCCGGTGCCGACGATCAGCACATCGGTTTCCATCACAATGATCGGGTCTCCTCGGTGGTGGCGAGCACCAAGTCGTACTGAACGGTCGAGTAGGGCTGGTCGAGGACGCGGCCGTCAGGCGCCGTACCGGCAGGGTGCTCGGTGAACTCGGCGATCAGCGAGTCCTTCACGCCGAAGACGGCGTCGTCGTGCAGGTGCTCGTCGCCGGCGGCGAAGACATGCGTGATGAGTCTCGAGAAGCCGGGCGCCGTCACCATGAAGTGGATGTGGGCCGGGCGCATCGGGCCACGTCCGGCGGCCCGCAGCAGTTCGCCGACCGGGCCGTCGTCCGGGATCGGGTAGGCGACCGGACGGACCGCCCAGAACGAGTAGTTGCCATCGGCATCGGTCCTCAGATGACCGCGGTTCTGCGGCCCGTCGAGGTTCTTCTGGACGTCGTAGAAGCCGTCCTCGTCGGCCTGCCAGGTCTCCACCAGCGCGTTTGCGATGGGACGTCCCTGCAGGTCCAGGACGCGCCCTGTCACCAGGCAGGGCTGACCGGGCGCGCCGTTGGACAGGTCGTCGCCGAGCTTGATCTCGGGCGAACCCTCGACGAAGAACGGCCCGAACACGGTCGACTGGGTGGCGCCCTCCGGCTTCTTGTTGCCCAGGCCGACGGTCAGCATGGACAACCCGAGTACGTCGGACAGCAACACGAACTCCTGCCGCGTGCCGGTGGACTTGTGGCCGGTTCGGGTGAGGAAGTCGATCCCGGTGAACCACTCCTCCTCGGTCAGCTCGACCTCGCGGGCGAACTCGTGCAGATGGCGGACCAGCGCGCTCAGCACCGTCTTGGTGCGCTCGTCTTGACTGCCGCCGAAACTCGCGACGACCGCGTCGGTGAGCTCGTCCCCTGCCAGATCCATGTCGCTCCTCATGCCTCGATGACCATTGCGATTCCTTGACCGACACCGATACAGAGGGTCGCCAAGCCGTAACCACCGCCACGACGGCGCAACTCGTGCGCCAGCGTGGTCAGAATTCGGGTACCGGAGCTGCCGAGCGGGTGCCCGAGCGCGATCGCTCCGCCGTTCACGTTCACCTTCGTACGGTCCAGTTCGGGCCATTCGCCCAAGCAGGCCAGGCTTTGCGCGGCGTACGCCTCGTTGAGTTCGACCAGGGTGAGGTCGTCCCAGCCGATGCCGGCCTTGGCGAGAGCCTTGCGCGATGCCTCGACGGGGGCGATACCGAAGTACTGGGGTTCTACGCCGTGCACCGCCCGGCTGACGATCCGGGCCAAGGGATTGATGCCCAGACTTTGCGCCGTTGCCTCATCGGCGATCAGTACTGCGGACGCGCCGTCGTTGAGGGTGGAGGCGTTGCCCGCGGTGACCGTGCCGTCGTCGCGGAAGGCCGGCTTGAGCTTCGCCATCACTTCCGGCGTTCCGCCGTCACGGATGGATTCGTCCCGGGAGAGCGGCGTGGTCTTCTTCGGGAGGATCGGCGCGAGGTGCTCCCAGGGCACGATCTCGGCGTCGAACTTGCCGGCGGCCCAGGCTTTGCCGGCCTTCTCGTGGCTCTCGAGGGCGAAGAGGTCCTGTGCCTCGCGACCGACGTTGTAGCGGTCGGCGAGTTGCTCGGTGGCTTCGCCGAGCGAGACGGTCCACTCCTTCGGCATCCGCGGATTGACGAGTCGCCAGCCGAGGGAGGTGGACTCGGCCATCACGCTGCCGTGCGGGTAGGCCTTGTCCGGCTTGGGTAGCACCCAGGGCGCCCGGCTCATCGACTCGACGCCACCGGCCACGACGAGGGATGCGTCGCCGGTCTCGATTGCTCTTGCTGCTTGGATCGCGGCCTCCAGCCCGGAACCGCAGAGTCGGTTGACGGTGGTACCGGGAACGCTGGTCGGGTAGCCGGCAAGGAGAGCGGCCATTCGAGCTACGTCGCGGTTCTCTTCACCGGCGCCGTTCGCGTTGCCGAGGAACACATCGTCGATCAAGGCTGGGTCGAGGCCGGGGTGCCTGACCAGCAGCTCTCGGAGGGTTGCCGCGGCGAGGTCGTCGGGTCGTCCGCCGGCTAGCGCACCGCCCAGCTTGCCGACGGGCGTGCGTACCGCGTCCAACAGATAGGCGGATCTCATGATGCTCCTTCGGGGCGCTCGCCGGCCCAGGCGCGGGCGAGGATGTCTCGTACGTCAGTGCCGGTCTTGGCCTCGAAGCTTTCTGCTGCTTCAACCGACTTGGCCTCGGACAGACCGAGCTCGCGCAGGCTGGTCGGCACGTGGGCCGTGGTGAACAGGTCGAACAGCCCGGCGGCCAGGTCGGTCGTGTCCAGCGCGGCCTCGAGTCTCGCCTTCGCGCGGGGGACCTCTGGCGCCTTCACCCTGGTGACCTGCGGGAGAACGGCTGCGTGGGTCTCCGCGTGCGGGAGGTTGTAGGTGCCGCCGAGGAGATGACAGAGTTTGTGGTGCAATCCGGTTCCCGCACTGGCCAGCGCTGAGCCGGCCAGTGAAGCGCCGTACAAGAGGTTGCTTCTAGCATCTAAATCGGTAGGGCTTACCAGCACCTGTAGCAGTCCCTCGCGGAGGGCGCGCGCACCTTCGACCGCGATGACCTCGGTGATCGGATCAGCCTTCTCGGTCCAGGTCGCCTCCACACAGTGCGCCAGCGCATTGGCAACACTCGCCGCAGTCACCTTCAACGGCAACTGCTGACTGAGCACCGGGTCATAGACAACGGTCTTCGGCAGGACTTTGAGATCGGTGCCGGTTGTCTTGTCTCCGCCTTCGGTTTGACCCCAGACCGGAGTCATCTCCGATCCGGAGTACGTGGTCGGTACGGCGACGATCGGTAGCTCTGCGGTGAGAGCGATGGCTTTCGCAAGGCCGATTGCCGAGCCTCCACCGATCGCGATGATGCCCGTGGCCCCCACCTCGCGCGCTTTGGCGCGGGCGGCGTCGGCCTTTTCCTTCGGGACGTGTTGGGTGACCTCGTCGATCCGGCCGGCGAAGCTGTCAGCGAGGGAGCGCTCGACCAGGTCTGCCCAGTCGCGGGCGGACCTGGTGGCGATCAGCAGTACCCGGTCGGTACCGAGCAGGGCGACCTCGTCGGCTACCCGATCGAGCGAGCCGGCGCCGAGAACGACCCGGCTGGCCAGGCCGACGTGGGTGAAGGACTCAGGCATCGAACAGCTCCCGGTTCCGCAGTTTCCGAAGGGCATCCAGCTCGACCTCGGTCGGCTCCGCAACGAACTCGAGGCTGTCAGCAACCTTCAACGGCCAACCCGTCGCCGCGACCGCCTGCTCGACCGTCACGCCCGGGTGCAGCCGCGTCATGGTCAGCTCGTTGGTCGCCGGGTCCGGCTGAAGTACCCCGTGATCCGTG
The DNA here is from genome assembly GCF_044453825.1 of Kribbella sp. NPDC051620. Lineage (NCBI taxonomy): Bacteria > Bacillati > Actinomycetota > Actinomycetes > Propionibacteriales > Kribbellaceae > Kribbella > Kribbella sp. NPDC051620. The sequence goes on from NZ_JBITDB010000005.1 coordinate 67,578, forward strand.
ATCACCAGCGTCGGCCCCGCGCCCGGCGCCTGCCGTTCGCGACCGGTCGGCCCGTACCCGACCGACGAGATGAAGTCGACCCGCTCGACGAACGTCCGCGGCGACTGCTTCACGATCACGATCACCCGGCCGGCCGCCGCCGCGATCTCCGGCGCCCCGCCCGCACCGGGCAACCGGACCTTCGGATCCGCGTGCGCACCGATCACCGTCGTGTTGATGTTCCCGAACCGATCGATCTGCGCCGCCCCGAGGAAGCCGACGTCGATCCGCCCCGCCCCGACCCAGAAGTTGAACATCTCCGGCACCGACACCACCGACACCGCCGTCGCTGCCAGATCATCGTCACCGATCGACAGCGGCAACTTCCTCGGCTTCGCGTCGATCGCCCCCGACTCGTAGACGAGCCGGCAGTTCGGCGCGTGCGTACGCCGGGCCAGGTTGGCCGCCAGATTCGGCGGCCCGACGCCGACCAGGCACACGTCGCCGTCGAGCAGCTCGCGCGCCGCGGCGACGTTCATCATGTCCGCGCTCGTCCACTCAGACATCGCTGGTCTCCTTGAGATCGTTCTCCGCAGCCCAGGCGAGGAAGGACTCGCGATCGCGCGATACCGCATCCCATTGCTGGTAGAAGTCGTTGTCCCGCACCGAATACCCAGCGGCGTACGACGGCCAAGCGCCGTTCGGTACGACGCTCACCGCCGACAGCACCCAGTTCGGCAGGATCACCGCGCCGGTGCGCTCGGGGAACTCGTCCACCACCTCTTCCACGGTGACGATGGCTCGCTTGGCGGCGAGTACTGCCTCCCGCTGCACCCCAGTGATCCCCCAGAGCATCACGTTGCCCTCGCGATCAGCCAGCTGCGCATGGATCACCGCCACATCCGGGTTCACCGCCTTCACCGCGGCCAACTCCTCGCCAGTGAATGGGCAGGTGACCCGGCTGATGATGTCTCGCTGCTCCTCCAGGTCAGTACCGCGGTAGCCCCGCAGTACTGCGAACGGCAGCCGTGCAGCCCCAGCGGAGTAGGCATTGGCCAGCCCTGCGTGGCTGTGCTCGTGTACTACGAGCCGGTGCGGCCAGTGGTTCTCCACTGCATCGCGCAGCCGGTGCAGCGACCCGACGCCCGGGTTGCCGCCGTACGAGAAGACGATTTCGTCAGCGCAGCCCAGACCGATCAGCTGGTCGTAGATGAGGTCGGGCGTCATCCGCACCAGCGTCAGGTGCCGCCTTCCCTGCCGGGCGATCTCGTGGGCCGCCGCGAACGGGATGAGGTGGGTGAATCCCTCCAGCGCGACCGTGTCCCCGTCGTGGACGTGCGCGGCGATCGCCTCGGCGAGGGGCACTGGACTTGTCATCAGCAACTCCGCTGGAGATGTTTTCGTGCTAAGATTTCGCTCAGCGAAAGATTCTTCTTTCAACGAAAAGGCTAGCTCATGGTTGGTGATGCGTCTACAAGCCCGGGGTCCGGTGGGACGTTCCTCCAGGGTCTGGGGCGCGGGCTGGCCGTGATCCGCGCGTTCGACGCCGAGAAGCCATCGCTGACCTTGAGCGAGGTCGCCCGCGAGGTCGGCATCACGCCGGCGACCGCGCGGCGCATCCTGCTGACGCTCGAAGAGCTCGGGTACGTCCGGAGCGACGAGCGGCGGTTCGCGCTCACGCCGCGCGTGCTGGCCCTCGGCTGGGCGTACCTGTCGTCGCTGGACCTCGGCGACATCGCCGGCCCGTTCATGGAGGAGCTGAGCCTCAAGACCCGCGAGTCCTGCTCGATCGCGACGCTCGACCTGCCGGACATCGTGTACGTCGCCCGCGTCCCCACCAGGCGGATCATGACCGTCGCGCTGGGCGTGGGTGCGCGCTTACCGGCGTACGCGACATCCATGGGTCGAGTGCTGCTGGCCGATGCGCCCGCCGGGGAGCTATCGGCGTATCTGGCTGCTCTGGAGCCGGAGGCGCTGACGGAGCACACCGTGACGTCGGCGGAGGGACTGAGGGAGCTGATCAAGCAGGCGGGGGCCGACGGCTATGCGCTGGTCGACCAGGAGCTGGAGCTGGGGCTGCGGTCGATCGCGGTGCCGATCAGGGATTCGCGTGGCCGAGCCGTTGCTGCCCTCAACGTCTCGGCGCACGCATCCCGCTCAACCCGTGCGTCGTTGCAAAGCGAAGTACTGGAACGGCTGCTGGACTGCGCCGACCAGATCGGTACCGCGCTGCGCCGGCGCGGGCGAATCTAGTGGGCTCTAGCTCCTAGCCGAGGCCGATCTGGGCGTAGAAGGACTGGTTGTCCCAGAACAGGTACTCCTCGTCCATGGTGTTGCGCTTGTTCCAGATGCCGACGGTGGCCATCGTGATCGAGTAGGTCTTGCCTGTCGGCTGGATGAAGCCGCCCTTGCCGTCGGGCATCGGCTTGCTGAAGGTGCCCTTCATGACGCCGGTGACGGCGGTCAGCTGGTTGGTCGCCAGCCGGAGCGGGTGCTCATTGATCCGGGTGTCCGGCGCCCAGACGAACATCGCGGCCAGGTCGGCGATGTGCTTGTCGATGCCGTCGGTGAAGTGCCCGTCGGGCCAGTGCACCCGGATGTTGCGGGCGTGGCTCTCGTGCAGCCGGTCCCACTTCTGGCCGGTGAAGATCTCGAAGTCCAGCTCGTCGAAGATCTGCAGGTGCTTGCGTTCGGCGTGCGTGAGGTTGGCCGGGAAGCCGTCCTCGCCGCCGTGCCCGTCGTGGCTGTGGTGCTGGTCGGTCGCGCCGTAGGCCAGCTGGCTGCCGCTGCTCACCACGGCCAGCGCCAGCGCGCCGAAACTTGCCGCGCTGCTGTTCCGGATCAGAGAACGTCGATCGATCATCTGGGTCGCATCCTTCGGTGGGGGTCTGTAGTCACTTTCAGATACTGCTCTCCAGAAGGTACTACAACCTTCAAGTAACTGGTACCCCGCAGAGGTACGCTGGTGGCATGGCCAACGAGGTGGAGTACGACGTCTTCGGCGCCGCCTGCCCGTCCCGGCCGGTGCTCGAGGATGTGACCGGTCGCTGGGGAGCGCTCGCACTAGGCGCGCTCGCCGACGGCCCGATGCGCTTCAACGAGCTGCGCCGGCGGGTCGAAGGGGTCAGCCAGAAGATGCTGGCCCAGTCCCTGCAGGCGCTCGAACGCGACGGCCTGGTGATCCGGGAGGTCCAGTCGACGTTCCCCCTGAAGGTCGAGTACAGCCTCACGCCGACCGGCGAAGTACTCGCCGCCAAACTCCTCGACCTGATCGGCTACCTGACCAGCAGCATGCCCGGCATCCTCGCCGCTCAGCAGACCTACGACCAGTCCCGCGCCGAGGCCTGAAACGCAAACGTCCCCTTCGCAGGGAGGCCTGGAACGCAAACGTCCCCGCCACCCCTTCGCAGGGATGACGGGGACGTCGTGGGTTGTCAGTCGGTTTGGGTGACCTTGCGGAGGCCGCGCGGGGCGTCGGGGTCGAGGCCGAGTTTGCGGGCCAGGGCCTCGATCGCGCGCTGGGCCGGGATGATGAGGGCCAGCGGGGCGAGCGTCTCGGGCAGGTCCGGGCCGGCCAGGTTGACGTCGCAGAGGGAGGCGAAGCGGGCGTCGCCGCCGATGCCGAGGATCTTGCTGCCCTTTTCACGGACGATCGCGGCGAGCTCGGTCATCCCGGGCAGCGCGGGGCCTTCGCCCGCCGCGACCAGGATGGTGACCAGGTCGGAGTCGACGACGGCGATCGGGCCGTGCTTGAGGTCGGCGTACGAGAGGCCGCGGACCGGCTGCAGGCAGGTCTCCTCGAGCTTGAGGGCGACCTCGAGCGTCGTGCCGAAGGTCAGGCCGCGGCCGCTGGACAGTACGTCGTGGGCGCCGGCCAGCAGGTCGGCGGCGGCGTCGACCGAGCCTTCGAGCATCTTGGCGGCCGCCTCGGGGACGCGGGCGATGTCGGCGTCCAGGGTGCCCGGCTTCTGCGCCAGCGCGTCGACCGCGACGGTGATCGCGGCGAGCTGGGTCGTGTAGGTCTTGGTCGCCGGGACGGCCAGCTCCTTGCCCGCCTGGGTGATGAGCGCGACGTCGGCCACCGAGACCAGCGGGCTCTCGCCGTCGTTGGTGATGCCGACGATCGCGGCGCCGTTGCGCTTGGCCCACTCGGCCGTGTCGACGATCTCCTGGGTCGCGCCGGACTGGCTGACCGCGACGACGAGCGAGTTCGACAGGTCGAGGTTGGCGCCGTACAGGGTGGCCACCGACGGCGCGGCCAGCGAGGCCTGCCGGCCGGCGTGGATCTCGGTCAGGTAGCGGCCGTACACGCCGGCGTTGTCCGACGACCCCCGGGCCACGAAGATCACGTGCCGGCGGCCGGCGGCCAGCCGGGTGATCTCGTGCCGCAGCGGCAGCACGTGCTCGAACGTCGCGGCCAGCGCGGCCGGCTGCTCGGCGATCTCGCGTGCCATCTGGGTGGCAGGGACGGGGACGGGCGTTGACACCACGACGATCACTGGTCCTATCTGGTCTTAACAGGTATGCTGCGCACGATAGCAGTGAGCGGTGAATCGGGGCACCCCCCGAGTTCCGCCGAGGTCTGGAGGATCGAGTTTCGATGGTGGCGACCAAACGGGCCCAGGTCCGATCGGTACTGGAACGGCTGATCGACGTCGAGCTGCACCCGGGCGACCCGATCCCTTCCGAGCGCGCGCTGGTGGACAAGCTGAACGTCTCCCGGGTGACCGTCCGGCAGGCGATCAGCGACCTGGTCGAGTCGGGCGCGCTGGAGCGGGTGCACGGCAAGGGGACGTTCGTCACCGGCCCGCAGGTCGACTCCCAGCTGCACCTGACCTCGTTCTCCCGGGAGATGCGTGCCCGTGGCCTCGAGCCCGGCACGGTCGTCTTGTCGGCGACCGAGATCGAGGCCTCCGACGAGACCGCGAAGGGGCTGCGGGTGCCGAAGGGCACCAAGGTGATCCGGGTCGAGCGGCTGCGCACGGCCGACGCGTCGCCGATGGCCTACGAGGTCGGCTACTACCCGTCCGCGCTCTTCCCCGGCCTGCTCGGCCGCGAGCTCGGCACCCTGTACGACGTCTTCGCCAGCGAGTACGACGTCGTCGTCACCTCGGGTGAGCAGACCGTCCGGGCGGACAACGCCGACGGTCATGTCGCCCGGGTGCTCGGCGTGGCCAGGCGGGCACCCCTGCTGGTCCTCGAGCGCACGACCTTCGCCGGCCGCAAGGTGGTGGAGTTGTCCTGGTCGGCGTACCGGGCCGATCGTTACCGGCTGCACATGGCCCTGACACCGCGAGGGCCGCGGTCGGGGTCGGCTTGAAGCAGCCGGCCTGACTCAGCTGCCTGACGCCGGTCCACGTAACAAACTGGATCGGTCCTGTTCATCAACTGGTCTGTTCCCCTGCTGTTCGCTCCCCGGTCACCTGGCCGGCTCAGCAGGCGGGCCGCCTCGTCCGACGAAGTGTGCGGCGGCGATACTGGAGCTCAACCCACATGGAACTTTGCTGTGAGGAGTACCGCGAGACATGCCTATTGCCACCCCTGAGGTCTACGCCGAGATGCTGGACAAGGCCAAGCAGAACGCCTTCGCCTACCCGGCCATCAACGTCAGCTCGTCGCAGACGCTGACCGCCGCGATCCGTGGTTTCGCCGAGGCGGGCTCGGACGGCATCGTCCAGGTCTCCACCGGCGGCGCGGAGTACCTGTCCGGCTCGACCGTCAAGAACATGGTCAGCGGGTCGGTCGCGCTGGCGGCGTACGCGCACGAGGTCGCGAAGAACTACAACGTGAACATCGCGCTGCACACCGACCACTGCCCCAAGGACAAGCTGGACGGCTTCGTCCGGCCGCTGCTGGAGATCTCCGCCGAGCGGGTCGCGCGCGGCGAGAACCCGCTGTTCCAGTCGCACATGTGGGACGGCTCGGCCGTGCCGCTGGACGAGAACCTGGAGATCGCCAAGGAACTGCTGGCCAAGGCCGCGGCGGCGAAGATCGTGCTGGAGATCGAGGTGGGGGTCGTCGGCGGTGAGGAGGACGGCGTCGCCAACGAGATCAACGACAAGCTCTACACCACGGTCGAGGACGGCCTGGCCACGGTCGAGGCGCTCGGCACCGGCGAGCACGGCCGGTACCTGACCGCGCTGACCTTCGGCAACGTGCACGGCGTCTACAAGCCCGGCTCGGTCAAGCTGCGCCCGGAGATCCTGAAGGAGATCCAGGACGCGGTCGGCGCCAAGGTCGGCAAGGACCGCCCGTTCGACCTGGTCTTCCACGGCGGCTCCGGCTCGACGCTCGAGGAGATCCGCGCGGCGGTCGACCACGGTGTGATCAAGATGAACGTCGACACCGACACGCAGTACGCGTTCACCCGCCCAGTCGCCGGCCACATGTTCGCCAACTACGACGGCGTCCTGAAGATCGACGGCGAGGTAGGCAACAAGAAGGCCTACGACCCCCGCGCCTGGGGCAAGGCAGCCGAGGCCGGCATGGCAGCCCGAGTAGTCGAGGCCTGCGAAAACCTCCGCTCCACGGGGACCTCGCTCCTCGCCTGACCCCACCACCAGCACCCGGGGAGCTCTCCACCCACCCGCACCCCGGGTGCTGCGCACCACCCGCACCCCGGGTGCTGAGCACCACCCGCACCCCGGGTGCTGAGCACCACCCGCACCCCGGGTGCTGAGCACCACCTGCACCCCGGGTGCTGCGCTCCTATCTGCACTCCGGGTGCTGCGCTTCTACCTGCACTCCGGGTGCTGAGCACCACCTGCACCCCGGGTGCTGCGCTCCTACCTGCACTCCGGGTGCTGAGCACCACCTGCACCCCGGGTGCTGAGTAACTACCCGCACTCTGGGTGCTCGGTGCTTGCTTACTTGCTCTTTCCGGCAGGGTTCGCCGTTAGGCGGGTCCTGCCGGAACTTTGTTGGTTGGGGATGCCTGTAGTGCTTGGGTGGCCGGGTGATCGCTGTCCATGAACCCTCTGCTTTCTACGGTGGGGGACATGACCTCGCTGAAATCTGCTGTCTGGATTCCGTTGTTCGACCAGTTGGCCGATCCGCGGGTGGTGGCTTCGCTGGCTGCGGCTGCTGAGGAGGCGGGGTGGGATGGGTTGTTCGTGTGGGATCACGTGCGGTGGCGTTCGCCGGTACGCGAGGTAGGCGACCCGTGGGTTGCGCTCGCGGCGGCCGCGATGGTGACCGAGAGGCTGCGGCTGGGACCGATGGTGACGCCGCTGGCTCGTCGCCGCCCGGCCGTGCTCGCCCGGCAGACCGCATCCCTCGACGTGCTGAGCGCCGGCCGGCTGACCCTCGGCGTGGGCATCGGCAGCGACCGCTTCGGTGAGGAGTTCAGCCGGTTCGGCGACGAGCCCGACGATCGGATCCGGGCCGCGATGACGGACGAGTCGCTCGACATCCTGCGCGCCGCCTGGTCGGGTGAGCCGGTTCGGCACCGCGGCGTGCACTACACCATCGACGATGTCGAGTTCCTGCCGAAACCGGCCCAGGACGACGGCATCCCGATCTGGATCGCCGGCTTCCCCGGCAACATCCGTCCCCGCCGCCGCGCGGCCCGCTACGACGGCTTCTTCCCGGTCAACCTGACCTCCTCCGACGAACTCGCCGAAGCCGTAGCAGGCGTCCAGCAGTTCCGCACCGATCCCACCGCGCCGTATGACGTCGCGGTCTCGCTGCCGGCCGGCACCGACCCACGACCGTACGCGGACGCGGGCGCCACCTGGCTCCTGACCGACGTCGACCCAGGCGCCCGCCGCGCCGACGTCGAAGCGCTAGTTGCCGAAGGCCCCTTCCGCTAACCGGCGCACTCGACCGGCCAGGAAGATCCGCCGCCGGCCGAGCCGGTCACCGACGACCGGGGCGACCCCGTCATCCAGCTCTCCCCGCCGCCGGCCGAGCCGGTCACCGTCGGCTATTGCCGGCGGGCTCGCCCCTGGCCCGACTCTCGGCCAGGATCTTCCGGGCGCACTCTGAGTTCAGCCGGGTCGGGCGGGCTCGACGGACGTCGCCGGTAGTTCGGCGACGGTCGTTCGTGCGATCAGCACCTGCCGTCAGTACAGGAGTTCCGTGGTCACGGCCAGGTAGCTCAGAGCCGGCAGGCCGCCGACGGTTTCGCAGATCTCGGGATTCTTCGGCGCCTTCGGCCCGAAACAGCCGAGCCTCTTCGAGGTGCTGTAGGCCTTCTGGAACAGGCACAACTCGTCCGCGAAATCCTTGTACGGCTTGCTCTTCGGCATTCCCTTCATCGACGCCTGCAACTGTGCGATCAACCGGCTGGCAGCAGCGACCACCCGCCCACACTCGACTCGGCTCCCTTCGGCCGGTTGGCACAACTGCGCTCTCGCCGCCGGACCCAGCACGGCCAGCAAAGTCTCCTTGTCCTCCCCGCTGATCTCTGTTGCCACCGGAGCCGACGTGGTCTTCGGCGGTTGGCTAGCCGACGGCTGACCGGACGGCGAAGTGGCTCCCGGCGGAGGAGTCGACGTAGTGGTCGCCGAAGCGGATGCGTGCGGCTGGGCGCCCTGGTCCTCTCCGGAACCGCAGCCGGTGGTGGCGATCGCGACCAGCGCCGCGAGCATTGTGACTGCCTGCCAGCGAGCTCTCATGGCCATCAAGTTAGAGCGCGGCTCCGTGGCGGATCGGGTGCTGTCCGCAACTTGCCAGGTCGTCCGGTGGCTGGAGTCAGCTGGGTTGGTCTGGGGTGGCGGTGGAGAGGTAGAGGCGGGAGCGGCGGAAGGCTGAGCGGGGGTGGCGTTGTCGGGTGGGGTCGAAGGGGTGGACGCCGGTTTGGCGGGCGGCTCGGGCGAAGGTTGAACGGAGTTGGTCGACGACTCCACTCGGGGTATCCAGGTCGGTCCAGGAGATGAAGCAGTACTCCAGCGGCTCGGGTGGATCGGGGTCGGTGGACGGGGTTGCGCCGAATGCGCGGTCGGCGGCGTCGGACGCATAGTCGTCGAACTCCTCGCTCCAGAACGGAAAACGAGGCTCGAACTCGACGATGGTCCGCTGGTCGGGGAACCAGAGCGCGCAGGCGAGATCGACCAACTGGTCATCGGGAATCGGCGGCGGCGAGGAGGACGGCGCCGGCAGCCCCGCCTCATTAAGGATCAGCCGAAGCCGAGACTCCGCCACGGAGGCCGACTCCGTACTCGCCAATCCAAAAACCCGCATCGCCCGAGCGAGAGGATCGCCCGCCTCGCCGGGCTCACCCGTCCCACCGAGACCGTCCACGCCGCCGGGTTGGCCTGAACCGGCGGGGTCTTGTGCGCGGGAGACTTTGCCTGCGCCGGCGATGCTCCTCCCGCGAGCGACCTTCCCGGAGTCGATGGTCTTCCCGAGGTCGGTGGCGGTGCTCGCGCCGAGAAGGTGGGTGGGGGTGTCCGCGCCGCTCGTGTTGCCCCCGTCGGCGAAGTCCCTTGTGTGGGTGCCTTTGCCTGCGCTGAGGAGGTGGGTGGCGGCTCGTTTTAGGTTGGGGAGGGTGGTTAGGCCGGCGTAGAGGGTGGCTTCGGTCAGGGCTACGGCGGGGGCTAGAGGGGCGGTGGCGGCTACTTCGGCCACGGCTCGGGCTGGGGTGGTCAGGCGGAGTTTGTTCCAGGTGGTGATGCCGGGGCCGATGGGGTCTCGGACGTGGAGGTGGGTGCCTACCGGGTCGGGGCCGGGGTGGGCGCTGCGGGTGGTGAGGTGGAGGTGGGTGAGGTCCAGGCCCCAGAGGGGGAGGGCGTGGAGGGCTGCGGCCGACTGGTGGCTGGCGATGAGGCCGGGGTCGCCGCGGCGTAGTACCTGGAAGAGGCGGCGGAGGTGGAGCATGACGTCGTCGACCAGGGTGAGAGTCTGGTGTGGGGCATAGGTGCCCGGCCGGATCCGGCGCCAGCCGCCGGTGTCCAGCAGGGAGTCGATGTCAGGGTCGGGATAGCCGCACGCGCGCGCATCGGCTCGCGTGAAGACCCCGCCGCGGATGTGCGTCATCACGCTGAGTTGTGGGTTCATACCCAAGAAAGTGCACCGAACACCGCGCCGGATCGGCCGTCATTTCAAAGCTGTGGACAGCCGACCGTGAAGAGGGCATAAAAATAGCCCGTCATGTCTGTATGACGAGCTCGGCGCGGGTTGGTACCCAGGGTTGCCACAGGAGCGGCATGTTGGCCTCGGACGGCGTCCGGTTGCCTTTGCGCTCGTTGCACGAGGCATGGGCGGCGACCGCGTTCAGCCACTCCGTCCGGCCGCCTCTGGATCTGGGTTGGACGTGATCCATCGTGTCGGCGTTGGCCAGCCCGCAGTACGCGCAATGGAACTTGTCCCGGCGCAGTACGCCGTGCTTGCTGTACTTCATCCGGCCGGCCGCATAACGCCAGTGCGTGACCACGTAGCGGACCAGGCGGAGCACTCTTGGCACCGGGAAGGGACCGATGGTCCGTTCACCATGCGCCTCTTCGACCACCGCGACCTCGCGGACCAGCATCCGGATGGCGTGCTGGATCGACACGGTGTGCAGCGGCTCGTATGACGCGTTCAGGACGATCACGCTCATCCGGTGCCTCCTTCCGGCCGTAGCTGGGAACCACGGCGGTCTCGACGCAAGGTCTCAAGCATCCGTGGCCATCAGGTGAACGGTCAACGGATTTCGACAGACGGTCACGTGCCGGGATGGCGGCGTGATCGGCGAAGATGTGCTTTATGGAATTGAACAATCTGCTGTCAGGCCCACCCGAGACATTACTCCCCGTCGACCCCGCCGCCGCGGAACTCGCCGCCGGGGCCGCTGCGGTCGACCTCGCTGCCAAGTATCCGACGTCTTCACTGGCCTGGTCGGTGCTCGCCGAGGAGGCCCTCGCCGAGGGCCACACGATCGAGGCCTACGCCTATGCCCGGACCGGTTACCACCGTGGTCTGGACTCGCTCCGCCGCAACGGCTGGAAGGGCCACGGGCCGGTCCCGTGGGAGCACGAGCCGAACCGCGGCTTCCTGCGCTGCCTGGCCGTTCTCGGCAAGGCAGCGGCGATCATCGACGAGAAGGACGAGGCCGAGCGCTGCAAGACGTTCCTGCGCGACTCGTCGGCCACCGCGGCCGACGTACTTGCCTAAGTAGGTTGTGGGGGTGACCAGCCCCTATGCACAGCAGGGATTCCGCGTCGGCTTCGACTGGGGACCGGTCGGCGCGGCTGCCGTTCCCGGCAGCATCGTGGCGGTGGTGGACGTACTGTCCTTCACCACTGCCGTCACGGTGGCTGTCGACCTCGGCATCGACGTCTACCCGTACCGCTGGCGAGACGAGACAGCAGTCGCGTACGCCGAACAGCACGACGCCGTACTAGCGGTAGGCCGGTCTCAACCCGGTATCACGCTCTCGCCGGTCTCGATCCGCCAGGCTCAGGGTGTGTGACCGTGGAGTCGGCCCGCTGTCGCCGGAGGCTCGGGCGGCCGCAGCTGCGTACCGGGAGGTTGCTGGCGAGCTCCCCGAAGTAGTGCGTGAGTGTGCTGGTGGGCGGGAGCTTGCGGCGTACGGGTTCGCCGGGGATGTGGCTGTCGCGGCTGAGGTGGACATAAGCGGGCTCGTGCCGGTGTTGCAAGGTAGTAGACTCAGCGAGTCATCAAAACCCTCGAGGTTCTGCCCGGTGACATAGCCGGCAGGCGGCGTGCGTCCCCGCTTCCTGCCGAACTTGGACGGTTGTAGGCGGCAACGACGGACCGGCGTAGCAGGACGCCCACGGTCAGGTCACCGCCCCGCCGGGCAGCGGAAGGTACCACCGTGCCGGCACTCACCGGACGGATCCGCACGCCCCAACTGCAGGCACAGAGCGGCTACCAAGTCGCCCTGCGCACCCCGGGAGCGTTGAAGTTCTACCTGGCCGCCGCACCAGCGCGGATCGGCATAGCCATGACCGGCCTCGGCATCGTCTGGCTGGTCCACGGCTCCACCGGCTCGTACGCCGTCGCAGGCGCGGTCACGGGCGGCTTCGCCGTCGCCGAAGCAGTAGGAGGCCCGCAAGTAGCCCGCCTCATCGACCGCTACGGGCAACCCCGCATGCTCCCCATCACCCTGCTGCTTCATGCGACCGCCATGGCACTACTGATCGCCCTGACCCTGGCAGCGGCGCCCCTCTGGATGCTGGTACTCGCCGGCGTCCTGGCAGGCGGCTCCCTCCCACAGATAGGCGCGCAGACCGCAGCCCGCTGGTCCCATGTCCTACGCGGCAGCCCGGTTCTCTCGTCAGCCTTCGCGCTGGAGTCTCTGGGTACCAGCCTGGCCTTCCTGGTCGGGCCTGCGCTCGTCGGGACCATCAGCGCCTTGGCGTCCCCGGTAGCCGGCTCAGTGCTGGCGACGACGCTGTTGCTCGCGGGCGGCTTCTCGCTGGCCGCACAACACCGCACTGCGCCGCCGCCGGCCGTAAGGATTCGTCAGCAAGGCTCAGATCGCTTGCTGCACAAAAGATTCCTCGCGCTGGTCGGCGCCACCATCGGTATCGGCCTGTTCTTCGGAAGCATGCAGGTCTCAGTCACGGCGTTTGCGGTCAGTCGCGACTCGGCTTCGCTGGCCGGGCCGCTCTACAGCATCACCAGTCTGATCAGCCTGGTCGCCGGAATCGCCTACGGAGCAAGGCAGTGGCGCACTCCTGCCCACAGGCAGTACGTCGTTGCCTTCGCCATTCTCTTCGTCACCAGCCTTCCGCTCCTTCTGGTCGACAACCCGCTGGCTCTCGGCCTCGCCCTGGCCCTACCTGGCCTGGCGTTGGCGCCGATCCAGGTACTGGCGTCAGTACTGGTCGAGTCGGAGGTCGAGCCCGCAGTGCTCACGCAGGCCTTTACCTGGTTGAACTCTGGCAGTGCTGCCGGCATCGCGATGGGTGCGGCGGTTGCTGGGCGGGCGGTGGACACGCATGGATCGCAGCTTGGGTTCGCGCTGGCCATCGCGGCAACACTGGTCGCGACCGGGATGGCGGTCGTGGTGCGTCAGCGGTAGGTGATCTGGGATTCCGCGGCTGCTCGGGCGGCGTACTCGGCGGGGGTCAGGCCTATTTGCTCCTTGAACTCGTGGGAGAAGTGGGCCTGGTCGAAGTAGCCGAGGGCGGTGGAGAGGGTGGCGAGGTCGGTCAGCTCGCCACGGGCGAGCAGGTCGGCGCCGTCGTGGAGGCGGTAGCGGCGCAGAACCCACTTGGGTCCGACGCCGACATACCGGCGGAAGAGGCGTTGGAGTTTGCGGATCGGGAGGTCGAAGCGTTCGGTGACCTGGTCGACCCGGGTCAGGTCGCGGTCCTCGCTCATCGCCGCGATCACCGCCCGGACCAGCTCGTACTGCGCGTCCGCCGCCACCAGGTGATCGGACAGGAACGCCTCGAAGACGGCCCGGCGGCGGACGTCGTCCGGCTCCGTGAAGACCAGGTCGGCCAGCCGGTCGGCGTCGTCGAACACCTCGCGCAGGGGCAGCACCTGGTCGCGGAACGAGCCGACGTCGAGCCCGGTGAGCGCGCCGAATCCACCGGCCCAGAACTTCACCCCGAAGGCACGGCCGCGCCCGCTCAGCTCCCGCTCGAACTTGCGGGTGCAGACCCCGTTCACGAACGCGCCGCCCGGCTCCTCGAACGTCACGTTGACGCACGGATAGGGCAGCACCTCGGCCACGTACGGCTCCTGGAGGTCCCACTCGACGATCCAGTACCACTCCACGAACCGGTCGATGCCGGGGCTCGGGAGGAGCCGGCTCAGGCTGCGGTGCCGGGCCTGCTCGCGTGGATGCAGGATGCCGCGCTCGCTGTCGTACGGCTGCCTGGACACAGCTCCAAACCTACGACAGTCCACCGACAGAAACCTGCCTGTCGCGTTCTTACAAGACCGGTCCCGCCCGCTCGCGAAGACTGACGGTATGACGACGAACAAGGTGAATCCCGTCCCGCCCGGCTACCACTCGCTCACCCCGTACCTGGCTGTTTCCGACGGGCCGAAGGCGATCGAGTTCTACACGGACGTGTTCGGGGCGGAGGTGGTCAGCCGGCAGGATCTGCCCGACGGGCGGCTCGGCCAGGCGGAGTTGAGGTTCGGCGACTCGATGCTGCAGCTGAGCAACGAGATGCCGCAGATCGGGCTGCAGGCCCCGACCGGCGAGTGGGTGCACTCGTCGCTGGTGCACTACGTGCCAGATGTGGACGCGACCTTCGCGAAGGCGATCGAGGCCGGCGCCCGGCAGGTCGAGGCGGTCCAGACGTTCATGACCGGGGACCGGTTCGGCACGGTGATCGATCCGTTCGGGCACCGCTGGGCGATCATGACCAAGGTGGAGGACGTCTCCCCGGAGGAGGCCGACCGGCGGATCAAGGAGTGGTTGGCAACCAACCCCGAGGGCCTCGACGCGGACTGATTCGACGCCGGGGGCAACGAGCTTGAGCGATTGTGAACGACCTGGAATCCCTTGCAGGCATGAAGAAAGCGGCCCGCCGGAACCGTCCCCTGCGGCAGTTTCGGCGGGCCGCTGACTAAGAGTGTGCACGTGATCACCGAAAATCGCAACCCGTCGTGATGAATTGCGTGCCCGGTGTCACGTGTTGACCGCTGGGTGGCGTCCGGGCGTGGTAATGCGCAGTTCCGGTAGGGTTGGGTCGCAAGAGCCTGGACGCGTCACCGGATGAATGTTCCGTGAACGCATCTGGGCTTCACAGTTTCTAGAGGAGGGCTGAAATGCCCGCAATCGTGCTCGTCGGCGCCCAGTGGGGCGATGAGGGCAAAGGCAAGGCGACCGATCTGCTCGGAAACACCGGGGCGACGATCGACTACGTGGTCAAGTTCAACGGCGGCAACAACGCCGGCCACACGGTCGTGATCGGGGACGAGAAGTACGCCCTGCACCTGCTCCCGAGCGGAATCCTGACCCCGGGTGTGACCCCGGTGATCGGCAACGGGGTGGTGGTCGACCTCAGCGTGCTGTTCGAGGAGCTCGACGCGCTCCAGGTCCGGGGCGTCGACACGTCCCGGCTGCTGATCAGCGCGAACGCGCACCTGATTCCGCCGTACAACCGGACCCTGGACAAGGTCGCCGAGCGCTTCCTCGGCAGCCGGAAGATCGGCACCACCGGGCGCGGTATCGGCCCGACGTACGCCGACAAGATGAACCGGATCGGGATCCGGGTCCAGGATCTGTACGACGAGAAGATCCTCGAGCAGAAGGTCACCGGGGCGCTGGAGCAGAAGAACCAGCTGCTGGTGAAGGTCTACAACCGCCGCGCGGTCGAGATCGCCGAGGTGATGGACGAGCTGCTCGGGTACGCCGACCGCCTGCGCCCGATGGTCGCGGACACCCCGCTGCTGCTCGGCCGCGCCCTCGACGAGGGCAAGACGGTCCTGATGGAGGCCGGCCAGGCGACGCTGCTGGACGTCGACCACGGCACCTACCCGTTCGTCACGTCGTCGAACGCGATCTCGGCGGGCGCCTGCACGGGCTCGGGCATCCCGCCGACCAGGATCGACCGCGTGATGGCGGTCGTGAAGGCCTACACGACCCGCGTCGGCGAGGGGCCGTTCCCGACCGAGCTGCTCGATGCCGATGGCGAGTGGTTGCGGCAGCAGGGCTTCGAGTTCGGTACTACGACCGGGCGGCCGCGACGCTGCGGGTGGTACGACGCGGTGATCGCCCGGTACGCGGCGCGCATCAACGGCGTCACCGATTTCGTCCTCACCAAGCTCGACACGTTGACGGGCCGGGAAAAGATCCCGGTCTGCGTCGCGTACGAGGTCAACGGGGTGCGGCACGACGAGATGCCGATGACGCAGACCGACTTCCACCACGCGACCCCGGTCTACGAGGAGTACGACGGCTGGAGCGAGGACATCACCGGCTGCCGGACCTTCGAGGACCTGCCGAAGAACGCGCAGACCTACGTGAAGGCGGTCGAGGCGCTCAGCGGTGCCCCGATCTCCGCGGTCGGCGTCGGCCCGGAGCGCTCCCAGATGGTCATCCTGGACAACCGCTTCTGACTGCCTGGACCCCAGCCGGTCGCTGATCGGCTGGGGTTCGCCCAGTACGCCGTACTGCCCGGCGAACCGTCAGTCGGCCAACTGTGGGCCCGGTCAGCCGTTGCCGATGATCGGGAAGTGTCTGATGATCGGCCAGTCGCCGATGTCTCCCAGGCCGGGGCGGTCCGGGAGCTGAGGTGCTGAGATCGGCTGGCGGGCCCAGCCGGCGCCGTTGCCCGCGGCCGCGTCCTTGAAGGTCAGAGCCGCCGCACCGATGAGGATGGCGGCGATGAGCAGGCTCAGCCAGGCGGGGCGGCAGGCTTTGCGGAGGGTGATCTTGGCGCCGCGGCGGAGGGAAGTACCGCCTGGTCCCCACCACGCGGTGAACAGACCGGCGATGCCACCGGTGCCGAAGCCGACCGCGGACAGCGGTCCCCAGTCGAGGCCGTAGTTGTTGGCGGCGCCGGCGGTGATGATGCCGCCGACGATGAAGCCCATGATGACCGGCAGGATCAGGCAGAACACGGTGATCAGAGCTGCCGCGAGCAGGTGCATGGGGCTGGCGGCTACCGCTACCAGTCCGTCTGACTTGCCCCGACCGCCGCGGACCTGACGGCGGCGCATGATCGCCGTACTACCGCGGTCGACCGTCCGTGCGAGAGCAATCAGCAGCGCGGCCACCAGTACGCCGAAGCCCGGCGTGTAGGCAATCAACGCGCCCAGCACCAGCATCAACCCAACCACCAACACCGACCGAGCCACCTGCTGATCAGCCGACGCCGGCACATCCGCCCGAGCCACCGGCACCCCAGCATCCCGCCGAGCAACCTCACTCCCACGCTGCTCATAAGCCCGCGGCTGCGTCTGAGGCTGGTACTGCGGCTGAGGCTGCGGGTACTGAGGCTGCGCCGGGTACTGCGGCTGGTAAGCCCCAGGCTGATACCCCTGGTAGTTCAGCGGCACCCCAGCAGGCGCAGCAGCAGTAGGAGCAGGACTGTAAGTAGCCGGATGAACAGGTCCAGCGACTGCAGTACCAGCTCCAACAGCAGCACCTGCTGCTGCGGCGGCCTTCTTCGCCTTCTGCTTGGCGGCTACATCTCGGAGGATGTCGCGGGCCGGGGCGAAGGCTGATAGCGGTGGGATGACCGGTGGTACCAGCTGTGCGACCTCAGCTGGGTCGTGGTTGCCCGCAGCGGCGGCTGCGGCTTCGTTTTCTGGCATGACCCGAGTCATCAAGGCGGTTGGTGGGGTGATGAGGACGGTTTTGGGAGGTGAGTCGGTGGTTGCGTGCGGGTTGGGGATGAGGGCGTCGCGGCCTTCGGCGTAGCGGTTGAGGCCGGACATGATTTCTGTCTGGGTCGGGCGGTCTCGGCGGTCGGGGGAGAGGGCTGCCGCGAGCAGGGGCTTCAGACGGGGGTCCAGGCCTTCCAGGTCTGCCTGGCCGGTGTGGACCCGGTGCAGGACGACCTCGAAAGGGCCCTTGCCGAACGGGCGGCGTCCGGTGGCCGCATAGGCGACAGTGGCTGCCCAGCCCCACCAGTCGGCCGACTCGGAGACCATCTCGCCCGCGATGAGTTCCGGGGCGAGGTAGCCCGGCGTACCGATGACCAGGCCGGTCTGGGTGAGGCGGAGGTCGTCGGCGGCCTGGGCGATGCCGAAGTCGATCATCACCGGCTTGCCGTTGAACATCATCACGTTGCCGGGTTTGAGGTCGCGGTGCACGACACCCACCTGGTGGATGGCCTGCAGCGACTCCGCCAGACAGCCGGCCACCGGCAGCCAGCGCTGCGGCGTCAACGGCCCGCGCTCGTCCACCTGCTCGTCCATGGGTCGCCCCGGGACGAATCGCGTCACCAGGTACGGCCGGTCGCTGTGCAGGTCGTGGTCGAGGATCCCCGCGACCCCAGGGTGGTTGACCTTCTGCAGCGTCGTCGCCTCCCGCTGCAACCGGGCCCGTGCGGTCGGGTCGTGCGCGACGTGCGGCCGCAGCACCTTCAGCGCTACCTCTTTGTGTTCAGGCCCTTCCGCCAGGTAGACGACGCCCATGCCGCCCTGCCCGAGCCGCCGGATCAACCGGTACGGACCGATCCGTTCCTCCAGCACCTCCGTGGGTGTCGAAGGCTGTCCCCCTGTACCTGACATGGCATCCACCGTACGTCGAGACCAGCCCAACCGCTGTCCCGCGACGGAGTCCCTTCTCCCCGCCTTTGACGCAGACGTTCCCCCGCGGGTTGCGTCAAAGGCCGATCTCCTCCGAAGGAACGAGTCAGCTGAAGAACCGTTGCAACACCGGGGCGATCACGTCGGCCGCGACGTCGTGGGTCTGACCAGGCAGTACTTCGAGGGAGGCCGCCGGCAGCACCTTGGCGAGCAACTGGTCGCCCTCGATGATGGAGGCGTCGGTGGCATCGCCGTACGCGACCAAGGTCTCGACAGCGATCCCGGCGTACCGGTCGAGCGCGGAGGGGTCGCCTGACATCGTCTTGCCGACGATCGCGCCGTCGTTGGCGATGGTGTGCGCGATCTCCAGCATGGTCGGCCAGAACGGGCTCTCGACGACGCCGCCGATGTACTCCTCGGGCATGCCGACCGCCTTGGTCAGGAAGATCTTCGCCGCGTCGTCCCGCCGACCCTCTGCAACTGCCGTCTGCAGCTGCGTGACGTAGTCGTCCGGCAGCGGCGGGCGGACGTCGGAGACGATGAACGGTGGCTCGTAGACGGCCAGCTTGGTGATCGGCAGGCCCGCACGGGCGGCCTCCAGAGCAAGGATGCCGCCCGAGGAAATGCCCCAGACCGCGGCCGATCCGCCGGCTGCCTCGATGATCGCGGCGAGGTCGGCCAGTTCGTCGTCGAACGGCGTGGTCGAGGCGTCGTTCCAGCCGCTCTCGCCCCGGCCGCGGCGGTCGTAGGTGTAGACGGTGAACGAGCCGGACAGCAGCTCGGCGATCTGCCCCGAGGTCGGGTTGAAGGCGCGGAACGCGGTGGCGCCGTCGACCAGGATCACGGCCGGGCCGGAACCCACCTGGGTGTAGCCGAGCTCGGTGCCGTCGGACGAGTGAGTGATGGACATCGGATTCTCCTCACGATTTGAGTACTGAACCGTACCGTACCCAGAAGAGTACGGTACTGTCTAGTACTGGCGAAAGGAGACGACCGATGCCAGAACTCACCGCCCGCGCGGCGCTCAAGCGCGAGCAGATCCTGGACGCCGCGCTGGAGGCGTTCCTGGAAAACGGCTACGTCGGCGCGAGCATGGACCAGGTCGCGGCCACCGCGTCGGTGTCGAAGCAGACCGTCTACAAGCAGTTCGCCGACAAGGAACACCTGTTCCGGGCCCTCATCGTCGCGATCAGCGACCGGGTCGAGGACCCGTTCGCCGAGATCGGCCGCGAGGTCGCCGAGGCCGACGACATCGACGACGCGGTCCGCCGGCTCGCGGACGCCTTCGTCGGCGGGATCATGACCGAGTCGGTGCAGCAGATGCGCCGGCTGGTGATCGCCGAGGCGGCGCGTTTCCCCGACCTCGGCCAGGAGTACTGGAACCGCGGCTTCGGCCGGGTCATCCCGACGCTCGCCACCTGCCTTGCCAGGCTGTCCGAGCGCGGTCTGCTCGACATCAAGGACCCGATGATCGCCGCCAATCACCTGGCCGGCCTGCTGCTGTGGATCCCGAGCAACCGGGTGATGTTCTTCGGCCGGATGGATGCGAACTCACCCGAAGACCTCGCCCGCTTCACCGAGGCGGGTGTCGAGGCGTTCCTCGCTGCGTACAAGAGCTAGTACTGGCGCGGCCAATGCCTCGGGGCGGAGGGCACCGGCCGCGCCCGGCTTCAGGTGACTGGCAACGTGAAGGCGAGCAGCCCGGTCCCAGTGGCGTTGGCGATCCAGGGCCCAGCGCCGTTGTGCCCGTGGTAGGTCAGGGCGGTCACACCTGCCGCGGGTCCAGACAGAGCGAGTACTAGCTTCCCGCCGGCCTGGTACGCCACAGACGACACAGCAACCGCCGCACCCTCCACTCGGAAGTCAGCAGCCACCCCAGCGTCGACAGTGAGCACATCGGTCGACCGCAGCTGTACTACGAGCTCCGACCCGCCCGCACTAACGCGGGAAGGGTTAGGCGGCGCCACCCCAACAGTCGGCCCACCGTAAAGATCCCTGGCCAGTACTGCGAACGTGTGGTCGCCCATGTCGCGATACCCACCCAGGTACGCGTAGTGGCAGCCGTCATGCCCGGACAGCCCGTTGGTGGAGAGCACTGTGACCCCTGCGGTGTCGCCCAGCTCCCGCTGCGCCTCCCGCAAGCTCATGGCAGTCGTATTGCCACAGGGCGACGTGCGCACCTGGTACACGTAGTACCGGGTAGTGCTCCCGAAGTCGGACCGCCAATCCTGAAGCAGGGAAGTGAAACCGGCGATGTGCACCGCGGCGTTGTCGTTGTCGGACTCGCCTTGGTACCAGAGCACGCCCCGCACCTGGCCGATCACTCCAGCGGCGCTCAGGCGTTGCCGAAGCCTGCCGTAGTTGGTGGTCACGTCGTCAGGGTTCGCGTCGTTGCGCTGGAAGAAGCTGATCGGCTGCCCGCCGTGTGCTCCGTTGATGAGCGCCACCGGCACCTTGTAGGTGTCGACGATCCGGCGGCCCATCCGGATCGCCCACTGCCCGATCGAGCCGGACTGGTTGGTCACATCACCGGTCGCGTAGTGCCAGACCCGGTCCGCCGCGGAGATGCTCGCGTCTGAGGTCGGTGAGCCGTAGCTGCGCAGGTACTCCGACTCCTCCGCGTTGGCAGCACCGTTGTACTTCGCTGCCTCCGAGTTGGACTGCCCCTGCACCACATAGACGTCACCGGACACCACACTGTCCCGCCGGGCCACTACCCGGTCGAACCCGGGACCAGTAGCCCGCACCTCGAAGCTGTACTCCTGCAGGCCGGCCTTGATCCTCGGGGTGAAGCGGAAGCTGCTCGAGGAAGACGTATAGGTGTCTGTGTGCCCGTTACTGCTCACCCGCAGCTGCACCCGGCGTACTCGGGGATCGGTCACCCGCCCGGCCACCGGTACCGTCGAGCCACCCGTGGCGTCGCGCGGGATCAGCTGTCGGTCCTGAGGCGACTCGCTGAGCGCGACGACCGCAGTACGGACGTACGCGGTGAATCGGCGCTGGGAGTAGCGGTTGGCGTTGTTCGCGAAGGTCCAGTCCGGCTGGCCCGCGGCGTTGGTGCCGATGCCGAGGGACAGCGTGCTGTTGTCCGACTCGGTGAACGTGTTGATCGCGAAGACCTGCTTGGCCGCGAGGTTCGACGGCCGGGTGGGCCCGATCTGGGCGACCTGGAACGAGCCGTAGCCGAGCGGTGAGGTCGGGTTGTCGTCGACGTCGAAGGTGATCGGCGACGCGTTCGAGACCTGGGTGCTGGCGCTCTCCTGGTACTGGTTCGGCCACATCTCCAGATAGCCGGTCTGGCCGGTGCCACTCGTCACGCTGGGCACGTTCGACTGGACGTCCAGGTCGCTGACCCGCTGCCGGACGAGTTCACCAGGCCTCGTCGGCAGCCCGATCCGCCTTGCGTCGGTGGAGAACGGCTCCATCGCGGTCCATACCCACTGCGGCCCGTCGGGCCCGTTCAGCTCTACGCAGTACCCGACGCGGTCGAAGTTGGCGACCTCGGCGGTCCGGTCGAGGCTGTACGGCGGGGTCTCGTTGAGCCAGCCTGCCTGCTGCGGGATGTCCAACTGGAGGACCGGGGTGAAGCCCGTCGCCGCGGTGTCACAACTCGTCGCGGCCGCTTGCCCGGCGGAGGTTGCGACTGCCGGTGCCACCACCGCCTGCAGGGTGGCAGTGGTGGCGATCAGGGTGGTGGCGATGGTGACGATCGAGCCGGCGTTGACGCGTCGAGGCATGGGCGGACCTCCATGGGCGGGATGTCTCCACCATGGGTAGCGGGTCGCTCACCCTTCGTGCGAGCTTTGTGCGCCCAGCGGTCCGATCCCTGCGCCCAGCGGTTGTCACTTCCACTTTTTGCCCAAGGTGGCTGGAATCTAGCCAGTGATGTCTATCGAGCCACTTCCACTGACGCGGCGGTCGCGATGAGGTGTTGCATGCGAATCGAGATCCTGGTCTTCGACGGTGTGGACGAGATGGACGTGATGGGCCCGTTCGAGGTCTGGAGCCACGCGTCCCGGCGACCGGAGTTCGAGCTGGCGCTGGTCGGGCTCGACGGCCCGGCCGAGGTGACCGGTCTGCACGGCCTGCAGTTCAAGGCACCGGAAGGCCTCGGTATGCCGGACGCCTTGTTCGTCCCCGGCGGCGGCTGGATGAACCGTGCCGAGCGCGGCTCTTGGGCGCAACGCTCTGTGCTCGCGCCCAGGATCGCCGAGGTGGCGCCACACACCCAGTGGATCGGCTCGGTCTGCACCGGCTCGATGTTGCTGGCCGAGGCGGGCCTGGTGAAGGGCCGGCCGGCCACCACCAACCGCGGCGCCTGGCACGAGCTGGAGACCTTCGGGGCCGACGTGAAACACAACCGCGTAGTCGACGACGGCGACCTCGTAACGGCCGGCGGCATCACCGCCGGTATCGACCTCGCCCTGCACATCGTCGAGCGGGAAATCTCGGCCGAGGTCGCCGACGGTATCGCGGCAACGATGGAGTATGCCCGCGTGCGAGACGTCTACCAGAGCTGAATCACCTTCTGCGCAAGAGGATTCCGCGACTGCCCGGTTTGCGCAGGTAGGCGCGGTTGTTGATGACCGTCTCGAACCGGGGTGTTACGAGGTCGAGTTCCTGCTCTACCGACCATGTGGATGGCCAGACCTGGTGCGCCAGGACCTTTGGGTCCATGGACACGAAGAGCCGGTCGGTGGGGAAGCGGTCGAGGAGGGTGAGGTCCTGGCCGTAGTACAGCATCTCGATCAGCAGGTACGCCGAACCCGTCAGCCGCCGCGTGGTTGTCAGGTCCTCGAAGGTGTGGGGGTGGATCCGGACGTCGCCCTCGACGTTCTCGTGCAAGCGGGCGAGGAAGATCGGGTTCGGCTCGGTGGCGTCGACCGTGTAGCCGTCGGTGAGTAGGCGGCGGGTCAGGGCGCCCTCGCAGGCGCCGATCTCGATCACCCGTCCGGCGGCGGGGTCGAGATGCTCGCGTACCCAGGCGGCGGTCGCGTCCAGCCGCTCGATCTCGTACGCCGAAGTCGCGAACTCCCACGGATCGGGAACGATCGCCGCGTCCGAACTCGTTCTGCTCGTCAACGCGAACAGCCGGGCGCGCTCTTCGCGGCCTGCGTCGAAGAATCGCTCGACCGAGTGGATCCGGCGCGTCAGCAGCGCGTTCTCGTCCTCCTCGCCCAAAAGGAGCAGGTCGGCGCAGTGCGTGTTGACGAAGTCGAGCTTGGCGTCGATGAGCGGCTGCTCGAGCCGTACGTCCAGGTCGGTCTTCCACTGGAACGAGTGCCCGTCACCGACCGCATGCCGCACCGGCGCCTGCACCGCGTTCGCAAGGTCGAGTGCCCACCGCCGGCGGCCTGAGCGCAAGTCGGCCGGGGAGTGCGTCCAGACGGTCGCCGCGACGTCGCCGGTCTCGAGTGCGATCGCGTCGGCGGCACTGCCCGGCGAGAACGGTTTCGCGCCCTCGCCGGACGTCTGCAGCAGATCGGCCAGCGGCGCCAGGCGGCCGGCGAGCGGGACTCCCGCCGGCAACTTCAGATAGGCACCGCGGTCGGCGATGACCAGATGCACTTCACGGCCGGAGCCCGGATCGAGAACGGAGAGGAAGTCCACCACGACGTCCTCAGAACGCGTCACCGCAACGACATCAATCATCCCCAACCACTTTACGCAAGAAGTCTACGAAAAGCTGCGCGGCGCGTGTCGCCGGGCTAGACCTTGAGCAAGGCAGCCACGGCGTCGGTGACGACCTTCCGCCGCTCGGCCGTGGAGGTCCGGCTGACCATCAGTGCGTACTCCGGGGTCATGCCGGCCCACAGTGCGGCCAGGTGCAGTACGAGTCCGAGCAGCACGATCGGCTCGTAGTGCGACGGTAGGAGCCCGTCGGCCTGGGCCTTCGCGATCGCCTCGACCTTGTGTTTGTTGCTCGCCATGATCAGCTCGAGCGGGTCGTCGGCCGTCGACCGCTCCAATCGGTACCAGGTCGCCAGCCGCTGGATCTCGGGGTCCTGCTCGTAGCGGTCGAACAGCTTGCCGGCGTACTCCGGCAGGTCGAGCGGATCGATCGGCGTCTCGCTGGTGGTGCCGACGACGATCTCGTTGAAGACCGCGTCGAACAGGCCGTCCTTGCTGCCGAAGTAGTGGTAGATCTGCGCCTTGTTCGAGCCGGACTCGGCGGCGATCCGGTCCACCCGGGCGCCGGCGATGCCGTGCTGGGCGAACTCCGCGCGGGCTGCCGCCAGCAGCCTCTTCTTCGTCGCTTCCGCATCTCCGGCCATGGCTCCAGAGTAGCCGACTAACCGGATAGTTGACAGCGGGCTCCGGTCGTGATTCTCTCTAACTAACCAGTTAGCTAGACGGAAAGAGATGAGCGAACGATGGCGAAGGTCTTCCTGATCACCGGCAGTTCCCGCGGTCTGGGCCGCTCGATCGCCGAGGCGGTGCTAGCGGCCGGCCACCAGTTGGTGGCGACGGCTCGACGGCCCGAGCAGCTCGACGATCTTGTCGCGCAGTACGGCGACCAGGTCCGCGCGGTGAAGCTCGATGTGACCGACTACGCCGCCGCGCAGGGGGCGGTACAGGTCGCGGTGGAGGCGTTCGGACGGCTCGACGTGGTGGTCAACAACGCGGGGTACGCGAACTTCGTGTCCGTGGAGGACATTCCGATCGACGACTTCCGCGAGCAGATCGAGACGAACCTGCTCGGCGTCGTCAACGTCACCAAGGCCGCCCTGCCGACTTTGCGTGAGCAGGGCAGCGGGTACTTCATCCAGGTCTCGTCCGTGGGTGGCCGGTCGGTCGCGCCCGGACTGTCGGCGTACCAGGCGGCGAAGTGGGCCGTCGGCGGTTTCTCGGGGGTGCTCGCCCGCGAGGTGAACCCGCTCGGGATCAAGGTGACGGTTCTCGAGCCCGGCGGAATGAGCACCGACTGGGCCGGCTCGTCGATGAAGGTCTACCCGATCAGCCGGCCGTACGAGCAGTCCCTCGGCGCATTGCGCGACGCGATGGCCAGTGGCCTCACCGCCAGCGACCCGGCCAAGGTGGCTCAGGTGGTGCTGCAGTTGGTAGAGCTGGACGAAGTACCGCAGAAGCTCTTGCTGGGCAGCGACGCCGTCACCGTCGCCGCCGCCTTCGAACAAGCCCGCGCCGCCTCCGATGCCCAATGGATCGCCCTCTCCCGCTCCACCGACCACGACAACGTCGCCCCGGAGATGCTCGATCCGCTGGGCCATCTGTGACGTAGGTTCGCGGGATGGACCGGAGGATGCTGTTGGGGCTGTCCGCGCTGTTGCTCGCGGTGACCGGCTGCGGGGCCGAGAGTGCGACCGGTACTCGCCCGGATCCACAGCCCTACCGGACCATGCGGCCCAGCGAGACCCCGACGCTCGCGCCGACTCCGACTCCACCCCCGGCCCGCTGTCCCGCGAACGGCGCGAGGATCGCCATCGGCATCGTCGAGGCGACCATGGGGCATCGGTCGATCGAGCTGAAGCTGACCAACTGTTCCGCTGCGCCGATGACGATCGACGGCTACCCGCACGTCGACGTACTGGATCCCGAGCGCAACAAGATGGCGGTGACCGTCACCCCCGGATCCTCCTTCATGGCAAAGGATCCGGGCCCGGCCAGGATCCGGGTCGCGAAAGGCGAATCGGTCCTGGCCGTGGTCTCCTGGTTCAACACCGCGGACATGATCTCCGGTGACAAGGTGGCCGGTAGCTTCCTGTCCGTCGCCAGGGGGACGACGGAACGGCCGGTGGTCTGGCCCGTCAACACCGACATCGCCGTCAAGGCGAGGCTCTCGCTGACCGCCTGGTCCCTCAAGCTCCCGCAGCCGGCCTGACGATCAGCGCTTGAGTTCGGCGTAGACGTCGCTCAGGTCGTTGGCTGTGGAGGCCTTGGCCCAGCGGGCGGTGTCGTCGGCCAGTACTTCGTGCGCGTTGGACTCGATGCCGTCGAGGGCTGCCTTGGCGACGTCGGCCGGGGCGGTCTTCGGGCCGGGGGCGTCGGCTGCCATGTCGGTGTCGACGTAGCCCATGTGCAGGCCGGTCACGCCGATCCCACGGTCGAGCACCTCGAGCCGCAGTGCGTTGGTCGCCGACCAGAGCGCGGCCTTGGTCGCGGAGTACGCGCCGTGCCGGGCGACCCAGGACAGGGCCGAGTGGGCGTTCAGGATGTGGCCGCCGCCGTTGCGCTCGATCACCGGGACCAGCGCCCGAGTCAGGTTCAGCGGGGCGAAGAAGTTGATCTCGAAGACCTCCCGGAGCGCGTCGAACGGCACGTCCAGGTAGGTGTCCGGCGAGCTGCCGCCGGCGTTGTTGATCAGCACCGTGACGTCCTGCACCTGGGCGACCAGGGCGTCGACCGATGCCTGATCGGTGACCTCGAGCGGCAGCGGGACGACGCGTGGGTCGGTGCTCGGCTTCGGGCTGCGGGCGGTGGCGTACACCTTCTTCACGCCGCGGGTGAGCAGGTCGTCGACGAGTGCCTTGCCGATACCGCGCTGGCCGCCGGTGACGAGAACGACGGCGCCTTCGAGGGTGGTCATGTTGGTTGCTCCTGGGGAGAGATACTGGGAAACCGATCTGTTTCCAGAGCCTAAACCGATCGGTTTCCAAACGCAAGCCGAGCCGGTACGCTCGATCCCATGAGCACTCAGGCGACACCCCGCGAGCGGCTGCTGGACGCGGCGGGCGAACTCTTCTACCGAGACGGCGTCAACATCGGCGTGGACGCGCTGTGCAAGGCGGCCGGCGTCTCGAAGAAGTCGATGTACCAGCTGTTCCGTTCCAAGGACGAGTTGATCGCCGAGAGCCTCGCGAGCGTGGGCCCGTCGTACCAGCGCGCGCTCGAGCCGGACCTGGGCGAGGCCTCGACGCCGCGCGAGCGAATCCTGGTCGTCTTCGAGAAACAGGACCGGCTGACCGCCGACGGTGAGTTCTTCGGCTGCCCGTTCGTCAGTACCGCGTTCGAGCTCAAGAACCCCGAGCACCCGGGCAGCGTGGTCGCCCGTCACTTCAAGCAGCGGCTGACCGACTTCTTCCTGGGCGAACTGGTGGCCGCCGGAGTCGACGACCCGGAGATGCTCGCGGTCCAGCTGACGATGACCTTCGACGGCGCGAGCGCCCGGGCCGTCGTACGGGCCCAGGCGCTCGGCGGTCTCGGCATCAGGATGGCCGAAGCCCTCCTGGATGCGGCTGGTGTGCGGGCTCCGCAGCTAGCCGGCCAGGCCCGCTAGCTCCGAGCCGGCGAGCAGGAAGCCGCCGACACCGAAGTCCGCGGTCGAGTCGTAGGTGATCGGCTGGCTCGACTCGGGCCGGTCGCCGACCTTCTGGACATAGCCGAGGAATCCGTCCGGGTGGACCGCCGTCGTGGCCATTCCGTTCCAGGCGCGGGCCGCGGTCGGCAGATAGCCACTGGCTGTCACCAAACCGGTTTTGATCGCGTACGCGCTGGCATAGGTGAAGAATGCCGTGCCACTGGTCTCCGGGCCGGGCAGATGTTGCGGGTCGGCCAGGTTGACGTTCCAGAAACCGTCGCTCCGCTGAATCGGCCGCAACGCACCCACCAGTTGCGTCAGTGTGCTCCGGTACTCGGCGACATTGGCTTGCGTCGCGGGCAATGCCTTCAGCGTCTTCACGTGCCCCGCCGCGACCCACCCGTTGCCGCGCGACCAGAGCACCGGCTTGCCGTTCGGCGAGACGATCTTGCCGGGCAGGAACCGGTCGTCGCGGTACCAGAGTCCGCGCGACGGAACGTACAGACCGCGTCTGACCTTCGTGTCCCGGTAGAGCTGGTAGAGCTTGGTCCAGTACGCCGGATCGCCGCGCAGCTTGCCGATCCGGGCGAACGGCGGCATCGCCATGTGCAGCGCGTCGTCCCACCACCAGTCGTCGATCTTGCTGCTGGCAACCATCCGGCTCAGCGTGTCCGTTGCCGCGGTCAACTTGTCGGCGGAAGGCTCCAGCTCGTAGAGATCCAGGTACGGCTGGATGGCCGTGTGGTTGTCGGCATGCCGGGTGGTGACACCGCCCATGATTCCGTACGAATGCTTCTCGGCCCAGCCGCGGGTGTAGTCGAGATAGCGCTTCTCGCTGGTCAGTCGGTAGGCCGCCATCAGGCCGCTGAAGAAGGTCGCGCGAGCCCAGCCGTTGTCGCCGGGATCGGGATGGGTGGCGATCCACTGATCGGCGACCTTGCGGACGAGGCTGACGATCTGGGCTCTGGGTGGAAGTACGTCGGCAGGTGCGGCGAAGGCGGTGACGGACGGTAATGCCGGGGCGGCCATGACGGCGGTTCCGAGACTCAGGAAGTGGCGTCGTTTCATGGGACAGAACCTCACTTTGTTCCAGCGCTGATGGGACAAATCGGATTTTTGTTCCAAGGTGAATTTAATTCCGCTTTGGATATTGACGCCTTCACCCTGCGTCGTCAAACTTCCGAAAAGACTCTGCGGTAGTGGGGGGACCGCAGAGTCGACCGCCCCCACAAGCAAGGACCCGCCCATGAACAAGTTCGCTCTGAAGAAGAAAGTGCTGCTGCCGGCGCTGGCCGCCGCGTGCGCGGCTCTGGTCGCCGGCACGCTGACCAATCCGGCCACGGCCTCGACCGCGACCGACGCGGCGCCGGCCGCGGTACAGGCTCCGCTCGCGCCCGCCACCTTCACGCATCCCGGTGTCGGCGTCAGCGCAGCGCAGCTCGACTTCGTCCGCGCCAAGGTGAACGCCGGAGCGCAGCCCTGGACGAACGCGTTCAACCAGGCCAAGAACAGCGCGTACGGCTCACTGTCCCGGGCCCCGAAGGCCCGCGCGGTGGTCGAGTGCGGCCCGTACTCCGACCCCGACATCGGGTGCCGCGACGAGCGCGGCGATGCGATCGCGGCGTACACGGATGCTGTGATCTGGTACATCACCCGGGACGATCGCTATGCGCAGAAGGCGATCCAGTTGATGGACGCCTGGTCGGCGACGATCCGCGACCACACCAACAGCAACGCCCCGCTGCAGACCGCCTGGTCGGCATCGTCCTGGCCGAAGGCCGCCGAGATCATCAAGCACGTCTACGGCAACTGGCCGAACTCGGCCCGGTTCGGGACGATGCTGCGCAACGTCTACCTGCCGGAGATCATCAACGGCTCGAACTCCAACGGCAACTGGGAGTTGAGCATGACCGAGGCGATCCAGGGCATCGGGGTGTTCCTGGAGGACCGGACCGTCTACGACAAGGCGATCTCGCTGTACCGGGTCCGGGTGCCCGCCTTCGTCTACCTGTCCTCGGACGGCGCGTTGCCGAAGACGAAGCCGAGCCAGAACCTCAACACCCGCGACAAGATCATCGCCTACTGGCAGGGCCAGAGCACCTTCGTCGACGGCCTGACCCAGGAGACCTGCCGCGACTTCGTTCACACCGGCTACGGCATCTCCGCGATCAGCCACGTGCTGGAGACGTCCCGGATCCAGGGCATCGACCTCTACCCGGAGTTCGGGGAGCGACTGCGCCAGGCCCTAGGCTTCCAGTCCCGCTGGGAACGCAACCTGGAGCCGGTACCGTCCTGGCTCTGCAAGGGCAGCGTCAACCGAGGCCTCGGCCCGATCACCGAGGTCGGCTACAACGCCCTCCATACCCGCCTGGGCATCGCCATGGCCAACACCCAGGCCCTGACCGAATCCCGCCGCCCCGCCGGCACCAACGACCTCTTCGTAGCCTGGGAAACCCTCACCCACGCAGAAAACCCCAGCTGACCACCACCGACGTCCGGAGTACCCCGGCACTCCGGACGTCGGTGGCCGTGACCGGTCAGACACCCAAGCCCAACTCCCTTGCCGCGGACCAGCGCCACCTGCGATCATCCCGCCATGAACAGCTACCGAAAGGCCAATGCCGCGTAGACGCCCCGGCGCCGTACGCGCCGACCAGGCAGCCGTGGAGCTCCATCGCCCGATCAAGGGCTTGTCCGCCAAGACGAACGTGGCTATCGCTCGCTTCGAGCAGCGCCGCCTGTGGGCCGGGGGCGTCGCCGACGCTCTACGCGCCTACCGCAGCTTCTTGCGCCAGCCGGGTCGGTGGCTTCACGCGGATGCGATCGACTGCCCGTTCTGTGATCCGCTGGAAGCGCGCGACGACCTGCAAGCGGCGCTGCTGGCATTGCCGCCACCCGCAAGGGATGAGTTGAAGCGGATCCTCTCGCCGCTCGACGACGATTTCCTCCGTCGGACAGTGCCGGATCCGTTCAGGCAACGCGGCTACGGCCCGTACGCCGACGGCTGGTGGCGCCATCGCGTCTTGGAGCGCTGACCCGGCCAGCGCAGCCCCGAGCCCCGACGCAGGAGTGGGTGGCTTGGGCAAGTCGGCAGCCTGAGTCAGCTGCTGCGTGGGGCTGTCAGATCTGGGGTTCGCCGCGTTTCCAGTAGCCCTGGAAGGAGATGGCGGGTTTGGGGAGGCTGACCGTGTTGACCAGGTGGCGGCGGACTTGTTTGATCATGCTGGATTCGCCGGCCACCCAGGCGTAGTCGAGGTCGAAGGGGAGGGTGGCGGACTTGAGGGCCTCGGGCAACGACTTCGGTCCGTCGGTGGGGCCGCCGGTGTGCGGGAGCCAGGTGATGTCGACGCGGCCGGGGCTCGGGAGGGCACGGATGTCGCGGATGTCGGGGACCTCGACGAAGACAGTCGCCCGTACGTCGGTCGGCAGCTGCTCCAGGATGCCCGCTAGGGCAGGCAATGCGGTTTCGTCGGCGACGAGCACCCGGCTCACGCTTGTTGCCGGAGGCACGTAGTCGACGCCGGACATCAGCAGGCCCTTGATGCTCGTGGTGTCAACGGAGAAGGGCAGGATCAAGCCGATCTCGGCTCCGACGGAGACTGAGCTGACCCAGGCCGACGCCGGGCCGTTCACGCCATGCAGCACGAACTCGATGTCGAGCTCGCGCACCTCGGGACGGAGCGCCCGCACGGTGTACGTCCGCATGATGAAGCGCTCGTCGGCGGGCTGCGCGCACCACTCGGCGTACCAGTCGTCGCCGGCGGGCAGCCGCAGTTCGCCGCCATCGGGCGGGGAGAGCAGCACCTTGATGCGCTGGTCGGGGCCGGCCGTGATCACGTCCGCGATCCGCGGGGCCACGAAGGTCACCCGGCGCAGGTGCGGGCTGAGGTCGTCGACCGCCGCCACGGTGGCCAGCACCGCCTGGAAGTCGATCGGGCGCTCGAGCACTGTCGTCATGCCAGTGTCTCCGTCAGGGGAAAGTAGTGACAAAGTAGGAGTTCAGGTGCGACCCAGGAGCGAGCCGGGTTAGAGTGAAGCAACTAGAGGTTAGCCTTACCTAAGAGGATCCCAAAGTCCAATGCCCCCGCCTGCAGCAAATGACACGGTCGCCACCGACACGGTCTCCGTCGGCCGTGCGGCGAGCGGTGCGGCAGGCGGTCAGCGGCGGCCGCGCGCCCGGCGTACGACGCTGATCGTCGGGCTGGTCATCTGCGTCGCACTGTTGGTCCTGGTCACCCTGCTCAGCATCGCGGTCGGCTCGAAGCAGATCCCGCTGTCGACCGTGATCGACGCGCTGCGCCACTACGACGCCGGCAACACCGATCACGTGATCATCCGGTCGCTGCGGATGCCCAGGACGGCGATCGGCCTCATGGTCGGCGCGGCGCTCGGCCTGTCCGGTGCCCTGATGCAGGGCGTGACCCGGAACCCGCTCGCCGACCCGGGCATCCTCGGCGTCAACGGCGGCGCCGCCCTTTTTGTTGTCGCGGGCATCTATTGGTTCGGGCTGACCTCGCTGACGGCGTACGTCTGGCTCGCCTTCGCCGGTGCGGCCGCCGCCTCCGTCGCGGTCTATCTGCTCGGCTCCCTCGGACGAGAAGGGGCCACCCCGGTCAAGCTCGCCCTGGCCGGCGCAGCGCTGACCGCGATGCTGGGCTCGCTCACCACCGCGCTGCTGATCGGCGACGTCGACACCTTCGACCAGTTCCGGTTCTGGGCGGTCGGTTCGCTGGCCGGTCGCGGTTCGGACATCGCCGGCCAGGTCGCGCCCTTCATCCTGATCGGTATCGTCCTCGCGCTGGTCTCCGGCCGGGTCCTCAACGCCCTCTCCCTCGGCGACGACGTGGCCCGCTCACTCGGCCAGCGGGTCGGTCTGGCCCGGATCTTCACCGCGATCACCGTCGTACTGCTCTGTGGCGCGGCGACGGCGGCCGCGGGACCGATCGGTTTCATCGGCCTGACCATCCCGCACATCGCCCGCCTGGTGACCGGCCCGGACTACCGCTGGATCCTGCCGTACTCGATGCTGCTCGCCCCGATCCTGCTGCTCGGCTCGGACGTGATCGGCCGGGTCGTCGCCCAGCCCGGCGAGCTCCAGGTCGGCATCGTCACCGCGGTGATCGGCGCACCGTTCTTCATCGCGCTGGTACGCCGCCGGAAGCTGGCCGACCTCTGATGGCCGGTATCACCGTGGAGCACTCGCCCGCCCAGATCATCGCCCGGGCCCGCGCCCTCCGGCAGGCCCGCAACCTGGCCGTGGTCGTCGTGCTCGCCGTCATCGTCTTCGTCATCTTCTGCGTCTCGCTGTCGCTCGGTGACTACAGGATCCCCGTCGTCGACGTCGTCAAGACGCTCTTCGGAGGCGGCGACAAGGCGACCGAGTTCATCGTCAACCAGCTCCGGCTGCCGCGCGCGCTGACCGCGATCCTGGTCGGCGCGGCGCTCGGCATCTCCGGCGCGATCTTCCAGAGCATCGCCCGCAACCCGCTGGCGAGCCCGGACATCATCGGCGTCACGTACGGCGCGAGCGCCTTCGCGGTCTTCGCGATCGTCACCCTCAGCCTGACCGGCTGGGCAGTGGCCGGCTTCGCGATCTTCGGGGCGCTGGTCACCGCGCTCACCATGTACCTGCTCGCCTGGCGGCGCGGGGTGTCGAGCTACCGGCTGATCCTGGTCGGGATCGGGATCGGCGCGATCGCCACCAGCGTCACGTCGTACCTGCTGACCAAAGCCCGGGTCGAGATCGCCCAGCAGGCGTTCATCTGGCTGACCGGCAGCCTGAACGGGCGGGACTGGTCGCACGTCCGCACGATGGCGATCATGCTGGTACTGGCCGCGCCGGTGACGATGATCCTGGTGCACCAGTTGCGCATCCTGCAGCTCGGCGACGAGACGGCGTACGGGCTGGGGCTGCGGGTCGAGAGCGCCCGGCTGGGACTGATCGTGGTCGCCGTCCTGCTGGCCGCGGTCGCGACGGCGGCAGCCGGACCGATCGGATTCGTCGCCTTCGTCGCGCCGCCGATCGCTCGCTGGCTGACCCGCTCGCCGGGGCCGGCGCTGGTGGCATCGGCGCTGATCGGGGCACTGGTGATCGCGTTGTCGGACCTGGTCGCACAGCACGCGCTGGGCCATACCCAGTTGCCGGTCGGTGTCATCACCGGGGTGATCGGCGCGCCGTACCTGATGTTCCTCTTGGCCCGGACGAACCGGATCGGAAGTGGTGGCTGACATGGAGACGCACGTGGAACACAGCCTCTCGGCCGAGCACCTCGCCGTCGGCTACGACCAGCGCGAGATCATCCACGACCTGTCGGTGCGGATCCCGACCGGCAAGATCAGCGTGATCGTCGGCGCGAACGCGTGTGGCAAGTCGACGCTGCTGAAGACGCTGGCCCGGCTGCTCAAGCCGAGCCGTGGCACCGTCCTGCTGGACGGCAAGAGCATCCAGTCGATCCCGACCCGGGCCGTCGCGCTGAAGCTCGGGTTGTTGCCGCAGTCACCGACCGCGCCGGAGGGGATCACCGTCGCCGATCTGGTCGGCCGCGGGCGGTACCCGCGACAGGGCTGGATCCGGCAGTGGACCAAGGGCGACGACGAGGCGATCGCCGACGCGATGACGTCGACCGATGTGCTCGAGATCGCCGACCGCCCGATCGACGAGCTGTCGGGTGGGCAGCGGCAGCGGGTCTGGATCGCGATGGCGCTCGCGCAGGAGACGGACATCCTGCTGCTCGATGAGCCGACGACGTTCCTGGACCTGACACATCAGTTCGAAGTACTGGATCTGCTGGTCGACCTGAACAAGCGCGATCAGCGGACCATCGTGCTCGTCCTGCACGATCTCAACCAGGCCTGCCGGTTCGGCGACCACTTGATCGCGATGAAGGACGGCGCAATTGTTGCCGAAGGCAACCCGAGTGAGGTGATCACCGAGGCGGTCGTCCAGGACGTCTTCGGCCTGGCGGTCAAGGTAATCCCCGACCCGGTCGCCGGCACCCCGATGGTCGTCCCCATCGGCCGCCACACCACCCGCACCGACCAGCCCGCGGCCACCGACCACCCCGCCACCACCGACCAGCCCGCTGCCACCGACCACCCGTCGGCCGGCGGCCAACCTGCAGCGGGCGGCTCCCTCGCGACCGCGGACAACCCGGCCGCGAAGGCGCTCGCCGCCTCCGCCGCGGCAAGCGGCATCTGCCGCCCAACCGACCGCTAGGCGGTCTTGCGGCGTACCTGGTAGATGATCAGGCCGGCCAGGAGGGCGCCCAGGGTGCCGAGGGTCAGGTCGCCGAGGGTGTCGGTGTAGGCGGTTTGCAGTTCGGGGGAGTGGCGGACGAAGGCGACGTACTCGCCGAGCTCCCAGATCACCGCGGCGGTGGCGCCGAAGCCGAGGGCAACGAAGGTGGTCAGGCCACGGGTGAGCTCGCGCGGGGCGAAGGCGGTCAGCGCGCCGGCCGTGAGCAGTCCCCACAGGATGAAGTGCATCGCGTCGTCCCACCAGTTGATGGTGTCGAACAGGTTGAGCCGGTTACCAAGCAGGTCGACCAGCCAGGGCAGCGTGATCAGCAGGTCGGCATGCCACGGGAACGCCTTGTGCAGCTTGCTTTTCGACCGGCCGTACGCGAACCACCACAGCGGAAGTACCAGCGCGCCGAGCGGATAGACGACCAGCCGCGCGCCGGAGGCTTTGCCCTTGATGCCGCTGAGATCCGGCCAGATGATTGCTGTCAGCAACAAGGCGAACAGCGCGACCTTGGCCAGCAGGGCGGCGTACTTCGTCCAGTCGGCCTTGGTCCGTACCGGAGCGGTGGTGGCAACCATCGTCGTCATGCCTCCAGTCAACCCGCTGGGGGCGGCCGCGCGGATGCGTAGTACTACCTGAAAAGGCCCCCGATCGCGTCATTGTGACGCAACCGGGGGCCAGAAGGTTACTGCGGAGAACGAATCAGCTCACGCTGATCAGGTCGACCACGAAGATCAGCGTCTCGCCGGGCTTGATCGCGCTGCCCGCGCCGCGGTCGCCGTACCCCAGGTGCGGCGGGATGACGAGCTTGCGCCGGCCGCCCACCTTCATGCCCTGGACGCCGGTGTCCCAGCCCTGGATGACCTGGCCGACGCCGAGCTGGAAGGCCAGCGGCGCGCCCCGGTTGTACGAGGCGTCGAACTCCTCGCCGGTCGAGTGGGCGACCCCTACGTAGTGCACGTTGACGCGGGAACCGGCCTTGGCCTCGTCGCCGTCGCCCTCGGTGATGTCGGTGATCTCCAGATCCGCCGGCGGCGGGCCATCCGGAAAGTCGATCTCAGGCTTGTCAGTCATGTCTCCAGCTAACCAGATGGGCCGGCAGGGATCGATCAGCGGGCCAGTACTTCGTGCAGGCGCGCCGCGAACTCGGCCGGCTGGCCGGGCATCCCGTACTCGTCGCCGAGGAAGCCGCCGTGGTTGCTCGGGAACACCAGCGGGGTCAGGTCAAGCCGCTCGGCAACCGCCTTCCCGCCGCGGGCGGCGAGCTGGTTGGCCGACTCCTCGCCGATGCCGACGACTAGCTTGCCCGCGGCCTTGCCGAGGGCGTCGAAGTTCGGCTGGTACGACGTACAGCCGCGCAGGTTCTGTCCGATCAACGCGTCGTCGCGGGAGCCGTCGTCCTCGGCCGGCAACCCGAACATCGCAGGGTCGGGCGCGGGCTGCTCGGTGTAGTCGGCCGGGATCTCGCCCTCGTAGCCGACGATCGCGATGAACTTCGCCATCGCCGGCCCCATGCCGTCGCGCTGGTAGGTCTGGTAGATGTCCTCGGTGGCCTTGAGCGCTGCTTCGCTGTCGGTGAGGATCGCCGCCAGGGGTGGCTCGTGCGCGACCAGGGTGTTGATCAGTTCGGGCCGTTGAGCCAGCAGGCCCAATGCGTTGACCGCTCCGCCACTGCTCGCGAACAGGTCGACCGGTCCGGCGTCGAGGGCCTCGATCAGCGCTGCCAGGTCTGCGGCGTGGTCGTCGGGGGAGAGCTCGCCACTGCCGTCGGTGCGGGCGCTGCGCTCGACGCCGCGCGGGTCGTACGTCACCACGGTCCGGTCGGTGAAGTACGACGTCAGGGTCGGGAAGCCGCTAGCGCCCATCGGACAGCCGATCATCAGCAGTACCGGCTGTTCGCGATCGGTGAGGTCGCCGCGGACGTCGTACGTGAGAATCGCGCCCGGTACGGCGAGGGTGTGGGTGACGGGGTCCGGCATGACAACTCCTCAGGTCGGTCTCGTTGGCTGCACACTAAACCCCCTGCACCCTTCCAGGGCTAGCGTCCAGACCCATGCGGAAGAAACTCGTGGTCCTGCTCGGCGCGGCGGCGATTGTTGCCGCGGCAACAGGTGTCTCCGTGGCACGCCCTTCAGACGCGGCGCCACTGGCTGGGGAGAACTACGGCCAGTACTCACTCATGTTCGAAAAGTCCGCCGGCCAGTACTGGGCAGGCGGCACTGCCGCGGGCCAATGGGCCTGGACCCCCTTGAGCGCGACCACCTCGGACATCTCCTGGGGCGACCCCAAGGCGTGGCCGCCCAAGTCCGCCGAACACTTCATCCGCTCCGGCGACTGGCTCCTCCTAGACGGCTACAACGACGGCGCCGGCCGCCCCCTCACCCAGATCCAACGAGTAACCACCGAGAAAATCGGCCCCGCCACCTGCACCGGCATGCAACCGCTGCCATCCGCCGGCGGCCGCCAGCACTACGTCCGATGGACCATCCCCACCACCGGCTACTGCCTCGACGCCGTCGGCACCATCAAACCCCCCAACAACTCCACCACAGTCAACTTCCGCCACCTCCAAAAGTGGCTCCCCCCACACCCCTGCTCCAACGCCTACTTCACCGGCCAGACCTGCATCACCCAGTTCGAACAATGGTGGGACGACAACCACCACGCCTACTCCCTACAGCTCTCCCGCACCCTGGAACTAGCCCGAGGCAAAGGTCCAGCCTTCACCAACCACACCACAGTCCCCGTCCCTTGGAACGCCGAAGCCAGGTACTACTGGCACTACTGATCGGACCCAACCAGAAGGTTGTGGATCGCGTCGCGACCACCGGCGCCGTCTGGAGCGCCAGCCCATCAAACACCCCACCAGCCACCCGGACACGCCAAGCCAGACCTCACCGACCAGGCGATTGATGGCCTGGCGATCCGACCATGTCCCAGCAACCTCGCCTCGATCGGGCGGAATCCTCAGCCTCCTGCCCGACCGCCTTGGCAGGAGGCTGAGGTCCTGAGACCGCTGGACGCGACAGGGCGGAGCCAGCTAATTTCCCGGCGACGCCAGACGGTCGCCCATCGGTACGCGCGCAGCGCATCTCGCGCGTCAGCGCATCTCGCGCGTCAGCGTGCACTCAAAGACGGGGTGGGCGGGAGCGTCCCGGAATTGGAGCGACGGAGGAGCGGAAGTGGAGGGCGCGTGGGGAGTACTCGAGCGGCCGGGGGACCCGGCCGCTCGACTACAACTACTTCTTGACCGTCTTGTTGTACTGGTCGATTTGGGGCTTGATGGAGTCGGCGGCGTCCTTCATCGCCTTGGCGGGGTCGGTGCCTAGTACTGACTTTTCGAGGCCGTCTTCGGCGGCTTTGCGGGCTTGGGGCATTACGCCGAGGATGCAGCCCGACGAGGCGTTCGAGGGCTTGGTGTTGTGGAGTTGGGTGATGGCGGTGGTGAACTGCGGGTACTGCGCCACCCAGGCCTTGTCGGCCGGAAGGTCGAGGGCCTTGGAGTTGATCGGGAAGTAGCCGGTGCCGGTGTGCCAGGCGGCCTGCTGCTCCGGGGACGACGCGAACTTCACGAACTCCCAGGATGCGCGCTTCTCCGCGTCCGAGTGGCCGACACCGTCGACCCACAACGACGCGCCGCCGATGATCGGGCCGCCGGTGCTGTCGGCCGACAGCTTCGGGAAGGGCGCCGTCAGGACGGTGAACTTGCCCTTGGCCGCGTCCAGGTAGCCGCGCAGTGAGCCGGTCGACTCCAGGTGCATCGCGGACGTACCGGACTTGAAGACGGCCTGGGCGTCGTCGGTCTTCTTGCCCGTGTTCGGCATCAGGCCTTGCTTGACCATCTGCTGGTACCAGGTCGCGACCTTCACGCCTTCGGCGTCGGCGAAGTTCACCTGCGTCGCCAGGTCCTTGCGGCCGTTGTCATTGTCGCAGTACTGCGTGCCCGACTGCGCGATCAGCTGCTCAAGGAACCAGCCGTAGATCGCTGCGTTGAAGCCGTACTGGACCGTCTTGCCACCCTGCTTGACGGTGAGCTTCTTGGCCGCTTCCATGATCTCGTCGAGGTTGGTCGGCGGCTTCAGCGGGTCGAGGCCGGCCTTCACGAAGGCTTCCTTGTTGATGTACAGCAACGGCATCGAGGTGTTGAACGGCATCGAGTTGAGCTTGCCGTCGATCGAGTAGTAGTTCGCGATGTTCGGCTCGATCGAGCTGAGCGAGTAGCCGTCCTTGTCGGCGAAGCTCTGCGTCGGCACGGTCTGCTTGGAGTCGATCATGAACCGCGAGCCGATGTCGTAGATCTGCACCACCGACGGCGTGCTGCCCTGCTGGACGGACGTCTTGTACTTCGTGATCGTGTCGTCGTAGTCGCCCTGGTACACCGCGGTGACCTCGATCTTGCCGGCGTTGGCCGCGTTGAAGGCCTTCACCAGCTTGTCGACGGCCTCGCCGTTGGCGCCCTTCATGCCGTGCCAGAACGTCACCTTGGTGACGCCGGACGCCTTGTCCAGCGCGTCCGCGCCGGGAGCCTCCTGGGCACCGCTGGAGGAGCCGGAGTCGGAGGAGCTGCCGCCGCAACCGGTCGCCACCAGGGCGAGCACCGCGAGCAGGGAGAAAGCGGCCGCCGTACGCCGTTGTCGGACAGATCGCATCGCACTTGCCTTTCTTGTCATCGGATCGCGCCCGCGGTCAGGCCGCGGACGATGAAGCGCTGGCCGAAGATCACGATGGCCAGGGTGGGAAGGATGGACAGGGTGACTCCGGCCAGGATCAGCCCGGGATCGGCCGCCTCGGCGTCGTTGAGTTGACTGATGCCGATCTGCAACGTGCGCCGTGAGGCCGAGTCGCCGATCAGCAGCGGCCAGAAGAACTGGTTCCAGGCGGCCAGGAAGACGTACAGCCCGACCGCCATCAGCGCCGGTTTGTTCAGCGGGATCAGGATCCGGCGCATGAACCGCCAGTGCCCGCAGCCGTCGATGGTGGCCGCGTCGCGCAGTTCGGTCGGGAACTGCAGGAACGACTGCCGCAGCAGGAACACCCCGAACGCGTTCGCCAGGAACGGCAGTACCAGGGCCAGCATCGTTCCGGCGTACGACGCGGTAAGCCGCTCGCCGCCGATCGACCAGCCGGTGATGGTCAGGTAGTTCGGCAGCACGATCGACTCCCACGGCACCATCAGGGTGCCGAGGAACAGCCCGAACAGGACGGTCCGGCCCCACATCTTCATGAAGACGAACGCGTACGCCGCGAGCACGCTGGTGACGAGCTGGGCCACCGTGATGATCGAGGTCTGCAGGATCGAGTTCAGGTACTGCCGGCCGATCGGCGTACCGGACGAGCCGGCGCCCTTGTAGTTGCCGGTGAACAGCCCGTGCGGGAACAGGTCCGGCGGGTACGACGAGATCTGGCCGGGCGACATGATCGAGCCGGCGATCACGTAGTACACCGGGAAGATCACCGCGAGCGCGGCCACGATCAGGACGGCGTAGGTGATCACCCGGCCGACGGTCAGTTGCCTCACTTGTAGTGCACCCGCCTCTCGAGTACGCCGAACTGGATCGCGGTGCACGCCAGCAGGATCACCAAGAGCACGATCGCCTGCGCCGACGCGGCGCCGAAATCGCTGGCGTTGTTGGCGAAAGCGGTGTGGTAGATCGAGTAGACGAGCGTCTTGGTCGACTGCTCGGGGCCGCCCTCAGGAGTGAGGATCTTGATCTGCCCGAACCCCTGCAGCGACTGGATCGTCGAGATCACCACCAGGAAGAACAGCTGCGGGCCGAGCATCGGCACAGTGATGAACCGGGCCGCCCGCCAGCCGCCGGCGCCGTCCAGCGTGGCCGCCTCGTTGATCTCGGTGGGAATCGCGCCGATCCCCGCCGACAGTACGAGCACGTTGTAGCCGATGCTCATCCACACGGTCGTGATCGCGACGCTGACCAGCGCCCACGACGGGTCGGTCAGCCAGCCGATCCGGTCGACCCCGAACTTGCCGAGGATGCCGTTGGCCAGCCCGATCGCCGGGTTGTAGATGGTCGCGAAGATCACCGACGCGCTGGCCACCGAGAACGCGAACGGCAGCGCGAAGGCGGTCCGGAAGATCCGGATCCCCTTGATGTGCTGTTCGAGCAGCAGCACGATCGCGAGCCCACCCAGTACGCCGGGTATCACCGTCAGCAGCACGAACGCGAAGGTGACCCACAGGATGTGGCGGAACTCGGAGCTGCCGAGCATGTCCCGGTAGTGCTGCAGCCCGACGTAGGCGTCCGGCCGGCCGAACAGGTCGGACCCGTGCAGCGACAGCGAGACGGACTTGCCGAGCGGCCAGACGATGAACAGGGCGAAGATCACCACACACGGCAACAGCAGCAGCCAGGACGCCAGCGAAGCCGGTGTCGGCCGGCGGCCGGGGCGGGCCATCATGGATTTCGTAGTCAAGCGAATACCTCCAGTCACGCGCAGTCTTGCACTCGCCCAGGCCGCGCAAAACAAGCACACGCGTAAGTGCACTAGGCTCGTGGCTCGTGAAGGTTCTAGTAATCGGCTCTGGCGGCCGTGAACATGCACTCGTCTGGGCGCTGAGCCGGGATCCCGAGGTCGAGCAGGTGGTCGCGGCCCCGGGTAACCCTGGCATCGACGCCTTGCAGCCGGCGTACGACGGGCAAACGATCGTCTGCCGTCCGGTGGACATCTCGGACCACGATGCGGTCGTCGCGCTGGCCACCGAGCTGGGTTCCGACCTGGTCGTCGTCGGGCCTGAGGCGCCGCTGGTCGCCGGGCTGGCCGATCCGCTGCGCGCGGCCGGGATCGCCGTCTTCGGACCGTCGAAGGACGCGGCCCAGATCGAGGGATCGAAGGCTTTCGCCAAGGACGTGATGGCCGCGGCGAGCGTGCCGACCGGCCGGGCCTACGTCTGTACGACGCCGGAGCAGGCCGCCGAGGCGATCGATGCCTTCGGCCCCCCGTACGTGGTCAAGGACGACGCGCTTGCCGCCGGCAAGGGTGTCGTGGTCACGTCCGACCGCGCCGAGGCGCTCGAGCACGCGGCCGGTTGCGACCAGGTGCTGATCGAGGAGTTCCTCGACGGACCCGAGGTCTCGCTGTTCGCGATCACCGACGGCGTCACCGTACTGCCGATGCAGCCGGCCCAGGACTTCAAACGCCTTGCGGACAACGACGAAGGCCCCAACACCGGCGGCATGGGCGCGTACACCCCGTTGCCCTGGGCACCGGAGGGCCTGGTCGAGGAGATCACCGACAAGGTGCTCCAGCCGACGATCGACGAGCTCCGTCGTCGCGGCACCCCGTTCAGCGGACTCCTGTACGCCGGACTCGCGCTGACGTCTCGTGGCGTCCGGGTGATCGAGTTCAACGCCCGCTTCGGCGACCCGGAGACGCAGGCCCTGCTCCCGTTGCTGCAGACCCCGCTCGGCGGACTCCTGTACGCCGCTGCGACCGGCAAGCTGGCCGACGTCGAGTCGCTGCGCTGGAAGTCGGGTGCCTCGGTGGCGGTCGTCGTCGCGGCCAAGAAGTATCCGGCCAAGCCCCGCAGCGGTGACGTGATCAGCGGCATCGACCAGGCCGAGGCCGGTGGCGTCCGTGTCTTCCACGCCGGTACGACGATCGAGAACGGCGAGGTGGTCACCGCCGGCGGCCGGGTCCTCGCGGTCAGCGCTACCGGCAAGGATCTCGACGAGGCCCGCCAGCGCGCTTACGCGGGCGTCGGCCAGATCCTGATCAAGGGTTCGCAGCACCGTACCGACATCGCCCTCAAGGCGGCCCGCGGCGAGATCCAGCTCGAGCCGGTCAGCTAGTCAAGTACCGGGCGAGTCCGTCGAGGATCAGGTCGAGACCGAAGCCGAACTCGTCGCCGAAGGTGTAGCCGGGCTGGAGGACGTGATCCACCGCCAGCTCGGTCAGGTGCGGATACTGCCCTGAGCTGAACTGCTCCATCATCGCCCCGGCCACCTCGGCAGCGCCCTCGGAGCCCTCGAACGGCAACGACGCCTCCTGTACCGCGAAGCCGTACACGAACGCGTCGAGCAAGGCATAGGCGTGCGCCGTCATCGCCACCGAGAACCCGGCCGCGCGCAACGTCCCCACGTTCGCGTCGTGATGCCGCAATGTCGCCGGACCCGGGCTGGTCCGCGACTCCATCAACGCGATCGCCCACGGATGCCGCCGCAACACCGCCCGGGCCGAGTGCGCCCGCTTGCTGATCTCCGCCCGCCAGTCACCACCGGGCGTCGGCAGGTCGATCTCGCTGAAGACCAGGTCGACGATCCCGTCGAGGATCTCGTTCTTGTTCGCGACGTAGTAGTAGACCGACATCGGCTTCACATCGAGCTGCGTCGCCAGCGACCGGATCGTCAGCCCGCCCAGTCCGCCGCCGTCGGCGACTGCCACGGCTGCTCGCAGTACCCGCTCGCGGCTGAGTTGAGGGCGCTCCGCGGTCCCTTGTGAACGTGGCATCGACTGGACGATAGCAGTTTCGTACTAAGTACGCTACGCTCGCCGTACTTAGTACGAAACCAAGGGTGGGGAAGAAGATGGCGAAGATGCGCGCAGTCGTACGGGACAGCTACGGCACGGCCGAGGTCCTCCGGGTTGCCGAGGTCCCTCGGCCCGTGCCGAAGGCGGGGGAGGTGCTGGTGCAGGTCGAGGCCGCGGGGCTCGACCGGGGCGCCTGGCACTTGATGACCGGCAAGCCGTACCTTCTCCGCCTCGTCTTCGGCGTGCGCCGGCCGAGGAACCCCGTACTCGGGCGGGAGCTCGCAGGTCGCGTCGTCGCCCTCGGCGAAGGGGTGACCAAGTTCGCCGAGGGCGACGAAGTGTTCGGCATCGGCGAGGGAAGCTTCGCCCAGTACGCCGTCGCGCGCATCGACAAGTTGGCCGTCAAGCCGGCCGCGCTGAGCTTCACCGAAGCCGCGGTGCTCGGGATCTCCGCTAGTACTGCGCTGCAAGCACTCCGTGCGGGCAAGGTCCAAGCCGGCCAGAAGGTGCTGATCACGGGCGCATCCGGTGGCGTCGGCTCGTATGCGGTCCAGCTCGCCAAGGCCTTCGGCGCCGAGGTCACCGGCACAGCCAGTACTCCGAAACTCGCGCTGGTGCGGAAGCTCGGGGCCGATCATGTCCTCGACTACACCCAGGAGGACTTCGCGGACGGCGCCCACCACTACGACCTGATCATCGACCTGGCGGGCACCCCGTCGCTGAAGCGGCTGCGCCGGGCACTCGCCAGGACCGGGACGGTTGTCATCGCGGGCGGCGAGGGCGGTGATCCCATCTCGGGCGGGACCGATCGGCAGCTCCGGGCGCAACTCCTGTCCCTGTTCGTCCGGCAACGGCTGA
This sequence comes from Kribbella sp. NPDC051620, assembly GCF_044453825.1. Lineage (NCBI taxonomy): Bacteria > Bacillati > Actinomycetota > Actinomycetes > Propionibacteriales > Kribbellaceae > Kribbella > Kribbella sp. NPDC051620. The sequence continues at coordinate 111,512 of NZ_JBITDB010000005.1, forward strand.
CCGGCCTGCTGGCGAAAGAGAACGCGGCGGATCTCGAGGTTCTCGCGGAGCTGGTCGAAGCGGGCAAGGTGCTGCCGAGCATCGACAGCGTGGTGCCGCTGGAGGGAGTGCAGCAGGCTCTCGTCGATCTCGCCGACGGCATGGTCAGCGGCAAGCTCGCGGTCGCCGTTACTGATCTCCGGAGAGAAGCCAGCTAAAGAAAGTTTTTACCAGAGACAACTTTTCGGGCCTCCCAGGACATGTACTGGGTATGCCGACAATGCTGGCCGTGGAAGAGGTCGCCCCGAGCGATTCCCACCCGGCCGTTCCACCGCCCCCCGCCGGCCCCACCCCACGCGAGCCCCTCGACGAGCACTTCCGCTGGCTCTGGCGCTGAGCTGTGGACGGCGGAATCGGCGTACGGGGCGGTCTGGGAGAGAATGGGGTACGTGCCGACTACTGGTAAGCCCCGGATCCCGAACGTTCTTGCTGCGCGTTACGCCAGCCCGTCGATGGCGGAGCTGTGGTCACCGGAGCACAAGATCGTCCTGGAGCGGCAGCTGTGGCTGGCCGTGCTCGGGGCGCAGAAGGAGTTCGGCGTCGACGTGCCGGACGGGGTGATCGAGGACTACCGCAGGGTGATCGACCAGGTCGACCTGGAGTCGATCGCGGCGCGGGAGCGGGTCACCCGGCACGACGTGAAGGCGCGGATCGAGGAGTTCAACGCGCTCGCCGGGCACGAGCACGTGCACAAGGGCATGACGAGCCGGGACCTGACCGAGAACGTCGAGCAACTGCAGATCCGGGCCGGCCTCGAGCTGGTCCGCGATCGCGCGGTGGCGACCGTCGTACAGCTCGGCCAGAAGGCGGCCGACCACGCGGCGCTGGTGATGACCGGCCGCTCGCACAACGTCGCGGCCCAGGCGACGACGCTCGGCAAGCGGTTCGCCTCGGCGGCCGACGAGCTGCTGGTCGCGATCGCCCGGCTCGAGGACCTGATCGATCGGTACCCGCTGCGCGGCATCAAGGGCCCGGTAGGTACTTCGCAGGACATGCTCGACCTGTTCAACGGCCAGGAGAAGCTGCTCGCCGGACTGGAGTCGGAGGTCGCCCAGCACCTGGGCTTCCGCCGGGTGCTGACCAGCGTTGGCCAGGTCTACCCGCGATCGCTCGACTACGACGTCGTCTCGGCGCTCGTCCAGCTCGCCGCGGGGCCGTCCAGCCTGGCGACGACGATCCGGCTGATGGCCGGGCACGAGCTCGTCACCGAGGGCTTCAAGGAGGGCCAGGTCGGGTCGTCTGCCATGCCGCACAAGATGAACACGCGGTCGTGTGAGCGGGTCAACGGGCTGGCCGTCATCCTGCGCGGGTACGCGTCGATGACCGGCGAGCTGGCCGGCAACCAGTGGAACGAGGGCGACGTCTTCTGCTCCGTCGTACGCCGGGTCGCCCTGCCCGACGCGTTCTTCGCGCTGGACGGGTTGTTCGAGACGTTCCTGACGGTGCTGGACGAATTCGGGGTGTACCCGGCGGTCGTGGCCCGTGAGCTGGAGCGGTACCTGCCCTTCCTCACCACCACGAAGGTGCTGATGGCCGCCGTCAAGAACGGGGTCGGCCGGGAGACCGCGCACGAGGTGATCAAGGAGCACGCCGTCGCGATGGCGCTCGACCTGCGCAAGGGGACTCCGGCGAACGACCTGTTCCACCGGCTCGGTGCGGACGGCCGGCTCGGGCTGACCGAGGAGCAGATCGTCGGCATCGTCGGCGAGCCGCTGTCCTTCACCGGAGCGGCTGTCGCCCAGGTCAACTCGGTCGTCGCCACCATCGACGCACTGGCCAAGCGCTACCCCGAAGCCGCCGCCTATACGCCGGGTGACATCCTCTAGTCCGTGTACGAACCGCTCACCTGGGTCCTGGTGGCCCTGTCCTTTGCCGCGACGATCTTCGCGCTGTCGGTGGCCGGGCTGGATCGCCGGATCAACTGGCCGTTGCTCGGCCTGACCGGCGTGGTCGAGGTCTTGCTGCTGGGCCAGTTGGTGGTGGGGATCGTCCAGCTCGTCGGCACGGATCGCGATGTGTCCGTGCCGTTCTTCGTCGGTTATCTGATCGGCTCGCTGCTGATTCTCCCGATCGGCGCGCTGTGGGCGCTGGCCGAGAGTAGTCGCTGGGGTGCGGGCGCGTTGGCGATCGCATGCATCGTGATCCCGGTGCTCGAGTTGCGGCTGCATGATCTGTGGGCGGTCTGACGTGGCGGACGCATCGGCGACCCGGCACGGTCCGGGCCGCATCCTGATCGCCGTCTACGGTCTCTTCGCGTTGTCGGCGACGGGGCGGGCCGTCGTACAGATCGCCACCCAGTTCTCCGACGCCCCGGTCGCCTACGTGCTCTCAGCCGTTGCCGCCGTCATCTACTGCGCCGCCACCTTCGCGTTGGCCAAGGCAACCATCGTCTCCCGCAAGGTCGCCACGGTGGCGATCGTGATCGAGCTGATCGGAGTCGTCGGCATCGGCGCCTTCAGCTACACCACTCCCGAGGACTTCCCCGACGCCACCGTCTGGTCCCATTTCGGCCAGGGCTACGGCTACGTCCCGCTGGTCCTGCCCATCCTCGGGCTGCTCTGGCTGCGTCGTACCGCTCGCGGCTGACTCTGCCAGGGAACTCCCAGCAGGGCGCAGGGAGTGGCTAAGGTTCACCGGACAGCATCGGTGACATGCAGACATCAGGTCATCCTCGGGTCGAGATCGTCGTACCCGTTCGCAATGAGGAGTACGACCTCGGTCCCAATATCCGGCGGCTGCGCGCGTTCCTGGACAGTGCGTTCCCGTTTCCGGCCGAGGTCTGCATCGCCGACAACGGCAGTACCGACGCAACCTGGGAGATCGGGGCGCTGCTGGCGACCGAGCTGCCGGGGGTCCGGATCGTCCGGATCGAGGAGCCGGGTCGCGGTCGTGCGCTGAAGCAGGTGTGGTCGTCCAGTACGGCGGAAGTCCTTGCCTACATGGACGTCGACCTCTCGACCAATCTCAACGCATTGCTTCCGCTGGTGGCGCCGCTGCTCGCGGGGCACAGTGACGTGGCGATCGGGTCGCGGCTGGCGCGCGGGTCGCGGGTGGTTCGGCGACCCAAGCGGGAGGCGATCTCGCGCGGGTACAATCTGTTGCTACGGGCAACTTTAGGTACTCGGTTCTCGGACGCGCAGTGCGGGTTCAAGGCGATCCGCCGCGACGTCGCCGTCGAGCTGCTGCCGCTGGTGGAGGACACGAGCTGGTTCTTCGACACAGAGCTGCTGGTACTTGCCGAGCGGGCCGGTTTGCGGATCCACGAAGTACCGGTCGACTGGGTCGACGATCTGGACTCGCGGGTCGCGATCGCCAAGACCGTCCTCGAGGATCTGCGCGGGATTGCCCGGCTGAGCAGGAACCTCGGCCGGACCCCGTTGGAGCCGGTGCGGCAGGCCTTCGGTCGCCCACCGGTCGCCGATCCACGGACGGCGCTGGCTGCCCGCGTACTGCGCTTCGCCGGGGTCAGCGTGGTCAGTACGCTCGCGTACATCCTTCTGTACTTGGCCTTACGGCACGCGATGCCGGCCCAGGTGGCGAACGTGCTCGCCCTGCTGATCACCGCCGTCGGCAACACCGCCCTCAACCGCCGCGTCACGTTCGGCGTACGGGGTGTGGAGAACCGCACGAAGCACCAACTGCGCGGACTCGTCACGTTCGGCATCGGCTGGGCGCTGACCGCTTCCGCGCTGTGGCTGTTGCACACGGCGGTCGCAGTACCGGCGCACGGCGTCGAGATCGTCGTTCTGACGGCCGCCAACCTGGCAGCGACGGTGGTCCGCTTCAGCCTCTTCCAGGGTTGGGTCTTCGACGACGAGGCGCCCACCTTCCCCACTCTCGAACCCCCGGCGGTTCTCGACAGCACCCGGAGCAATTGATGAGCACCCTGACCGAACCGACGACAGCGGCGCCGTCGCGCGCCTCCGAACGCGGCCGATCGGAGGCGCGCGTCACGGCGTACTCGATCAGCCGCGACAAGGCGCTGTTCGGCGGGCTGCTGGTACTGACTGCGATCGCGTACCTGTGGGGCCTTTCGAAGAACGGCTACGCGAACGAGTTCTACGCGGCCGCCGTGCAGGCGGGCTCGACGAGCTGGAAGGCCTGGTTCTTCGGGGCGTTCGACTCGTCCAGCTTCATCACCGTGGACAAGCCACCGGCGTCGCTGTGGGTGATGGGACTGTCCGGGCGGATCTTCGGGTTCGGTGTCTGGAGCATGCTCATCCCGCAAGCGCTGATGGGTGTGGCGAGCGTTGGGTTCGTCTATGTCTCGGTACGCCGCTGGTTCTCGGCCAATGCCGGGTTGCTCGCGGGTGCCGTGCTGGCGCTGACGCCGGTGGCGGTGCTGATGTTCCGGTTCAACAACCCGGACGCGTTGCTGATTCTGCTGCTGGTGATGGGCGCTTGGGCGGTGACCCGGGCGATCGACTCATCGAGGTATGCGTGGCGGTGGATGGCGCTGGCCGGCGCGCTGGTCGGCTTCGGGTTCCTGACGAAGATGCTTCAGGCATTTCTGGTGCTGCCGGCGTTCGGGCTGGCGTATCTGATCGCGGGCAAGCCGGCGCTCGGGAAGCGGTTGGTGCACAGCCTGGTCGCGCTCGGTGCACTGATCGTCAGCGCGGGCTGGTGGATCGCGATCGTGGAGTTGATCCCGGCGTCGGCGCGGCCGTACATCGGTGGGTCGTCTACCAACAGCATTCTGGAGTTGACCCTTGGCTACAACGGGCTCGGTCGGCTGACGGGTAATGAGACCGGGTCGGTCGGTGGTGGAGTCGGCAACCCTGGATGGGGTGGCGCGACCGGGGTGCAGCGGTTGTTCGGTGGTGAGTTCGCGAGTCAGATCTCTTGGTTGCTGCCGGCTGCTTTGCTCTCGATGGTCGTACTGATTGTTGCTGCCGGCAAGTCTGCGCGGACTGACAGAACTCGGGCCTTCGCGGTTCTGTGGGGCGGCTGGCTGGTGGTGACCGGGCTGGTGTTCAGCTTCATGCAGGGGATCATCCACAGCTACTACATGATCGCGCTGGCGCCGGCCATCGGTGCGCTGGTTGGCGCGGCGGCGATGGTGTTGTGGCGACGGCGTGGTGAGTGGCTGGCGCGGGCGGCGCTGGCGGGTGGTGCGTTGCTGACCGCCGGGTGGAGCTTCTCGCTGCTGAACGCGACGCCGACATGGCAGCCGTGGTTGCGGTGGACGGTGTTGATCATCGGCGTGATGGCTGCTGGGTTGGTGCTGGTACTGCCGGAGTTGACGCTGCATCGGGCGGCGGTACGGCGTACTGGGTTGTTCGCGGCGACGCTGCTCGCGTTGACGGCGCTGGCTGGGCCGGCGGCGTACTCGGTACAGACGATCAGCACCGCACACGCCGGCGCACTCCCTTCTGCCGGACCAGCCGGTGCCGCTGGTGGCCGGGCTGGCTTCGGCGGCGGCCGGATGGGAATGCCGCCCGGCCAGGCCGGCCAGGGCACCACTGGTCAAGGCGCTCCTGGGCAGGGCGCGACGGGGCAGGCTGCGCCGACTGGGCCTGGTCGAGGTGGCGGTGGGCTAGGTGGCTTCCTTGGTGGTGGCGGGATCAGTGGAGTGTCCAGTGAACTGGTCTCGCTGTTGCAGCAGGGTGCCAGCGGATACACATGGGCGGCTGCGGCGGTCACCTCGAATGCAGCGGCTCCGCTGCAGATCGCGGCCGAGGTCCCGATCATGTCGATCGGCGGCTTCAACGGAACCGATCCGGCGCCGTCGCTGACCGAGTTCCAGCAGTTGGTTGCCCAGGGCAAGGTCCACTACTTCGTCGGCAGCTCCGGCGGCGGTTTCGGCGGCGGGCGCGGTGGCACCTCGAGCGAGATCAGTACGTGGGTAGCCCAGAACTACACCGCCCAGACCGTAGGCACCACCACCGTCTACGACCTCACCAGCAACTGAACGGGAGCAAGCAAATGCCAGAAACAACCAACCCCAACAGCCCGGTCCCTTCCTGGGTGGCAGGCTCCGTCCACCCCGGCGGCGCAGCCCCCCAGCCGCCAGCTGGCCCAGCGGGTCCGCGCGGACCGGAAGTGCAGGGTCCGGGTGGACCGGGGCTGCAGGGTCCGGGCAGGCCGGGTTCGGGTGGGCCGGGGCTGCAGGGTCCGGGGGTGCCGGGGGATGGGCAGGGCGGTGTTGCGCCGGAGCAGGTGCAGGCGAAGGCCGGTGGTAGTCGGCCTAGTGGACTGGTGCTGGCGGGAGCTGGGTCGGTGTTGGCGGTGCTGGCGTTTCTGGGTGGGACGGCTGTGGGGCATGCCTGGGGTGGGTCCAGTGGGACTACGCCTACGCAGGTCGGGCCCGGCGGTGGGTTCCGGCAGTTCCCGGGGCAGCAAGGACAGGTGCCGGGGCAGGGGACCGTACCGGGGCGGGGTCAGCAGGGGACTGTGCCTGGGCAGGGTCAGAGCACCGTGCCGGGGCAGACCCGGACCAGTTAGTCGAGTGGTCTTTTGAGCGTGTCGTTCGTGTCTCAGGATACGGACGACACGCTCAAGCGTTCGTTCGAGTGAATTGCGGGGTAATGATCGGGCGTGGAATGGTCGAACGTCACCTGGTTCCTGACCGCGCTCGGGGCGGTTGTCGTGCTGCTGACGCGTGTCCGGCTGGGCGGTGATCCCGAGGGCACGTCGCGCTCCAGCGGTGTGGCGAGCTTCTCGGCCGCCTTCGTCAAAGTGCATACGACCGTCGGCGTGCTGACGCTGATCGCCTGGATCGTCGCCATGGTCACCGGGCGCAAGGAGATCGCGATCGGCGCGCTGGCCGGCTGGTACCTGCTCTCCCTGGTCGGATTGTTGCTGCTGGCCCGCTGGCTGCCGAGCGCGAGCAAACACGCGCGGGAGAAGGCGACCGACGCCTGGGGCAGCGGCGCCGGCCTCTCCTTGCTCGGTCATCTCGGCATGGTCGTCGGCAGCGCGTACTTCACCTTCGTCACCTTCACCGACCGCCTCTGACCCCAGGAGCAGCCGCCCCAAGCGCCGGCGCCTACGAAGGCAGCAGCCTCAGCCGGTCATCGACGTACCCGGCAACCAGTACCAGCCGACGCTCGGTGACTGACTCCACCACCGATGGCCTCAGGCGCTAAATAAGGAAGCGACTCCCAATTTAGAGTTGATGTCAGTAGTTCGCCGTACTACTCGTGGCGCAGCCCTGTCAGTAGGGCCGCCAGGCTCTGCCGTACCGAGTTCTCGAAGGCCTCGTCCGACAGGGTTGTCCCGGTGCCTGCGACGCGGTCGTACAGCAGGCCGTCCATCATCGCGGCGACCGGCCAGGCGACGGTGTCGGCGTGTGGTACGGCCAGTGCGGCGAGTAGATCCGCGAGTCCTTCGCGGAGGAGTCGGCCGCCCTGGATGATCGCGTCGCGCAGCTCTGGTTGCCGACTCGCTTCCAGGGATAGCTCATAGCGAGCGATGAGGTCGTGGGGGCGGTCGCGAGCCAGGTCAACGACCATGCGGACCAGTAGTTCTTCCAGATCCAAGTCAGTGGGGGGTGGCCCCATTGAGCTGCGGGCCAGGTCTCGCTCGAGCATGCGGTTTACGCAGGCGGTTAGTAGGGCGCCGCGGGTGCGCAGGTAGTACGAGGTGGAGCCCGGGGGGAGGCCGGCTTCCTCGTCTACCGCGCGGTGGGTGAGGCCGCGCAGGCCTCGGGTTGCCACGAGTTGGATGGCCGCGTCAGCGATGGCGGCTCGGCGGTCCTCGCCGAGCGGCACCTTTTTCGTCACGCGCCTACTCTACTCATCCGCACTCTACAGATGTAGAGTGATGACTATGAGGACAGCGATCGTGGTGGGAGCGGGGATCGGTGGGGTGACGGCGGCCGTCGCGCTGGAGCAGTGCGGCTGGCAGGTCACGGTGCTGGAGCGGGCGGCGGAGCTGGGGGAGGTCGGCGCGGGCATCTCCGTCTGGCCGGGGGCCGCGGCGGTGCTCGAGGAGCTCGGTGTGGAGGGGATCGCGAAGGCCGCGCGGCTGGGGGAGGCGGCCGGGATGCGGCGGTGGGACGGGCGGTGGATCGTCGAGGCGGCGGAGCTCGGGATCGAGTTGCCGGTGATGCTGCATCGCACGCAGCTACACCAACTGATCACCGATCGGCTCGGCCCAGCCGTCACCATCCACACCGGCACAACCGTCACCGGCCTCACGCAAGACGCAGACGGCGTCACCGTCACGGCAACCGGCGCCAGGCTGGCCGGTGCTGGGGCGGACGGCGCGGGACTGGGTCGGGTGGAGCCAGGCGCAGCGGGGGCGGGAGGGGTGGGGTCGGGTAGTGCGGAGTACCGGGCTGAGTTGGTGGTGGGGGCTGATGGGATTCGGTCGGTTGTTCGCGGGTTGCTGGCACCGGGGTACAAGGGGCCTCGGTACTCGGGCTATACGGCGTACCGGGGGATTGCCGAGCTGGAGGTCGAGGACAGTGGTGGTGAGACTTGGGGCCGTGGGCAACGATTCGGGTTCGCGAAGATGATCGACGGGCGGATCTACTGGTACTCGGCGGTCAATCGCGAACCAGGCGGTCCGGATGACGATGTGCGGGCGCTGTTCGCCGACTGGCACGAGCCCATTCCTGCGCTGCTCGCAGCGACCCCGGCTGTGCTGCGCAACGACATCTACGACCTGCAGACCCCACTGCTCCCGTTCGTCCACGGCCGCGTGCTCCTGCTCGGCGACGCGGCCCACGCGATGACACCCAACATGGGGCGCGGCGCTTGCTCAGCGATCGAGGATGCCGGCGCGCTCGCCCGCGTACTCCGCGCAGGCGACGACCTGAGCGCGTACGACGCCGAGCGCCGCCCCGCGACGACCAAGCTGGTCAAGCGCTCGCGCCAGATCGGAGTACTCGGTCAACTGGACAGCAAACTGGCTTGCACACTCCGTGACGCCGTCCTTGCGGCAGGCGGCAAAGCGGCCGGATTACTCGCCAAACGCAAGCGGGTGGAACAATCACGCGTGTGATCACCCCTCCGCAGGCTGTCGAGATCCCCGGTGCCAAACATCTCCACTCCGGCAAGGTCCGGGATCTGTACGAGCTGGAATCGGGCCACCTGCTGATGGTCGCCAGCGATCGGATGAGCGCGTTCGACTGGATCCTGGACACGCCGATCCCGGACAAGGGCAAGGTGCTGACCGCGATGAGCCTGTGGTGGTTCGAGCAGCTCGACGTGCCGAACCACATCATCTCCACCGACGTGCCGGCCGAGGTCGCGGGCCGTGCGGTGATCTGCGAGAAGCTGGAGATGCTGCCGGTCGAGTGCGTCGCCCGCGGCTACCTGAGCGGCTCCGGCCTGCTGGACTACAACGCGACCGGCGAGGTCTGCGGCATCCCGCTGCGCGCCGGACTGGTCGAGGGGTCCCGCCTCGACGAGCCGATCTTCACCCCCGCCACCAAGGCCGACATCGGCGAACACGACGAGAACGTCTCGTACGACGCGGTCGTGGCGACCGTCGGCGCCGAGCTGGCCGAGGCGTTGCGCAAGCTCACGCTCGACATCTACTCGCAGGCGCATGCGACCGCCGAGCAGCGCGGAATCATCCTGGCCGACACCAAGTTCGAGTTCGGCACCCGCGCGGACGGCACGATCGTGCTCGCCGACGAGGTGCTCACGCCGGACTCCAGCCGGTTCTGGCCGGCCGCCGAGTGGGCTCCGGGCAAGCAGCAGCCGTCGTACGACAAGCAGATCGTGCGCGACTGGCTGCAGTTCGACTCCGGCTGGGACCGGCACTCGGGCGAGGCGCCGCCGCCGTTGTCGGCCGAGGTGATCGAGCGGACGCGGTCGGCGTACGTCGACGCCTACGAGAGCCTCACCGGCCAGAAGTTCAGCTGAGACTCACCAGACAAAGTCGTCGCTGAGCTTGGCCAGCGCGCGCAGTTTCTGCTCGTCGGCGCCATCCGGATCGGCGGTGAAGACGGCCAGGAACTGCGACCGGTCCGCGTCGACGACGAAGTCGCTGTTCAGCTCCAGCGCGCCCACGTCCGGATGGTTCAGGTGCAGCCGCGGCCAGTCCTGCGCGAAGACCGGGTGCTCGGCCCAGACCTCCGCGAACTCAGAACTCTTGCCCACCAACGTGTTGACCAGCGCACCCGCCTCCGCCGCTGACGGATCGGCGCCGTGCGTCGCGAGCACCTCCGCCACGATCGCCCGGCCGATCACCCCATGGTCCTGCGCAGCGTAGAGCTCGCGCTCGTCAGGTTCGAGGAACCACCGATACGCCCAGTACCGCCGAAAGCCCCGGAATCGGGAGTGATCCCCGAAGACCGCGACCGCCAACCGATTCTGGACGAGCGTCTGGCCGAGGTGACTGCAGATCTGGGCCGGCGTGTGTTCGAGCTGGCGCATCACCCGCACGAGGTTGTCGGCGGGGCGGTCGTGCAGGTACTGCGGAGGGTTGGGATACCCGGCGATCCGGAACAGGTGGTTCCGCTCGTCCTCCGTCAGCCGCAGAGCCTCTCCCAGCGCGTTGAGCAACTGCTCCGACGGCCGCGGACCGCGCTGCTGCTCCATGCGGCTGTAGTAGTCGGTGGAGATCCCGGCCAACTCGGCGACCTCTTCCCGCCGTAGCCCATCGGACCTGCGGCGGCGGGTGCGCGGCAGGCCGACGTCCTCCGGCTGGAGTTGCTCCCGGCGGGTCCGCAGGAAGTCTGCGAGCAGTGCCCGGTTCAGAGTGGGCTGGATCACAGGACAAAGTATCCCTGGTTGCCGCCGTCGCCGATTGGTGTGGTTGGGGTCATGAAACGAATCCTCACCATCTTGGCGGCGGTTGTCCCGCTGGCCGCGCTGATGCCGCTGTCCGGCAGCTCAGCCGCGACCACCACCGCAGCCAGTACCGCCACCACCTGCTCCACTGTCTCCATCAAGGCGCCGCAGGGTGTCCGCATCGACTCACTGACCGGCGTCGACCAGCCCGGCGGCACGGTCGTCATCCCGCCCAACCCGCCCTTCCCGAGTGGCCCGGTCACCGGCGTACCGGCGTACTGCGAGGTCACTGTCCAGCTCAGCCACCCAGGGGCGGGAGACCACGTCAAGACCGTGGTGTGGCTGCCCAAGACCGGCTGGAACGGCAGGTTCCAGGCGCTCGGCGGTAGCGCCTACCAGGCCGGTGAGTTCGGCATCCCGTGGGTGAACGCAGTCAAGGCCGGGTACGCCGTTGCCTCCACCGACGCCGGCGTGGGCCCGTCCCCGTTCACCGCGGACGCCTGGGCACTCAAGGACGGCAAGGTCAACCAGGCCCTGCTGCTGAACTTCGCCTCCCGCTCCCTGCACGACCTGGCGACCGTCGGCAAGGCCGTCACCAACCAGTACTACGGACATGCCGCCAACTACTCCTACTGGACCGGCTGTTCGACCGGTGGCCGCCAGGGGTACATCGAGGCGCAACAGCACCCGGACGACTTCGACGGCATCCTCGCCCAGTCCCCTGCTGTGAACTGGGACCGCTGGGGTGTGGCCGCAATCTGGCCGGCCGTGGTGATGAACCAGGAGCACAACTACCCCACCAAGTGCGTGTTCGACGCGTTCAACGACGCCGCGGTCAAGGCCTGTGACGCGAAGGATGGCGTGGTCAACGGTGTCATCGACCAACCGCAGAAGTGCACGTGGGCGCCGGAGCGGCTGGTCGGCAAGACGGTGCTCTGCGATGGCAAGCCGGTCACGATCACTGCTGCCGATGCCCGGGTCGTCCGCAAGATCTGGGACGGGCCGCGTGGGCTCTGGTACGGGTTGACCCGCGGTTCGTCGTTCGACGGGCTGGCCGCTACGGCGGACGGGAAGGCGGTGCCGTTCGTAGTACCGGACAGCTGGGTGCGCGACTTCCTGAAGCTGGATCCTGCGTTCGACACGAGCAAGCTCACCTATCGCCAGTACGCCAAGCTGTTCCGGCAGTCGCAGGCGCAGTACAACCAGGTCATCGGTAGCGACGACCCGGACCTGTCAGCCTTCCGGCGCTCCGGTGGCAAGCTGCTTTCCTGGCACGGGCTCTCGGACGCGCTGATCCCCGCACTGGGCACTGTCGACTACCGCAAGCGAGTAGAGCGCGAAATGGGCGGCAGTGCTCGGGTGAACGACTTCTACCGCCTCTTCCTGGCGCCGGGAGCTGGTCACTGCGGCGGTGGCATCACGCCGACCGATCCGCTGGCTTCGCTGGTCAAGTGGGTCGAGCAGGGGCAGGCACCTGCCACGTTGCCGGCGGCATCCCTCGACGGCACCGAGCACCGCGACCTGTGCGCTTACCCGAGCGTTTCGAAGTACAAGGGCTACGGCGACCCCAAGCAGGCAAGCAGTTACCGCTGTAGCTAGAAGAGGCTGACACCCAGGGCAAGGGTGATGAAGCGGGCGGCGCGGCCGGCCAGGACGGACAGGGAGAACGTGACCACGCCCATCCGGCTCGCGCCCGCTATCAGCGCCACTCCGTACAGGGGTGGGATACCGACCGACGAGCTCAGCAGCGTGACCGGGATGCCCCAACGCCGGTCGCTGAGCGCGTCGAGCAGGCGCTTGCTGACATCGCGGTTCCACTGGACGAAGCGGCCGCGGCGGGTCTCGAGGTCGACCGGCTTGGGTGCCTTGCCCTTCTTCGCCGCGTAGCCCGGCCGGTACCGCACCGCCAGGAACATCGCCACCTTGCCGATCGTCTGCCCGATCGACACCCCGATCGCGGCGACCACCGGATCAAGCTTGCCGGAGGCACCGACCCCGAGCACGTAGACCTCGGCGTTCAGCACAGGGATGACCGCGGATCCGATCCCGAATCCGATCGCCAGCAGCAGTTGCCACACCCACATGTTCCCGAGGCTATGTCCCATCCCGGCCCCCGGCACGGGACTTAGCACCACCCCGCTCTGTCATCTACACCACAGCCGGTACTGCGGGCCGCCGGTCCCGCACGATCGCGACCAGCCGTTCCAGCGACACCACCTTGACCACGACGCCCGCGAGCGCCACCTCGTAGGGGAGCCAGGCGGCGTCGATCCAGGAGGCGATCAGCAGCGACACCACGACGGCTCCGGTGTTCAGTGCCTTGGCGACCTTGGACCAGTTCCAGCGGTAGATGTGCCGGTCGATCCGGTAGAAGTAGTTCGGGCTGATGCAGTCGGGCCAGAGCAGGAAGGCCAGCGACAGCATCGTGTCGAGCACCCCGAACTGGATCAGGAAGATCGCCAGCGGCCCGATCACCGCCGGATAGGTGGCCATGAACGCGGCGGCGAGCAGGAAGCAGCAGGCCCGGTCGCAGACGATGTCGAAGACGGCGCCCGCGATCGTCTCCTCGTCGCGATGCCGTGCGACCGCGCCGTCGGCGATGTCGCCGATCCAGTACGCCGCATAGCCGGCGATCAGCCAGGCCAGCTCGCCGGTCGCGAAGGCCACCGTCGCGATCAGCATCGCCAGTACGGTCCGGACCAGCGTGATCCGGTTGGGCAGCCCGAGCAGCAGGCCGGGCTTGTGCACGACCATCGCCGCGGTGCTCATCAGGCGGCCCGGAGGTTCTCGGGTGCCAACGCGTCCTGGACGTGATTCCGCAGTACGTACCCCGCCAGGTGGGCTCCGAAGAGCCCGAGGCCGGCCCCGACTGTGGCCAGCAACAAGCCGCTCACGGCCACCAGCAGTGGCCCGAAGACGCCTCTGCTCAACCCCTGGAAGCTGATGGCGGGACCCATCAGGAAGCCGAAGAACAAGCCGACCGCGAGCGCGGGACAGGCGGCGACCGCGAGTTGCCGTTCGAGCACCTGGCGGAGGAACCGGGCATCGACCCCGAACGCGGTCAGGCAGGCGAGCTGCCGACGGTGGTCGACGAGCTGGTCGGTCAGGCCGACGAGCAGGACGGTGAAGGCAGTCGCCACGATCAGCCCCAGACCGACTGCCGCGAAGGCGAAGCCGGTCAGATAGAAATCCGCATTGGTCGACTCCACCGGTACCCGACCGAGGTGCTGGCGGAGATCCTCGTCGAGCGGGATCGGTCTCACGATCAGGTCCAGGATGTTGCTCGCCAGGAATCCGACCACCAGGCCACAGCAGCCGAGCAAGGTGCTCATCCGGCCGGTCGGGCGTGAGTCTGCGATCAGCCGTGCTCCCGCGAGCACGTTGAGTGGTGCGGACGACCGGGTGAGCCGCCGCCCGACGCCGACCGTCAGCCGGGAGCCGCCCAGCAAGGCGAAGACCGGGAGTACGAGCAGGACAAGGGCATAGCCGATGCCGAACGGCCCGGTGATCAAGAGCAGCGCCAGCAGGATCGTTACGAGGGCTATCGCCAGCCGTAGTCCATTGGGGTACGGCTTCGGCTCGGCCGGGCTGCGATCGATGGTCAAAGACCAACCGGTCACCGCCGCGACTGCTGTGGTGAACAGTGCGCAGGCCACCCAGACCGGTAGATCTAACAGATCGGCTCCGGGCAGCAGCCTCGCCATCCGTGGCAGCGCGGCGAACACCAAGCTCAAGGCCAGGTAGATCGGAGCTGCCAGCAGGCCACCCGCAAGTCCGGCCAGTGCGGCGTCCACCCCGCCCAACTGCTTGATCTGCCTCGGGGTTCCGCCTGCCAGCCGTACGGCGGTCAATCGTCGCTCGCGAGCCGCTACGCCGATCCGCAATGCTTGAGCGGCCAGCCCTCCCGCCATTACGGCCAGGATCACGAACACTGTGACAACGCCGTTCCGGAGGCCTTCCTCGGCCAGGTAGTTGCTGTAAGTGGCCTTCGGCAGGTCGCCGGGGCCGAGGCGCCCGATCCGGACGGCGCTGATCACCAGTGCACCGGACAACCCGACTGCGACGGTGGCCAGCCGGATTCTGCTGCGGTCGGCCGGAGTGCGGGAGCGGGAGAGCTGGATGGCCGTCGAGAGCTTCATGTGAGCCTCACTTCGTGCTGGATCACGCCGTCGCGGATCCGGACCTCGCGGTCGGCGACTGCGGCGATCAGGTTGTCGTGGGTGACCATCACGAGCGCGGCGCCCCGGTCACGGGTCGCCTTGAGCAGTACGTCGAGCAGCTCCTGGCCGGCCCGGCTGTCCAGGCTCCCGGTGGGCTCATCAGCCAGTACGACGGCCGGATCGGTGATCAGCGCCCGGGCAACCGCAGCTCGTTGGGTCTGCCCTCCCGACAGCTCGGCCGGAGTGGCCTCTGCCTCGTCGGCGACCCCTACCTGGTCGAGCCACTCGATAGCCGACGTCCGTGCCGCTTGGCGGCTGTGGCCGTCCAGTAGCAGCGGCAGCGCGACGTTGTCGGCCAGCGACAGGTCCGGGACGAGTTGGCCGAACTGCAGGACCACACCGATTCGGCTGCGCCGGTACCTGCTCCGCTCCTCCTCGGTCAGCGCCGACAGGTCTTGCCCATCGATCGCGACCGTTCCGCTGTCAGGCTGGAGGATGCCGGCCGCGCAGTGCAGCAGGGTGGACTTGCCGCCGCCACTGGCTCCCGTGATCGCGACTACCTCGCCCGGTGCGACTGTGAGGGTTACGCCACGCAGGGCGACGTTGCGGCGGTAGCTGTACTCGACGTCACGCAGTTCCAGTGCAGTCATCGGCGGGGCTCCTTCTGCTCGGTGATGCGCTCCATGACGCTGTCGAGCCAGCGCAGGTCGGCGTCGAGATGGGCGACCGTGTACTCCCGGACCAGTGGTGAGGTGGCGTCGTCCCCGGCCGGTGTGGCGTTGAGTTCGCGGATCCGCCGCAGGTGGCTGGCCCGCTGCCTGGCCAGGAACTCGGTCGGGTCGCCGCCGGTCCGTACGGCGGCCACCAGCTTGCGGAGCATCTCGTCGGCACTGCCCCAGGCCGGTGGTACCGGATCGAGCAGCCAGTCGGCGAGGTGCTTGCGGCCCTTGTCGGTGATCGCGTAGACCGTCCGCTCGGGTCCGCCCTCGGAGCCACGGTCAACCACCTCGGCCAGGCCGTCGCGGGCCAGCCGGCCGAGCGTCGTATAGACCTGCCCGAACGCCAGCGGCCGGTTGTCCGGGAACCAGGCGTCGTGGCCGCGCTTCACGTCGTACCCGTGCGCCGGGCCGTCGGCCAGCAGGCCCAGAACAAGCTCCGCGGTTGCCATGGAGACGACTATACACACGATGTATGTACTGAGTGAATAGTCGCCGATGCGGGCAGATCGGGCGGCGGTCGGTAGGATTCAGGCGTCATCCCCGGTCCGAACCAGGAGTTTCAGTGGCTCGCGTTGTCGTCGACGTCATGCTCAAGCCCGAGATCCTCGACCCGCAGGGCAAGGCGGTGCACGGCGCGTTCGGCCGGCTCGGCTTCGACGGCGTGGCCGATGTGCGTCAGGGCAAGCGCTTCGAGATCACCCTGGACGGTGAGGCGACCGAGGAACAGGTCGCCGAGATCCGCAAGGCAGCCGACACGCTGCTGGCCAACCCGGTGATCGAGGACTACACCCTCCACGTGGAAGCCGACGCGCAGTGAAGATCGGGGTCGTCACCTTCCCCGGCTCGCTGGACGACGCCGATGCCCGCCGGGCGGCAGCCGTCGCCGGCGCCGAAGCGGTCGCGCTCTGGCACGGCGACGCGGACCTGCACGGGGTCGACGCGGTCGTCCTGCCGGGTGGCTTCTCGTACGGCGACTACCTGCGGGCCGGCGCCATCTCCCGGTTCGCGCCGGTGATGGAGACCATCATCAAGAAGGCCGGTGAGGGCCTGCCGGTGCTCGGCATCTGCAACGGCTTCCAGGTGCTCTGCGAGTCGCACTTGCTGCCGGGCGCGCTGATCAAGAACAACCACCGCAAGTTCATCTGCAAGGACCAGCCGCTGCGGATCGAGAACAACCGCACCGCCTGGACAAGCGACTACGACGCGAACCACGAGATCACCATCGTGCTGAAGAACCAGGACGGTGGCTTCGTCGCCGACGAGGCCACCCTGGACCGGCTCGAGGGTGAGGGCCTGGTCGTCGCCCGCTACCTGGACGACAACCCGAACGGTTCGTACCGCGACATCGCCGGGATCAGCAACGAGCGCGGCAACGTGGTCGGCCTGATGCCGCACCCCGAGCACTGCGTCGAGACCCTGACCGGCCCGAGCACCGACGGCCTCGGCTTCTTCACCTCGGTCCTGAAGGCCGTAGTCGCCTCCTGATGAAGTTCAGTGGAGCGCGGCGGCTGCTGTTCTGTGCCGCCGCCCTCCTCATCTCCCTCACTGCGGCAACCGGTATGGCGAATGCGGCCGGGCCGGCGCTGAGTGAGCCGGCCAAGGTGATTGTGATCGGTGTGCCCGGGCTGAGCTGGAACGACGTCAAGGCGTCGCCCGGGCTGACCGCGCTGGTCGGCCAGGCGAACGTCGGCTCGATCACCGTGAAGACGGCCGGCCCGCACACCTGCCCGATCGACGGCTGGCTGACGATCAGCGCCGGTACCCGCGCCTGGGGCAGCGTCCCGGACCAGCCCTGCGGCGAACTGCCCGCGGTGGCCGACGGCAAGATCCAGAACTGGCAGACCTACGTCGACCGCCAGGCCGAGCACCACACCGGTGCTCCGCTGGGCCGGCTGACCGCCAGCCGCGAGCGGGTCTGCAGCTTCGGCCCGGGCGGCGCGATCGCGACCGCGGCGGTCGACGGAACGGTGAGCAACTGGGTCGACGGAACGTTGAGCAACTGGCAGGCCGCCCTCGACCGAGGCTGGCTCGGTGGCACGTACTGCAGCGACGCGATCATCGACGCCGGCGCATTGCCACTGCGTGAGGGCCGCGCCGAGGCACTCGAACGGGTCGCCGGAGTGGTGCAGCAGGCAAAGGCTGCCTCGCAGGTCGCCTGGGTGCTGCTCGTCGGTGTCAGCCAGGAGACCGCCAACGCGCACCAGGAGCCCTTGGTGGCGATGCAGTTCCCGCCGGCCGACGGTCCGCGCTGGCTGACCAGTGACTCCACTCGACGCCCTGGCCTGATCCAGCTCACCGACGTGACCGCGACCGTGCTCCGCGGCGTCGGCAAGGAGCTCGACCCGGCCGGCGAGGAGCAGCCCGGCCCGCTCGACGGCAACCAGCTTGCTGTCGACGGCGACCGGCACACCGACTCGGCGGCGGTGATCGAGGACCGGCTCGACACCAACGAGCGGTTCGAGCATCCGCGGCCGATGCTGATCGCCGTCGCGATGACCTTGCTTGCGGCGCAGTTGATCGCGCTCGGGTGGTTTCTCAAGACGCGGAGCCGGCGGGCCCGGAGTACGAGCGAATTCACGTTGCTTGCCCAAGGCGGGTTCTTCATCGCGGTCTTTCTGTCCACCGCGACCGTCTGGTGGCGCTGGCCGTCGCCCGGGCTTTCCCTGTACCTCGTAGTGCTGGCCATCAGCGCGGCCTTCGCAGCCATAGCTCGGGTCGTGCTGAAGCAATGGGCCGCGCTGGGCATCCTGGCGGCGGCGTACCTGATCCTGCTGGTGGACGGAGTGCTCGGCACACCGCTGCAGTTCGGCAGCATGTTCGCCGACGGACCGGTGATCGGCGGACGCTTCTACGGCTTCGGTAACTCGACCTTCGCGACTCTTGCTGTCGCCGCACTCGTCATGGCCGGCTGGGCCGCGCAGAGGCTGCTCGACCAAGGCCAGAGCCGAGTGAAGGCGGCGCTCGCAGTACTGGCGATCGGCGGCCTCGCGATCATCGTGGACGGCAAGCCCGGCTGGGGCACCGACTTCGGCGGCATCATCGCGCTGACCCCGGCGGTGCTGCTGCTTGCGTGGCTGGCCTGGCGCGGCAGCATCTCCCTCAAGGCACTGATCGGTGTCGGGGTCGCGGGAGCGGTCGCGGTGTCAGCTGTCGCCTTCCTCGACTACCTGCGGCCGGAGGATCAGCGCAGCCACTTCGGCACCTTCGTGGCCCGGCTGCTCGACGGTGATGTCGGCGACATCCTGATCCGCAAGCTGCAGATGTCCCTCGGCTTCTTCCACACCCCGGCGGGCTGGTTCATGCTCGCCGGAGTGGTGCTGGCGATGCTGGCGACCATCCGGCCGGACAAGGTCCCGTTCGGGAGCTACCGCACCTTCTATGCCAGCCGGCCGATGGTCCGACCAACCCTGCTCGCCCTGTCGACCTGTGGTCTGGTCGGCATGTTGCTGAACGACGCCGGGGTCGCCCTGCCCGCGATCATGGCCGGCTTCACCCTGCCCTTGCTGGTGGCCCACCTGCTGGCCAGTAGCGTTGTACCCGAGTCCCACCTAGTTCAGGAGTCACAAAGTGTCGACCGACACCGTCAGTAACGCGACCAGTACGCCGGACGTGGAGCAGCCGTGGGCGGAGCTCGGGCTGAAGCCGGACGAGTACCAGCGGATCCGCGACATCCTGAAGCGGCGGCCGACCAGCTGCGAGCTGGCGATGTACTCGGTGATGTGGAGCGAGCACTGCTCCTACAAGTCGTCCAAGGTGCACCTCAAGCGCTTCGGTGAGATCCCGCAGGAGACGCCGGCCGGCAAGATGCTCGCGGGCATCGGCGAGAACGCCGGTGTGATCGACATCGGCGAGGGCTACGCGGTCACCTTCAAGGTCGAGTCGCACAACCACCCGTCGTACGTCGAGCCGTACCAGGGCGCGGCGACCGGGGTCGGCGGCATCGTCCGCGACATCCTGGCGATGGGCGCCCGCCCGGTCGCGGTGATGGACCCGCTGCGGTTCGGCCCGCTGGACGCGCCGGACACCAAGCGCGTGCTGCCCGGCATCGTCTCCGGTGTCGGCGGCTACGGCAACAGCCTCGGCCTGCCGAACATCGGCGGCGAGGTCGTCTTCGACGCGACCTACCTGGGCAACCCGCTGGTCAACGCGCTCTGCGTCGGCGTCATGCGGCACGAGGACCTGCACCTGGCCAACGCGACCGGCGTCGGCAACCAGATCATCCTGTACGGCGCCAAGACCGGCGGCGACGGGATCGGCGGCGTCTCGGTACTGGCGTCCGAGACCTTCGCGGATGGTGGGCCGACCAAGCGTCCCGCAGTACAGGTCGGCGACCCGTTCATGGAGAAGCTGCTGATCGAGTGCACGCTCGAGCTGTTCGCGGCCCGGATCGTCGAGGGCATCCAGGACCTCGGTGGCGCGGGGCTTTCGTGTGCGACGTCGGAGCTGGCGAGCGCGGGCGACGGCGGCATGCACGTCTCGCTCGACAAGGTGCCGCTGCGCGACGCATCGCTTGCTCCGGAAGAGATTCTGATGAGCGAGTCGCAGGAACGGATGATGGCGGTCGTCACGCCGGAGAATGTCGAGCAGTTCCTGAAGATCTGCGAGAAGTGGGATGTGCAGGCGGACGTGATCGGTGAGGTCACCGACACCGGGCTGCTGCAGATCGATTGGCACGGCGAGCGCGTGGTCGACGTACCGCCGCGGACCGTCGCGCACGACGGGCCGGTCTACGAGCGTCCGTACGCGCGCCCGGCCTGGCAGGACGAACTGCAGGCCGACGGCGCCGAGAAGTTGCCCCGGGCAACCAGTGGCGAGGAGCTGCGGGACACGCTGCTTCGTTTGATTGCTTCGCCCAACCTGTGCGACAAGTCGTGGGTGACGGACCAGTACGACCGGTACGTGCTCGGCAACTCGGTGCTGGCGCAGCCCGAGGACAGCGGGATGATCCGGGTCGACGAGACGAGCGGCCTCGGCGTCGCGGTCTCCACCGACTGCAACGGCCGCTTCGCCAAGCTCGACCCGTACACGGGCGCCAAGCTCGCGCTGGCCGAGTCGTACCGCAACGTCGCCACCACCGGCGCCCGTCCGGCTGCGGTCACCGACTGCCTGAACTTCGGCTCGCCGGAAGACCCGGGCGTGATGTGGCAGTTCACCGAGGCCATCCGCGGCCTGGTCGACGGCTGCATCGAGCTGGGCATCCCGGTCACCGGCGGCAACGTGTCGTTCTACAACCAGACCGGTGAGACCCCGATCCTGCCGACGCCGGTGGTCGGCGTACTGGGTGTCATCGACGATGTGACGCGGCGGACCCCGATCGGATTCACCGCCGAGATGGAGGGCCACCAGCTCTACCTGCTCGGCGAGACCGAGGAGGAGCTGTCGGGCTCGGAGTGGGCGCACGTCATCCACGGTCACCTCGGCGGACGTCCGCCGGCGGTCGACCTGGCCCATGAGCAGCAGCTCGCGGACATCCTCATCAACGCGTCCCGCGACGGGCTGATCGACGCCGCCCACGACGTCAGCGACGGTGGCGTTGCCCAGGTACTGGTCGAGTCAGCCCTTCGTGGCGGCGTCGGCGCCCGCGTCTGGGCGCCGGACGGTCTCGACCCGTTCCTCTTCCTCTTCGCCGAATCCTCGGGTCGCGCGGTCGTCGCAGTCCCGCGCACCGAAGAGGTCCGCTTCACCGACATGTGCACCGCCCGCCGCTTTCCGCACACCAAGATCGGCGTCGTCACCGGCGAATCCCTCGACGTGCAGGACCAGTTCGAGGTCTCGCTCACGGACCTTCGCACCACCTGGTCCGCGACGCTGCCGGCCGCTCTTGGCTGACGTGAGCCGCGACCTCGACTGGGACGGCGCGGTCAACGCGCGGGATCTCGGTGGACTGCCGGCTGGGTCGGGGACGATCCAGCCGGGGCGGGTCTATCGGTCCGCGCGGCCTGACCTGCTGACTGACGCCGGCTGGAAGCAACTGGCTGAGGCGGGCGTCGGTACCGTGATCGACCTGCGGAACGACTACGAGCGGCTCGAAGTACGGGTGCTCGACGTCGTGCACCACCATCCGGTCGAGGACCAGGACGACGCCGAGTTCATGGCGGTGTGGGGTGAGCGGCTGGACAGCCCGGCGTACTACGGGGAGGCGCTCCGCCGCTGGCCCGGGCTGATCACGTCCGTGTTCGCCCGGATCGCGGACGCCCCGCCCGGCGGCGTACTGGTGCATTGCAAGGCCGGCAAGGACCGTACCGGCATGATCATCGCGATGCTGCTCAGCCTGGTGGGGACGCCGGTGGCGGACATCCTCGACGACTACGAGCTCGCCGTACGGACGATGAACGCGTACTACGCGGAGCACCCCGAAGCCGGCGAGACACCGCTCAGCGACTCGGCCCTCGAGGCGCATTGCGCCGACGCGTGCCTGGCGATGGTCGCGTTCCTCGGGTCGACCGATGTCGCGGGCTACCTCACCAACAGCGGCCTGACCTTCGAACAGCTCGACCACCTCCGGGACCGCTTGCTCGCCTGACTTCTGGTTGGGTGTTGCCCTCGGGACTGGCACACTCGGGAAGAAGGAGTGGGGGTGAGGATGACCGATAGGTACAAGGGCCGTCCGCGGGCTGACCTGGCGAACCTGGCAGGCTACGCCGCGGCCGCGAGCCAGGAGGCCCGCGCTGTCGCTGCGCGCCGCCGCATGCAACCGCTCCGGCTGACCGACGAAGAACGCCACCTCGTCATCGACGAGCTTTCCGAGCAGTTCGCGATCGGCCGCCTGGACGAGCTGGAACTCCATCGCCGGGTCGACATCGTCAACGAAGCCGTCACCCACGCCGACCTCCAGCCCGCCTTCCACGGCCTGCCGCAACCCGCTCTCTACGCGCCGAAACCACGTCAGCCCGGGCGCTGGCGGTGGGCCGCGTTCATCGGCGCCGTCTGGCTGGCCCTGCCGTTCTTCCTGACCGGCCTGGTCTTCTTGGTCTTCGGCCGCGAAATCGCCGCCGCCATCTTCGGCGTGCCGGCCCTGGCCTGGGTCGCCGTGATGTGGCGCTGGGCCAAGGCTCCCACCCGCAAGTCCCGCCGGACCTAGATTTCACCCACCCGGATTGCAGCAACCGGCAGAACTGTTATCGGCCGGATGACCGTCTGAGCTGGAAAACTGGTCAAGGTGCCGACCTGGGGTGGGTGGCGGAGGCTGGGGGCGAGACGTGAGTGCTGACAGGAACGCGGTTCTGGTGGTTCTGATGGACGGACCGCTCACCCTCGATCAGGTGGCCTCGGACGCGTTGGTCCCCGAAGACACGGCCGGGCGGCTGCTGGCGGCGCTGATCGGCGACTCGCTGGTGGGGAGGCTGCAGCGGTTCGGTGAGCGGACGCAGTACGAGCTGACTCGCGCAGGGCGATCGAAGGCGCGGGAGCTCGTCGCGGCGGCCCGGCCGGCCGGGAACGACCGGTACCTGCGGATGATGCGGGTGCGGGAGAACACCGTGCCTGGTCCGCCACCACCGATGCGACGGGCGGCCGGTCGTGTCCGGCGCGTTCGGCAGCCGGCGGCGAAGCTCCGGGAGCCCCGACTGCGGCTGACCGACCAAGACCGGTCTGACTGCTCGTCCGCGTTGGCCGAGGAGCATGCCCACGGCAGGCTCACGATGGATGAGTTCAACGAACGGACCAGCCTGCTGTACGCCGCGTCGACCCGAGCTGACCTCGGCCAGGTCTTCGAGGGCCTCCAGCTGCCCGTGCTCGGCCGCACCCCCGGTATCTCCGAACCCCCGCCGCCAGAGCCGGAGCCGATTCCGGCCTGGCGCCGGACGGTGTCCGGGATCCTCGTCGCGATGTCGGTGCCGTTCTTCCTGATCGGGCTGTTGTTGCTGGACGGACCGTTCGAGGTCGACGACACCGTGGTCGGGGTGATCTTCATGGGCGGCGCGGTGCTCTGGTCGTACCTCGCCCTGTCCTGGTCCCGCCGCAAATGACCCCCGACGAGCAAGTGGTGCTGGTGGTACTCGCCGCCGGCCCGACAACCCGCGACCGGGTCGCGTCGTACCTGCAACTTCCTGAGCATCAGGCAGGCCGGGTGATCAACTCGTTGATCCGCAAGTCGCTGGTGGGCAAGGTGCCGGGAGGTCGCAGCAGACCGGAGTACGGGCTGACCGCGCGCGGTCTGGCGGAGGCGCGGCAGCTCACCGCGGGCTTGTTGCCCAATCAGATGCTGTCGGACCAGGTGGCGAGCTTCCGTCGGATCGCCGTTGCGCCGCCGCCGCGACCTGCGAGGAAGCCGCGGAAGGCAGGCGGCGTCAGCTCGTCCCAGGTGCCCCCTTCCCCCGAGGAAGGTACGGCTGACGATGCAGTACGACGCTCAGCGCTGAACGCGTTGATGCCCGGCCCGCTGACCCGGGATCAGGTGGCGTCGAAGCTGGGTCTCTCCGAGCATGCGGCCGGGCGGCTGCTGGATCGGCTGATCTGGGAGTCCCTGGCGGTCAAGCTGCCGCAGGACGTCGGCCGGCCGAAGTACGGACTGACCGCGGCGGGCCGGAAGAAGCTGGTCGGAGTCAGCGAAGTGCTGCAAGAGCTGGCACGCAATCCGACGGCAATCGAAGTGGTCGTGCCGCCACCGGATGAAGAGCCGCCGGCGATGGAGCCGCAGGAAGACGTCCCCTGGATTCAGCTCACCCCGGCCGGATGGATCTTATTGGTGGTGCTGCTGGTGATTCTGATCCGGTCTGTGCTCAACCACATCGCCTAACCTGCGAGGTATGACCGTTCTGCGTTCGATCGGGTTGTTCGGAGTGGCGGCGGTGGCTGAGATCGGTGGGGCCTGGCTGGTGTGGCAGGGGATCAGGGAGCATCGGGGAGTGTTGTGGGTGCTCGGCGGAATGGTTGCCTTGGGCGCCTATGGGTTCGTGGCGACCTTGCAGCCGGACGCGCATTTCGGCCGGATCCTGGCGGCGTACGGCGGGGTGTTCGTGGCCGGTTCGCTCGCCTGGGGGATGGTGCTCGACGGGTTCCGCCCGGATCGGTGGGATGTGGCCGGCGCGGTCGTCTGTCTCGCCGGGGTAGGGCTGATCATGTACGCGCCGCGCGGCTGAAATAGCCTAGGGTGGTGGAGCCGTTGCTGCGACTTGCCGTGCCTGCGGACGCGCCTGCCATCACGGAGTTGATGCGGGCGTCCGTGCGCAGCCTCTTCCCGGCGTACTACGACCAGGTACAGGTAGCGAGCGCCGAGGTACACATCGCCGGGCTCGACCTCGCGCTGATCGAGGACGGCACCTACTACGTGCACGAGGCCGGCGGCGAGATCGTCGCGTGCGGTGGCTGGAGCCGGCGCAACAAACTCTTCAACGGATCGGCGGCCGGCGCCGACGACAGGTTGCTCGACCCGGCCACCGAGCCGGCCCGGATCCGGGCGATGTTCGTCCGCGGCGACTGGACCCGGCGCGGGCTCGGCCGGGCCATCCTGACCGCCTGCGTCGACGCGGCCCGCGCCGCGGGGTTCAGCCAGCTGGCGCTGATGTCGACGCTGCCCGGCGTACCGCTGTACAAGTCGTTCGGCTTCACCGAGGTCGAGGCCGCCGACCTGACGATGCCCGACGGCGTCGTGCTCGGCGGCGTCGCGATGGAACGCCCAGTCGATCACATTGGAGACAAACGATGACCGCAGGTACCACCGCCCAGGCCCCCGACGGCACCGAGGTCGTGCTCGGCGAGATCGGTACCCGGGTACTGCTGGAGAATTCCCGCGTCCGCGTCTGGGAGGTCTCCCTCGCACCCGGTGAAGCCCAGGCCTGGCACCTGCACCACAACCCGTACGTCGTCCTCTGCCTGTCGACGTCGCCCTGCCACATGGACTGGCTCGACGGCAGCGCGCCCCGCGAACTCAGCGAGACCGTCGGTGGCTCGGTCTACCGCCCGGTCTCCCCGGTCCACATGCTCACCAACGACGGCGACGCGCCGTACCTCAACCGCCTGATCGAACTCCTCGACCTCGGCGAGGAAGCCTCCGGCGAGCCCTACGCCCCCGGCGAAGGCGTCGGCCGCTTCTCCGAACCCGGCGAACTCCCCACCAAGGTGGTCGTCGACGACACCGACGTACAGGTCATCCACATCACCCCCGACGCAGGCGAAACCTACACCTGGAACACCGGCGCCCACCCAACCCTGATCGCCGACCTCGACCTCAACACCCCAGACGTCACCTACCTCCAGCCCGGCGACGCCTACACCCTCCCGCCGAAGCAGTCCCGCACCAGCGGCTTCAACATCGTGGAACTCCGCTACTACAGCTGATTCCTGACAGCTGTCGCGCTGGGTAATGCGAGAGCCGCGGCGGCCAGCGTGGCGGCTTTTGCCAGATCGATCTGGCGAAGACGGGCCTTCACCGTCGGTACCTGTGGGCCGACAGCGCTCAGTTCGTGGACGCCTAGGCCGACTAGTAGGACCGCGGCGTCTGGGTCGCTTGCCAGGTCGCCGCAGACGGCTACCTCGGCGCCATTCGGTACGCCACGGACCACGTGGTCGATCAGTTGGAGGACTGCGGGGTCGAGGCCGTCTGCGAGGGCGGCGACGGCGCTGTTGCCGCGGTCGGAGGCTGTTGTGTACTGGGTGAGGTCGTTGGTGCCGATGCTGACGAAGTCCAGGCCGTCAGCCAACGTCGCGATCCGGAGCGCGGCCGCCGGGACCTCGACCATGATGCCGACCTTCAACGTCGCAGGCGGATTCAGCTCGGCCAGCTCGGCACGGGCCCAGGCGACCTCTTCGGCCGTCGTGACCATCGGGAACATCACCTGTACCGGGGTCTCTGCAGCCACCTGGCAGATCGCCGTCAGCTGATCGCGCAGCAACTCCGGCCGCCGACGGAACACCCGGATCCCGCGTTCGCCGAGGAACGGGTTCGTCTCTCGATCCTGGGGGAGGAAGGCGAGCGGCTTGTCACCCCCGACATCCCAGGTCCGGATCGTGATCGGCTTGCCTTGCAGGGCTGCTGCGATCGCCCGGAACGCCTCGACCTGCTCGTCAACAGTCGGCGCAACCCGCCACTCCCCGAACAGCACCTCAGTCCGCACCAGCCCCGCCCCGTCGGCCCCACGCGCATCCACCGCATCCTGCACCGACCCAACGTTGGCGAGCACCTCGATCGTCCGCCCGTCGAGCGTCACCGCGGCCTGCTCAGCCGCCACCAACGCCGCTTCCCGCTCAGCAGTCCGCTCCCGTACGACGCCCCGCAACCGCTCCCCACCATCGCCCGGCTCGACGACGAACTCGTGAGCCCGAGCATCAAACCCCACCAACGCCCCGTCCGGTACCTCCACATCCCCGATCCCAGTAATCACCGGAATCCCCCGCGACCGAGCCACAATCACGCCGTGCCCCGTAGTACCAGCCGCCCGCACCGCGATCCCGACGACCCGCTCAGCATCAACCGCCGCAGCAGTACCCGCATCCAACTCCCGCACCACCAACACCCCACCAGCCGCCCCACCACTGGAGGCTCCGCCGTCGGCTGCTCCGGTGCTGGCTGCTGCGTCGTCGGCTGCTCCGGTACTCGCCGCTCCGTCGTCAGCTGCCCTGTTGTCAGCCGCGCCGGCAGTCGCGGGCTCGTCCTGGCCAACCAGCGCGCGTAGTACGCGGTTGCGGACGCTGCGGACGTCTTGGGCGCGCTCGCGTTGGTACGGATCGTCCAGCGCCTCGAAGTCCGCCGCGACCGCGTCCAACGCCGCCTTCCATGCGTCTGGAGCGCTCTTGTCTTCGCCTTGTGTGATCGCCCGGAAGACCGCGTCCTGCACCACCACGTCGCCGAGCAAAGCCAACTGTGCATCGAAGATCGACGCCTCCGCAGTACCGACCGTCTTCGCCGTCTGATCCCGCAGTTCCCTCAACTGCTCCTCGGCCACCCGCAGGGCGTCCTGCGCCCGCTGCCGCTCAGCGTCAACATCACCCGCCTGGTACCCGCTCAGCTCAACCTCTTGATCCGCAACGATCGCCGTCCCGACAGCAACATCCAAACCGGACCCACTCCGCCCCCGGCCCGCGCCGCCCGCACCCGCCGCACCGCCTGTGCCCGTGGCATCCGCTGCGCCTGCGGTAGCCGATGTTGTCGACGGTGGGTCGTCGAAGTCGCGGTCAGCCAATGCGCCCAGGGCTGCCACTGCGGCGTCCGCCTCGGGGCCGCTGGCGCTGATCCGCAATCGATGGCCCTGCTGGACGTTGAGGGTCGCCACCATGCTCAGACTGCCGGCGTCGACCGGGCCCTTCCCCGTCGTCAGATTCGTCAACCTCACCTGCGCCTGGAACCGCTGAGCAACCCCGACCACCTTCGCCGCAGGCCGCGCATGCAACCCGTGCTCGTTCCCCACCACAACTTCCACAAAACTATTGCCCTCAGCAACCACCGGCTCATCGGCGACAGCATCGCCCAGATGATCCTGCTTCCCAGCCAGCCCCCGCGAAGCCTCAGCCACTACCGCATCCAGCGTCGCCCCGGTCGACGCCGTCACCACCGCCGCCACAAGTCCTTCCACCAAAGGCGCGCTGGATAACTTCACCCGCCCAGCAACCTCAGGATCCACGAACTCCAACGCCAGCTCAGCACTGAGCACCGCACTACCCAGATCAAGCAACACCAGAACGCCGTCGGCGCTGTCCGCAACCCCGATCGCCTCAGCAACCGCCGCCGCATCCGTCCCGAACGTCGTCTCATCCAGCCCGGCCGCCACCGCGATCACCGGCCGGCTGCCCTCAGCAACCATCTCCGACGCCAACCCAACAGCCGCCTCAGCCAGCGCCCGACTGTGCGAAACAACCACAATCCCGATCACGAGCTCACCACTCCAGGAGCACTCGCACGTCCCGCTCCGCTCCGCTGGCTGCGCGAGTCGCCCGACCGCTCCCGGGCTGATCCTGCAGCCGGCCCGACACCGGGCATCATGCCAGCGTGCGTGCGGCCGACTCCAGCAGGAGCGTCGTACTGGTCGCGCCCGGATCCTGATGCCCCGCGCTGCGTTCGCCGAGGTAGCTTGCCCGGCCCTTGCGTGCCACCAACGGAGTCGTAGCGTCCCGCCCCTTCGCAGCCGCCTCAGCCGCCGCCGCGAGCGCTCCACCAAGATCGGCGCCCCCGGCAACCGCTGAGTCGTACGCCTCCAGCGCCGGCGCCCAGGCGTCGTACATCGTCTTGTCGCCCAATTCCGCCTTGCCCCGCGCCAGAATCCCGCCGACGCCAGCCTTCAACGCCTCGCCAACACTCGCGACCGTGATCTCTGCCCCGGCCAGCGCCGCCCCGAAACGCAAGAAGAACGTCCCGTACAACGGCCCGCTCGCCCCGCCGACCTTGCTGACCAGCGTCATCCCAGCCTTCTTCATCAGCTCGTCAACCGAAGAAAAGCTGCTCTCATCCAGAACCGCGACAACGGCAGCGAACCCACGATCCATGTTGCTCCCGTGGTCCGCGTCCCCGATCGCCGAGTCCAGCTCGGTCAGATACGCCGCATTCTCGTGAAACACACCCGCGGCGTCCCGCATCCAGTTGGCGAAGTTCTCCACTCCCATGCTCACGCGCCCCAGCGTAGGCCGGGGGTGTTCACCGGTGCGTCCCAGAGGCGTACCAGTTCGTCGTCCACCTTCAGCAGGGTGACCGAGCAACCGGCCATCTCGAGTGAGGTGATGTAGTTGCCGACCAGCGATCGTGCGACCGTGATCCCGGCGCGGTCCAGCAACTGCTGCACCTCGTTGTACATCAGGTAGAGCTCGAGCAGCGGAGTACCTCCCATGCCGTTGACGAAGGCAATCACCGAATCGCCTTGCTGGTAAGGAAGATCCGACAGTACCGGATCGACGAGCAAGGCAGCGATGTCACGAGCAGGTGCCAGCGGCAACCGTTTCCGGCCGGGTTCGCCGTGGATGCCGATGCCGACCTCCATCTCGTTCTCGGCCAGCTCGAAGGTTGGCTTGCCGGCGGCCGGTACGGTGCACGAGGTCAGCGCCATGCCCATGCTGCGGCCGTTGTCGTTGACCCGCTTGGCCAGATCGGCGACCTGCTGCAGCGGCATGCCTTCCTCGGCCGCGGCGCCGACGATCTTCTCCAGCAGCACGGTCACGCCGACACCGCGACGCCCGGCCGTGTAGAGGCTGTCCTGCACCGCGACATCGTCGTCGGTGACGACGGACAGTACTTCGGTACCGGCGTCCGCCGCGGCGAGCTCGGCGGCCATCTCGAAGTTCATCACGTCGCCGGTGTAGTTCTTCACGATGTGCAGTACGCCGGCACCCGCGTCGACGGCCTTCGTCGCGGCCATCATCTGGTCCGGCACCGGCGAGGTGAACACCTCACCAGCACAGGCCGCGTCCAGCATCCCGAGCCCGACGAACCCACCATGCAGTGGCTCATGCCCAGACCCGCCACCGGAGATCAGCCCGACCTTCCCGGCTCTGGGCGCGTCCTTGCGGTAGACGATCCGATTCTCCAGATCGACCCGCAGGCGATCCGGGTGCGCCGCGGCCATCCCACGCAGCGCTTCACTCACAACATCGGCAGGGTCGTTGATGAGCTTCTTCATGAGCCCATCTGAGCACAACCAGCCCGCCCAGGGGAGTCCCCTGGGCGACTCAGTTCAGTCCTTCGGGCGCAACAGCGGCCGGACGACCTCGCGGGCGTCGTGGATGCGGGACTTGATCGTGCCCAGCGGGGCGCCGACCTCCTTGGCGATCTCCTCGTAGGAGAGGCCGTAGACGTCTCGTAGTACCAGCGGGGTCACCATCTGTGGGCGGTCGCGCTCGAGGGTCTCCAGGGCTTCCAGGAGGTCCAGGCGGGTACCGGCGATGACGCTGGTGGTCCGTGGGTCCGGCTTGTCCATCTGCTCGGGGTTGTGCGCCGCCTGGGCGGTCCGCTTCAGCTTGCGGTAGGTCGAGCGGGCCGAGTTCGCCGCGACCGAGTGGACCCAGGTCGAGAAGCTGCTGCGGCCGGAGTACGTGTGGATCTTGGTGGCGACGTTGAGCAGCGCCTCCTGCGCCGCGTCCTCGGCGTCGGCGGAGTACGGCAGCACGCTGCGGCAGATCCGCAGGACGCGCGGGTAGACCAGTCTGAGCAGGTCGTCCATGGCGTTCTTGTCGCCTTCGGCGGCACGCTCGGCCAGGACGGCCAGTTCATCGGTCGGGCTGCTGCTTTCGCTCATCTGCGCCTTCGTTGTCTTGGTCCTCAGGGCGTAGGACTCCGCGTGCACCATAATGCCTTGTATGGGGGTCCCATCCAGACTAGGCCGGTACGTCGTGCGCCGCCGCCTGGGCTCAGGCGGTTTCGCCACCGTATGGCTCGCGCACGACGAGCAACTTGACGCCGAGGTGGCGGTCAAGGTGCTGGCGGACAACTGGGCGCATGACGACTCGGTCCGCCGCCGCTTCCTCGAGGAGGGGCGGTTCCTGCGCCGGGTCGAGTCCGAGCACGTCGTCCAGGTCCACGACGTGGGGGAGCTGGAGGACGGCAGGCCGTTCCTGGTACTCACGTACGCCGACCGCGGCACGCTGGCGGACCGGCTCAAGAAGGAGCCGCTCGCGCTGGAGCCGGCCATCGGGGTCATCGTCCAGGTCGGGCGCGGGCTGCAGGCCCTGCACCGGCGTGGGCTGCTGCACCGTGACGTGAAGCCGGCCAACGTGCTCTTCCGTAGTACCGACGACGACGGTGAACGGGCCGTACTGTCCGACCTGGGCCTCGGCAAGTCGCTCGACGAGGTGTCGAGGATCACCATGCCCGGCGGGACTCCGTCGTACGTCGCACCCGAGCAAGCGATGGGGGAGCGGCTCGACCAGCGCGCAGACCAGTACTCGCTGGGTGCCGTCGCCTACGCAGCGTTGACTGGCAGGTCGCCGCATCAGGTGGACGGCCTCGGTGCCGCCGGCCGGGTCAAGGCAGCCCCGCCACCCAGCTCACTCGGCTTCACCGTGCCGGATCGGGTCGACGCGGCAATCGTCCGCGCCCTCGACCCGGACCGCGAAAAGCGCTGGCCCGACATCGAGTCCTTCACCCGAGAACTGGTCGGCGGCCTCGACGAAACCACCCAGAGCTTCGTCGCCGGCGCCTCGGTCGGTACGCCGGTTGCCGCGCTGGCGACGATTGCACTGAGCACCTCGTCGGCCGGTTCGGTCTCCGCCACAGACGAGACCGAGGTCGGCGAGAAGACCGCCCTGAGCGAGTCCAACGCCCCAACCGTCATCAAAACCGGTACGACGACGGTCGCAGCCGACGCCGCAGGCAACTCGATCGCCGACACCGAAGTTGCCGAGGCAACCACTGCCGGAGCCACCGCGCCAACCGCTGGAGCCGGTACCACCGCCGCAGCCACTGGAACCGCCACCACTGCGGCCGCCTCGACCTCCAGCGATTCCTCGACCTCTCCCGCAACGTCCGCTCCGGCGCCTCGGCGTCGGCGTGGGCGGTGGGTGGTGGCTGCTGTGTTGGCGTTGGTGCTGGGGGCCGGTGCCGGGTTCGGAGTTCAGCGTTATCTGGAGACGAGGAGCGGGTT
Organism: Kribbella sp. NPDC051620; assembly: GCF_044453825.1. Taxonomy (NCBI): domain Bacteria; kingdom Bacillati; phylum Actinomycetota; class Actinomycetes; order Propionibacteriales; family Kribbellaceae; genus Kribbella; species Kribbella sp. NPDC051620. Next base: position 143,617 of record NZ_JBITDB010000005.1, read on the forward strand.
CGCGCAGATCACCAAGGACCATTTCTCGGTCCGGGCGCCGCGCAACTGGATGGGCGTGGTCTCCAGCGGGAGCTGGACGCCGCCGGGCGCCAAGGCAGAGCGGCAGGCTCTGCTGGTCAGCAAGGACACCCAGTGGGGCACGCCGGGCAACGACACCCCGGGCGTCTTCATCGGCGTGCTGGCCGACCCCTTCGCGCCGGAGAAGATCTTGCCGGACCCGAAGAAGTACGGCTGCACCACGGTCGGCCCGCTCACACCATCCGCCGACGGCACGAAGACCTACCTGGACCAGATTTCGGAGAATTGCGGAAACAGCACTACGCTGCTCCAGCGAGTAGTCAGCACGGGGAATGGCAACTCGCTCCTCATCCAGGTCCAGGTGCCTGGAGCCGAGCGCGACAAGGCCATCGAGGTGGCCCGGTCGGTCACCTATTCCAGCTGAAGGATCCCCGTGAGAGTTGTCGTCGCCGAGCGACTCCGTCCGTCCCCCGCTCTGGTCCAGTCGAGCCGCCGCCGCTTCTACCGCCTACGCTCGGCGATCTTCCGCACCATCTGGCCTGTCGACGCCTGCTGACTCGACGGTCACCCAGGTGACCACGAGCCCGAGCAGCCAAAGCCCGGCCCCGATCCACGCCAGCTGATGCAGCCCACGGATGAAGCCCTCATCCGTGGGCCGACCGGCCACGGCCCCGTAGAGGCCGATCCCGAGCGCCCCGACGGCCTGCCGCGCCGTGTTGTTCACCCCACTCGCCAGCCCCGCGTACTGCGGCGGCAGCGACCCGATCGCCGCACTGACCACCGCAGCGGTCAAGAAGCCCATCCCCAACCCCAGCCCAAGCTCCACCGGTACTACGGCCGCGTACCCGCTATGCGCCCCCACCAACAGCAAGCAGACCGACCCGAGACCGCCCAGAAGCAGCCCCACGCTCATGGGCAGCCGCGGCCCGACTCGAGCCGTCACCCGCCCCGCCACCGGACCCAGCACCGCCAGCGGAACGAACAGCGGCAGCATCTCCAGACCGGCCCGCAGAGCACTGTGCCCCAGCCGCTCCTGCAGGTAGAGCGTCATCACCAGCACTGTCCCGAGCCCCACCAGGTTCATCAGCCCGGCGACCAGGTTGCTCCCCAAGAACCCAACTGTCAGCCGCGGCCGCCGCAGGTGACTGACAGGCTGCCTAGCCGACGGGATCAGCCGGTACGCGACAGGCAGCGCCACTGCGATCACCGGCAGGTTGACGAGGAACACCGCACGCCAACCAAGTGCATTGACCAGAGCTCCACCGAGTAGCGGCCCAGAGGGAAGGGCCAGCGCCCCAGCACCGGCCCAGAGCCCCATCGCTCGGGCACGCGCTGCAGCATCGGAGTACAGGCTGGTGATGAGGGCCAGCGTGCCTGGGAGCAGTAGGGCAGCACCGACGCCTTGGACCGCGCGCCAAGCGACCAGTAGCCCGATGGAAGGTGCTGCGCCGCAAGCAAGGGAGGCCAGGCCGAACACACTCAAGCCGGCCAGTACGACCCTCCGGTGGCCGATGCGATCACCCAGCATCCCGCAGAGCAGCAGCAGGCCCGCCAGCGCGAGCATGTAGCTGTCCACGACCCACTGCTGCCCCGCAAGCCCGGTCTGCAGATCCATCCGCACGGCAGGCAAGGCGACATTGACGACCGTCACGTCGAGCTGGATCAGGAAGATCCCGACACAGAGCACCGCGAGCACCATGGCTCCACCCTCGCCGCGAAACACTACGACCCAGCCCGAAGTATCGCGGTGCCACCATGGACCTATGGAGCACATCGGAGACGCCGATGTGGCCAGTACAGCCGCACTGCTGGCCGAGCCGGCCCGTGCGAAGGTGCTGATGGCCCTGGCCGACGGACGCGCCTTACCAGCCTCTCTACTCGCCACCGAGGCAGGCGTAGCGCCCCAGACGATCAGCTCCCACCTGCGCAAGCTGCTCGACGGTGGGCTGCTCGACGTCGAGCAGTCGGGCCGTCATAGGTACTACCGGCTGGCTGGACCAGAAGTAGCGGCCGCAGTGGAAGCAGTAGCCAGGATCTCCAAGCCGCAGCCGGTCAAGTCCCTCCGCCAGAGCACCCGCGCCGCCGCACTCCGCGAAGCCCGTACCTGCTACGACCACCTAGCAGGCCGCCTCGGCGTCGAACTGCTGGAAGCCCTTGTACGCCGTACTGCCCTCATCCGCACAGACGGTGGCTCCGGTGCAGAACGACGTCCCGACGACCCCCTGGCCAAGCAGTTGCCCGACTGCCCCTACGCACTCGGCCCGGCCGCTCCCGAGGTATTCGATGCCCTAGGCATCGATCTGACCGACAGCACCTCGCCTCGCCGCCTTCTGCGCTGCTGCGTCGACTGGAGCGAGCAGAAGCACCATCTGGCCGGCCGCCTGGGCGCGGCAGTCACCAACAGCCTGCTGGACCGCGACTGGCTCGAACGCCGCGCCTACCCGCGCGCAGTCACCCTCACTCCTACAGGCGAACAACGCCTGACCGAACTCCTGCCCCTCAGCTGACTGGTGAGTCCGAGCGGGTGGCCGACTCGGACGCGTGGTCGAGGATGTCGGCCAGCGCGGACTTGTCCTGCGGCAGACCGGTGACGGCGATCTCGAGCATGCAGAGTCCCTCGTCGTCGGCGAGCCAGCGGATCATGCCGAGCTTGAGGGTGTTGTTGTCGGGGTCGGCGTAGTTGTAGGTCAAGGTCGCGTTCTTGGTCGCCTTGTCGACGCCGTGGGACAGCACCGAGACCATCTTGTCCGCCGAGAGAGCCTTGAACTGGCTGATCCGGACCGCCATCGAGGCAGCCGGCGGCCGGGTGATCTTGAAGCCGCCCTGCACCCGGACCGCGCGCCTGCGCTGGGGCTCGTTGAACTTCATGTCCTTCACCGGGTCGAGCAGGATCATCTCCCAGTTGCCGGGCACCCGCACGCTGACGTGGGACCTGACCGCGCTGGTCACGTCGAAGCTGCGCGTCTTGTAGTGGATGTCCTCGGCCTGCAACGGCTCACTGTTGTCCCGGCGGAGCTTCCGCGGCGGCGTGGACGGCATCGAAGGAGAGTTCGCGGCTTCACCGGGCAGCGGCACGGCCGCCGTACCGGCGGATGCCTGCTGCCCAGTCGTCACCAGCCCGAGCCCGTAGCCACCTGCTCCCCCGAGCAGGGTGACTGCGAGCAGGCCGGAACCGAGCAGCGCGCGTCCGACACCCCTTCCGGCCACGCCCACCCCTCCTCACGGTCCGCCCCCGATACGTCTAGGACACCGTAGACCGCCAAAAGGTTGCCAACTAAATTCCCGGTGCCCGATCGGGCGGTGAGGATCAGTCTCGGACGCGGACCGAGGCGGTGGCCTCGGCGAGGATCTTCTCCAGCACCTTCTGCTCCTTCGGCAGACCGGTGACGCTCATCGAGATGGTGGCCGTGTCGCCGCCGCCGGTCGCGACGAAGCGGACGATGACGTAGCGCGAGGTCGCGCCCGGGATGTACGTGTAGACCAGCGTCGCCACCTGGCGCAGGGTGCCGTCGTCGTCCTTGACCTGGCCGGTGCCCTGGAACAGCGGGTCGACGAAGTTCTGGTACGGCTGGCTGGACTGGACGTTGGTCAGCACGTCCTCCATCGCCTGCTTCACCGACTTGTCGGGGTACAGCGCGGACTCGACCCGGACCGCCCGCTCGCCGCTGGGGTCGAGGAACTTGACCTCGCTGGTCTTGTCCTTGTTCGGCGTGAGAGTCCAGCCGGCCGGCACCCGGATCGACAGCTTCACCTGGCCGGCCACGTCCCCGGTGACGGTGAAGTTCCGCGTCTTGAACTCGAGGTCGTCGAGGTTCAGCGCCTCGAGCGGGTTCGGCTGCGGCGTCTTGCGGATCAACGGGATCGACGGTGTGGACGAAGGGGTCGGTCCCGGAGTCGGGGCGGTGGCCACGTCGCCAGGCAGCGGCCCGGCGTACCCGCCGGCTGTCACCCGCCCGTCGAACCGTTGGCCGCCCAGGTAGCCACCGGCGGCGCCGATGAGCGCAAGCAGCACGATGCCGCTCACCAGGACCGGAGTCTTCATCCGTGCACCAAGTCCCAGAAGGCGAGCTCGAAGCGCAGGACCCGGTCGAAGGCCAGCGTCATGGCCGGGGTCAGCGGTTCTCGGTCGACCAGGCCGGCCAGCTGTTCGACGTACGCCGCGAACTCCGGCGACGACCAGTTCGCGATGAATCCGGCGTACTGCGTATCCGGCCCTGTCGTGTCGCGCACCGACGCCCAAGCGTCGTAGTACGCCTTCTCGACCGCATAGAGCACGGTGATCCCGACCGGCCAGCCCTCTGCGACCGAGGTGAACAGGTACGCCGAGTAGCCCAGGTTCAGCAACGACGGCTCGGTGGAAAGGTCGACACCCCGCTCGGCCGCGGCCGCCTCGAACAGCGCGAGCTCCGGTACGAGCGCGGCCAGGCCACCCGCGAGCACCTTCCTGGCCTCGTCGTCGGGTGCCGCTGCGGCCAGCGCTTCGAGGTACCGGTGGAACGACCGGACGAAGAAGTAGTCCTCGGCGATCCACCGGTCGAAGGTGGCCTTGGGCAACGAACCGGCGGAGGTCCGGGAGACGAACGGGTGGTCCAGGATCCGCTGCCAGGCGGCTGCCTGCGCGGTCAGCAGGGCACGGGTGGTCTCGGGCACCTCGCTATCTTCTCAGGCAACGACCAGCGCGACCGTACTGAAACCTTTCAAGAAGGTCTCGATCCGGTCGAGGCCGGGTTGTCACCAGGACAAAATGGTTGGCCAGGATCCGCCGCGAGTGGAACCGTGGAGAACATGGGGGACGTCCTAGACCGCATGAAGCTCAAGGTTCGCGTGGTGCATTACCACCGTGGCGACGTGGACTGCTGGTACGCCGACATCGACGACGCCGACGACCGCCAGCCCGACGACCCGTACTGGTACGTCGACGGCTGCCGTACGCAGGCCGAGGCGCTGTCCGCCGCCTGCACCCAACTGGCCGCCTTCGACCAGGCACTCGCGGCCGGCGCCTATCCGGAACGCTTGAGCGATCGCAACCTGGCTGCCTGAGCGCTGCGTAGCCGTTTGCTCACTACCTGCATCCCTAGCCAAGCCACGGGCTGAGCCAATAATCTTTACCAAGATTTAGGCGTGACATCCACGAGAGCCGTTCGTTGATCTGTCAGACAACGTGCCGATCAAGATCGGATCTCCTGGGGAGTTGTCACCGAATCGACTGGGGAAAGGCTCGCCCGTGCACAGATTCAACCCACCGCCCAGCTGGCCCGAGCCGCCGACGGCTGCGTGGCGCCCGCCGGTCGGCTGGGAGCCCGACCCCGAGTGGCCGGACGCTCCCGCGGGCTGGGGATTCTGGCTCACCCGGCACGGCCGCAAGGCCAGCGGACCCATCGGCGCGTACGGCGCCGTCGACGCCGGCCGGCTCGAACTGGCCACTGCGGACCGCTCACTCCTGCTGATGCACGGCTGACTTCGGCGCTGCCGTCTTGGTGTGCGGAATTGTTCTTACTTGATCAGGCGATGTGTGATTGCCTTGAATCATGAGCATCAGCATCGGTGTGGTCGGAGCCGGCCAGTTCGCCCCCTCGTTCGTGCGGTTGTGGTCTGCCCATCCTGACGTCAAGGACGTCCGGCTGACCGACGTGGTGCCCGAGCGGACGGCCGAGCTGGCCGCCAAACAGGGCGTCTCACTCACGTACCAGTCGTTCGAGGAGATGCTTGCGTCCGACGTCGACGCGGTCGCGATCTTCACCCAGCGCTGGCTGCACGGCGAGATGGCGATCCAGGCGCTGGAAGCCGGCAAGCACGTCTACTCGACGGTGCCGATGGCGATCCAGGCCGACCAGATCGCGCGGATCATCGAGCTGGTCAAGGAGACCGGCCTGACCTACATGATGGGCGAGACGAGCTTCTACTACCCCTCGTCGGTGTACTGCCGCCGGCGGCTCGCGGCTGGTGACTTCGGCCGGGTGTTCTACGCCGAGGGCGACTACGTCCACGACATGGATCTGGGGTTCTACGCGGCGTACCAGTACAGCGGTGGCGAGGACTGGAAGAAGACCGCGTCCTTCCCGCCGATGCTCTACCCGACGCATGCCGTCGGCAACGTTTTGTCGGTGACCGGTCAGCACGCCACGCACGTCTCCTGCATCGGGGTGAAGGACGAGCGCGGCGACGGGGTGTTCGACAAGGAGATCAGCCAGTTCGACAACGACTTCAGCAACGCGACGGCGCTGTTCAAGCTCGCCGACGGTGGCATCATGCGGACCAACGAGATGCGTCGCGTCGGCTACCCGTCGCACCTGCGGGAGTCGCGGCTGCGGGTGTTCGGCACCGAGGGCAGCTTCGAGCAACTGGCGACGACGACGCTGTGGCAGACCAAGCAGGGCGTCGAGGACATCACCGAGCTGATGGCCACCGAACCCAGCGGCTCCCTGGACGACGCCGACCTGGCCAACGTCGACCCGGCGCTGCGCGACGCCTTCCGCTCCGGCCTGTCACCGGTCCACGATCGCGACCGGCTGCCGGCCGAGTTCGCCGGTCTGCACAACGGCCACGAAGGCTCACACCACTTCCTCGCCGACGACTTCGTCCGCGCCGTCGCCGACAAGACGCTCCCGCCGGTCAACGCCTGGGTCGCCGCCCGCTACACGCTGCCCGGCATCTACGCTCACCAGTCCGCCCTTCAGGGCGGCGTACAGCTGCAGATCCCCGACCACGGCGACGCTCCTGCCTGAGGCCTACTGTTCGTAGACCTTGCGGAGGCGGACCGACATCGAGTTGTCGAGGTGTTTGGTCATCGCGGCCTCGGCGGCGGTCGGGTCTCCGGACAGGATGGCTTCGACGATCTGGCGGTGTTCGACCAGGACTTCGGGGCCGGTGTCGCGGTCGTAGTGCAGGCGGAAGATGTGCAGGTGGCAGTGGGTCCGCTGGAAGGCGAGGCGGACCTGCTCGCTGCCGGACAGTCCGGTGATGAGGGTGTGGAACCGGTTGTCGTGCGCGGTGAGCGACTTGTACCCGGCGTAGTCGACTGATGTCGGCTCGACCGCGGTCGCGAGCTCTGTAGTCAGCAGATCGCGGCCGGTGTCGTCGATGAGCTCGGCCGCTCGTCGTGCTGCCCACGGCTCGAGGAGCAGGCGGAATCGGTACAGGTCGTCGAACTCCGCCAGTGAGAGCAGGGGAGTGGCGCGGTACCCCTTGAGCGGCTCTTTGTCGGCCAGCCCCTCGGACTCCAGCCGCGCCAGCGCCTCGCGGACCGGCGTGGACGAGACCTGGAAGTCGCGCGCGAGACCGTCGATCGAGATCCGCGCGCCCGGCCGGATCGCGTGGTCCATCAGCATCGTCTTGATCGCCTCGTACACGTCGTCGGCCAGCATCTGCCGCCGCAGCAACCGCCGATCCTGCGGCTCCACTGTCTCCATCGGGCACCCTTCGCCAGGGAGTGGTCGTGCCCTTGACCCAGCCCGCGCAGTTCGGCAGGGTGGCACTGGTAATCATGCATCATGCACGATTCCAGCCCGACCAGCCAGCCGGAGGCGGAAAACGATGCTCAGGTTCGACGAGATCGGCGTACTGCCCGAGCCGGGCGACAACGTCGCCATCTCCTCGCGCCGCCTCGAGGCCGGTACCGTGATCGACTTCGCCGGTACGCCGGTGACGCTGCCGCACACCGTGCTCGAAGGCCACCGCTTCGTCGCCCGCCCGGTCGCCACCGGCGAGCCGTTGCTCTCCTGGAACACCCCGTTCGCCCGCGCCCTCCGCGACCTGTCCGTCGGAGACTACGTCTGTACGCCGACCAGCCTCGCCGCCGTGTCAGCCCGCGGCGTCGAAGGCCTCCCGACCGAGCCGAGCGCCAAGAACGAGCCGCTCGACCCGTACGAACTCGACGAGTCGGCCCTCAACCTCGGCCGCCAGGTCACGTCGGTCGAGCAACCCGGCACCTTCCTCGGCTATCCCCGGGAGCAGGGGCCGGCGGGGACGCGCAATCACGTAGTACTGCTGGCGACGAGTTCACGCAGCAGCGGGTTCGTCACCGAGCTGGCTCGGCGCTTCGGCGACGGCGTCGTCGTGCCGGTCGCTCATACCGAAGGTGGCGAGGAAGGTACGCCGAACAACCTGGCGCTCCTGCTGGCCACGTTGGCGGGGTTCGCGCTCAACCCCAATGTCGGCGCGGTGCTGATCGTCGACACCGAGGGCGAACTCGTCTCCGGACAGGCGATCAAGGACTTCATGGCCGAGCGGGGGTATCCGGCGATCCGGGTGCCGCATGCGTACTTCACCAGGCGCGGCGGTTTCGAGGCGGATCTCACCGCGGCGGGCCGATTGGTCGAGCCCTGGTTGCCGATCGTCGCCGCGCAGGAGCGGCGGGAGGTACCGCTGGCAGATCTGTGGATCGGGTTGCAGTGTGGAGGGTCGGACGCGTTCTCGGGGGTCAGTGCGAATCCGTTGTCGGGGGCGGTCGCGCGTGAGGTGATCAGGCACGGCGGCATCGCGGTACTGGCGGAGACCGATGAGTTGATCGGGGCCGAGGGGTACGTTCTCAAGAACGTCAGAGACCTGCCGACGGCGAGGAGATTCCTCAGAACCGTCCAGTCGTTCAAGGAACGGGTCGGCTGGCACGGGCATACCGCCGAAGGCAACCCGTCCGGTGGCAACGTCTATCGCGGCCTCTACAACATCGTCCTCAAGTCGGTCGGCGCTGCCCGCAAGCTGGATCGCGACGTCCGGCTGGACCACGTGATCGACTACGCCGAGCGGATGCCCGGCCACGGTTTCGTCTTCATGGACAGCCCCGGCAACGACCTGGAATCGGTCGCCGGGCAGGTCGCCAGCGGCTGCAACCTGATCTTCTTCACCACCGGCAACGGCTCGATCACCAACTTCCCCTTCGTCCCGACGATCAAGTTCGTCACCACCACGACCCGGTACGACCTGCTGCACGCCGAAATGGACGTAGACGCCGGCCGCTACCTGACCGGCACCCCGATGGACACCCTCACGGCCGAAACCTTCGCCCTCACCGTCCAGGTAGCCTCCGGCCAACCCACCGCAGGCGAACAAGCCGGCCACAGTCAGGTCTCCATCTGGCGCAACTGGCGCCAAACCGCCCCCCGCCCCGGCATCTCCATCACCCCAGACGGCCGCACCACCCGCAACCTCCAAGACCTCCCCACCGAAGACCGAGACGCTCCGTTGGCTGGTACTCCGATCGCGACCTCGGCCGAACCTGCAGGTGAGTTGAGCGACTTGCGGTTGTTGCGGGTTGACGACCGTGTGGTGCCGGAGGCTGTTGGGCTCATCCTTCCGACGAGTTTGTGTTCGGGGCAGATTGCTTTGCGGCTGGCAGGGCAAGGGGAGTTGGAGAGGTGGGCGGGGGATGCGGTGACTCGGATGGTGGCGTTGCCGCATACCGAGGGGTGTGGGTCCAGTGGTGGGGCGTCCGAGGAGACCTTCGCGCGGACGATGCTCGGGTATTTGCTGCACCCCAACACCCGGATGGCGTTGCTGCTTGAGCATGGTTGCGAGAAGACGCATAACGACTACTTCCGGTCGCGGCTGGTGGAAGCCGGTGCTGATCCGTCGCGGTTCGGCTGGGCGAGTATCCAGGCGGACGGCGGGCTCGACGCCGTCACCGGCCGCGTGCGCGACTGGTTCGCCAGCTTCGATCTTCCCAAACCAGAAGAAGTCCAGAGCACCCTGGGCGAGCTCACCATCGCGCTCGAAGCCCGCGGTCCGCTGACCACCGAAACATCCGAGGCACTCGCCTTGACCGGCCGCGCGATCGTCAACGCAGGCGGTTCGATCGTCCTCTCCTCCCGCGGCGCACTCCTCAACGACGAGAGATTCCGGTACGCCGCCTTCGGCTCCACCAACCCGGTCGGCCCGACGATCGCCCACGGCCAGCGCTTCACCGCGAAGGGCTGGCACGTGATGCGAATGCCCGGCACCGACTGGATGGAGACCGTCACCGGCTTCGGCGCCGGCGGCGTCCAGCAAGTACTCGCTCACGTGGCGAGCGGCACCCTCTCCGCCCAACGCTTCGTCCCCGTCATCGAGTTCAGCAGCGACCCCGAGACAGTCGCGCAGTACGGCGACGACCTGGATGCAGTTGCCTCAGGCAACGCCCGCGAACAGGCAGCGGTAGCACTCGAAACCCTGGCCGCAGTAGCGAGCAGACAGCAAGTGCCGAAGGCGGTCGCATCCGGCAACGTCGGCTTCCAGATCACTCGCGGCCTCCTCGGCACCTCGATGTGACCCCAAGCTCGAAAGGTGGAACCAATGCATTTGGTCCGGTACCTGCTCCCGGGACAGCGACCGCTTGCCGGAGTCCGAACCGGTGACACGGTGGCACCGGTTCGCGGGGTCGCCACGATGGCGGAGCTCCTGCGCCTGAGCGCCGAGGAGCTCCGCTCGGCGACGGACTACCGCGAAGACGGCGTACCGGTGGCCGATGTGACCCTGCTGCCGCCGCTCGACGGCCGCGGCGAGGTCTGGTGCGCCGGCGTCACGTACGAGCGATCCCGCGGCGCCCGGATGGAGGAGAGCACCGAGCAGTCCGTGTACGACCGCGTGTACTCCGCGCCGCGCCCCGAACTCTTCCCCAAGTCGCCCGCCTGGCGACTCGTCACCGACGGCGAACAGATCGGCATCCGGGAAGACTCAGGGCACGACGTACCGGAGCCCGAACTCGCCGTCGTCGCGAACAGCCGGGGCGAGATCGTCGGCTTCACCATCTGCAATGACGTGTCCTCCCGCTCGATCGAGGGCGAGAACCCGCTCTACATCCCGCAGGCGAAGGTGTTCGCCGGCGGCTGCGCCCTGGCGACCGGGATCCGCCCGGCGTGGGAGGTCGCGGACCCCAAGAACCTGACCATCGACCTCGTCATCCGCCGCGACGGCGCCGACGTCTTCACCGGCACGACGTCGACGAAACAGCTCGTCCGGGAGCTGCCGGACCTGATCGACGTACTGTTCGCCGCCAACGAGTTCCCCGACGGCGTGATCCTGGCCACGGGTACCGGGATCGTGCCGGAACTGGACTTCGCGCTCCGGGCCGGTGACCAGGTGGCGATCTCGATCAGCGAGGTCGGCACGCTGACGAATACGGTGGCAGTTGGCCGGGAACCATTCGCCTTCCTGGCAGCGCAGACTCTGGAGGAGACCCGATGACCCCCGACACCACTCCCGCTGAACTCGAGCAGGCACTCAGCGACGCGGCGGCTGCCGCCGGACCGCTTGCCGCCTCGGAGCCCGGAGTACGAGCCGGGTGGATCCGTGCGGTCGCCGATGCGCTCGACGCGGCCGCGGACGAGCTGGTACCGATCGCGATGCGCGAGTCGTCGCTGCCTGAGGCGCGGTTGCGGGGCGAGGTCGCGCGAAGCAGCGGGCAGCTGCGGATGTTCGCCGACGCGCTGGCCGAGGCGTCGCTGCTCGAGATCATCATCGACACGGCTGACCCGCAGGCCAAGCCGGTACCGCGCCCTGACCTGCGGCGTGTGCTGGTACCGCTCGGGCCGGTGCTGGTGTTTGCTGCCAGCAACTTCCCCTTCGCGTTCAGTGTTTGTGGTGGCGACACCGCGTCGGCGCTCGCGGCTGGATGCCCGGTCGTCGTCAAGGCGCATCCCGGTCATCCGGATCTGTCGGTACGGACGGCTGAGGTGATGATCGAGGCGCTGCGTGTTGCTGGCGCGCCGGCTGGGACGCTGGGGCTGATCCAGGGGTACGACGTGGGCGTGACCGCGTTGAAGGATCCGCGGATCACCGCGGCCGGGTTCACGGGGTCGGTGCCGGCTGGCAAGGCGCTGCACGAGATCGCGGTGACGCGACCGGAGCCGATCCCGTTCTACGGCGAGCTCGGCAGCCTGAACCCGGTCTTGGTCACGCAGGCGGCCATCGATGCCCGAGGCAACGAAATCGCGGCGGGTTATGTCGGGTCGTTCACTCTCGGTGTCGGGCAGTTCTGTACCAAGCCCGGCCTGCTCTTCCTGCCGGCCGGACACGGTCTGTCAGACAAATTGATCGAGGCGACCGGCGGCGTCGCCGAAGCCCCGATGCTCAACGACCGCATCGCCTCCGGTTTCTCCTCCGGCCTCGACCGTCTCCGCAAGGTGGATGGTCTCCGCGTGCTCAGCGACGGGCCCGCCACCCTGCTCGGTACCACGGTCGCCGAGCTGCTCGAGCGCCGCGAGGAGATCCTCGAGGAGTGCTTCGGCCCCGTCTCGATCGTCGTCGAGTACTCGTCTGTTGAAGAACTGACCGCCGCGGTGGAAGCCTTCGAAGGCAACCTCACCGCCACCCTCCACGCGGAAGACGCCGACACCGACCTGGCCCGCACCCTGCTCCCGCTCCTGACCGCGCGGGCCGGCCGAGTCCTCTGGAACGGGTGGCCGACAGGAGTCGCCGTCTCCTGGGCCCAGCACCACGGTGGCCCCTTCCCCTCAACGGTCGGCTCCATCCACACCAGCGTCGGCGTCACCGCGGCCCGCCGCTTCCAACGCCCGGTCGCCTACCAGGACACCCCTGACGCAGTACTTCCTGAGGTACTGCGAAACGCCAACCCCGCCGGCATCCCCCGCCGGATCAACGGAGTCATCACCACCGCCGAAGTACCCAGCTGACCCGCCTGCTGCCAATCCCTGCGCCGCAACCACCCGGAGGTTCCCGTGAGCGACCGCCCGAACGACCCAACCCTCCCCCCGGTCGCGGACCCGGACGACTCAACCCCGACCACCCCCACCGACACCCCGGCCGGGTCGGGTGACCCCACGCCGGAGAAGACCGGTCGCCCGGCCGCCAGCCCGTCTTCCCTCAACGCCGCCGCCAGCGGCGGTACAGGGCGCCGGAGCTTCGATCACTGGTTCGGGGAGAAGGACCGCAACGGCTTCATCCATCGGTCGTGGATGCGGGCCCAGGGGTTCTCCGACGAGGTGTTCGACGGCCGGCCCGTCATCGGCATCTGTAATACCTGGTCGGAGTTGACGCCGTGCAACGCTCACCTGCGCAGGCTGGCGGAGTCGGTCAAGCGGGGGGTGTGGCAGGCCGGCGGATTCCCGCTGGAGTTTCCGGTGATGTCGCTGGGCGAGACGATGTTGCGGCCGACCGCGATGCTGTTCCGCAACCTGCTCAGCATGGATGTCGAGGAATCCCTGCGCGGCAACCCCATCGACGGCGCCGTCCTGCTGACCGGCTGCGACAAGACCACGCCGGGCTCGATCATGGGCGCGGCCTCGGTCGACCTGCCGACCTTGGTGGTGACCGGCGGCCCGATGCTGAACGGCAAGTTCCGCGGCTGCGACATCGGCTCCGGTACGGCGGTCTGGCGATTCACCCAGGATGTCAACGCCGGCCGGATGACCCAAGAGGATTACGCCGCCGCCGAATCCGGTATGTCCCGCAGCAACGGCCACTGCATGACGATGGGAACGGCGTCCACGATGGCCTGTATGGCCGAAGCGCTCGGCCTCCAACTCACGGGCTCGGCCGCCATCCCGGCCGTCGACTCCCGGCGGTACGCGATCGCCCAGCAGGCCGGCCAGCGGATCGTGCAGATGGTCGAGGAAGACCTCAAGCCGAGCGACATCCTGACCCGGGACGCGTTCGCGAACGCCGTACGGGCCAATGCCGCGATCGGCGGTTCGACCAACGCGGTGATCCACCTGCTCGCGATCGCCGGCCGCGTCGGCGTCGACCTCACCCTCGACGACATGGACGAGTGGGCTCGCGGCGTACCGTGGCTGGTCGACCTGCAGCCGTCGGGGAAGTACCTGATGGAGGACTTCTACTACGCCGGCGGACTGCCCGCCGTCCTGCGCGAGATCCTGCCGCTGCTGAAGGCCGACGCGATCACCGTCACCGGCAAATCCATTGGCGAGAACGTCGCGAACACCGAGCGCACCGTCGACACCGAGGTGATCCGAGCCGTCGGCAACCCGCTCGGCAGCGGCGCCGGAACCGCTGTCCTCAAGGGAAATCTGTCCCCGGACGGTGCCGTCATCAAGCAATCCGCAGCCTCCGAGAGACTGCTGCAGCACCGCGGCAAGGCACTCGTCTTCAGCAGCATCGAAGAGTACGACCTGGCTGTCGACGACCCGGACCTGGACGTCGACGCCGACACCGTCCTGGTCCTCCAGAACGCCGGCCCACGCGGCTACCCCGGCATGCCCGAGGTAGGCAACATGACCATCCCCCGCAAACTCGCCGAACAAGGCGTAGACGACATGGTCCGAATCTCCGATGCCCGCATGAGCGGTACGGCGTACGGAACGGTAGTCCTCCACGTAGCCCCCGAAGCAGCAGTAGGCGGCCCGCTGGCCCTGGTCCAAACCGGCGACTGGATCGAGCTGGACGTCCCCGCCCGCACCCTCCACCTGGACGTCCCCGACGAAGAACTAGCCGAACGCCGGGCGAAGTGGGAGGCGACACCCCCACTCATCGAGCCCGCCGACCGAGGCTGGGCCCGCCTCTACGTAAACCACGTAACCCAGGCCAACCAAGGCTGCGACCTAGACTTCCTAGTAGGCCGCACCGGCTCAGCCGTAGCCCGCCAGAGCCACTAATGCCCACAGATAAGGGTTGGGGACCGTTCGAAGCTGTCCGCGGCTTGCGGCCCACTGGCACCTTGCCGTTGGTCACACCCGTTCGCAGGCTCTTGCATGACGTGCCGACGGAAGAAGATCCGTACGGCGCCGCGCAGCGGGCGCTTGAGCCGTTGGCGACTGCGGTCAAGGCCGGGGACCGGATTGCGGTGACTGCAGGGAGTCGGGGGATTCATGACCTGGTGACAGTCGTGCGGGCGGCTGTCGACTGGTTGCGGGCGAAGGGTGCGGAGCCTTTCGTAGTACCGGCGATGGGATCGCATGGTGGCGCGACAGCGGACGGGCAGCGCGAGATGCTCGAAGGCCTCGGTGTCACGCCGGCGTCGATCGGCTGTCCGATCGAGGCGACCATGGAAACAGTTGTCCTAGGCAACTTGCCGGACGGTACGCCGGTACACCACGACGCCCTGGCCGCCAGGGCCGACGGTGTCCTGCTCATCAACCGGGTCAAACCGCACACCGACTTCCACGGCCCGGTCGAGAGCGGCCTGGGCAAGATCCTGGCCATCGGACTCGGCAACCACCAAGGCGCCGCCGCCCTCCACGCCGGCGGCATCCCCCTCCTTGGCTCCTCGATCGAACAAGCCGCCCGGATGATCATCGACTCCGGCAAGATCCTCGGCGGCCTGGCGATCATCGAGAACGCCTACGAGAAGACCGCCTCCGTCGAGCTGGTCACCCCCGACGGCATCGCCGGCGCCGCGGAGAACGCACTCCTGCAACGAGCCGGCAGCCTGATGGCCCGCCTCCCCTTCGACGAACTCGACGTCCTCGTCGTCGACGAGATGGGCAAGGACAAATCCGGAACCGGCATGGACACCAACGTCCTCGGCCGATGCTGGGTCCACGGCATCCCCGAGTTCGAATCGCCATCGATCGCCGCCGTCAGCGTGCACCGCCTGTCGGAGGCGTCGCACGGAAACGCCTCGGGACTCGGCCTGGCCGACGTCATCCCGGCCAAGATGCTCGAACAGATCGACCTCCGAGCCAGCTACGTCAACGCCTTGACCTCCGGCGCCGGCGGAGCACGCAGATCCCGCCTCCCGATGGTGCTGGAGGACGACGCGGCCGCGATATTGGGCGCGGTGACGATGAGCGGCCGCCGCGACTGGTCCGAGCTACGGCTCGCACGGATCGCCGACACGTTGTCACCCAACGAGCTGATGGTGACCCCGGCGCTCCTGGCCGAGGTCGGCGAACGATTCGACCTCGAGATCACCGGCACCGCACGCGAGTTGACCGACAAAACGGGATCCCTGACCAGCTGGGGCGAGTCATGAATCTGCGGGAGGCTCGTGTGTTGCTCGCCGAGCGGGGGCTGATCACCCCGGCTCAGGACTTCACCTCCACCGGGCGGTTCGGCGACGGAGCGCAGTACCGGGTGGAGATCCCGAGCTGTGAAGGACCGGCCGTGATGCGGACCGTCCTCGACGAAGCGGCGGCACGCGGCGTCACGGTGCACCGTGTCTCGCAAGGCAGCGGCGTGATGATGCTGACCGACGCCGAGATCGACG
Source organism: Kribbella sp. NPDC051620 (assembly GCF_044453825.1). NCBI lineage: Bacteria > Bacillati > Actinomycetota > Actinomycetes > Propionibacteriales > Kribbellaceae > Kribbella > Kribbella sp. NPDC051620. The sequence goes on from NZ_JBITDB010000005.1 coordinate 159,731, forward strand.
AAATGCTTGCCCTCGGCGCCGATCACGATGTCGAGGTCTGCCTGTTCCTCGGCCCGCGCGGCGCCTGGGACACCGGCGGCCAGGCAAAGGTCTCGGCCGCCGTCGGCGGAGTTGCCCGAGGCAATGAGATGGTTGCCGCGTCGCTCTGCGATGCATACCGTGCCGTCGAGCTGGGCGTACGGAGCCTCCTGGTCGGCGACATCGGCGTACTGGAACTCCTCGGCCTGCTGAAGAAAGAAGGCGAGCTGCCGGCCGACCTGGTGCTGAAGACCTCCGTCCTGATGCCGTTGCCCAACGCACCGACCGCCGCCCTCTACGAACGACTCGGCGCAACCAGCCTGAACGTGTCCACCGACCTCCCGATCAACGTGCTCGCGGAAATCCGGGCGGTGACGACAGTACCGATCGACATGTACATCGAAGTCCCCGACGACCAAGGCGGGCACGTCCGGTTCTACGACGTACCGGACGTGGTGCGCGTCGCCGCACCCGTCTACCTGAAGATGGGTTTGCGGAACGCGCCGAACATCTACCCGGTCGGCGCCCACCTGGCAGCGACGGCCGAGGCGCTCGGCCGCGAACGGGTCCGCCGGGCCGAATTGATCCTGCGACTGCTGGCTGAACAGGACGAGGAATGAGCACTGATCTGCTGATCGCGGGGCTGCGGACCGCGCTGGGGGAGAAGGCGGTCGTCACCGACCCCGACGTACTGGACAGCCATCGCAATGACCACGCGACCTTCTGCGAGGCCGGGGTGCCGGCCGTGTTGGTGCGGCCCTCCTCGACAGCGGAGGTGCAGCAGGTACTGCGTGCAGCAGGGGAGTACGGCGTACCGGTGGTCACCCAGGGTGCGCGGACTGGCTTGTCCGGTGCAGCGAATGCGCTCGACGGGTGCCTGTTGCTGTCGACCTCGCGGCTGAACAAGATCCTGGAGATCTCCGTCGAAGACCAGGTCGCCGTCGTCCAGCCCGGCGTCGTGAATGCCGAGCTTTCGCGGGCCGTGCTGGCGCAGGGGCTGTTCTACCCGCCGGACCCCTCGTCGTGGGAGATGTCCACGATCGGCGGCAACATCGCCACCAACGCGGGCGGGCTGTGCTGCGTGAAGTACGGCGTGACCGGCGACTTCGTGCGCGGGCTGGAGGTGGTGCTCGCGTCCGGCGAGGTGGTGCGTACCGGTCGGCGGACGGCGAAGGGGGTCGCCGGCTACGACCTGACCTCCCTGATCGTCGGATCGGAGGGCACGCTCGGAGTTGTCACAGAGGCGACGCTGGCGCTCCGCCCGGAGCCGGAGGCGGCGTTGACCGCGGCCGCGACGTTCCTGTCGATCGAGGCGGGAATCGCCGCGGCCGCTGCCGTGATGGCCTCGGGGTTGCGGCCCTCGCTGCTCGAGTTCCTCGACGGGCCGACGGCGCGGGCGATCCAGAACTACCGCGACATGGGGCTGCCGGCCGATGTGGGTTCGCTGCTGATCGCGCAGTCGGATCGAGGTCCGCGGGCGGCGGAGGACGTGGCGGCGATCGCGCGGATCTGCACGGAGTACGGGGCTGTCGAGGTCGCCGAGGCCTCCGACGCCGAGGAGTCCAGGATGTTGCTGGAGGCACGCAGATTGGTGAATCCGGCGCTGGAGCCGCTCGGCGCGACGCTGATCGACGACGTCGCGGTACCGCGCAGCAAGCTGGTCGCACTGTTGCAGGGGATCGCGGAGATCGGCGCGAAGTACGACGTACTGATTTGTTGCCCTGGGCACGTAGGTGACGGCAACATGCACCCGACCGTCGTCTTCGACCGCAACGACCCGGCGGCCGAGGCGCGCGCCTTGGAGGCCTTCGGCGCCGTGATGAACCTCGGCCTCGCCCTGGGCGGAACCATCACCGGCGAACACGGCATCGGCAAACTCAAGTCCCGCTGGCTGGCCCAGGAACTCGGCCCGGTAGGCCTCGCCCTGCAACGCCGCCTCAAGTCCGTCTTCGACCCAGCCAACCTGCTCAACCCCGACAAACTCTTCCTGTAAATGCCTGTACGCCGGTCGCTGTGACCGGCGTACAGGTTCACTACTACTCCTCGACCGAGACCACACGGACCCAGTCGGCGCAGTCTGTTTCACACCACACGTGATCGCCCGCGTGCGCGATCCGATCGCGCTGCACATGCCCACAGGCGAGGTGTACCCGCCGCAAGGCATGCCCCTGCTGGACCGGAGCACCGGTCCTACCGCCAGGAATCTTCCTCCGCTTGTTTCTGAGGTCGGCCACAGCCGGTCCTCCTCTCTGACTAGTTGTCGTTTCCCTTGCTGGGAGCGGTGAGAGTGAGATTCGAACTCACGGACGGGCCGGAGCCCGTCGACGGTTTAGCAAACCGCTGCCCTTGCCATCAGGCGGACCTCACCTCGGCCCGGCCGCCGTGTCCCCTGAGCACGGCGGCCGGGTTCAGCCCTTGACGCAGATGACCTGCTTGAGATGCGCGACGACCTCGACCAGATCCGTCTGGGCCGCGATCACCGACTCGATGTCCTTGTACGCCGCCGGCAGCTCGTCCAGCACGCCGGCGTCCTTGCGGGACTCCACCCCGGCGGTCTGGGCGATCAGGTCGTCGACCGTGTAGCGGCGCTTCGCCTCGTTGCGGCTCATCCGCCGGCCTGCCCCGTGCGAGGCCGAGTAGAACGACTGCTCCGAGCCGAGCCCGCGGACGACGTACGAACCGGTCCCCATCGACCCCGGAATCAGCCCGAGATCACCCAGCCCGGCCCGGATCGCGCCCTTGCGGGTGACCAGCAGGTCGAGGTCGTCGATCGTCTCCTCCGCCACGTAGTTGTGGTGGCACGAGATCGGCTTCTCGAACGTGATCTCCTGCTCGAACGACTCCCGGACCGCCTGCATCACCAGGGCGAGCATCACCGCGCGGTTGCGCGAGGCGTACTCCTGCGCCCAGGTGAGGTCCTGACGGTAGGCGTCCATCTCCGGCGTACCGGCCAGGAAGACCGCCAGGTCGCGGTCCGGCAGGTCGGCGTTGTGCGGCAGCGCCTTCGCGATCCGCATGTGCCGCTCGGCCAGCTCCTTGCCGATGTTGCGCGACCCCGAGTGCAGCATCAGCCAGACCCGGTCGTCATCGTCCAGGCAGACCTCGATGAAGTGGTTGCCGCCGCCCAGCGACCCCATCTGCTGGTGCGCCTTCTTCTCCCGGTCCTGTACGCCGTCGTGCAGGCTGCTGAACGAACCCCAGAACCGGTCCCACCCGCGATCCAGCCCGAGCTTGCGCACACTGACCGGGTACTCGTGCGCCCGGAAACCGACCGGTACCGCCGCCTCGATCCGCGACCGGATGCCGGCCAGGTCGTCCGGCAGATCCGAAGCCGTCAGCGAGGTGAGGACGCCTTCCATCCCACACCCGATGTCGACCCCGACCGCGGCCGGCGACACCGCCTGGTACATCGCGATCACCGACCCGACGGTCGCCCCCTTGCCCAGGTGCACATCCGGCATCACCCGGACACCGTGCACCCACGGCAGCGCAGCGATGTTGCGAAGCTGCTGCAGCGCCTGCGCCCCGACCTCGTGCTCCTGCGCCCACATCAGAGTGGAGCTCTTCGCCCCACTCAGCTCAACCGGGTACTGAACGTTCATCTCCACTCCTCTACTTGGTTCATGGCATGCAAAAAGCTGCCAGGGCAGGACTCGAACCTGCGGGACCCCGGGTCAGAACCGAGGGTGGGATGCCGTCACCCACCTGGCATGGCTCTGACGCCATACCCGGTGGGTACTACGTCAGAGTGCTAACTCGGCACGCGAGGGGATCCACGGCTGCCACAGCAGCGGCATACCGGCTTCCTCGGGCGTGCGGCAGCCCTTCTTCTCGTTGCAGCGCGCGTGGGCGGCCACGGCGTTCAGCCACTCGCCACGACCGCCACGGGAGCGCGGTACGACGTGATCCATCGTGGTGGCGCCGGGTTGGCCGCAGTACGCACAGCGGTACTTGTCACGCTTCAGCACGCCGGCCCGGGTGTACTGCAGCCGGCCGGACGCGTAGCGCCACTTGGTCACGACGTACCGGACCAGGCGCAGTACGCGGGGGAAGGGGAACGGGCCGATGCTGGCGCCGTCGTGCGCCTCCTCGACGACCGCGACCTCCCGGACGAGCATCCGGATGGCGTGCTGGACCGACACGACGTGGAGCTGCTCATATGAGGCGTTGAGCACTATGACACCGCTCATGCTTGGTTCCTCCTCTCCTCCAGTGTGCCCGACAGCTAGTTGCCGGGTCTCCTTCTTCGGTGCGGCATACGTGGTACTGCTTGCTCGGGTACGCCCGGCAGGATTCGAACCTGCAACCTCCTGCTTCGTAGGCAGGTGCTCTGTCCGGTTGGGCCACGGGCGTTCACCGGCCCTGCGCCGGAGTGTCCGGATTTCCGGCGCAGGGCGCGTGAGTGGGCGGCGGTGGCGGTTCGGAGCCTCCTCCGATCGCGGCCGACGTCCCAGGGGTTGGCGCTCGCTCGGCCGGTAGCTGAGCTTCCTGCGGGCGCCCGGTCGAGCTGGAGGGACTCGAACCCCCGATCCCCTCATCCCAAATGAGGTGGCCTGCCGCTGGCCTACAGCTCGCTTATTGCAAATGGCATATCCAGTTGTCATTGTCCGAATTGCCGCCCGTGGGCAGCGCGAAGCGCATTCATGGAAAATATGAAGTGAAAACAAAAGAGCCGCCTAGTTCCGGACTCTCCCGGCGCTGGCGGCTCCCGACTGATGCTCGATGATCAGTCAGGTGGACCGCCGTACGCCGGGCTCAGGCTCCCCGCGAGCTCGTCGATTTCGGCGTACAGGCGCACGGATCGCAGGCAAGCAGGCATGCTGTCGCGCTCATCGCGCCACAACTTCCCGAACTCTTGCGTGCCGGTCACGGTGCTTCTCCTAGTCTGTTAGGTCCTTGCGGGCATTAGTTTCACCCATGCCGTCAACTCAAGTCAATGCATTTCCGCCAACATCTATTCCCCGCCATTTCTGACGCTTCCCCTACCCCGCGGGTTCCGCTGAACTCGCTTACCCCTCACCCGCCGGCACCCGCCCGACAGCCCCCACAGACCCCCCCGTCCCCACCCACCTCCAGCCGCCGCCCTCCTCCACCCCTGCCCCCACCGGCACCTCCAACCTGGACCGCGTCCCGGTATCCGATTCGGAATCAGCCCGCCATCCCGCTACACTCTTGCATCGGCCCCCGGGCCACGCCGCCTTAGCTCAGTCGGCAGAGCGTCTCACTCGTAATGAGAAGGTCGTCGGTTCGATTCCGACAGGCGGCTCCACCCAAACCCCCAGGTCAGAGGCCACTCCCTCACCCGGGGGTTTCGTCGTTTCCAGGACTGTTGTTCCCCACGCGGCCCCCTACGCAGGCTCCTCCGTCGCCCGCTCCGCGGACCGCTCCCACCCACCCTGGGCGCGCGTGCTGCGCCCGCTTGTCGACAACCCCCAGGACCCGCCACCACGTACCTGCTGGGCAGACCCTGGACCCGGATAGGCCCTCCCGCGGTCCACCCCCCGACGAGTAGAAGCTCCCCCGCGCAAACCTCGAAGCAGCGCGGAACGTAATCGGCCGCCAGGCCAGAGCCGCTGGCTGCGGCGCCCCACCACGCGGGCAATCACTCGGCGCCGTCCGGACCCGCGATGCGCAGCCAGCTAGCTACCCCGTGCTGCTGCGTGCGCCACCGGCTGTCGCATGGTCTGCTCCGTCACCTAGCAGCCGACGGAGAACGGACCGTCGCTTCGGCTGTGATCCGTCAATTGATGCGCGATCATCGGACGTGTTGCCGGGCTGGGTTGTCCGGGAGCGTCGATTCTGGGAGAGCGAATGCTGGCGGAACTGCATGCGGAGATTGCCAGACAGGGTGGGTATGACGATGGGGCCGGCGCCGAGCCTGTTGTCAGTCTGGAGTTGTTCTTCGACGGAAACGAAGATCCCGCGTCGATCGGCTGCAATCTGCCGGACCACCCTGGCCCTGCTCGGTTCTACGAGGTTCTGAGCGCTATCCGTGACCGTCCGGAGGTGGACAGCGTCTGGGTAGGTGTCTCGGAGGTGACCGGACCAGACGATTGGCCCTTCAGCGATCACGTCTACGTGGTCACGACAGTCTCGCCGTTCGAGGTGGCGTCGTGGGCAGTCCCGCTCAGTCCAGGTGAGCCGGGGGACGACTGGTGGAACGGAGTACCTCCCTTACAGGAGATCGAGATTCCACCGCCCGCCCGCCTGGTCACCCTGTGGTGGGATTGAGGATCGAGCAACTGTGTCATCGTCAGCGCGGGCCTGGTAGAACTCTGCAGGTGTCTCGGACGGACGGTGGCGGAACGTGGCTGTAGACGGTGAGGATGTCGTGGGCAGTCCCCGGACGGCACCAGGTCGATCGATGGTGCGTGCACCGGGTACGGCATGGTGTCTCGCGCTGCTGCCGGTGACGTGGGTCGCGTTTGACGCCCTGGCGTTCGAAATGTTCGGCGCAAGCGACGCCGAGAGGGCGGCGCTCCTCTTCGCAACGCTCACGAACTGGGTCGTGGTCGGCGTGGACTCCGCGGCGCTACGGCGGGCCGGCGTACGGGTCTCGGCGTGGTGGGGCATCTTGCTTCTCCCCATCTACGTGATCCTGCGTGCGAGGCGGGCGGACAGATCACCGATAGTCCCTGCTGCCTTCTTCGCTCTCGCGGTGGCGTACCTGTTCTTCGGCGATCTCGCCCTGGATGGAATCGACCAGCTCTAACCTCAAACGCGCCCACCGAGACCAAGCGACGCCGGTGCTTCTTTACGCCTGGCTGGATGTGGTCGGGAGGGCGTCGGTGAGTAGGTCTAGGTGGCCTACATGGCAGGCCGTTTCCTCGAGCATGTGGACCATGACCCAGCGGAGGGTCACGGGGCCTTTGCCGAATGAGGGGCGTGGGGCGGTTGTGTCGAGGGTGGGGAGTTGGTTGGCGACCTGGCGGCTGCGGGTGCAGGCGGCTCGGTAGAGCGCGGAGATCTCTTCAACCGTGTCGTCGGCCGCGGACTCGAAGGCCCAATGCGGTTGGGTGTCGAGTGGTGCCGATGCCCAGGGCTGAGGCAGTTCGCCTCCGCCGACTCGGGCGATGAACCAGTGATCCTCCATGTGCGCCAGATGCTTCACGATGCCGCCCGGCGTCAGGTTCGTGGCGGGGAGGCTTTTCGTACGTGCTTGGGCATCTGTCAGCTGTTCGAGCCGTGACAGCACCCGCCGGCGGTACTGATCGAGAAACTGCCCGAGCGTGGTCCGCTCATCGGCGTCGAGTTCCGGGTATCCCTCAGCGTCAGCGCTCATGCCGTTCTGAGTCCCTTGAGGCGCATCGTTCGATGCTCGCACGGCAGAGGATCGGAAAGAAACCGTAAACGTCGTTCGGCAGAGTCTGGGGCAGACGGACGGGGGTCCGTACCGAGCCTGAGAGGACACAACGATGACTGAGTTGATCGCGGAACGTGCCCGGCTGGCGATTGTCGAGCACACTCGGCGGCTGGCGGATTCAGCCGTCGCGGCTGGGCCGTACGCCGCCGTACCGACTGCTCCGGAGTGGACCGTGACCGACCTGGTCGAGCACGTCGGCCAGACCCAGCACTGGGTCGCGGAGATCATCGAGCGCCGCATCACCGACCCCACTCAGTTGCCCACGGAGATGGCGGTACTTCCCGCCGACCCCGGCGAATGGCAGGCGTGGCTGGCGGAATTCGCACAGCGGGTCGCCGACGCATGCTCCGACGACGCCCTCGACGCCCCGGTCTTCAACGCGGCCGGCGACGACCGCTCCGGCACCCAATTCTGGCTGACCAGCATGCTCAACGAAGCAGTAGTACACGGCTTCGACGCCGCCAACGCGGCTGGCCGCTCGGTTGGTACCGACGTCGAAGGCGACGTCGCGGCCGCGCTCATCAGGAACCATCTCGCGATGCTCACCTCGCCCACCTGGGAGATGCGACGGTCCGAGTCTGCTCACGCCATCCGCGGTACCGGTCAGACGCTTCAATGGTTGGCCACCGACGTCGCGGGCGACGAAGGGGCATGGTTCGTCGAGCGCCGGCCCGACGGAGCAACCTGGCAACCTGGAACCGGGACCCGCCAGGCGGACGTAACGATGTCCGGCCCAGCAGGATCCCTGCTCCTGACCATGACTCGAAGGCTCCCCTTCACCGACCACCAAACCACCGGCATCACCATCGCCGGCGACATCGACCTAGCCCACCACTGGCTCGACAACACCGCCCATGTCGCAGGCTGACCGAGCCGCCATCTCTTCGGGCGCGGGATCGCGCCCAACCTCAGCGGGCGACACCGCCGCACCGGCGGCACCGGCAGAGCGGCGGGACCGGCGGGGACGGAGTACGTCGGCTTCGGTGCCTGGGTGGGCGAGGCGCCCCGGTGCGGGCCGGGGCGCTATCGGGTCAGCCGTGGAACTGGGCGGCTACTTTTGTGAAGGCGTAGGGGGTTTGGGTGATGCCGCTGCAGTCGGAGCCGGCGTCGCCGCCGCTGCTGCATTGGCGGTCTCGGTTGATGGCCCAGAAGGTGAAGCGGGCTAGGTGGTGCTGTTGGGCGTAGGTGAGCATCGCCTGGTAGTCCGAGAGGCGGACGGTCTCGCCGTCGTCGGTCTTGCCGTTCATGGACGAGATGCCCATGTGCCGGTACGCCGTGTCGTCGCTCCAGCCATACGCCGTCTTCAGCTTGCCCTTCAGGCCCTCCGACGCCTTCTGGGTCAGCGTGGCCATGTTGGCCGACCCCGCGCCGAAGTCGAACGGCATCAGCACCCAGCCGTCCGGCGTGAAGCCGGAGTTCTTCGCCTTGGTGATCAGGCCGCTGCCCCACGAGTCCGGGCCGGTCTGCTCGGTCCCCATGGTGACGTAGATCTTGAGGCCGGCGTTGTTTGCCCGGATCGTCTTCAGCGCGTCGACGACCCGCTGCTGGACGGTGTTGTTCTGGAACTCGGTGTTCTCGATGTCGATGTCGATCGCCTTCAGCCCGAACGCGTTGATCACCTTCTGGTACGCGCCGGCCAGCGCGGACGCCGACGTACACCGGAGACCGAGCTTGTCGCCGTCCCAGCCGCCGAACGACGGGATGATGTCACCGCCGGCGCCGCGGATGCTGTTGATGACGGACTGGTCGTTGCCGCCGGTGAGACTGCGGTTGCCGTCCCACTTCGGGTTACAGCTCCCGTCGGCCAGTACGAAGGCCATCGTGAACCACTGGTTGCCGGCGGCCTTCATGATGTCGGTTGCCTTCTGCGGGTTGCCCCAGCCGAGGTACAGGTACGGCGCCGCGCCGATGCTGGCGGGGTCGGCCTGTACTGCGCTGGGAGCGGCCTGCGCGGCGGCTGCCGCACCGAGGGCCAGTGAGCCGGCCGCGAAGGCGGCGGTGGCGATCTTGAGCATGCGTGAGCGCATCTCGAACCTCAATCCTGGGGCGTAGGAGTTGGGCCGAACTAAGTTAGGAAACTTTCCTATCCATTACCTGGATGATCATGACGCGCTGTCAGCGCCCGGTCAATATGCGTGACGAGGTTTCTAGAACGTGACTCCGGGCGCCTCAACCGTTGCGGACGAAGCCGAGTTCGTTGCCGTCCGGGTCGGCGATGGTGAACTTGCGGGTTCCGTACGGTGTGTCGAAGAGCGGCTCGACGACGACGGCCAGGTCTTTCACCGTTGCCCACAAGGCGTCCGGGTCGTCGACGGTGAAGTTGAAGCGGCCGCCGCGGCCCTCGGCCTCCATCACCGCGAAGGTCGCGCCGGAGCCGGTGACGAAGTGGGCGTAGTTCGGTGCCTCCGGTGGCCAGTACGCCTCCACCTCGAACCCGAGAACAGTCGTGTACCACTCGACGGCGGCGTTCAGATCAGCAACGTTCGCCCGCACGTGCTCAAGTCTCGTCCCACCCATCTTCGAAGCCTGCCACAGAATTGTCGGTGGATCCTGACAGGCTGTGGGTATGGAGCGAGCTGGGTCGGTCGGCGTCGAGCTCGAGGCGTTCATGGTGGAGTACGGCAGGCGGACCAACGCGCATGACGTCGGGCGGTTGCGGGAGCTCATCGCGGATGATGCGAGCTACTGGTTCACCGATGGGTCCTACGAGGGAGTCGAGGCGATCGCCGGTGCGGTGCAGCGCACCTTCGAGGAGATCCGGGATGAGATCTACACGATCAGCGATGTGCGATGGGTCCATGTGTCGGCGGACTTCGCCGTTGTCCGGTACAGGTTTCACTGGGTTGGGTTCGTCGACGGTCAGCGGCGCGAGGGGCGGGGGCGAGGTACTAATGCGCTGGCCAGGCGTGACGGTCGGTGGCAGGTGGTCCACGAACATTTAAGTACCTGACCCGCGATGGGTCGGGGGGTGATGATGGGGCGGTGGGACACAAGCGGAGGGGTGAGCGCGGGAAGAGCTTTGCCGCGATCTTTGCGGAGGCGGAGGCTTCGGGGTCGGGGCCGAGCGAGCCGTCTGTCGCGTGGAGTCAGCCGGTTGTGGACGGGGAGTTCACCGATGAGCATGGCGTCTGGTGGCAGTTGCGAGGTGGTGACGAGTTGATGCCGTGGAAGCGGGTTCAACAGTTGCTCAGGGATCCGGAGGTGCGGGTTCTGCGGTTCTACGCGAACGAAGCCCGCGACGTGCTCCCGGAAGAGCGCGAGAGCTTCGCGGCGGAGATCAAGCCCTATCTGACCTCCGAGATCGTCCGCCCTGCCGGCGACTGCACCGACTTCCTCGCCGGTGAGTTCAAGGACGAGCATCACAACCACCTGCTCGTGGTCGAGCAATCCTGCTAGTACGCCGTACTGCGGTGTCGCCGCGCCTAGCATTACCCGGTGCTGATCGAAGAGCGGGTCATGGGGGATGGGGAGCTGGACGAGTTGCTGGCGGCTGCCTTCCGGGAATTGGTGGCGCGGTATGGGGGTGAGGGGCGCTCGACGGTCCATGAGGGGGCGCGGTTTCTGGTGGCCTGCGTGGACGGGCGGGGGATCGGGTGTGGGGCGTTGCAGCCGACTGGGGATCCGACCGTGGGGGAGCTGAAGCGGATGTACGTCGAGCCGGCCTTTCGTGGGCGCGGGATCGCTTCGGCTGTGCTGGCCGGGCTTGAGGAGCTGGCGTCGGGGGTGGGATACCGGACGATTCGCCTGGCGACGGGGGAGCGGCAGCCGGAGGCGATCGCCTTGTACGAAAGGTGCGGTTATCGGTTGAGCGAGCCGTACGGCAAGTACATCAACGACCAGCTCGCCCGCTGTTATCAGAAGTCGCTGATCTTCCAGTCGTAGAGGAGGCCGGTCGGGTCTTCTCTTGGTGAGCCGACGAAGGTGAAGCCGCAACGGAGCGCCAGCCGTTGGGAGGGGACGTTGTCGGCTGAGGTGATGACGATCAGGCGCTGCAGGTCCAGGTGGTCGGTGACGTGACGCTGAAGGAGGCGCAGGGCTGTGGTGCCGATGCCTTGGCCACGGTTGGCGGCAGTGAAGAGGTGGTAGCCGACCAAAGCCTCGTTCATGTGGCGGTCGTGGAGGAAGATCTGGCCGACCAGGACCTCAGAGCGCAAGATGCCGAAATAGAGCATCGACGGGTCGGATGTCGCACGGTCGGCCCAGGTCAGTGAGTGCCTGACGATCGGATCTGTCAGGCACTCCTCGAGGTCAGCGGGTCGTATCGCGGCCAGCGAGATATTCCCGTCCATCAGCGGCGGCCCGTCGTACAGCATCAGCTGCCGGGCTGCGTGGAGCCGCCGGGCTGGGTCGAGCCGGTTGGCGGCATCAGGAGGCCACGTAGGCGGCCAGGTGTTTGCCGGTGAGGGTCGATTGCTGGGTGATCAGGTCGGCGGGGGTGCCTTCGAAGACGATCTGGCCGCCGTCGTGGCCGGCGCCGGGGCCGAGGTCGATGATCCAGTCGGCGTGGGCCATCACTGCCTGGTGGTGCTCGATGACGATGACCGACTTGCCGTCGTCGACCAGGCGGTCGAGCAGGCCGAGGAGTTGTTCGACGTCGGCCAGGTGCAGGCCGGTGGTCGGCTCGTCGAGGACGTAGATGCCGCCCTTCTCGCCCATGTGGGTCGCCAGCTTGAGTCGCTGGCGTTCACCGCCGGACAGGGTGGTCAGCGGTTGGCCGAGGCTGAGGTAGCCGAGGCCCACATCGGCCAGGTACGTCAGGATCTTGTGCGCGGCCGGCGTACGGGCGTCTCCTTCGGCGAAGAACTTCTCCGCCTCCGTGACCGACATCGCCAGTACTTCGCTGATGTCCCGCCCGCCGAACTGATACTCCAGCACCTCTTCGCGGAACCGCTTCCCCTCGCACACCTCGCAAGTCGTCGCGACCCCCGCCATCATCGCCAGGTCGGTGTAGATGACCCCGGCGCCGTTGCAGTTCGGGCAAGCGCCCTCGGAGTTGGCGCTGAACAGAGCAGGCTTGACCCCGTTGGCCTTCGCGAACGCCTTGCGGATCGGCTCGAGCAGTCCCGTGTACGTCGCCGGGTTGCTGCGCCGCGACCCCTTGATCCCCGTCTGGTCGATCGACACCACGTCAGCGGACGCCGGTACGGACCCGTGGATCAGCGACGACTTCCCCGAGCCCGCGACACCGGTCACCACGGTCAGCACCCCGAGCGGGATGTCGACGTCGACCGACTGCAGGTTGTGCGACGTGGCGCCGCGGATCTCCAGGTGACCGGAGGGCGACCGCAGCGAAGGCTTCAGCGACGCCCGGTCGTCGAGGTGACGACCGGTCAACGTGTCGCTGGCCCGCAGCCCGTCGAGGGTGCCCTCGAAGCAGATCGTGCCGCCGCCCGTGCCGGCGCCCGGCCCGAGGTCGACGACATGATCGGCGATCGCGATCATCTCCGGCTTGTGCTCGACCACGAGCACTGTGTTGCCCTTGTCGCGCAGCCGGAGCAGCAGCTCGTTCATCCGCTGGATGTCGTGCGGGTGCAGCCCGATCGACGGTTCGTCGAAGACATAGGTGACATCGGTGAGCGACGACCCGAGGTGCCGGATCATCTTGACCCGCTGCGCCTCACCACCCGACAGCGTGCCGGCCGGCCGGTCGAGCGACAGGTAGCCCAGGCCGATCTCGACGAACGAGTCGAGCGTGTGCTCGAGCTTCTCCAGCAGCGGCGCGACCGTCTTGTCCTTCAGGCCGCGGACCCAGTCGGCCAGGTCGCTGATCTGCATCTGGCAGCAGTCGGCGATGTTGACGCCGGCGATCTTCGACGAGCGGGCGCCCTCGTTCAGCCGGGTGCCGTCGCAGTCCGGGCAGGTCTGGAAGGTGATCGCCCGCTCCACGAAGGCGCGGATGTGCGGCTGCATCGCCTCGACATCCTTGGCCAGGAAGGACTTCTGGATCTGCGGGATCAGCCCGTGGTAGGTGAGGTTGATGCCCTCGACCTTGATCTTGGTCGCTTCCTGGTAGAGCAGCGCGTGCAGTTCCTTCTTGGTGAACTTCGCGATCGGCTTGTCGACGCTGAAGAAACCACAGCCACGCAGGATCCGGCCCTGCCAGCCGTCCATGCTGTACCCCGGGATGGTCAGCGCGCCTTCGTTGATCGTCTTCGATGCGTCGTACAGAGCGGTCAGGTCGAAGTCGGTGACCGAGCCGCGGCCCTCGCACCGCGGGCACATGCCGCCGGTGATGCTGAAGCTGCGCCGCTCCTTGGTCGTCTGGCCGCCCTTCGACACGGTGACCGCGCCCGCGCCGCTGATCGAGGCGACGTTGAAGGAGAACGCCTGCGCCGAGCCGATGTGCGGTTGGCCGAGCCGGCTGAACAGGATCCGGAGCATCGCGTTCGCATCGGTCGCCGTGCCGACCGTGGAGTGCGGGTTGGACCCCATCCGCTCCTGGTCGACGATGATCGCCGTCGTCAGCCCCTCCAGCACATCGACGTCCGGCCGGGCGAGCGTCGGCATGAAGCCCTGCACGAAGGTGCTGTAGGTCTCGTTGATCATCCGCTGCGAGTCGGCCGCGATGGTGCCGAACACCAGCGAGCTCTTGCCCGACCCCGAGACGCCGGTGAACACCGTCAGCCGGCGCTTCGGGATCTCGATGCTGACGTCCTTCAGGTTGTTCACCCGCGCGCCCTGGACCCGGATCAGGTCGTGGCTGTCAGCAACGTGTTCTTTCCTCGGCATCGTCGTCAGCGCGCTTCCTGGAGCCGGACCATGTTGCCGGACGGATCACGGAAAGCACAGTCCCGTACGCCGTATGGCTGGTCGATCGGTTCCTGCACGATCTCCACGTCGGTGGTCTGCAGCTTGGCGAAGGCCGCGTCGACGTCGGGCGTGGCGAGCAGGATGCCGGCGAACGTGCCCTTGGCCATCATCTCCGTGATGAGCCTGCGCTCCTCCTCGGTGATGCCGGGGTCGACCGCCGGCGGGTGCAGCACGATGCTGGTCCCGGGCTGGCCGGGCGGGCCGACGGTGAGCCAGCGCATGCCGTTGTAGCCGACGTCGTTGCGCAGCTCGAAGCCGAGCGCGTCGCGGTAGAACGCGAGCGCGGCATCCGGGTCGTTGTGGGGGAGAAAACTCGCGCTGATCGTGATGTCCATGGCGATCACGCTAGCCGTGACTCGGGGGCGGGTGCTTCTCGATTCCTGATCGGTCTGCTCACCTGCTTCGACAGCAGCGTCGGCATCCCGGCCAGTTCCCCCGCGGCCTGCTTGCGGTAGACGCTCGGCGGTACGCCGACCAGCTCGGTGAACCGGGTGCTGAAAGTACCCAAGGACGAGCACCCCACCTCGAAGCACACGTCCGTCACGCTCATGTCGCCCCGCCGCAACAGCGACATCGCCCGCTCGATCCGCCGCGTCATCAGATACGCGTACGGTGACTCTCCGTAAGCAAGCCGGAATTGCCGGCTGAGATGCCCACCCGACATGTTCACCCCCCGGGCCAGTGCCTCGACGTCGAGCGGCTGCGCGTACTCCCGGTCGATCCGGTCCCGGACGCGCCGCAGCAGCGCGAGATCGCGCAACCGCTGGTCGTCGTCTGTTCTGCCGCTCATGTCACCGATCGTGCCATATTCCGTAGACCGCCGGGAGCACGTTCGAGCCCACCTGTGGACAACCCAGGTCGAGACGGCCGCGGGTGTTCCGACGTACCGGGTGAGGCTATGGAAGGGGTACATGATGCGATCGACGGCAGATCATCTGTTACGGACTTACCTGACGCTGATGGTGGTGTCGACGGCTGCCTCGTCGATGATCTGGGGTATCAACACGCTGTTCCTGCTGGACGCCGGCCTGAGTGTCGGGCAAGCCTTCGCGGCCAATGCGTTCTTCACGCTGGGGCAGGTGCTGTTCGAGGTGCCGACGGGCGTCGTCGCGGACACCGTCGGCCGGCGGGCCTCGTACCTGCTGGGTACGGCGACGCTGGTCGGGTCGACCTTGCTCTACCTGTTGCTGTGGCAGGTGAAGGCTGGGTTCGCGCCTTGGGCGGTGGCGTCGGCGCTGCTCGGGCTGGGGTTCACCTTCTTCAGCGGGGCGACCGAGGCCTGGCTGGTAGACGGGCTGGCGGCCAGTGGGTACCAGGGGTCGCTCGAGTCGGCGTTTGCGAAGGGGCAGGTCGCCAGTGGTATCGCCATGGTCGGCGGCACGATCGCTGGCGGCGTACTGGCTCAGTCGACCAACCTCGGTACGCCGTACCTCGTCCGCGCCGTCTTGCTCGTCCTCACCTTCGTGGTGGCCTGGCGGGCGATGCATGATGTCGGGTTCGCGCCCAAGCCGCGTGTGTCGGTCACTGCTGAGATGCGGGACATCCTGCGCTCGTCGCTCGACCACGGGCTGCGCAATCCACCAGTGCGCTGGTTGATGCTCGCAGGCCCGTTCACCGCAGGTGTCAGCGTCTACGGCTTCTATGCCGCCCAGCCGTACCTCCTGCAGCTCTACGGCCACACCGGTTCGTACGCTGTCGCCGGGGTGTCCGCCTCCATCGTCGCTGTCGCGCAGATCCTCGGCGGGACATCCGCAGGACTCGTCAGCCGCGCATTCCGAGCCCGTACTTCGGTATTGCTGCTGACCGTGATCGTCACCGCCGTAGTGCTGGTACTGATCGGGCTGGTCGCCAGCTTCTGGCTTGCGCTGGCTCTACTGGCGATCTGGGCGACCATGTTCGCTGCAGCCATGCCCGTGCGGCAGGCGTTCCTGAACAGCCTCATCCCGTCGGCACAGCGGGCGACAGTGCTCTCGTCGGACAACCTGTTCGCGTCGGCCGGTGGCGTGGTCATCCAGCCGGCGCTCGGCCGGGCCGCCGATGCGTCGAGCTACGGGCAGGCGTACGTCATCAGCGCCGGCCTCCAACTCCTCGCGGTGCCCTTCCTCCTGCTCGCTCGCCGGGACTCCTCAGCCGCCGACCGGGGGCCGGCCAACGACAACCGGTCAGCCAACGACAACCGGTCAGCCAACGACAGCGGATCAGTCGGCGACGGTGAGCTGGATGACGACGGTGTCGCCCTCGTCGAGGGACTCGGCTGAGCGGACTACGGTCTTGAGCGGCACGATGTACCGGCCGTCCTTCGGGAACAGCGAGGTGGTCCACTCGGTCCCGCCGATCTGCGCGGTGACCGGGATCATCCCCCAGCCGTAGCTCACGTAGGCCGACGACGCCTGCAGGTCGAGGCATTCGGGCTCCGGCACCGTCACGAAGTACCAGGGCGCGGGCCCCCGCCAGAACCAGATCTCACCACTGAACTCGAGCTGCACCGGCCCAGAATATGGCCCGCCGTAACTTTCCGGCCGCTTTGCTCATCGTGCTTCGTGTATGCGGGATTCGGCGATTGGGTGGGGGAAGTCATGGCGGGTCGGCGGTCTGTGAGTGCGGCGGTGGGGTTCGCGCTTGTGCTGGGAGCGCTTGTCGCTGGTATGCCGGAGGTGGTGGCGGCCGCGCCGGAGGTGGTGGCGGCCCAGCCGGTGAGGCCGGGGATCGCGGTGCTGCCCGACCTGCCTGAGGTGGGGGTGGCGCAGTTCGAGCCGGGCGAGAGCAACGTCGTACCGGCTGTTACGCCCGCCGCGGCTGACGTGAAGAGCTTGGCCGGCCTGGCGACCGGGACTGGTACCTACGCCTGCCCGGGCTTCAACACGGTCGACGACAAGACCTCTGTGGCGATGCTCAAGGCGGACAAGTATGCGTGGGGTCCGTACGCGGCGTACAAGGTCGGCAACGGCAGCGGGAACATCAACTGGCGGCTCAATCCCTACAAGAACCGCAGCTGGTACATGTGGTTCCACTCGCTGCGCTGGCTGGGGCAAGGGATCATCGCGGCCGGCAAGGGGGATACCTCCGCGATGGCCAGGGTCGCCGCGATCAGCAAGGACTGGGTCGCCGACAATCCGTACTCCTGGAAGGGGGACGCCGGCGCCTTCGAGTCGACGATGCACCGGACCAACGTGCTGCTCTGCCTGCGCCAGGCCATCATGGCAGGGCTGGGCGTCACAGCGTTACCGGCGGCGTACAAGTGGCTCGACGTCGCGCTGGTCAACCATGCCAGGTTCCTGACCGCGAACTGGAGTGGGGCGTGGAACCACGGCACGGACGAGAGCATCGCGCTGTTCGGCGTCGGCTGCACCCTGAATCGCAACGACTACAAGGCGACCGCGCAGAACCGGCTGGCGGCCGGAATCACCACCGCGATCGACTCGCAGGGTTCGTCCAACGAGCAGTCGACGGCTTATGCCCAGTTCAACTACTACCTCTGGGGCCGTGCCGTCACCGCGCTCAAAGCCTGCGGAGCCAACCCCGGTACAACGATCACCGCGCGGCGAAAGTTGATGGCCGGCTGGCTTGCGCTCGCTACCAACTCCCTCGGCAAACTGCACCAGCTCGGCGACTCGGAAGTGGTCGCTACTGGCGCGGACCCTGGTACGCCGCTGGCTTATGCGGGGAGCCTCGGCCGTGAGGGCACTCCTCCGGGCCGGCGGATCGGTTCCTTCAGGGCGGGCTATGTGTTCGGTCGCACGGGGTGGGGCGAGACGCGTCCGTTCACGCAGGAGTCGGCGTACAGCATCCGGTTCGGGCCGTCGCGGGCCATGCACGGTCACAGCGACCACACGGCGATCACCTACACGTCGCATGGCCGGGACATCCTGATCGACGGCGGTCACTCCGGCTACCAGCCAGGCGTCTGGCGTACCTGGGTGTGCAGTCCGTACGCAGCCAGTGCCATGACGACTCCGTCGGCCGTGCAGACCAACCCGGTCACAAAGTTGACCCGGTCAGTTATCAACCCGACTACCGAATTCTATGAGTTCGCCGATGTGCCGGGAGTGGGGGTCAGCCGGTATCGCGCGGTGCTGGTGCTCAAGAATCCGGATCTGATCGTCACGCTGGACCGGGCGAGCAGCAAGAAGGCGCAGCAGTTCCAGACGCTGTGGCATCTGCCGTCCGACCAGAAGGCGACGGTCTACTCACGTACGACGGCGATCGGGATGAAGTCTGGCGACGCGAGCCGGACCATCCTGTTCCAGGTGCCGTACCGGCAGCCGCTGCCCCGCGGTGCGATCCTGGTCAAGCAGGGTCAGACCAACCCGATCCAGGGCTGGCACTACCCGAACATCTTCACCCGGAAGTCCGCCCCGACACTGATGTTCGCGCGCTCGGGGACGACGGCCTCGATCCTGTCCGTGATCGCGCCCGTACCAGCCACCAAATCCGTGCAGTACAAGGGCCGCTGGTCCGGTACGACGTACGTCGTCGACCTCGTCGTCGCGGGCGTCAAGACGTCCTTCGGGATCACTCCGGCGGGGTCTCTCTACCGCGTTCGGTGACCGTCCGGGCCGAGATCTCGAAAGTGTCCGGGGGTGGGTCTAGTGTGCGAGCGGTCAGGGGAATTTCGGGCAAAAGGGGCAGACTGATGGCATCACGACTCAATCCGTACATCGGTTTCAACGGAGATGCGCGGCAGGCGTTCGAGTTCTACCAAGGCGTCTTCGGAGGTGAGTTGGCGCTGAACACCTTCGGTGAGTTCGGGGCGCCGGACACCGAGAACGCCGACAAGATCATGCACGCGATGCTGGAGACGCCGCAGGGCTACACGCTGATGGGATCGGACACTCCGTCGCACCTGGACTTCCAGCCGGGCAACAACATCTCGGTCAGCCTCAGTGGTGACGACGGCGAGGAGCTGCACGGGCTCTTCGACAAGCTCGCCGAGGGCGGCACGGTGACGATGCCGCTGGAGAAGCAGATGTGGGGCGACGAGTTCGGCATGGTCGCCGACCGGTTCGGCATCTCCTGGATGGTCAACATCTCCCAACCGCAGAGCTGAACTGACGACGGAGTTGCTGCGTCTGCCGGATGGTCGGCAGGCGCAGTACTGGAGCGGTGGCGACCTGCTTGGGCCGGTCGTCTTCTTCCTGCACGGGTGCCCGGACACACGGCACGCGGCGTACTGCGGGGACGTGGCGGCCCGGCGTACCGGGTTGCGGTTGGTCGCGGTCAACCGGCCGGGGTACGGGTTGTCGACCGAGGCTTCGGCGAGCCATTTGTCGGTGGCGGATGATGTCGCGGCAGTGGCCGATCAGCTGGGCGTCGGGCGGTACGGCGTACTGGGGATGTCCATCGGTGGGCCGTATGCGCTGGCGTGCGCGGCGCGGGATCCCGAGCGGGTGACCGCAGTCGGGGTGGTGGCGAGTCCGGGGGAGGTTCCGGCGCTTGATCCGCCCTATCACCGTGATGATCTCGGGGTGGAGCAGAAGGGTTTGTTCCGGGCCTTGGCGCGGACGAAGCCCGGGGATGCGATGGAGCTGATTCGGCCGGACTTCGAGGCGTATGTGGCGAAGCTCGCGCCTGGGGATCCGGACGACGAGGCATTGGCTGGGAGGTTCTGCGCCGGGTTGAGTGAGCTGGACGCGGAGGTGGCCGGGCGGCAGACGGCTGCCGAGATCGCCGCGGCCGTTCGCGAGGCGCTGGTCAACACGGCCGGCTATCTGCGCGATGCCGCGATCTCCTTCAGGCGTTGGGAGTTCCGGCCTGAGGTGATCAGTTGTCCGGTGAGTCTTTGGTACGGCGAGCTCGATGCCAATGCGTCCGTCCGCAACGGTGAGTGGCTCGCGGAGCGGATTCCGGGGGCCGAATTAATCGTTCGTCCGGGCGAAGGGCATCTCGGTAGTCTGCACAACCACTGGGACGAGGTGCTCGGCAGATTGGGGTAGCCGTGAACGAGGTGCTCTTCGACGCGGTACGGCACAACAACTGGGCGACCCAGTCGTTGCTCACGTTCTGCCGGGCTCAGAACTTCACCGCGGAGCAGCTCGAGGTGACCGGGGTCGGCACGTACGGCGGCATCCTCGCGACGCTGCACCACATCATCACCTGCGACGGCAGCTATGTACGCCGCTTGGCGGACAGCGATCTTCTGCCCTGGGCCGACGGCAGCAACCCGGACGCCGACTTCGCCACCTTGGCCGAGTGGGCCGAAGAAGCCCGCCTCCTCTGGGAAGACGTCCTCAGCAAGCCGATCGACGTCGAGCGCGTCATCGTCGTCGACAACGGCCTCCGCGCCTGCCACGCCGGCATCTTCATCGCCCAGGCCCTCAACCACGCCAACCACCACCGCGAGCAGGTCTGCGCCATCCTCACCGGCTTCGGCATCGAGCCTCCCGACATCCAGGCCTGGGAGTACGCCTGGTCCACCAACCGAATCTGGGACCTCCCGAAGTAGGCCTCAGGGCAGGTGAGCGAGCACCTCGTCATGCGGCCAGCTCTCAGCCATGACCCGGCTCAGCAACGGATCAGGCGATGAGGTGCAGTACGGCGTCTCGTCCTGGTTGACGACAGTCGCGACGACCGGCTTGGTGAGCAGATCCCACGGAGCGATCCGGTTGGCGAGGACGCCCTCCAGACGCAGCTCGGCGTAGGCGGGGTTGTCACCCCACCAGACGGCGAACGCTTCCTGGAGCTGCGCAGGATGGACGCCGATCCAGACCCCGTACGTCAGCTTGTGATCGCCTTCCAGGCGGATCGGCAGCAACGCGCGAACAAACGCGCCGAACCCGTCGGCTTGCAGCATCACCGAGTCGCTGGGAGTGGCGTGGCTCATCCATAGACCGGGCAGCTGCTCCCAGTCCGGCAGGTCGAACAGCGGCGTCGGCAGCTGGAAGCGGACGTGTCGGTCGTGTGCGTCGGTAGCTCGGTCACAGGTCGGGCAGGTGTCGGTCTCCACCGGGTGAGTATGCGGGGTCAGGCGGGTGACCGGCGGACCAGGTCTGTGGATTCTTGGACTGCGGTTAGTGGGGTGCCGTGGGTGAACCAGTTGAGCAGGTTGTCGACTACTAGTTGGCCCATGGCGTTGCGGGTGGGGATGGTGGCGGAGCCTACGTGGGGGAGTAGGACTGCGTTGGGGAGGTCCAGGAGGGCGGGGTGGACTTGAGGCTCGTGTTCGAAGACGTCCAGGCCGGCGCTGAGGATGATGTTGGTGGCCAGGGCTTCGGCCAGGGCTGCTTCGTCTACGACCGTGCCTCGGGCGATGTTGATGAGGATGCCGTCGGGGCCGAGGGCTTTGAGGACTTCGGCGTTGACGAGGTGGCGGGTTTCGTCGCCGCCGGGGATGACGATCATCAGGATGTCCACGGCGGTGGCCAGTTCGAGCAGCGTCGGGTAGTAGGTGTAGGCAACGTCTTTGCGGTGACGGTTGTGGTACGCGATGTCGATGCCGAATGCCCGGGCGCGATGGGCGATCGCCTCGCCGATCCGGCCGAGGCCGAGGATGCCCATCGTGCGGCCCTTCAACGTTGCCTTGGTCAACGGGTACGCGCCGTCAGGCCAGGAGCCGGCGCGCAGGTAGCGTTCGGCGCGGGAGAGTTCGCGGGCCGTCATCAACAGCAGGCCGAGGGCGGTGTCGGCGACCTCGTCGTCCAGTACGCCGGGAGTGTTGGTGACGATCACCCCACGCTCGGCGGCCGCCACCGCGTCGATCTTGTCGTAGCCGACGCCGAAGCTGGCGACGATCCGCAACGCGGGCAAGCGGTCGAGGAACGCGCCGTCGATCGCGGTACCGCCGGTCGCAACGGCGGTGATGTCCTTGGCCCGCTCGGCCAGTACCGCGTCCGGGTCGTCGGCCTCCCACAGGCGGATCACGTCGAAGTGCTCCGCGGTACCGGTCAGCACGGTCTCGTTCATCGGGCCGGGCATCAGCACTGTGGGACGTGACATCGCAACTCCCGCGGGTCGAGGACTTGTGGCCAACCCTATTTCGCCGCCTCCGCCGTGAGACGGAGGGCCCATCCCCCGGACGGCAGAGAACTGCCGCCAGAAGGTCGTTCCGCGGCGCGATGTGCGCGTCCGCTCCGGTTCCTAGGTTTTCGGGTATGCGAAAAACCTTGGCCGCGGCCCTCGCCGCAACCATGACGATCACCACGGCGACAACCTCAACAGCTACAACGCGGGCACCCGCGCTGGATTGGCACGGCTGTAGTACCGGTTCTGCCGATGAGGTCGGGCGGCAGTTGGATGCGGTGGGCGCGCAGTGCGCCGAACTGCAGGTGCCGCTCGACTATGCCCATCCGGCCCGGCGGCAGATCACCGTCGCCATCGCCCGCCGGCTCGCGACCGACCGACCGCATCGCCAGGGGACGCTCGTCGTCAACGTCGGCGGTCCGGAGGCCTCCCGGCAAGGAGTCAACGTCTTCCTCGAGGCGTCCCCGAAGGTCGCCGCGACCTACGATCTCGTGGGCATCGACCCGCGCTTCTTCGGCCGCAGTACGCCGCTCGAATGCGACTGGCCGACCAACCGCTACCTCAACCTCGTCCAGTTCGGTACTCCGGATCGCGCGTCGTTCGAGCACAGCGTCAGCCTCGCGAAGGATCTCGCCGGCCGCTGCGCGCCGTACGCCGAGGTGCTCCCGTTCGCCTCCACCCGGAACATCGCGCGCGACCTGGATCGGGTCCGTGAGGCGCTCGGTGAGCGGCGGATCTCCTTCCTGGGTTGGTCGTACGGCACCTATCTCGGCGCGGTCTACCTCCAGCTGTTCCCAGGCAACAGCGACCGATTCGTGCTCGACAGTTCGCACGGGCCGGATTCGTACGGGCCGCGGTGGACTCGGGAGACGGCGTCGGCGGACGCCGGCGCGCTGGCGGATTGGGCGGCGTGGGTTGCGCGTCGCAATTCGGAGTACGGGCTCGGTACTACGAAAGCGCGGGTGCTCGCGGCGGTCGACCACATCGCCCGGGTGGCGAAGCGGCGGCCGCTGGCGGTTGGCACGCATCGGGTGGATGCGGCGATGCTTCCGGGGTTGTTGCTGACTGTTGCTGACACTGATGAGTTGTATGGGGAGTTCAGCGCGCAGGTTCGGGTGTTGCGGGATGCGGCGGATGGGCTGGTGGTGACGCCGACGGCGACGCAGGACGAGCGGTTCGGGCTCTATGAGTTGGGTGAGGTGATCCCGGAGTTCGGCTTCAGTGCGACTAATGCGAACCAGTGCGCGGATCGGGCGGCGCCGCGTGATCCGGAGGTCTACTACCGGGATATCCGGGCGCATCTCGCTACTGAGCCGCTGTACGGACCACTGGCTCGGCACATCACCCCATGCGCCTTCTGGCCGACCTCACCGGTCGAGCAGCCGACAGTGATCGACAACAACCGACCTGCCCTCATCGTCAGCGCCACTGGTGACCCCGCCACGCCGTACCCCGGCCAGTTAGCCATGCACCAAGCCCTCAAAGGCTCCCGTCAGCTAACCGTCACCGGCGCCTACCGCCACGGGGTCTTCCCCTACAGCCCCTGCGTAGACGACACCGTCAACCGGTACCTGGGTGAAGGCGCCCTGCCGGCGGGTGATCTGAGCTGCCGGGGTCAGCGGTGACCGGGGCGGACTAGGCCTGCTTCATAGGCGACTACTACTGCCTGGACTCGGTCTCTGATGCCTAGCTTGGCCAGGAGGTTGCTGACGTGGGTCTTCACGGTGCCGGGGGAGACAGCCAGTTGCTCGGCGATCTCGGCGTTCGAGCGGCCGCGGGCGATGGCGGTCAGTACCTCGCGCTCGCGGTCGGTCAACGCTCCTACCGCGCGTACTGCGGCCGCATCCTCCCGAGGCGCTAGGTGCTCGAGCAGTCGTCGTGTCGTGGAGGCGGCCAGTACGGCGTCTCCTGCATGCACGGTACGAATCGCCGCCAGCATCTCCTCGGGTGGCGCGTCCTTCAGCAAGAACCCGCTGGCGCCGGCGCGGATCGCGGCGAGCGCGTACTCGTCCAGGTCGTACGTCGTCAGCATGATCACCCGAGGCGAACACTCCAACGCCACCGTCTGCCGAGTCGCCTCCACGCCATCCATCCCCGGCATCCGAACGTCCATCACCACCACATCCGGCGCCAACCGCTCAGCCTCCCGTACCGCACTGACCCCATCCCCAGCCTCCCCCACGACGGCCAGGTCGTCCTGCGACTCGATCACCATCCTGAACCCAGCCCGCACCAACCCCTGATCCTCAACCAACAAAACCCGAATCGGCGTCACCACGGGAGCCGCACCTCCAAGCGCCAACCACCGCTGCCCCACGGCCCAGCCTCCACCGTCCCGCCGTACGCACCCACCCGCTCGCGCACCCCCACCAACCCATACCCGCCCACCCCGCCGCCGGGGTACCCACCGCTTGCCCCACTCTCGGCGGCCTGCTCCTTCACGCCGTTCCCGGACCTGCGCTCGCGCAGCACCTCCGCGATGGTTCGCTCGCCCACCTCGTTCCCGGAGGGGCGCTCGTCCACCTTGGCCCTGGAGGGCCGCTCGTCTACTCCACCCGTCCCTCGAGCGTTGGGTGCTGCCGCATCGGGGTCAGGTGTGCTGTCGGTGTTGGTGACGGTGATCTGCAGCTC
This sequence comes from Kribbella sp. NPDC051620, assembly GCF_044453825.1. Taxonomy (NCBI): domain Bacteria; kingdom Bacillati; phylum Actinomycetota; class Actinomycetes; order Propionibacteriales; family Kribbellaceae; genus Kribbella; species Kribbella sp. NPDC051620. Next base: position 184,509 of record NZ_JBITDB010000005.1, read on the forward strand.
GGTAGCACTCCAGTCGAGTGCTACCGATGCGTGTGCTTCGGGGCCTGCGTGTTTCAGCACGTTGGTGAGGGCTTCCTGGACTGTGCGGTAGGCGGTCAGTTCGCGGCCGGGGTCGGCGGCGCGGATGGCGGGTGGGGTTGGCATGGTGAGGGTGACTGCTTGGCCGGCTGCCTGGAGTTGCGTGATGAGGACGGGGATGTCCGCCAGGCCGGGAGTCGGTGGGGGCGGGGTGGTGGGGGACGGGCCGTCTCGTAGTACGCCGAGGATCTGGCGGGTCTCGGCTAGGGCTTGGCGGGCGTAGGTGGCGATTGTGGTGAGGGCCGCGGTGCCGGCTTCGGGGGAGGCGGTAGCGGCGTACCGTCCGCCATCGGCTTGCGCGATCAGTACTGCCAGCGAATGCGCCACCACGTCATGCATCTCCCGGGCGATCCGGTTCCTCTCAGCCAGTACCGCCAGCCGATCGCGCGCCGCCAACTGCTCCAAGCGCACGCGATGCAGCGTCCCGAACGCCCACGCCGCCAGTACCGTGCTGGCCATGAACGCCCCCAACAGCACATGCGCCGCCGTCGCCTCCGACAACTGCGGCCAGGACAACCCACCCAGCACAGCGCCAACCAGCCCCGAGCCCACCCCGACCCGCCCAGCCCACAGCGGCCCGTACGCCGAAAGCGCGTAAACCGCCATCGGTACGGCGACATCAGCAGGCAACGCACCAGCACTGTCACGCACCGTCAACCACTGCACGAGCGCTGCCGCCATCACAATCGCCGCGCAAACCACCGCAGCTCGCCGCCGCACCACCAGCGGCGCCACCAGGAGCACCGTCAGCACGAACGAGCCCCAGCCGCTTCCAGCGATCACCTCGAAGAGCAGGCAACCACCCAGCAGGGCCCCCGCGACGTACGCGTCGACGGCAAGTTCATGCGAGCGCACCCACGATTCCACCCGCTCGCCAAGCACACCGGCCACTGTAGTTCCCCACGGTGCACCCGCCTGTACGCCGCAATCGCGCGAGCCGTCCCACCGCGGGGGCGCCTGGCCGGTTCCGTCCGAGCCTTGAGCCGGCAATACCGCCGTACCGCGGGCGCAGTGCGGCCGGCAAAGCCGGGGGTACCGCGGGCGTCGTACCGGCGAGCACCATCGGAGGAGACAGTGAGGAGCTGAGCATGATCATCGACTGTGCTTACTACCGGGACGGCCGTCGGCAGCACGTCGGGGCGATGTCGGTGGAGGATGCCGCGTCGCATTGCCGGCTGGGTGGGTTCGTCTGGCTCGGGCTGTTCGATCCGACCACGGAGGAGCTGGCGCAGGTCAGCGAGAACTTCGGGCTGCACGAGCTCGCGGTCGAGGACGCGCAGACGTTCCATCTGCGGCCGAAGGTCGAGCCGTACGAGGGGGACATCCGCCTGGTCATCCTCCGCACCGCCCGGTACGACGACGAGCGCGAGGAGGTCGACTTCGGTGAGGTCAGCGTGTTCGTCGGCCCGTCGTTCGTGATCACCGTCCGGCAAGGCGTCGCCAGCGAGCTGCACGGTGCCCGGACCCGGCTCGAGCAACGCCCCGAGCTGCTGGAGAACGGGACCAACTCGGTGCTCTGGGCAATCCTCGACCAGGTCGTCGACACCTATGGGCCGGTGGTCGCCGAGCTCGAGCGCGACATCGAGGAGGTCGAGCGGACGGTGTTCGCCGGCTCGGTGGCGCCGACCGAGCGGATCTACTTCCTCCGGCGTGAGGTCACCGACTTCTACCGTGCGGTGCACCCGCTGCTCGCGGTGCTGGCGACGATCGAACGCGGAGCGCGGAGTACCGGATTGCTGCCGTACTTCCGTGACGTCCACGACCATCTGGTGCTGGTGAACGAGGAGGTCGCCGCCCAGCGCGACCTGCTCGCGACCGTGCTGGAGGCGAACATGGCGGTGATCTCGGTCGAGCAGACGAAGGTGAGCGTCCAGCAGAACGCGACCATCGAGCAGCTCACCATCCTCGCGACCGTCTTCCTGCCGCTGACCTTCGTCACCGGCTTCTTCGGCCAGAACTTCGGCTGGCTGGTCGACCACGTCGGCGCCTTCTGGGACTTCGCCGTCCTCGGCCTGGGCGGCCTGCTCATCCCCTGCGTCATCCTCTTCATCTGGATCCGCCACCAACGCGCCACCCGCGGCACGTAGCCGGCGTAACAACCGCACGCCGGAGGCGATCTAGCAGGTATGGGATTCGATGAGCCGATGACGCGGGACCCGCTGTTCTGGGTGGGCCTGGTGGTGGGGGCGATCGGCAGCGTGATCGGCGTGGTCGTTCGTGATCAGAGCTTCGGCTCCGCCGTCTGGGCGGTGTTCTGCGGGACGATCAGCTTCACCTGGCTCGGTGCCGGCGGCATCGGCGTGCTGATCCGCGGCTACTTCCGCCGGCGCCGCGACCGCGCGGCCGACCTCGAGCTGATCCTGAGCGACGTACCGGTCAGAGAAGTCGAGTAGAACGCCTTGCGTTGTTGAGGTTGTTGAGTATGCAAAGGGAGTTTCAAGGAGTGGGCGACGGGCTGGGCGTTACGGACCGAGACGAGTAAGTTACTCCGCATGCCCGCCACCAGTCCGCTGTATGCCTTGTACGTCCGTCGCCTCCGTTCCCAGCTCGCCGGTCGTGCGTTGCCCGAGCACATCGGTGTGGTGACGGATGGGAATCGGCGCTGGGCGCGGGGGAAGGGACACAGCAATCCGAGCGTCGGGCACCGGCGCGGCGCCGAGCACATCGAGAACCTGCTCGGCTGGTGCGAGACCGCGGGCGTACCGCACGTCACCGTCTTCCTCTGCTCCACCGAAAACCTGGCCAAGCGCGACGACGCCGAGGTCGCCTACCTGATGGAGGTCGTCGAGGAGATCGTCGCCGGCCGGCTCGCGCAACCCGGCGGCCGCTGGCAGGTCCACATCGCCGGCCTGCTCGACCTGCTGCCGGACAGCACCGCGCACGCGTTGAAGAACGCCGTCGACGCGACGAAGGACGTCGCCACCGGCAACCACATCACCCTCGCGATCGGGTACGGCGGCCGCCAGGAAGTGGTCGAGGCGGTCCGGTCGCTGCTCGAGTCCGAAGCGGATTCCGGCAACGATCTCAACGGCCTGGCCGAGACGCTCAACGCGGACGACATCACCAAGCACCTCTACAACGTCGGCCAGCCCGACCCCGACCTGATCATCCGCACCAGCGGCGAGCAGCGGATGTCGAACTTCCTGCTCTGGCAGAGCGCCTACTCCGAGCTGTACTTCTGCGAGGCGTACTGGCCGGCCTTCCGCGAGGTCGACTTCCTCCGCGCCCTCCGCTCGTACGCCGACCGCCACCGCCGCCGCGGCGCGTAGTACCGGCCGGCGCTACGAGCAGTCGTCCGGCGTGAAGTCGCCCAGCGGCGTCACGATGTACCAGTCCTGACCGTCTGCCGAGAACGTGCGCTCGATCGGCGAACCACCGGCACTAGGGCTCTCGGTCGGTGGGTGGTAGCGGACCATCCCAGGCCTCAGCCCTTTGAGGTCGGCCAGCGTGAAGCCCGCTTCCAGGGCAGCCCAATTGTGGTCATCACCCCAGATCTTGATGGTGTACTTCCGGGCTGCCTGCAAAGCCGGCGCCGGACCGGATGGCTGCCACTCGTCGGTACCCGCCAGCGGGATCGTGGCGACCGCCTTCCGCGGATCCGAATTGGTGTACTCGACCATCGGAGTACTTCCGATGGTCGGGTTCGACGGAGCAACGGAGACGTCGTAGAACTCGATCTCGTCGATCACCCCTTGGCAGTCCTGCAGCACCATCACCGGCCGGCCGCCGTCGTCCACCGACAGCCCGATCACCGCATTCGACCGCTTCGGCCCGCAGCCCGTCGCACTGCTCAGCAGGCAACAGCCGATGATCCCGACTCCGACCAGCTTCGCCCAGTTCATGCGGCAGCGTACGTCGTGGGTGGGGGCAGCGCTAAAGGCTGCCGAGGTCTTCGAAGATCAGGGCTGTGCGGGTGCCCAGTACTTCGGGGATGGCCTGGAGTTTCTCGAGGACCACTCGGCGCAGCCCTTCGTTGTCCGCGGCGCGGACGAGCAGGATCGCGTCGAAATCGCCCCCGACCAGAGCCATGTGCTTGACCTCCGGGATGGCCTGGAGCTGTTCGCGCAGCGCGCGCCAGGAGCTCTGCCGCAGACTCAGCGTGACGTACGCCGACGTGGCCAGCCCGAGTTTGAGCGGGTCGACGGTCGCGGTGAACCCGGTGATGACGCCGGTCGTCGTGAGGCGCTCGACCCGGGCGTACGCGTTGGCGCGGGAGATGTGCACCTGGTCGGCCAGGGCCCTGATCGAGAGCCGGCCGTCGCGGCTCAGGGCCGCCACGATCTGCCGGTCGATCTCGTCCAGCGCCGGGGCGACGACCATCTGTCCAGGTTCGGCCGGGCGGACCCTCACGTCATCGGACATTCTGCTCCTCCAATGGGCATCACCGGACCGAACGTCTGAGGATTCTCCCAGCTATGGATCCGAATGGCCATAAGTATGACGATGAACCATCCGTACGTCTGTCTGCGCAGGAGGGTTCATGACTACCGTCGAGGAGCGTTTGCTCCCCTCCGATCACCCCGTTCAGCTCATCGACGAGCACGGCCGGCGGCACGACAACCCGCAGTACGGGGTGCCGCCTGCCGAAGCTCTCGTCGACGGTTACGCACAGTTGGTGGTGGGCCGCAGGATCAACGACCAGGCCAGTGCGCTCGTCCGCCAGGGCCGGCTCGCGGTCTACCCGTCGTCGCACGGCCAGGAGGCCTGCCAGATCGCCGCCACCATGGTGCTCGGCGAGCAGGACTGGCTGTTCCCGACGTACCGGGACACTGTCTCCATCGTCAGCCGCGGTGTCGATCCGATCGAGACGCTGACGCTGCTGCGCGGCGACTGGCACTCCGGCTACGACCCGTACGAACGCAAGGTGGCGCCGCAGTCGACCCCGCTCGCGACGCAGCTGATCCATGCCGTCGGGGTTGCGCACGCCGCGCGGCTCAAGGGTGAGGACACCGTCGTGATGGCGCTCTGCGGTGACGGCGCGACCAGCGAGGGCGACTTCCACGAGGCGCTGAACTTCGCGGCCGTGTTCAAGGCGCCGGTGGTGTTCTTCATCCAGAACAACGAGTACGCGATCTCCGTCCCGCTCGCGCGTCAGACGGTCGCGCCATCCCTTGCGCACAAGGGGATCGGCTACGGCGTACCGGGCGAGCGGGCCGATGGCAACGACCTTGCCGGGCTGCTTGCCGTACTCGGGTCCGCTGTCGCCAAGGCGCGGGCCGGCGAGGGGCCGCAGCTCATCGAGGCGCACACGTATCGGGTACAGGCGCATACGAACGCCGACGACGCGACCCGATACCGCAACGAGGCCGAGGTCCAGCCCTGGTTGGAGCGCGATCCGCTGAAGCGGCTGGAGGCGTATCTGACGACCGAGGGTCTGCTGGATGACGCGCGTCGGGACGAGGCGGCTGCCGCTGCCGACAAGGTCGCCGAGGACCTGCGCGTCGGGTTGATGCAGGAGGTGTCGCCGGATCCGGCGGAGCTGTTCGCGCATCTGTACGCGACTCCGACGCCACAGCTGGTCGAGCAGGCCGCCTTCCTGCAGGACGAACTGTCGCGAGAGGAGGCCTGATCATGGCGCACGAGAAGCTCTCCATGGCGCAGGCGCTGAACCAGGCGCTCCGCGATGCGATGAAGGCCGACGAGACGGTGCTGATGTTCGGCGAGGACGTCGGCGCGCTCGGCGGGGTCTTCCGGATCACCGACGGGCTGACCGCGGAGTTCGGTGAGGACCGTTGCTTCGACACCCCGCTGGCCGAGTCCGGCATCGTCGGGATGGCGGTCGGGCTGGCGATGAACGGGATGCGGCCGGTCGTCGAGATGCAGTTCGACGCGTTCGGCTATCCGGCGTTCGAGCAGGTGGTCAGCCATGTCGCGAAGATGCGCAACCGCACCCGGGGCAAGGTCTCGCTGCCGATCGTGATTCGGATGCCGTACGCCGGTGGCATCGGTGGGGTCGAGCACCACTGCGACTCCTCCGAGTCGTACTACGCGCACACGCCGGGTCTGACCGTCGTCGCGCCGTCGACGGTCGCGGATGCCTACACGTTGTTGCGTCGGGCGATCGAGTTCCCGGACCCGGTGATCTTCATGGAGCCCAAGAAGCTGTACTGGGCCAAGGAAGAGGTCGACCTGAGCGTCTCGGAGCCGGGGATCGGGACGGCTGTCGTGCGGCGCGAGGGGACGGACGCGACGCTGATCGCGTATGGGCCGTCGGTGCCGATCGCGCTGGAGGCGGCCGCGGCTGCTGCTGCGGAAGGGCGGTCGCTGCAGGTTGTCGATGTGCGTTCGATCGTTCCGTTCGACGACGAGACGGTGTGTGCGGCTGTTCGGAGTACCGGCCGGGCTGTGGTGGTCGCCGAGGCGAGTGGGTTTGCGAGCGTGTCGTCGGAGATCGTCGCCCGGGTGACGGAGCGGTGCTTCCACTCGCTGGCGGCGCCGATCCGGCGGGTGACCGGGTTCGACATCCCGTACCCGCCGCCGAAGCTGGAGCGGCACCAGCTGCCCGGCGTCGACCGGATCCTCGACGCGGTGGACTCGCTGCAGTGGGAGGACTCATGAGCACCACACAGACCTTCCTCCTCCCCGACCTGGGCGAAGGCCTGACCGAAGGCGAAATCGTCCGCTGGCTGGTCGAGGTCGGCGACGTCGTCGCCGTGGACGCCCCCGTCGCCGAGGTCGAAACAGCCAAGTCGATCGTCGAGGTCCCCACCCCGTACGCCGGCGTCGTCGCCGAACTCCACGGCACCGCCGGAGACACCATCGACGTAGGCAAACCCCTGATCACGATCGGCGTCCTCGCTCCCGCCGCCGCCGAAACCTACCGAGAGGAAGAAAAAGCCGGCTCCGGCAACGTCCTCATCGGCTACGGCACCCCCGACTCAGCAGCCTCAGGCCGCCGCCGACGCCCCCGTGATACTGCGGTTGTCGTCGCACCGGCGGCACCGAAGCCACGTACTGTTCCGCTGGTGATTTCGCCGTTGGTGCGGCGGATGGCCAAGGATGCTCAGGTTGATCTGCGCACGCTGGAAGGTTCGGGTGCGGGTGGGTTGATTGTGCGGCGGGATGTTGAGGCTGCGATCTCGGCGAAGGCTGATAAGCCTGTGGTGGTTGAGGAAACGGCCGACTCGCGCACTGGGCTGGCGGAGCTTCGGCGTACTCCGGTCAGTGGGTTCCGGAAGGCTGTGGCGGCTACTTTGAGCCGGAGCCGGCGGGAGATTCCGGAGGCGACCACCTGGGTTGATGTGGATGCGACGGAGCTGCTCGAGCTTCGGGAGTCGTTGCGGACGGCAACGGACAGTGGGCCCGGGTTGCTGGCGTTGATGGCTCGGTTTGTAGTTGCTGGGCTGAAGAAGTATCCGGAGTTGAACGGGTTCGTCGACACCGAGCGCGAAGAGCTGGTGCAGTACGACGGAGTGAACCTCGGGCTGGCGGCGCAGACCGAGCGCGGCCTCGTCGTACCGGCTGTGGTTGATGCGCATCTGTTGACAGCCCGCGGGCTGGATGCGGAGATCAGGCGGCTGACCGCCTCGGCGCGCGACGGGAAGCTGACCCAGCGCGAGCTGACCGCCGGCTCGTTCACCTTGAACAACTACGGCAGCTTCGGTGTCGACGGCAGCGCGGCGATCATCAACCACCCGCAGGTCGCGATCCTCGGCGTCGGCCGGATCATCGACCGGCCCTGGGTGGTCGACGGCCAACTGGCGGTCCGCAAGCTCACCCAACTCTCCCTCGTCTTCGACCACCGGGTCTGCGACGGCGGTACCGCGGCCGGCTTCCTCCGCTTCGTCGCCGACGCCTTCGAGTCCCCGTCCTCGATCCTCGCTGACCTCTAGATCAGCTGACGGGGTCTCAACCCGATCAGAATGGCGCGAAGGCCGGTTTGGAAGCGTGCTTCCGGGCCGGCCGAGTCGTCTCGGCTCAGGTACGCGGCCAAGGTGCCGGCGCCGATTCCGAGCTGATCCCCGGCGGCGGCGGCCCATTCGGATTCTGTGAGACGGCTTCTGCGGACGGTCGCGCTCCAGGCGGCGTCGGTGACGGCGGCTCCGACGACGTAGTGGAAGACAGCAGAAACGGCCGCGTCCAGGTAGACGCCCTTGAAGCCGGCTGAGCGCAGGATCGACAGCATCCGCTCGGCGTACGCCTGATAGTTGGGGCCGAGACCCGCATGGCTCGCCATCAGCTGCGACGCCCACGGATGTTCAGCCAGTACGTCGTACGCCGCGCCCGCCAGCACCGTCAACCGGTCGCGCCAATCGCCCTCGTCAGCCGGTACCAGCGCGTCAGCCAGCACGGTGTCGACCGTCAGCTCGAGCAGATCGTCCTTGTTCGCCACTCGCCAGTAGAGCGCCGACGTGGCCGCCGTACCGAGTGAAGCCGCGAGCCGGCGCATCGACAGCTTCTCCAGCCCGTCCCGGTCGAGCATCTCGATCGTGGCCCGCACGATGTCCTCGCGACTCAGCGGCGCCCGGGTCTCATCAGGCTCAGCCCGCAGCCAGACCGACCCCAGCACAGTCTTCTCATCCGCCTCGCGCGCCATTCCGCAGACCTTACTGACACGATGTGCCAGAACCAAATACAGCGTATTAGTTGCCTCACTCATCTGGTTGTCACGACCAGAAGAGGCGGCTTTGTGGCTACGCAACGCACCCGAATCGCTCGCTGTCCGTTTTGTTATCGGAACGGCGCGGCGAGCCGCGGCCCAATGGCTTGCGTCCGGCAACAAATGCCCAGCAGAATGCCGAAGGCGTGGGCCGCGCCCACCTGTCCGGCCTGGGGAATCTCTCCGGTGGTCGATCAACAAAAGATGCCCGTCCTGTCGGACCGGTATGACGAGTGGGAAAAGAGACTTGTGAACGAGGAAGTGAAGACGGAGCGCCGTGGCGCGCTCAAGGCAGTCAGCGCGAGGAGTGGCGCGCTCCTCGGTGGAGCCGGTGCCCTCGCTTTGGTGCTGGGTGGGCTGACCGTGGCGCTCGCGCCGGGGGCTTCGGCCGACGGGATCGTGCACGACGGCAACCCGACCTGCGCCGATCTGGTCCCTGGCTCGCAGGAGATCAAGTTCGACCCGCCGGCCGCGGGGGCCAAATCCGAGAACGGCGTCACGGTCACGATGACGGTCCGCGACCTGGCGGTCGACGACCCCGCGCACGCCGGTGACCAGACCGGCAGCAACGTGATCGACTTCGTCGCCGTCGGTGGCAGCGTGCTCGGCGTGATCGTCAAGGGCGGTCCGAACGCGAACTTCTACGACTACCGGCCGGACGGTGTCCTCGCCGGTACGTCGCTGCACCCGCCGGTGAACGAGAAGAACAAGAACCTGCCGTTCTACGGTCTGAGCCACGTCGACTTCTGCTACGGCAAGCCGACCACCACCCCGACCCCGACCCCGACCCCGACGGTGACGCCGTCCGAGACCCCGTCGGAGACGCCGAGCGAGACCCCGTCGGAGACTCCTTCCGAGACGCCGAGCGAGACTCCTTCGGAGACGCCGAGCGAGACGCCGAGCGAGACGCCGAGCGAGACCCCGTCGGAGTCTCCGTCCGGGACGCCGAGCGAGTCGCCGTCTGCGACGCCGACCTCGACGCCCAGCCAGAGCACTCCGGTGGTCGTGCCGACCGAGGTCGACGCCGGTCTGTCCGGCCCGGCGTTGGCGAATGCCTCCGCCAACTCCAGCCACCAGGGTGTCTGGGGCGGAGTACTGCTGGCCTTCGGTGTCATCCTGCTCGCCGCAGGTGTGCTGAAGACCCTGAAGCGCCGTGGTAACCACGCCGCCTGACAAGCCCGGTAGGCGCCGCCGTCAGGGCCGCCGTTCACCTCGGTGGACGGCGGCGTTCCTGGCGGTCGGCGCCACACTGGTTGTTGTCGGCGGCTACGTGCAGTTCAGGGGTGGGAACTCGGCCGCCGATCAGGGTGGCCAGATCCAGCAGAGCCCGAGCCTGACCCCTCGGACTCCGTTCTCGCAGTCGGCCCCAGCGGCGAAGCCGTCGGCACCGGCCACCGGAGCGCCGACCGCACGGCCGAAGAAGGGCGCCACGGGTACGACCGAGCCGAGGACGAGATCGGCGGATCGCGCCAAGTCGGGCGCTCCGGTACGGGTGTCCGTTCCGCGCCTCGGCGTCTCGGCCCGGGTGCTCGGTATCCGGGCCCGTCGCGGCGCGTTGATCCCGCCGTCCAACCCCAGGCTGGTCGGCTGGTGGTCCGAGGGCGCACGCCCCGGGGCGGCGAAGGGCTCGGCGATCATCACCGGTCATACGGTGCACAACGGTGGCGGCGCCTTCGACGACCTCGAAGAGCTCCGTGCCGGCGATGCGGTCACGGTCTCGACCGCCAAGGGCACGATCAGCTATTCCGTCGTGGCTGTTGCCGTGTACCGCAAGGGAGCCCTGGCGAAGCAGGCCGCGCGCCTGTTCGACCAAGCGGTGCCTGGCCGGTTGGTCCTGGTCACGTGTGAGGACTGGGACGGCAGCAAGTACCTCAGCAACGCGGTGGTCATCGCCAAGCCTGTCGGTTGACCTGCGCGCAAACGAATGGCCGATCCCCGTGGGACCGGCCATTCGATCAGGGGTGAGCTAGTTGTTGATCTGAGTGGTCAAGGCAGCGGCGTACGAGGCGACCTCGGCGTACACGCCCGGGTTGCCGGCGTCGGCGCAGCCGAGGCCCCAGGAGACGACGCCGAAGAGGCGGCCGTTCAGGACGAGCGGGCCGCCGGAGTCACCCTGGCAGGAGTCCTTGCCGCCGGCCTTGTACCCGGCGCAGATCTCTCCGTTGGCGACGTAGCCCTCGCCGGCGTAGACCTGACCGCAGTACGAGTCGCCGAGGACCGGTACGAGGACCTTCTGCAGGCGGTTCGCCGGGCCGGTGCCCTCGGTCTCCCCGTATCCGTAGGTGACCGACTGGGCGCCGACGGCGTCGGCGGCGCGGCTGGTCTCCAGCGGGAGGGTGGCGACGCCGGTGAACGGCGTGGTGAGCGTCAGCACGGCGACGTCGTGGCCGCCGACCTGGCCGTACTGCGGGTCCTTCCAGATCTTGGAGATCTTCGAGGTCTTGCCGCCGGTGCTCGAGTTGAGGTTGTCGCGACCCTGGATCGCCGTGTAGGTGCTGCGCGGCTGGGTGACGCAGTGCGCGGCGGTGACGATCTTGTTCGCCTTGACCAGGGTGGCGCCGCAGTACTGGCCGACCGGGGACGACGAGTTGCTGTTGTTCAGCGCGATCATCCACGGGACGTTGGCGGTGGTCTCGGTGCTGCCGCCGACGATGTTGGTCACCGGTGGCGTCCGGGCCTCGGCGGTACCGATCGCGCCGGCCGACGCGAGGGCGACGACGGCTACGGCGAGCACTGCACGGAACTTGAGCTTTCCGGTCATGCCTCACACTCCAGAGTTGTCTCGGGCCGCTGAATGGGCGGATGCGGCCGGATACAGAGAACGATCGAGCGTTCACTGTCGGTAGCGCAAGGTATTTGCCGGGCACATCGGTGACGTCGCAGTCCGTGCCACTACTTAAGTCGCCGGACGAGCAACCGAGGACCGATGAATCCCGCGCCAGGACGGCGAAAACTCAACCCATGAAGGAAAACCTGCGAGTTACCAGAGCACAGTTCATAGCCCGAGCAGCAGCTCTCGGCTTGTTGGTCACCGGCACCGCGCCCGCCGCCGCTAGCGCGGCGGCGGGCGCGGGGAGGGAAGGCGCTGAGGCCGCAGGAGAGGTCGGGGCAGGGGGTGGAGGCGGCGGGTCTGCTGCGGCTGGGCGGGGGTTGGCGTTCAAGGGGGTGGCCTATGACGTTGGGACGGGGTTTTTGGGGGATGACAGTCGGGTGCGGTGGAGTCCGCAACTGATGCGGGGAGAAGTGCGGGCGATCAAGGAGCGGTTGAATGCTGACTGGGTGAGTGTCTATGGGAGCGATGTTCAGCGCTTGGCGGAGACCGCGGAGGAGGCGCTCAAGAGTGGGCTGAAGGTTTCTGTGCAGCCCCGGGCGTTTGATCAGCCGCAAGAAGACGCGTTGGAGCAGCTGCGGCAGACGGCTCGGGAGCTGGAACGGCTGCGGAGGAGGTACCGGCCGGAGGCGATTCTGGTGATCGGGTGTGAGTTCATGTTGTTCACGCCGGGGATCGTGCCGGGGAAGGACTTCTTCGAGCGGGTCGAGTACCTGACCAAGGGTGAGTTCGACATGGCCGAGCTGCAGCGGAAGCTCAGTACCTATGTCAAGAAGGCGGTGAAGGTTGCCAGGAGCAACTTCAAGGGCCGGATCACGTACGGCGCCGCGTCGGATCTGGAGGAGATCGACTGGAGCCTGTTCGACATCGTCGGCCTGGACTACTACTCGTACCACGCGGATCGGGCCGGGCATACGAAGGAGCTGACGCCGTTCAAGCGGTGGCAGAAGCCGATCATGATCCTGGAGTTCGGCTGCTGCACCTTCACCGGCGCCCCGGAGCTGGGCGGGATGGGCTGGGACATCGTCGACTTCACCGTCGACCCGGTCCAGATCAAGCCCGGCTACTACCGCGACGAGCAGGAGCAGGCCGACCATCTGCGGCACATGCTCGAGGTGTTCACCGAAGAGGGCTTCCTCGGCGCCTCGCCGTACACGTTCATCTCACCCGATGCCCCGCACCGCCGGCAACGCAAGTACGACGAGGACATCGCCGCGTTCAGTCTCTGCAAGGTGATCCGGCAGACCTCCTCGGACCCAGCGTCGAAATACCGCTGGGAACCGAAGAAGTCCTTCCACGCCGTCAGCAACTTCTACGCCAACTGCTGAAAGGCTCAGACGGCGTTGAAGGTGTCCGGGTCCGGACCGGTGCGCTCGCCGCGGTCGAGCCCGGCCAGCGAGTCCAGGTCCGCATCCGTCAACGAGAAGTCGAAGACCGCGAAGTTCTCCCGGACGCGCGCCGGGGTGACCGACTTCGGGATCACGATCGTGCCCTGCTGCAGGTGCCAGCGCAGTACGACCTGGGCGGCGGTCCGCTCGTACTTCGCGGCCAGCGCCGTCACGGCCGGCTCGGTCAGCAGCGAGCCGCCCTTGGCGAGCGGGCTCCACGCCTCGGTGGCGATCCCGTGTTGGTTGCCATAGGCCCGTACTTCGGCCTGCTGCAGGTAGGGGTGCAACTCGACCTGGTTGACGGCAGGCACGACGGAGGAACCCGCAGCAAGCTGCTCAAGGTGCGCCGGCTGGAAGTTGGACACGCCGATCGCGCGGACCACTCCATCGGCCGACAGCTTCTCCAGCGCACGCCAGCTGTCGGCGTACCTGCCAAGCGAGGGGGCCGGCCAGTGGATCAGGTACAGGTCGAGGTAGTCGAGCCCCAGCAGCTTGCGGCTGCGCTCGAAGGCAGCGAGCGTCTGCTCGTAACCCTGGTCGGCGTTCCACAGCTTGGTGGTGACGAAGAGCTCCTCACGGGCGATGCCGGAGACGGCGAGGGCCTTCCCGACGGCCGCTTCGTTCTGGTACGCAGTGGCAGTGTCGATGCTCCGGTAGCCGGCCTCCAGCGCGGTGGTGACCGCGGCAGTGGTCTGGTCGTCGGGCACCTGGAAGACGCCGAATCCGAGCTGCGGCATCTCGACGCCGTTGTTGAGCTTCACGGTGGGAATCATCAGATCTCTTTCTCAGACAGTGGTGAGTGCAGGTTTGGTTGTTGCTGTGGTCGGCTTGCGGCGGTCCAGTAGGCCGGAGGTTAGGGCGACGGCCAGGCCTGCGGCGGCCAGGGCGGCGCCGACCCAGTTGGGGGCCGTGTAGCCGAGGCCGTGTTCGATGGTGAGGCCGCCGAGGTAGGCGCCGACTGCGTTGCCGAGGTTGAAGGCCGCGATGTTCGCGGCGGATGCGAGCGCCGGTGCGCCGGCCGCCTTGTCCATCACCCGCTTCTGCAACGGTGCCACGGTCGCGAAGCCGGCCGCGCCGAACAGCGCGATCGTCACCGCCGCCGGCACCCGCCCGTGAGCGGTGAAAACGAAGGCCACCAGTACTACGGCCAGCGCCGCCAGGATCGCGTACAGGCTAGGCATCAAAGACCGGTCGGCCAGCTTGCCGCCGAACAGGTTGCCGACCACCAGCCCGCCCCCGAACAGGACAAGCAGCCAGGTGACGGCGCCGGACGAGAAGCCGGCCACGTCGGTCATCATCGGCGCGATGTAGGTGAAGGACGCGAAGACTCCGGCGAACCCGAGCGCCGTCATCGCCAGCGCCAGCCAGACCTGCAGGTTGCGGAACACGGCCAGCTCGCTTCGCAGTCCAGGGCCCTCGCTGACGCTTTGCCGCGGCACCAGGAAGACGATGCCGAGCAGCCCGATCACGCCGAGGGCCGTGACGGCCCAGAAGGTCGAACGCCAGCCGAACGCCTGCCCGAGCGCGGTACCACCCGGTACGCCGAACACGTTGGCGACCGTCAAACCGGTGAACATCAACGCGATCGCGCTCGCCTGCTTGGCCTTCGGCACCAGCGACGCGGCGACCACGGAGCCGACGCCGAAGAACGCGCCGTGCGACAGGGCCGCGACGATCCGGCCGGTCATCAGCACGCCGTACGTCGGGGCGAGCGCCGAGATCAGGTTGCCGACGATGAACAGGCCCATCAGCGCGACCAGCACGGTCTTGCGGGAGATCTTCGACCCGATGGCGGTCAGCAGCGGGGCGCCGACGACGACGCCGAGGGCGTAGCCGGAGATCAGCAGACCAGCCGACGGGATGCTGACGCCGAAGTCGGTGGCGATCTCCGGCAGCAGCCCCATGATGACGAACTCGGTGGTACCGATCCCGAAGGCACCGATGGCCAGCGCCAGTAACGCGGCAGGCATGGCTCTCTTCTCCTCGAATGTAGTCTTGTGACTGTTACCGGCGTCCGCGATAGTTGCAGACGCGGGCTATTGCATGAGCCCTATATTGCACCATGCAATGGTGTGGTTCAAGTCGAGGAGGAGTTGTGGGGTATTCAGACGACGCGGCCGAGGCGCGCGCCCAGGGCTGGCGGACGCTGGCGGCCCTCCATGCCCGGATCGAGGACGAGCTGGAGCGCGCGCTGCAGAAGCAGCACGGGCTCTCCGTCAGCGAGTACTCCGTACTCGACGCGCTCGCCAGGCAGGACGAGCACCACCTGCGGATGAACCAGCTGTCGAACGCGGTCGTGCTCAGCCAGTCAGCGACCACCCGCCTGGTGAACCGGCTCGAAGACAGGAATCTGCTCGAGCGGTACCTGTGCCCGACCGACCGCCGAGGCATCTACACCGAGGTCACCGAGGCAGGCCGCGCCCTCCTGGCCGAGGCTGAGCCGACGCATGACGAAGTACTGACCGCTGCCCTGCAGAAGGCCGCCGAGTTCCCCGAGCTGGCTCCTCTCGTCGACGCCCTCGCTCAACTCGCCCTGCCGCCCACCCGCCAGCTCGCTTCGAAGGTCTAGCGGTCGATCGCGCCATCGGTGTAGCTGCGGTCGCTCGTGCCTTCGGTGTAGCTGCGCTGGCCGTTGTCGGTGCGGCTGTGGGTTGGCTGAAGAAGTTGGCCTGGTGCTGGCCTGGGGACGGTCCGCTGGTCAGGATCGGGGCATGGGTGAGATCACGGAACGCGCTGCCGTGCGGCGGTTGCACGACCGCTTCGGCTTCGGGCCGAGGCCGGGCGCGCTGGACGTCGGCTTCGAGACGACAGCGGCGCGGTTGTTCAGTACTGCGGCCGAGGTCGGCGCGCCACCACCTGTGTTGCCGGCGTTGGAGATGCCGGCCAAGGGGGACAAAGAGGCGAAGAAGGCCGCCAACAAGAGTCGGGCGAAGCAGGAGCTGGGGGTCTCGACCTGGTGGCTGGATCGGATGGTTGCCGGGGAGCGGGCGACTGAGCGGCTGACGTGGTTCTGGCATGGGCATTTCGCGACCAGCAATCAGAAGGTGCGGAGCGCGCAGTTGATGCTGGCGCAGAATCAGGTTTTCCGGGCCAACGCACGAGGCAGCTTCACGGCGTTGGCGCGGGCGATGATCATGGATGCCGCGCTGATCAAGTGGCTCGACGGGAACGACAACCGCAAGGGGTCGCCCAACGAGAATCTGGCGCGGGAGTTCCTGGAGCTGTTCACGCTCGGGATCGGGCACTATGCCGAGGTCGACGTCTTCGAGGGCGCGCGGGCGCTGACCGGGTGGACGGTACGCCGTACTTCGGCGAAGCCGGTCTTCCGGGCCAAGCGTCATGACGATGACCCGAAGACCATCTTCGGCAAGACCGGCGACTTCGACGCCGAAGCCTTCGCCGAGCTGGCTCTCGCGAAGCAGGAGTCGGCGGCGTTCGTGGTCGGGCGGCTCTGGTTCCGGCTCGTTTCGCCGGCACCGCCGCCGGCCGCGACGGTTGAGCGGTTGGTTGCGGCGTACGGAAGCAAGCGGGACATTCAGGCGGTGCTGCAAGCGATCGCCGCGGATCCGGCCTTCCGGGACAGCGCTGCGGGGATGGTGAAGCAGCCGGTGGAGTGGGCTGTGGGGCTGATGCGTGCGCTCGGAATCAAGCCGTCCGCGCTCGACGACAAGACGAAGCTGAAGCTGCTCGCTGGGCTGAAGGGCATGGGCCAGGTCCCGTTCCGGCCGCCGAGTGTCGGCGGCTGGCCATCGGGGGCGAGTTGGTTGACGACGTCGGCCGGGGTAGCTCGTTTGCAGCTTGCGCAATTGCTGGCAAACCATGCTGAGGCCGGGCAGTTGGCGAGGTCGAGTGCCCGCGTGGACGGCGTACGGGTTCTGCTTGGTGTTGATGCGTGGACCGATCGGACCCGGAATGCCCTTGCAGGCTTGACGGATCCTGCGCAGTTGATCGCCGTGGCGGCCTGCGCCCCCGAATACGTAGTGAGCGGTTGAGGAGAATCATGGACAACCTGACCCGACGCCGTTTCCTGACCATGAGCGGAGTCACCGCGGCCGGAGCGCTTGCCGTGGGCGCGACTCAGGTGAGCTGGTCTGACCTGATGAGTGCGGCGGTCGAGAATCCCTTGCACAGCGAGGATTCCGTACTCGTGGTCGTCACCCTCTACGGCGGCAACGACGGCCTCAACACCGTCGTACCGGCGGGCGATCCGGAGTACCAGAAAGCCCGGCCGGACCTCGCCTACCAGCCCAACGAGGTACTCGACCTCGGCGACGGCCTCGGGCTCAACCCAGGCCTCAAGGGCCTGAAGGGGTTGTGGGACGACAAGGCGCTCGCGATCGTTCGCGGCGTCGGCTATCCACAGCCGGACCGAAGTCACTTCCGGTCGATGGCGATCTGGCAGACCGCGTCGCCGAAGACGCCGGTGCCGACGGGCTGGCTGGGGCGCTGGCTCGACGCGGCCGGCGCCGATCCGCTGCACGCGGTGTCGGTGGAGCCGACGCTGCCGCCGTTGCTGGCAGGGGCAACGACGGCGGCAGCGTCACTACCCGTCCGTGGCTTGAAGCTTCCGACCGGCAAGATCGGTACTGCGTACGCTGCGCTAGCCCACCCCAGCCCAGACGACGAGCACTGGCAGGCCACCGCGGCAAAGTCGCTCGCCGATCTCCAGAACGCAGTACGCGTACTAGGCGGCGCCGTCCACGACCAGGCCGACCGTGACGACGACGAGGACGAGGCTCGCACCAAGGGAGCCTCGGCCGGTGGTGGATCCCAGCTAGGCGCCCAACTGGACCTGGTCGCCGGACTCGTCGAGGCAGGCGTGCCGACGCGGGCGTACTCGGTCTCGCTCGGCGGATTCGACACGCACGCGGACGAGCGGGGCACCCAGGAGCGGTTGCTCGGCGAACTCGACGGAGCGCTGACGCCGTTCGTGCAACGGATGCGGAAGAGCGACCGTGGCAAGCAGGTCGTCGTGCTCGTGTACTCCGAGTTCGGCCGCCGGGTGCATGCCAATGGGAGCGACGGCACCGACCACGGGACGGCCGGACCGCTGTTCATGCTGGGCGACAAGGTGAACGGTGGCTTCTACGGAGCGCAGCCGAGCCTGACCGAGTTGTCGAACGGCGATCTGGTGGCGACGACGGACTTCCGCGATGTCTACGGGACGGTCCTACGCGACGTACTGGGTGCTGATGGCGAGAGGATTCTCGATGGGCACAGTGGCAACGTTGATGGCCTGCTCAAGGTGTGACGGTCGGCAGGGTCAGCACGAAGGCGGCGCCGCGAGTGCCATCGGGACGGTCGGTGGCGATCAGATCGCCACCGTGGGCGCGGGCGAAACCTCGGGCGATCGGCAGGCCCAGGCCGGAGCCGCGGCTGCGTTCGCCATGGACGAGCCGTTGGAAGATGCGCTCACGGTCCGCTGGTGGGATGCCAGGGCCGTTGTCCTGGATCACCACCGTGACGCCCTCAGAGTGGTTGCTGAGGGCAACTTCGATCAAACCGTAGTCGCCGGTGGCGTTGCGGGCGTTGTCGAGCAGGTTGGCGAGGATCTGGGTGATCCGGTCGGGATCGGCCTGAATCTCGACCTCGGGGCCGTTGACCTGGATGGTGTGGGCGGGTGCCATCAGGCGGACCCGGTCGGCCTGGGTCTGGGCGAGGTGTTTGAGCAGGACGGGCTGGCGGCGTAGTACCAGGCCTGCGTCGATCCGGGCGAGCTCCAGCAGGTCGGCGACGAGGGCGCCGGCTCGGCGGGATTCGCGGACGAGCAGGAGTTCCAGTTCCTCGCGGCGTTCGGCCGGGGCGTCCGGGCCGAGTTGAAGGAGGGTCTCGGCGGCGGTTTGCAGGCCGGTGACCGGAGTACGGAGTTCGTGGGCGGCGTCGGCGACGAACTGGCGCATGTACTGCTCCGCGCCGCGCGCGGTCTGCTCGGCGCCCTCGAGGGAGTCGAGCATCTCGTCGAAGGCGGCGGCGGTCCGGCCGAGCTCTGTGTCGCGGCGCGTCGGTTGCAGTCGGCCACCACGACGACCGGCCGCGATCGAGCGGGCCAGTGAAGTCATCGCGTCCAGCGGAGCGAGGGCGACACGCATGCCGAGGACCAGGGCGATGGCGGTGATGAGGAGGGCCGCGGCACCGGCGAGGAACAGAACGCGTTGCAGGGTTCGGCTTGCGCCTCGCAGCAGCGCCGTGTCGGCGGACAGGATCAGGGTGGCGCCACGGGTGCGTTGACCGGCGGTCAGGGTGGTCTTGACCTGGCGGGTGCCGTTGTCGACGTCGACCGGCGGGGCGCCGATCACTTGGCCGTTGCGCAGCGTGAGAGTCACCCGGATGCCGTCGGCGTCGATCCGGCGTACAAGGTTGTTGGGGGCAACGTTCTGTCGGGCGAGTTGCTGAGCGAGTTGCGCGCGGCCGTTGAGCAGGGTGTTGAGATTGCGCTCGGCCTGGGCGTCGAAGATCGCCTTCACCGCGAGGCCGGTGATGGGGAGGACGATCAGCAGAACCAGTAGCGCAGTGATCGTCACGCGTCTTCGGAGGGACATCATGAAGGGGCTCGCAGGATGTAGCCGGCGCCGCGGATGGTGTGCAGCAGCGGCGGCGTGCCGAGTTTGCGGCGCAGGGCGCTCACGTGGACCTCGACCAGGTTGGCGGCGTAGTCGTCGTACCCCCACACGGCGGCGAGGATCTGCGCCTTGCCGACCACCTTGTCCCGGCGTCCGGCGAGGAACGTCAGCAGCTTCAGCTCGGTCGCCGTGAGGTCGAGCTGCTTGCCGCCGCGGGTGACCGAGCTGGCCTCGACGTCGATCGCCAGGTCGCCGATCTCCAGTACTGTCCGCAGCCGGCCCATCCGGCGGAGTACCGCCTCGACGCGGGCGATCAGCTCGGCGAGTACGAACGGTTTGACCACGTAGTCGTCGGCGCCGGTCCGCAGGCCGTGCAGCCGATCCTCGACGGCGTCCCTCGCAGTGAGAAGGACGATCCCGGCATTCGAGACCTCGCGGACGACCTCGAGGAGCGCGAACCCGTCTCGCCCGGGCAGCATCACATCGAGCAGGACGAGATCGGGGCGGAAGGCTGCCAGGTCGCGTTCGAGCGTCTCGCCGTCGGCCCGGGTCAGCACCTCGCAGCCGGCCTCCTCCAGGGCGATCCCGACGGCGGTCCGGATCGCCTCCGCGTCCTCGACCACGAGGACTCTCGCCACCATCCGCCCATCGTGCCATCGACGGGCGTTTCGCCTGTACTACGTCCGCGCGGCCTTCAGCGCACCTTCAGGTTCGGCCGGTTGGTGGGAGACTGGGAGGGTGGCGAAGCGGGACAAGCACAAGGTCTACTTCTGGCTGATGGGAACCTGCATCGGCCTGATCGTGCTCGCCTGGTTCGTCGTCCGGCTGTTCTCGATCCCGGCCGCCATCGGGATGAGCGCCGTCGCCGCCGTCATCCCACCCATCGCCGCCATCGTCGGCAACCGCCCCCAGGAATAGCTAGAGCCAGGTCTCCTTCAGTACTTCGATGAACGCCGCCGCGAGTGGATCCGGGCTGCCGCGGGTGTAGGCGGTGAGCGTCCGGCGGGTGGGTGGCTCGGTACGTAGTACCTGGCCGTCGAAACCGGGCGGCAGGATGTTGGACGGGACCAGCGCCGGACCGAGACCCGCAGCCGCCAGGGCCGGGGCAGCAGCGGTCTGCTCGGTGTGGACGGCCGCCTTGGGCTCGAAACCGGCCTTCGCGCAGACCTGATTCAGCACGTCGGCCAGCCCGTGGCCGGGCGTGTAGTGGACCCAGCTGCGGTCGGCCAGGTCCTTCAACCGGATCGACTTCCGGCCCGCGACCGGATCGTCCTTGGCGACGACCACGACCAGCTCCTCCTTGCCGAGGACGTGGGTGCTGCCCGCCCAGTCCTTCGGCGTCGGGCCGACCGCGAGGTCCGCCTGGCCGGCGCTCATCGCCTCGATCAGCTCGTCGGTGTGCCGGTGCTCGAAGAGCCGGATGCCGACGTCCGGGTGGGACCGCCGCCAGGCCTTGAGCGCGATCGGGAGGATGCCGAGGCTGATCGAGTAGAGGGTCGCGATCTGCAACTCACCGACCTCCACCCCCGCGGCCTGGCGTGCGGCGCAGGTGGCCCGCTCGGCGTCGGCGAGGGCGGCTCGGGCATGCGGAAGCATCGCGCGGCCGGTCGGAGTGAGGCGGATCGCGCGGGGGAGGCGCTCGAGCAGCGGGCTGCCGGTGGAGCGCTCGAGCGCCCGGATCTGGTGCGAGAGCGCGGGCTGGGTGACGTGCAGGAGATCGGCGGCCTTGGTGAAGGAGCCCAGGTCGACGACAGCCACCAGATATTCGAGCTGCCGGAGCGTCGCCATGAACAGAGCTTATGGGATCGGTGATAACTATGCCTTGGACTTATCCACAGGGTTAGCCACAGGCTGGGGATATGGAGCAGACGAAGGTCGCGCTGGTGGTCGGTGCGCGCGGAGTGATCGGTACCAACCTGGTCGAGCATCTGGAGTCGCTGCCGGACTGGCGGGTGATCGGGTTGTCCCGGCGAGGTGGGGTCTCCAGCGATCGGGTGCGGCATGTCGCGGTCGACCTGCTGGACCCCGATGACACTCGCGCGAAGCTGTCGGGGCTGACCGACGTGACGCACGTCTTCTACGTCGCCTACCAGGACCGCCCGACCTGGGCTGAGCTCGTTGCGCCGAACCTCGCGATGCTGGTGAACGTCGTCGACGCGATCGAGCCGGTCGCGCGGGGATTGCGGCACGTGAGTCTGATGCAGGGGTACAAGGTGTACGGCGCTCACCTCGGGCCGTTCAAGACTCCCGCGCGCGAGGACGACCCGCCGCATCTGCCGCCGGAGTTCAACGTCGACCAGCAGCAGTTTTTGGAGTCACGAGCGGCTGAGGCGGGGTGGCAGTGGTCGGCGTTGCGGCCGTCGGTCGTCGGTGGGTCGGCGCTGGGCAACCCGATGAACCTGGCGGTCGGGATCGCTGTCTATGCGTCGATCTCGAAGGCGTTGGGGGTACCGTTGCGCTTCCCTGGCAAGCCCGGGGCGTACTCGTCGCTGCTTGAGATGACGGACGCCGGGTTGTTGGCCAAGGCAACCGTCTGGGCGGCGACCTCGCCGACGGCGGCGAACCAGGCGTTCAACATCACGAACGGCGACCTGTTCCGGTGGAACGAGCTGTGGCCGAAGCTGGCGGGCTGGTTCGACCTGGAGGCGGCGCCGCCGTTGCAGCTCTCACTGGCGACGGTAATGTCCGACAAGGAACCGCTGTGGAAGCAACTCCAGGCTGAGCACGGCCTCGCAGCGACCTCGTACGCCGAGGTGTCCTCGTGGCCGTTCGCGGACTTCGTGTTCGGATGGGACTACGACTTCTTCGCCGACGGGTCGAAGGCTCGACGGGCCGGCTTCCACGAGTACGTCGACACCGAGGCAATGTTCTTCCAGATCTTCGAAACGCTGCGCCGGGACCGCATCATCCCCTGACCCCACCCAACCCTCACCCTCGCCACCTCACACCGCCCACCTCACGCCCCCCGGCCTCACCCCCGCGCCCCTGCCTCGCCCACCCGCTCCGGCCTCGCCTACTCTGCCCCGGCTCGCCGACCCGCCTCACCGACGCGCCCCACCGCACGCCACCCTGCCTCGCCCAGCCCGCCGCCCCCGGCCTCGCCCACTCGCCCCGGCCTCGCCGACCCCCCCTCGTTCACCCGCCGCCGCCGGCCTCGCCGGCCCGCGCTGGCCTCAGTCGCCTTCGCCTCGGACTGGTCTTGCGAGGGGTCGCATTTCGGGGGTTAACCCCTCAGATGGGGGGTTGTCACCCGTGAATCAGGGGTGGCAACCCATCAAGTGGGGGGTTAACCCCCGAAATGGGGCGGGGCGGGGGCCGGGTGGTGTGGCATGCTCCGGGATGTGGTGGGTCAAAAGGTTGGTCAAGGGTCGGGGCAGGGCGCTGGGCGGGTGTTGGGGGTCAACCTTCGGGCTCGGCGGGATGAGCAGGGGATCTCGTTGTCGGAGTTGGCGCGGCGGTCGGGGATTGCGAAGGGGACGCTGTCGCAGCTGGAGTCCGGCGCGGGCAATCCGACGATCGAGACGGTGTTCAGTCTGTCGAACGCTCTGGGGGTGCCGGTGTCGTCGTTGCTGAACGAGCCGCCGGCCTCCGATCTGGTGCATGTGCGCTCGGTGGACGTCGAGCCGCTGAGCGGGAATGCGGTGGATCTGCGGATGCTGCGGCGGTTGGAGCATCCGGGGTCGTTGCTGGAGGTCTACGACCAGCAGATCCGGGCGGGGGCGGTGCAGCGGTCGGCTGGGCATCCGGGGACGGAGCATCACGTCGTACTGGCTGGGCGGTTGCGGATCGGGGCTGGTGGGCGGCAGTTCGAGCTGGGGGCCGGGGACTATCTGGCGTTTCGGGCGCATGGGGCGCATGAGTACGAGGCGCTCGACGGGTTGGTGCGGTCGGTTCTCCTGCTGGAGTACCCGCCGGACGTGCGGCCGGTCGGCTTGGACGGCTTGCATCTGGACTGACCGCCCTGACGTGCTGGCCGCCCTGACGCGCTAGCGGTGCTGACGCGCTGACGTGCTGACGCGCTGACGCGTTAGTGGTACTGGCGCGCTAGCGGTGCTGGCGCGCTGGCGGTGCTGGCCGCGCTGACGTGCTGACGTGCTGGCGGTGAGGGTGCTGAGGCGCTGGCTGTGCTGAGGTGCAAGCGGTGCTGACGGGGGTGACGGGCTGAGGTGCTGGCGGGCTGGGCTGGGGGTCGTTGACCTGGGGTGGGTGGCGGACGTAGGCTCGGATCGTTCATTTTAGTGAACGGTTGGGCGGAGGTTCGGATGGCTGGGGTCGACGTGGTGGTGGTCGGGGCGGGCATCGTCGGTGCCGCTTGCGCCGAGGCCCTGTCGGCTGCCGGTGTCCGGGTGCTTGTGCTGGATCGCGGGGCGCCGGCGTCCGGTACGACGGCCGCGGGCGAGGGCAACATCCTCGTCTCCGACAAAGGGCCGGGGGCTGAGCTTGACCTGGCCATCGCGTCGCGGAACGAGTGGCTCGCGGTGATCGATCGGCTGCCTCAGCGAGTTGCGGATGTCGAGTGGGAGCCGAAGGGCGGGCTGGTCGTTGCGACGGGCGAGCCCGGGCCGCTCGAGGATTTCGCTGCTGCGCAACGGGGTGCGGGGGTTGACGCGCGGGTGCTCAAGCCTGCGGAGGCCTTTGAGTTGGAGCCGTTGCTGACTCCGGCGGTGACCGTTGCGGTGCATTATCCGGATGACGCGCAACTGCAGCCGGTGCTTGCGGCGACGGCGTTGCTGGCCGCAGTACGGGCTCGTGGTGGGGTTGTGCGCGGTGGCGTGACGGTTCAGTCGGTACTCCGCTCCGCCGGCGGGCGGGTGTCTGGGGTATCGACGTCCGCGGGGGATTTCGCGTGTGGGGCCGTGGTGAATGCGTGCGGGCCGTGGGCCGGGGCGTTCAGTGTCTTGGCGGGTGGGCCGGTGGAGATCTTGCCTCGGCGGGGGATGATCCTGGTGACCGCGCCGTTGCCGGAATGCGTACGGCACAAGGTTTATGACGCCGACTACGTCGGGGCTGTCGGTAGCGGGGACGCGGACTTGCAGACGTCGACGGTGGTGGAGTCGACGCGGGCCGGGACGGTGCTGATCGGGTCGAGCCGGGAGCGGATCGGGTTCGACGAATCGGTGCGGGTCCGGGTGTTGCGGGAGTTGGCGCGGAAGGCTGTGGGGTTGTTCCCGTTCCTGGGTGAGGTGCCGGTGATGCGTGCATACGGCGGGTTTCGCCCTTATGCGCCGGACCACCTCCCGGTGATCGGAGCCGACCCGCGCGTCGACGGCCTGTGGCACGCCACCGGACACGAAGGCGCCGGTATCGGACTGGCGGCCTCAACCGGTCGCCTCCTCACGGAACTCTTCCTAGACCTCGTGCCCCATGTCGACCCCCAGCCCTTCCGCGTAGACCGCCCTGCCCTGCTAGGTGTCGCATGAGCCCCTACCTGCGGCCAACCGACGGCGACCCAGCCGAGCCTCACCCCAGCGAGCCCTTCCCGATCACGGTCGACGGCCAGCCGCTCAGCGCGCTGCCGGGCCAGACGGTCGCCGCCGCGCTGATGGCAGCCGGCCGAGACTCCTGGCGCACCACCCGCGGCGGTGAACGCGCCCGAGGCGTCTTCTGCGGAATCGGCGCCTGCTTCGACTGCCTGGTGGTAGTCAACGGCCTACCCGACGTCCGAGCCTGCCAACGCACGGCACACCCCGGCGACGCGATCAACACCCAATACGGCGCAACCCTCCCGTCACCCCCGCCCACGCCGCCGACCCCGCCGACCCCGCCGACCCCGTCACCCCCGCCGACCCCGGCGACCCCTGCGACCCTGGCGGGCGGGCAGGGCGACTTTGTGCTTGGTGTGAGTGTTTTGGGGGCGTCTGGACGCTCAGGTGGAGCACAAGGTGCCCTGGGCAACGAAGTGCGGGAGGTGCCTGTTGTTGTGGTGGGGGCTGGGCCGGCTGGGATGAGCGCGGCGGTTGCCGCGGCTGATGCTGGTTGTTCGGTACTGCTGGTCGATGCCGCTTCGAGCGCCGGTGGCCAGTTCAACCGGCAGCTACCCGCTGAGTTCCGAGCCCGCCACCCGGAGAAACTCCAACACGGCTGGTCGGCATTCACCCGGCTACGCGACCGGATCACCTCTGACCCAAAGATCACCCACCTGACCGAAACAACCGTCTGGGCGCTCGAACGCCCCACCTCTCCGGCCTCCGCCGGTGCCGCCTCCGCCGGTGCCGCCTCCGCCGGTGCCGCCTCCGCCGGTGCCGCCTCCGCCGGTGCCGCCTCCGCCGGTGCCGCCTCCGCCGATGCCGCCTCCGCCGGTGCCTCGGTTGGTGCTGGTGGGGTTGGGGGGCGGACGCGGCTTTGGTTGCAGATCGGGGCGGCTGACTCGGCGGGGAGGCGGGTGGTGGCTGTTGAGGCTTCGGCGGTGGTTTTGGCTACGGGTGCGTATGACCGGGTGCTGCCGTTCCCTGGGTGGGAGCTGCCTGGGGTGTACAGCGCGGGCGCTGCGCAGGCGCTTGCCAAGGGGCAGCGGATCGCCGTCGGCAGCCGAGTACTGGTCGCCGGTACCGGGCCCTTCCTGCTGCCCGTCGCCGAGTCGCTGGTCGGCGTCGGCGCCAAGGTCGTCGGGCTCCTGGAAGCCAACAAGCCCTCCACAGTCCTGCGCGGCTGGCTGACTGACCCGTTGGCCGCCTCCACCAAGCTCACCGAAGGCCTCGGCTACGCGGCTCTCCTTGCGCGCCACCGGATTCCCTTCCACCACGGCCGCACAGTCGTAGCCGCCCACGGCACCGATCGGCTAGAAGCCGTAACCACAGCTCGCCTGGACGCCGGGTGGGTGCCGGTACCTGGTACAGAAGAGCGTATCGAGGTGGACGCGGTCTGCCTGGGCTTCGGCTTCACACCGAACCTCGAACTGGCTGTCTCAGCCCGCTGCACTCTCGGCAGGGGCCCGGACGGCGGGCCTGCAGTACTGGTCGACCAGGACCAACAGACCACCACCCCCGGTATCTACGCGGCAGGCGAACTGACCGGAATCGGCGGCGCCATCCTCGCGGCGGCCGAAGGCCACCTGGCTGGCCTTGCCGCGGCCGATCGAGCGACGACCGATCGAGCGACGACCGGTGGCGCGACGACCGGTGGCGCGACGACCGGTGGCGCGACGACCGGGGGAGCGACGACCGGTGGTGTGACAACGGGCAGGGCGACAGCGGGCCGGGCGGCCGCGGGGCGGCGGGTGGCTCGGGGGAGGCGGTTGGCGGGGGCGTTGGCTGCTGCTTATCCGGTGCGGGAGGGGTGGCTGGAGTGGAGTGCGGCCGCGACGGTGGTTTGCCGGTGTGAAGAGGTGTCGCGGGGAGACCTCGAAGAAGCTGTCGGGGAGCGGGAGGTGGTCGGGGAGCGGAGTTTGAAGCTCAGTTCCCGGGCTGGGTTGGGGATGTGCCAGGGGCGGGTTTGTGGGCGGAACGTCGCTGGGATCACCGGCGTGAAGGATGGATACGGGCGGGCTGTCGGGGTGCCTGTGCGGATGATGGATTTGGCTGCTGCCGACGTACTGGAGGATTTGTGAGCGAGAAGCTTGATGGTGTGATCGTTGCTACCGCGTTGCCGTATGCAGAGGATGCAGGGGCGCCGGCGGGGTTGCGGCCGGACTATGAGAAGTATGCGGAGCACTGCCGCTGGCTGGTGGAGAACGGGTGCCGCGGAGTCGGGCCGAACGGGTCGCTCGGGGAGTACTCGTCGCTGACCGATGACGAGCGCCGCACGGTGGCGAAGACCGCGATCGAGGCTGTCGGCAACGACGGAATCGTGGTCGTCGGCGTCCACGGAGCCGGGGCGCATCAGGCGCGGGCATGGGCTGAGAAGGCCGCTGAGGATGGCGCGGACGGGGTGCTGTGTCTGCCGCCGACGATGTATCGCGCCAACCGGGGCGAGGTGATCCACCACTACACGGAGGTCGCCAAGGCCGGGTTGCCGGTGATGGTCTACAACAACCCGCACGACACGAAGGTCGACCTGACGCCGGACCTGCTGGCCGAGCTCGCGCAGATCGAGAACGTCGTTGCGGTGAAGGAGTTCACCGGCGACGTCAGGAGGATCCTGGAGATCCGCGAGCTGGCGCCGAGTCTGACGGTGGTTGCCGGCGCGGACGACCTCACGCTGGAAGCGCTGCTGATGGGGGCGACCGGGTGGTTCGCCGGGTTCCCGAATGTCTTCCCGGCCGAGTCGGTCCGGCTGTACGACCTCGCGCTGGAAGGAAAGCTGGCCGAGGCAAGAGCCCTGTACGAGCCACTCGTTGCCGCGTTCCGGTGGGACTCACGGGTCGAGTTCGTGCAGGCGATCAAGTACGGGATGGACTACGTCGGCCGGTACGGCGGTCCCTGCCGCCCGCCGCGCGGACCGCTCGTGCCGGAGCATCTCGCCCAGCTGGAGCAGGACATGAAGAAGGCCGTGGAGTCGCTGGTATGAGATCGATCCGGACCCTCAGCGCGATCGACTCGCACACCGAGGGGATGCCGACGCGGGTGATCACCGGTGGCGTCGGCGTCATCCCGGGCGCGACGATGGCCGAGCGTCGCGAGTACTTCCTCGCGCATGACGACGACCTGCGGCTGTTCCTGATGAACGAGCCGCGCGGGCACTCGGCGATGAGCGGCGCGATCCTGCAACCGCCGACCCGGCCGGACGCGGACTGGGGTGTGCTCTACATCGAGGTGTCCGGCTGCCTGCCGATGTGCGGGCACGGGACCATCGGCGTCGCGACGGTGCTGGTGGAGTCGGGCATGGTGAAGGTGACCGAGCCGCTGACCCAGGTACGGCTGGACACACCGGCCGGGCTCGTGGTGGCTGATGTTGCCGTGCGCAACGGCCGGGCCGAGCACGTGACGATTCAGAACGTACCGGCGTACTCGCATGCGCTCGATGCGACGGTGAAGGTGGATGGGCTCGGTGAGGTGACCTACGACCTCGCGTACGGCGGAAACTTCTACGCGATCCTGCCGCTGGAGCAACTCGGCATCCCGTTCGATCGGTCGGAGAAGGAGCGGATCCTGCGGGCCGGGCTGGACATCATGGACGCCATCAACGCGACCGATCGGCCGGTGCATCCGCTGGATCCGTCGATCAACGACTGCAAGCATGTGCAGTTCACTGCGCCTGGTACGGATGGTGCTGACTCGCGGAATGCGATGGCGATCCATCCGGGTTGGTTCGACCGCTCGCCGTGCGGCACCGGGACGTGCGCCCGGATGGCGCAACTCCACGCTCGCGGTGAACTCGACCTCAACCAGGACTACGTCAATGAGTCGTTCATCGGTACGCGCTTCACCGGCCGGCTGTTGGAGGAGACGACGGTCGGCGACCGGCCTGCCGTAGTACCGACTGTCACTGGGCGGGCATGGATCACCGGGATGGGGCAGTACTTGCTGGACCCGACTGACCCGTTCCCTACCGGGTTTGTGCTGTGAAGCGGAGGGACTGACCGGGGCGGAGCTGGGCGCAGGCGTCGAGGTCGGCGGTGGCTACGTAGGCGATGACTGGGTAGCCGCCGGTGACGGGGTGGTCGGCCAGGAAGAGGACGGGGAGGCCCGACGGTGGGATCTGGATGGCGCCGAGGGCCATGCCTTCGCTGGGGAGCTCGCCTTCGTGGATCCGTTGCAGGGAAGGGCCTTCGAGGCGTACTCCGATTCGGTTGCTGTTGCTGCTGACGGTGTAGGTGTGGCCTCGCAACGCGTCCGGGGTGAACCAGTCCGCCCGGGGACCAGGAGTCACCCGTACTACCACCTCGCCCGCCGCCGGATCGGCTACCGCCGCGAGGTCGACGCCGGGCATCGGCGCGGACTCGTCGCCGACGGGCAGGAGGTCGCCGGCGCGCAACGGTGGCGGGCCGAGGCCGGACAGCAGGTCGGTCGACCGTGATCCGAGGACTGTGGAAACGGCAAAACCGCCTCTGACGGCAACGTAGGTGCGCAGCCCGCTCCGGGGCGGGCCGAGGCGCAGGACTTCGCCCGGCCGCAGGGTGGTGGGCGCATTGAGAGGTGCGCCGGCGCAAGGAGCCCCGGTCGTCGCGATGACCACCTCGGCTTCCGCGCGCAGGGCGAGACCGCCGAAGGTCGCCTCGATCACCGCAGCGCCCGGCTTGTTGCCCACCAGCCGGTTAGCCAACTCGTACGACCGCTGGTCGCAGGCTCCCGACCGGGGTATCCCTAGCGAGGCCTGCCCTGCTCGCCCCCGATCCTGGATCGTCGCCAACGGCCCCGTCTCCAACACCATCAGCTCCGTCATCGCCACCCCCGGGCGATCGCCGCTGCGCGGCTCCGCCCTTGTGGGGAGGAAGGGAGGGGCCCTCGCCGTGTCGTGGCGTCCGCCGCTGCGTGGCCGGGCGTTCGTGGGGAGGAGGGGACGGGGCTGCACATCAGTTGTCCGCCTTGGTGAAGCGGATGTGGCGGCCGGGGTGGAAGAGGGCTGCGGGGGTGCGGTTCTGGTCGAAGATGGCGAGGTCGGTGTGGCCGATCAGTTGCCAGCCGCCGGGGGATTCTCGGGGGTAGACGCCGCTGAACTCGCCGGCCAGGGCTACGGCGCCGGTGGGGACCTTGGTGCGGGGGGATTTGCGGCGGGGGATGTCCCAGGTGCCGGTGCCGGTGAGGTAGCCGAAGCCGGGGGAGAAGCCGCAGAAGGCGACCGTCCAGTCTTCGGCGGTGTGGCGCTTGATGACGTCGTCGATGGAGCAGTTGAGGAAGCCGGCCAGGTCGGGCAGGTCTTCGCCGTCGTAGGTGACCGGGATCTCGAGGAGGTCGCCGCCGACCTGCACGCCGTCGACCGACTGGACGGCATGGAGCGCCCGGGTCAACGAGGAGAGGTCGCCGCCGTCGGTGGTAACCAGTACAGTTCGCGCGGCCGGGACGATGTCGATGACTCCGGCGGGTGGTGAATCGGCGAGCGCCGCGTAGTACCCGAGAACTGCGTCGAGGCTCTCGAGTTCGACCAGTACGGCGCGGTCGCCGGCGGGCAGGATGCGCATCAGCGGGTGAACGGGGTCAGCGTGACGCCCGCTCCCTCCAGCGCCTTGCGGACCTGCTGGGCGATCTCGACCGCGCCCGGGGTGTCTCCGTGTACGCAGATCGAGGCCGGCGACAGGCTCAAGGATCCGCCCGTACTGTCCTTGATCACCCCGCCCGTCGCCATCGCAGTACAGCGCGAAGCGATCTCCGCGCCGTCGTGCAGCACCGACCCGGCTTCACGCCGAGACACCAACGTGCCGGAAGGTGTGTAGGCGCGATCCGCGAACGCCTCGTGGACGACGGTCAGCCCGGCCTCGGCGGCGAGCCGGAGCCAGGCCGACCCGGGCAGGCCGAGCACCGGCAACGACGAGTCGTAGTCGACGATCGCGCCGACCACGGCCGCCGCCTGCTCTTCGTGCGTACCGATCGTGTTGTAGAGCGCCCCGTGCGGTTTGACGTACCGGACGCGATCGCCCGCGATCCGGGCGAACGCGTCCAGCGCGCCGATCTGGTAGACGACCTCGTCGCGCAGTACTGCGGGCTCGATGTCGAGGAAGCGACGGCCGAAGCCGGGCTTGTCGGCGTACCCGACGTGTGCGCCGATCGCGACGCCCCGCTCGACCGCCTGGCCGGTCACCCGGCGCATGATCGACGGATCGCCGGCGTGGAAGCCGCAGGCGACGTTGGCGCTGGTGACGACGTCGAGCAACGCGCTGTCGTCGCCCATCGTCCACGAGCCGAAGCCCTCGCCCAGATCGGCATTGAGGTCCATCCCACCGCTCCTAAACGACTAGCTGAAGAGTTCGAACACCGGCTTCACGGACCGGACGGCCAGGTAGATGGTCAGCAACCAGGCCGCGCCGCCGAGCGCGAGGAGCCAGCGTGGGTACGAGTACCCACGGAGCAGATCCTTGCGCTGCCATGCCACCCAGAGAAGCACACCGATGCCGACCGGCAGCAGCAACCCGTTGAAGGCGCCGGCGAAGACCAGCAACTGCGTCGGCGCGGTCCCGACGGACAGGAAGATCACCGTGCTGACCGCGATGAACGCGACCACCAGGATGGTCCGGGTCTTGTCGGTCGTCCTGGTCCGCGACGTCACGAAGGTGACGGTCGTGTACGACGCGCCGATCACGCTGGTGATCGCGGCCGCCCAGAGCACCACCCCGAAGGCGCGCAGTCCGAACTCCCCCGCCGCGTGCTGGAAGGCCGAGGCGGCCGGGTTCTTCGGGTCCAGCGCCGTACCGCCCGCGACGACGCCGAGGACGGCCAGGAAGAGCACGATCCGCATCACGCCGGTGATCAGGATGCCGGTGATCGAGCCGCGGCTGATGTCGCGGATGTGCTGCGGGCCGGACACCCCGGAGTCGAGCAGCCGGTGCGCGCCGGCGTACACGATGTAGCCGCCGATCGTGCCGCCGATCAGCGTGGTGATCGACAGGAACTGGATCTGGTCGGGCAGCACCACGTTCTTCAGCGCCGTACCGACCGGAGGACCGGACGTGATCGCGATGTAGGTGGTGAGCAGGATCATCAGCGCGCCGAGCACCAGCACGACCCGGTCCATCGCGACGCCGGCCCGCTTGGACAAGAAGATGCCAATGGCAACCAATGCGGAGAGCGCGCCGCCCAGCTTCGGATCCAGGCCGAGCATCGCGTCCAGGCCGAGCCCGGTGCCGGACACGTTGCCGATGTTGAAGACCAGGCCGCCGATGAACAGCAGCGCGGCCATCACGTAGCCGAGGCCGGGCACGACCAGGTTGCCGAGCTCCTGGGCCCGCCGGCCGGAGACCCCGATCACCCGCCACACGTTCAGCTGCAGTGCGATGTCGACCAGGATCGAGACCGCGATCGCGAACGCGAACGCGGCGCCGAGGGAGACCGTGAAGGTGGTCGTCTGGGTGATGAACCCGGGGCCGATGGCCGAGGTGGCCATCAGGAACATCGCGCCGATCAGCGTCGACTTGGTGCTCGCCTTCATCGCGGTGTCGGGCGTCTTCTTGCCGGCCGCGGGCGGCAACTGGCGGCCGGACGAATGCGCGGTAGCGCGGGTGGGCTGGCGCCGGGCCGGCTTGGAGAGGGGCTTGGTCGGGGGTTTCGACATGGCGGTGGCTCCTGGGTCTTCAGAAAGCTTTCGGGTTTGTCTCCTGCAGACGGTCGGTAGGTGTCTGAACGCCTTGAGTGACTTTGAGAGTAGAGATTGTTCAACAATCCTGCAAGACTCTTGTTGATCTAAATTTCCCACCGCACCGGGGAGTGAGCGATGATGCAGAGATGTCCATCAGTCAGCGCGGCGACGACGAGGGCCGGCAGGCCTGGCTCCGGGGTGTCGCCGCGGACGTGGCGCGGCAGGACCGCAGCAGCTCCGCCGAGCGCGCGGCGGACATCCTCCGCCGCAGCATCACCGAGGGCGCGCTGCGGCCCGGCACCCAGCTGTCCGAGATCGAGCTCACCGAGGTCCTCGACGTCAGCCGCAACACCCTCCGCGAGGCCTTCCGGTTGCTCACCCACGAAGGGCTGCTGGTCTACAAGTTGCACCGCGGTGTGTTCGTGCCGGAGCTGGACGAGCAGGACGTGGTCGATCTGTACCGCCTCCGCCGCGTCCTCGAGGTCGATGTCGTCCGCGGCCTGGCCGATCGGGAGCCGGAGCTTCCCGACGCGCGGCTCGAGCCGTTGCTGGCCGAGGTCGAGAGGGCCGAGGCCGCAGCGCTCACGGACCGCTGGGCAGCCGTCGGTACTGCGAACATGCAGTTCCACCGTCACCTCATCGGCCTGGCCGACAGCAGTCGCCTCGACGACATCACCGGCCGGCTGCTGGCCGAGCTGCGGCTGCTCTTTCACGTCATCGCGACTCCGCAGGAGCTGCACGAGCCGTACATCGCGCGCAACCGGGGCATCTTCGAGTTGCTCCAGGAGCGCAAGTACGAGCTCGCTGCCGACCAGCTCCAGGTCTACCTCCTCGACTCCGAGCAGGGCCTGCTGGACGCCTTCAAGGCTCTCCGGTCGGGCTGACCTGATTCGGGCAGGTGCCGGATGCTGACGCCGACCGAGGCCAGAGCGCGGTACCGGGCCGGGCTGGTCGCGCCGACCTCGGGACACGCGCCGGGGTTCACGCAGGCCAATCTCGTCGTCCTGCCTCGCGACTGGGCCTACGACATGCTCTTGTTCGGGCAGCGCAACCCACAGCCGGTGCCCTTGCTCGATGTCACCGACGCGGGCTCGACCAGCACGGTTCTGGCGCCTGGTGCCGACTTGCGCACCGACCTCCCGAAGTACCGGGTGTGGCGGGACGGGGAGCTGGTCGATGAGCCCGCCGATGTCGCCGGCCTGTGGCGGGACGACCTGGTGAGTTTCTTGATCGGCTGCAGTTTCAGCTTCGAGCAGGCGCTGCTCGATGCCGGCGTGCCGGTCCGCAACCTCGAGCAGGGCCGGAACGTCTCGATGTACCGGACGAACCGCGACTGCCGCCCGGCGGGACGGCTGAGCGGGCCGCTGGTGGTGTCGATGCGGCCGATTCCGGCGGCGCTGGTGACGACGGCGGTACAGGTGACAGCGCGGATGCCGAGGGTCCACGGGGCTCCTGTGCACGTGGGCTCACCCGAGGCGCTCGGCATCGCGGACCCTGCTCGACCCGACTTCGGTGACGCGGTCGAGGCCGAGCCTGGCGATGTTCCGGTGTATTGGGCTTGCGGAGTGACACCCCAAGCTGCGTTGATGGATTCGAGGCCCCCGTTTGCGATCACCCATGCCCCCGGGCACATGTTCGTGACCGACGTGCCGGATGCCGTTTATCGCGAGCCCTGAGGGGGAGCAGTAGATGAGTGAAGACCGGACCGAAGAGCAGCGGAAGTCCTACCGGCCGATCGACGCGGCCGGGTTCCGGGCGTCGATCGCACGGGACTGGGGGCCGGTCGACCGGTCGGTGGTGTTGCCGGCCGGGCTGGCGGAGGCGGCTGCTGAGCACCGGCGGAAGCTGAGTGCCGCGCTGCCGGGGCGCCGGATCGCGGTGGCCGCCGGGCGAGCGCCGGTACGGTCGAACGACACCGACTACCGGTTCCGGGCGGACAGCGACTTCGTCTGGTTGACCGGTTGCCAGGCCGAGGGCTCGGTCCTGGTGATCTCCGGTGATGGCGACGCGACGCTCTACCTGCGGGAGACGGCTGGGCCGGGTGAGGCGGACTTCTTCGCGAACGCCCGCGACGGGGAGCTGTGGATCGGGCCGGTACCAGGGCTGAAGGACTGGTCGGACGCCTTGCAGCTGCCGTGCCGGCCCATTGAGGAGCTGCCTGCGGCCGTGCGCGGCGCAGTACCGGCGATGCTGACGACGTACGGCGTGGAGCCGCTGCTGGACGCGTTCGTCGGGGGTGGCGGCACTGCCGAGCTGCGGCAGGTGCTCGGCGAGTTGCGGCGGATCAAGGACGACTGGGAGCTCGACCAGTTGCGCGAGGCCGTCGCTGCGAGTGTGCAGGCGTTCGGTGATGTGGCGAGCGAGCTGCCTGAGGCGGTTCGGGGTGGTGGCGAGCGGTGGCTGGAGGGCACGTTCGACCGACGAGCGCGTACTGCGGGCAACGGGCCGGGCTACGCGTCGATCGTTGCTGCTGGCAACCATGGGCCGGTGCTGCACTGGGTCCGCAACGACGGGGCGGTTCGCGAGGGCGACGTCATCCTGCTCGATGCCGGCGTGGAGACGCGGACGCTCTACACGGCCGATGTCACCCGGACTTTCCCGGTGACGGGCGAGTACACCCCCGCGCAGCGGCAGGTGCATGATCTGGTCCACAAGGCTCAGGTCGCCGCGCTGGCAGCGGTCCGCCCGGGTGCGCCGTACCGGGCCTTCCAGTACGAGGCGATGCGGGTGCTGATCGAGGGCCTGCAGGACTGGGGCGTTCTGGACGTCTCGCTCGACGAGGCGCTCGGGGCGGACGGGCAGCAGCACCGCCGGTACGTCGTCTGCGGCCTCGGCCACTACATCGGCCTCGACGTCCATGACTGCGACGCGGCCCGCCCGGAGACGTACTTCGCCGCAGACCTCGACGTCGGCATGGCGCTGGCCGTCGAGCCGGGCCTCTACTTCCACCCCAACGACGAGACCATCCCACCCGAGCTGCGCGGCATCGGCATCCGGATCGAGGACAACGTGGTCGTCCACTCCGACCGCCTCGAAATCCTCACCGAAGCCCTCCCCATCACCACCGACGGCCTGGAGACCTGGACCCGCAGCCATCTCCCAAAGTGACCTGGTCGGTGCGTACCGTCAGAGCATGAAGCTGATCGGCTGGGGCCTGATCGTCGTCCTCCTGGACTTCCGCTACGACAACTTCGATGTCGTCGTCGACCTGGCCGGCTGGCTGATGCTGTACTTCGGGCTGCGCCGCCACTGGCGACTCGACAACGCCTTCCGCCTGGCCGCCGGCTTCGCCTCCGTCGGCGCCATCGCCTCACTGCCCGAGCTGCTCCCGCTCCTGGGTGACCGACCCGTGTTCGGTGGCGAGCTCCGGCTGGCGGTGCTGATCGTCGTCGGCGGGATGGTCATCATCTTGACCTGCACCGGGTTGATGCGCGTGGCCGACAAGGCCGGCGACCTGTCGCTGGAGCGGCGGGCGCGCTGGTTGCGGGGTACAGAAGCTGTCTCGGTGGTGGTGAGTCTGCTCATCGGACCCCGGCAGATCGCCGTGTCCGGCGGCGATCGGATGGGCGATGTCGTCGGCTTGCTGAGCTTGTTGTCGGTCGGGCTGGCGTTCGTGGCGGTGGTCTGGTTCGTGCTGCTGGTGTTCTCGCAGAACGTGGTCGGATCGACAACTGGGAGTAGTCAAGCAATCACTTAAAATAATTCGGTCACGAGTAGTAACGCCGGGCCGTCCAGCACGATGTAACGAGCGGGGGAGGGTCAATCTCGGCCTGGTGCGCGGTAGTGGGGGGCCGCGGCTGCGCACCGGCCGAGCTGGCCCCGGCTGGGAACCCGGGGGGGATCCCAGGGACACCCGGGTACGGGGGGATTTTCGTGATGAACCTGCGAGTGCGGGTGGTGCACTGTGCGTGCGCCGGCGACCATCACTGGTACGCCGACATCGACGACATCGATGATCAGCAGCCTGACGATCCGTACTGGTTCGTCGATCGCTGCAGGTCCCAGGCGGAGGCGCTCGAGCGTGCTTGCGCTCGACTGCTCGAGCTGACCACCGAGGTGCTTCGCAGCGATTCGCTCACCCGCGTCCAGGAAGCACATCTGGTGTCCGTCTGACCCATCGTTCAGTTCTCCGGGGGTACCGCCGGACAGGCAGTGCCTCGCCGCGGAACGGTCAGTGAGATCAGGTAGCCGTCGATTGCTTGCCCGACGCAAGGACTCTTGGTGTAGCTGCCGTGTCCCCAACCTGCGTACGTCAGCAGCACCCCCTGCTTGCCGAACTGGCGCGCGACACTGGTCGCCCAGTTGTACCCGGTGGCCGGATCGTGCAGCGAGTTCGCCAGTAGGGCAGGGGTCTGCAAGCCGTGAATCTTCAGGTCCTGCTGGGGATTGACCGCCTTCGGCAGGCCGAGACAGTTGGTCACCGCAAGTAGGGTCGGCGGGATCTTCAGATCCGGGTTGTTCCGCGCAAGCCGCCGTACGTGCGCCGAGAACTCGCCATACGTGCGGACCGGCAGGCTGAGATCCCGGCAGAACGGTGCGAGCGTGTTCGGGGCCAGCCCGGTCGGTACCGGCTGTTCGCCCGTCGGAGGCGGGCTCGTCTCGAGTCGCTTCAGCAGGTCGGCCAGCCCGGACCACTGCGGGTCGTACAGCATCCGGAACACCCCGAACGTCAGGGTGAACGGCGTTGCCTTCACACTCGCCCGCCGTGGATCCGGCAACTCGCCGCGACCGGCCCTGGCGACCAGTTCCGCCCACAACGCATGGATGTCGCGCCCGTGCAGCGAGCAGGTGGTCGCCTCGGCGCACCAGTTCACGAACTCGGTGAACGAGTCCTGTGCCGTCGCCGTCTGGGCGTCGAGGAACTCACCGGTCGTCTGGTCGCCATGATCGAAGACACTCTCCAGCACCAGCGCGCGCAGCCGCTGCGGGTACCGCTCGGCGTACAGCTCACCGAGCAACGTCCCGTACGAGCTGCCGTGGAAGCTGATCTTCCTCTCGCCCAGCGCCGCGCGGATCGCATCGACATCGCGAACCGTCTGCAAGGTGTCGATGTGGTCGTAGACCGGACCGGTGTGCGCGCGGCAGTCCTGGTCCAGCTCCCGGTTGTACCGGATCGTCCGATCGAACTCGGCCCGGCTGCTGATCTGGGGCGAGGGCTGCTTGGCCAGCAATGCGGCCGAGCAGACGACCGGGTTGCTGCGGGCGATCCCGCGGGGGTCGAAGCTGACGATGTCGAACTTGTCCTCCAGGGTGTCGCTGAACCGGCTCATGCCGGTCCGGATCCGGTCGACGCCGGAGTCGCCGGGGCCGCCCGGTCCGAACACCAGGGTGCCGACTCGGGTCGACGGGTCTTTCGCAGTACGACGGGCGATGGCAAGGCCGAAGGTGGGTCCGTCCGGGTGGTTCCAGTCCACCGGGACCTGGAGGGTCGCGCATTCGGAGCCCGCGACGAGCTTGGGATCTTCTGTGGGCTTGACCTCGCAGTTCGTCCACTGCAAGGCCTTCGGTTGCACCGCGTTTGCCGGTAGCGCGGCCAGGCCGGCGAAGACGACGCCGGCGACCGCACCCCAAGTGATGAGCTTCATCCCCCGATCCTCGGCAAACGTCTTCCCATGCACATCGGGGACGGACCCGGCCCGAACCCCCGGCCGGCCTTGGGGGCACCCCCTACCAGCCTCCGGCTTTTTGGAGGGCTTGTTAGGGTCACTGGTCTGATGACTGAGACGACGACCGCTGTAGAGACTCCGGCCGGCTCCAAGCACGCGACGGTGTTCCGCGCCGTGGCGATCGCCGAGGCGATCTCCTGGACCGGCCTGCTGATCGGGATGCTGTTCAAGTACGTGCTGTCCGACAACGAGATCGGTGTGAAGATCTTCGGCCCGGTGCACGGCACGATCTTCATCGCCTACGTGATCACGGTGCTGGCGGTCCGCAAGCCGCTGCGCTGGAGCGTGCCGGTCACGCTGGCTGCGCTCGCGGCCAGCATCCCGCCGCTGTTCACCTGGTTCTTCGAGCTGTGGGCGCAGCGCACCAACCGGTTGTCCTGAGTTCACCCGCTGCCGGATTGACGCGCGCGGCCGGTCCGCCGTACCGTCGCGGCGAGTAGTGAAATCAGCAGCCGCATGAACCCGTGCGGGAGAGACCCGGGCCTGACCCGGGCGCCGTAGGAGCAACTCTCCCCAAGAATCTCTCAGGCACCTTCACCGCGCGGGCGAGGCACCTCTGGAAGGCACACTGCCTGACAGAGCGGGGAGGCATACCAATCGGTCAATGACGACCAGGAGGCCTCCAGCATGGCGATCAGCGTGTTCGACCTGTTCAGTATCGGGATCGGCCCGTCGAGCTCCCACACCGTGGGGCCGATGCGAGCCGCCCGCACCTTCGCGCTCGGCCTGGCGGCGGACGGGTTGCTCGACCGTACGACGGCCGTCGAGTCGCAGCTCTTCGGCTCCCTCGGCGCCACCGGCCACGGGCACGGCAGCAACAAGGCAGTCATCCTCGGGCTGGAGGGTGAGGACCCGGAGACGGTCGACACCCGCTCGGTGGAGAGCCGGGTCGCCGCGGTCCGGGCGGCCGGCCGGCTCCGGCTCGCCGGGCAGCGGGAGATCGTCTTCGACGAGAACAGCCAGCTGATCATGCACCGGCGCAAGGCCCTGCCGTACCACCCGAACGGGATGACCTTCCTGGCCCGGGCGGCGGACGGCTCCTGCTTGCGGGAACGGACGTACTACTCGGTCGGCGGCGGTTTCGTCGTCGACGAGAACGCCGCGGCCGGTGACCGGATCGTCGCGGACCGTACCCCGCTCAAGTACCCCTTCCTGTCCGGTAACGAGCTGCTCGTCCGCTGCCAGGAATCGGGGCTGCCGATCAGCGAGGTGATGCTCGCCAACGAGCTGGCCTGGCGGACCGAGCCCGAGATCCGCGAGGGCCTGCTGCACATCTGGCAGGTGATGCAGGACTGCGTCGAAGAGGGCTGCGAGACCGAGGGCACGCTGCCGGGCGGGCTGAAGGTGCCCCGCCGGGCTCACGCGCTGCACGCCAAGCTGAGCAGCGACAAGTACTCGGTGGATCCGCTGAAGGTGATGGACTGGGTCAACCTGTTCGCGCTCGCGGTGAACGAGCAGAACGCGTCCGGCGGCCGGATCGTCACCGCTCCGACGAATGGTGCTGCGGGCATCATTCCCGCCGTCCTGCACTACTACCGCCGATTCGTGCCGGGGGCAACGGAAGACGGGGTGGTCCGGTTCCTGCTCGCGGCCGCGGCGATCG
This sequence comes from Kribbella sp. NPDC051620, assembly GCF_044453825.1. NCBI lineage: Bacteria > Bacillati > Actinomycetota > Actinomycetes > Propionibacteriales > Kribbellaceae > Kribbella > Kribbella sp. NPDC051620. Next base: position 224,337 of record NZ_JBITDB010000005.1, read on the forward strand.
GCGTTCTGTACAAGGAGAACGCGTCGATCTCCGGGGCCGAGGTCGGTTGTCAGGGCGAGGTCGGCTCGGCCTGCTCGATGGCGGCCGCAGGGCTGTGCGAAGTACTGGGTGGAACTCCTGAGCAGGTCGAGAACGCGGCCGAGATCGCGATGGAGCACAACCTCGGGCTGACCTGCGACCCGGTCGGCGGGCTGGTTCAGATCCCGTGTATCGAGCGCAACGCGATGGCGTCGATGAAGGCGATCAACGCGGCCCGGATGGCGATGCACGGCGACGGCGTGCACGTCGTCTCCCTCGACAAGGTGATCAAGACGATGCGCGAGACCGGCGCCGACATGAAGATCAAGTACAAGGAGACATCACGTGGCGGCCTGGCCGTGAACGTGATCGAGTGCTGACGGATCCTCCACGTGCGCGTTGTGCCCGAGCCCTTTGAGCGTGACGACCTGACCGGTTAGCGCGGTCAGCTCGGCGTCCGTGTTCATCGGGTCCAGCTCACCGCGGGCCAGTACGACCTCCGCCTGACAAGCCGCGATCAACTCACCCATCGCCGGCGCCCCGACCGCCCACGTCCCCGGATCCATCGCGAGCCGCCACCGCCCGTCGACCTCACGCAGCCCGTGGTCGACGGCATCACTCGCGGGGTCGACCAGCCCTTGCAGCCCGGACACCTTCAGGTACCGCGCAGCCGCCTCGTCACGACTGTCGAACCAGCCGACCGGCTTCTGCGCCAGCGCACCCGCCCGTCCGAGTTCATCGGCCGACCAGCTCACCTTCACCCCCAGCGCGACAACCCGATCAACCTGTACCCCGTACCGCCCACTGGCCAGCTCAAGCGCAACCACCCCACCCAGCGAATGCCCGACGACAACCAACCCACGCCGTACCGGCAATGTCGCGGCGACTCCGGCAGCCATCGACTCGAAGCTGTACCGCGACTGGCTCTCCGCCTTCCCATGCCCCGGCAGATCCGGCGCCACCCGCGGCTGCGCCCACCCATCCCAAACCCGACCAGTACCACCCAACCCATGCAGCAACACGAGAGAACCCATGTCAGACAGGCTGACAGACCCCCGCCTCCACCGCCTCGCAACGCGTGCCGCCGAAGTACCAGATGGTGCTTGGTTCGCGGTGGTGGAGAACGATTCGGCAAAGGGGTGTTTGAAACGGGTCTTTGAACGGTACTGTGCCGGTCTTGTGAGGATGTCCCGCCGGGTTGGTGTTGTGGTCGCCGTGTTGGTGGGCTGCTATGCCGTTTTGTTCTTGGTGAGTGTGTTGGGTGGGCCTCGGATCGGGGCGCCGTTGATTCCGTTGCCGGGTGGGGGTGGGCCGGAGGCTGTTGCGCCGGTTGCTGGGCCGCTGGTGGCGGGGCAGCCGGGGCAGGCGCTGCCGTCGGTGCCGTTGGGGCAGACGGTTTCGCCGGGTGCGGCTGAGCAGCCGTGTCAGCCGGGTCCGGACCATGCCTGTCGGGCGTCGAAGCCGTCGATGGCTGGTCCGACTGTTGTGCCGACAGTGGGATCGCCTACCGGTGGTTCACCGGAGGAGCCGGGGGCGACCGCCGGGCCGACTGATGTGGGGCCGACGGGTGGTACGCGTGAGCCGGTGGAGCCGACCCCAGGGGTCGCCGAGCGGTCTTTGCCTTCGATGCCTTCGGCAACCAAACTCCCGCCGCGGCCTCCGGTGACCAGCAAGCCGCCGGGAACGCCGGGACAGCCGCCTGTCACCCCGAGCGGTCCGCCGGCGCCGCCGAAGCCGAACCCGAAGCCGACGACTATCGCCGAAGCCCTGAAGGCTCTGCTGGAGACCTTGCGCCCCTGATCGAAGTCGCCAGGGGCGACGCCGGTGCCGCCAGGGCTGGTGCCGTCACCAGGGGACGAGGCCGGAGTTGCGTTGGTAGGTGGCCGTGGGGCCGGTTTTGTCGATGGTGGCCAGGCGGACGATGCTTGCGGCGCCTTCGGGGATGGACTGGTGGCCGCGGTGGCCGTTGAAGTCGGTGGCGGTGTAGCCGGGGTCCACGGCGTTGATGCGCATCTCCGGGTTCAGGTGGGCGTACTGGGCGGTGAGCATGTTGAGGGCGGCCTTCGAGGAGCTGTAGATCGGGGTGGGGATCCAGGCGGCCTCGCGGACCGTGGGGTCGGTGGCCATGCCGATCGAGCCCAGGCCGCTGCTGACGTTGACCACGACGGGGTTGTCGCTTGCCTTGAGCAACGGCAGGAAGGCGTTCAGGACCCGGAAGGCGCCGAAGACGTTGACCTCGTAGACGGTCCGGAAGTCGTCGGCGGTCAGCTGGTCGGCCGGCACGAACGGTCCGGGGATGCCGGCGTTGTTGACGAGGACGTCGAGGTGGCCGGCCTCTTCCTGCACCTGCTTGACGGCGTTCTGGACCGATTCGTCATCGGTCACGTCCAGCTGGACGAAGCGGCCGCCGAGTTCGTCGGCCGCCGCGCGTCCACGCTCGGGGTCGCGCGCACCGACGTACACCGTGTGGCCGAGGGCAATCAGTTGACGGGCTGTTTCGTAGCCGAGGCTCTTGTTGGCTCCGGTGATGAGTGTTGTGGTCATGTCTCCAATCTCGTCGCCGGGCGGTGTCGCAGGTAGTGCACGCCTTGTCCTGGGGATTGGCAGTACCCAGGCTGAAGCGGCTGTTGCGGGACATACTGGTCAGGTGGCTGAACTAGGCAAGACACTCCACGCCTGGCGGGATCGGGTGACTCCGGCGGAGGCGGGCCTGCCCGCGGGTGGACGGCGGCGAGCGCCGGGACTCCGGCGGGAGGAGTTGGCTCAGCTCGCCGGGTTGTCGGTCGACTACATCCTCCGACTCGAGCAGGGCCGGTCGTCCGCGCCGTCGGCCCAGGTACTGACCGCGTTGGCCCGGGCGCTGCGGTTGAGTGATTCCGAGCGGGACCACCTGTTCGTCCTGGCCGGTCAGACGCCGCCGCGGCCCGGTGCGATCTCGACGTACATCCCGCCCGGAGTGCAACGGCTGATCGGCCAGCTCGAAGGCGCGCCCATCTGCGTGTGCGCCGCCTCCTGGACGATGATCAGCTGGAACCCGCTCTGGTCGGCGCTGATCGGCGACCCGTCCGTACTACGAGGTCGCGAACGCAACATCATCTGGCGGCACTTCATGTTGCCCGGAACCGCGGGATTCGGCCGGGTGGCGCAAACCCCGGAGCAGACCGCCGCCTTCACCCGGGCCATGGTCACCGATCTCCGTGCCGCCACCGCCCGCTATCCCAACGATGCCGATCTCCGCGCCCTGATCCATGAACTCCGCACCGGCAGCCCCCGCTTCGCCGCCCTCTGGGACGACCACGTGGTCGGCTTCCACGAGTCCAACGTCAAGACGATCAACCACCCCGAACTCGGCGAGATGGCGCTCGACTGCGACGTCCTGACCGCCCCCGGCAGCGACCTTCGCCTGGTCATCTACACAGCCGCCCCCAACACCGAAGCCGCCGAGAAACTCCGCCTGCTGTCAGTCCTCGGCCTGCAGGCTCTCAGCTGAGGCCGAGGCTGACGTGGGAGACCTTCAGTACGGATCGACCTCGCTCGACGACGCGTTGCCCAGCACCGAGGCCTGCAGCTGGACCTCCCAGCCCTGGTTCTTGCCGAACGGCTGGTCGAACTTCTTGAAGGAGCAGTCCGAGCGGAACTGGCGCCGCTGCGGGTTCCAGTCCTTGCCGCTCTTGATGTACAGCTGGTAGCCGCCGCCGATCCGGCGGACCGTCGCGGTCTTCTTGGCCTGCACGTACATCATGATGTGCGGCTTGCTGGGCGCCTTGCCGGTGGTGACGATCGAGACCGCCACATCGGACGACGTCCCGTTCTTGACCCGCAGCGCGCCCGACCCGCCGTTGCCGGTACGCACGATGACATCACCGTTCGACGGGCGGTTGCCGGTCGGCTCGGGGCCGAGGTCCGGCAGCGTCCGGCCGACGATCAGCCCGATGGTCCGCAACTGGACCACCGCCGGGTTCAGCGTCGCCGTGAGTTGGCGCTGGAGTGCCTGCGAGACGTAGGCGAGGCCGCCGCAGCCGATGTCGCTGGTGTCGCCGTTGCGCATCGCGGTGGCCGCGTTCCTCAAGCGCAACTGAAGTACGCGGTTCGCCGGGACCGCGCGGGCCGGTGGCTTGACCGCGCCCAGCTTGAGTGACTCGGCGTTCAGTGCCTGGGTCAGGTTCTCCAGCGCGGTGTCCAGGCTGTCCTCGGTCTTGACCCGACCCAGCGCGCTGATCTCGCTGTCCAGCCGCTTGTCGAGCTCGAGCAGGACGCCTTGGTACTGCGCCTGCGTCAACGGCCCCGCGGGCTTCGGCGGCACTGTCGGCGTCGGTGCCGACGTGGGCGCCGAGGTCGGTGCGGTCGTCGGATCAGTCGACGACGTACTGGTCGTCGGTTCGACGCTGGACAACGTCTTGGCGTCGTCGGAATCGCCACAGCCCGCCATCAGCGCCAGCATCGCGATGCCGACCGAAATGGACAGAGTTCTGCGCATGAATACCCCCAGGTCCTCGATGTTCCCCTTGTCAGCAAACCCTAAGTGGCAAAGGGATCCCCCGCGACCCCAAGGCCAGAACCTGTCAGACGTATTGACGCTCTGACCGGTTCCGACGTTCAGATGCGCGGCGCCGGCCGGACGAAGGGGAAGGCGAGAGTGGCGCGGATGTTCTGGCCGGTCAGCATCATCATCACCCGGTCGACGCCGATGCCGAGCCCGCCGGTCGGGGGCATCGCGTACTCGAGGGCGCTGAGGAAGTCCTCGTCCAGCGACATCGCTTCGGGGTCGCCCGACGCGGCCTTGAGCGACTGCTCGGTGAGCCGCCGCCGTTGCTCGACGGGGTCGACCAGCTCGGAGTACGCCGTACCGATCTCCGCGCCGAAGGCGACCAGGTCCCAGCGCTCGGCCAGTCGCGGGTCGTTGCGATGGGTCCGGGTCAAGGGCGACGTCTCGAGCGGGAAGTCGGTGTAGAAGGTCGGCAGCGTCGTCGTGGGCTCGACCAGTTCGTCGTACAGCTCGAGCACGAGTTCGCCCGCGGTCAGGTCGAAGCCGGCATGCACACCGTGCTCCGCGCACAGTTCACGCAGACGATCGATCGAGGTACCGGAGTCGATCGGTACGCCGGTGGCGCGGCCGACCGCGTCGTGCACGGTGATCACCGGCCAGTCGCCCGAGATGTCGAGCTCGCCGCCGGGGCGCTTCACGATCGGCTTGCCGTGGACGGCCGTCGCGGCCTCGATCAGCAGTTCCCGGGTGAGCTCGCGCATCACGGTGTAGTCGGCGTACGGCTGGTACGCCTCGACCGAGGTGAACTCCGGGTTGTGCGTCGCGTCCGCGCCCTCGTTGCGGAAGTTGCGGTTCAGCTCGAAGACCTTGCCCATCCCGCCGACGCTGAGCCGCTTGAGGAACAGCTCCGGCGCGATCCGCAGGAACAGGTCGGTGTCGTAGGCGTTGATGTGGGTGACGAACGGCCGCGCGTTGGCGCCACCGTGCACCGCCTGCAGCATCGGCGTCTCGACCTCGATGAAGCCACGCGTCTCGAACCCGTTCCGCAACGCCCGGACCGCGGTACTGCGCTGCTGCATCATCTGCAGCGACTCGGGGTTCATCACCAGGTCGAGGTGCCGTTGCCGAACCCGCGCCTCCGGATCGGTGAAGCCCTTTCGCTTGTCCGGCAGCGGATGCAGGCACTTGGCCGCCATCACCCACTCGGTCGCCGCGACCGACAACTCGCCGCGGCGGCTGGTGACGACCTCGCCGGTGACGCTGACGTGGTCGCCGATGTCGACCAGGCGCCGCCAGTTCTCGATTGCCTCGTCACCGGTCGCGTCGGCCGACAGCATCACCTGCAGGCTGGACAGCCCGTCCTGCAGCAGGGCGAAGGAGAGCGCGCCGTGGTTGCGCATCCGCATCACCCGGCCGGTGACGGAGACCTCGTGGCCGGTGTGGTGATCGGGCGGCAGGTTCGGGTGGAGCGCGCGGATCCGTTCCAGGGTTTCCGTCCGCGGCACCGTGACCGGGTACGGATCGATGCCCTTGGCAATGAGTTCGGCGAGCTTGGCGCGCCGGATCTGCTCCTGCTCGGTGAGTCTGCGATCCGGCAGCACCGGCCGCAACAACTCATGCTCCTGCTCGCGTACGGCCGCCGCGAACTGTCCGCCGTCGGCAGCCATGATCGCGTGCCGCTCGGCGGTCTCCGCGCTGTCGACGCGGGTCCAGGGGCGAGGCGCCGGCAGGAAGCCTTCCGCAGTACCGGCGGCCAGCAGCACCTGGGCCAGCGAGGCGCCACGGGAGTAGCAGATCAGGCGGGGTGACCAGCGTGGCAAGTACTTCTCGTTGGACTGGTACAGGCTCTCCAACTGCCAGAACCTCGACGCGGCGGTCAGCAGTGCGTTGGTGAGCCGCAGCACCGGCCCGGCGCCGACGCGCTCGGCGTCGCTGAAGATCTCCCGGAACATCGCGAAGTTCAGCGAGATGTGGTGGACGCCGAGATCGCCGGACGCCTCGACGAGCGCGTTGACCATGAACTCCATCAGGCCGTTCACGGACTCGGGATCGCGCCGCATCAGGTCCAGCGACACCCCGCGCACACCCCATGGAGCGAACGAGAGCAGCCCCCGTACCGCGCCTTCGGAGTCGCGCGCGATGACCATCACGCACCGGGCGTCGGCGGGGTCGCCGAGCCGGCCGAGCGCCATCGAGAAACCCCGCTCGGTGTGCGCGCCACGCCACTTCTCGGCGAGCTTCACGTACTCCGAGAGCGCCTCGGGCGAGAGGTCTCCATGCCGAACCACCTCGGCGTGGTATCCGGCTCGCTGGGCCCGGGTGACAGCCTGCCGCACCGGGCGCATGGTCCGGCCCTCGAGGGTGAAGTCCGCGACGTCGATGATCGCCTCGTCGCCCATCGCGAGCGCGCGCAGACCAGCGTCGACGTACGCGTGCGCGGCCTCCTCACTGGCCGACAGCACGGCCGGGGACCAGCCGTAGTTCTGCGCCTCGGCCAGCCAGCGCTGGATCGCGCCGGGCCAGGCCGCTGGATCGCCGATCGGGTCGCCGCTGGCGAGGCTGACGCCGTTGACGACGCGGTAGGCGATCGCCGCCTGGTTGTCGGGCGCGAAGACGACGGCCTTGTCGCGGCGGGTGGCGAAGTAGCCGAGCGAGTCGCGTTCGCCGTACTCGAGCAGCAGCCGGCGGACCTGGAGCTCCTCGGGCTGGCTGAGGTAGCGGACCCGGCGTACCGACCGGAGGAAGATCCAGAAGGCGACCACCAGCGAGGCCGCGGAGATGGCACCGACGGTCAGACCGACCCAGCCATGGCCCTCGTGCCCCTCGCCCATCTTGCTGCGGCTCTGGCCGAGCGCGGCGATCACGGCCCAGCCGATCTTCTCCTTCTGGCCGGTGAGGGTCCGGGGGAAGGCCTGCGTCAGGGTGATGCTGACCGCGATCGAGATCATCAGGCCGGCGATCAGGGCGCCGACGGCGAGCCGGCGGGTGCCGGGTGCGAGGCGGGCCGGGAACGCGGCGCGGATCTTCCACAGCAGCAGCACCAGCGCGGCCACCACGACCACCTGGACGATGGCCAGTTCGAGGTCCTGCGGCTTGGCCTCGCCGAACTCGCTGATCAGGTCCTGGTCCCGCGGATTGGCCAGCCGGACGCCGGCCAGCCCCACCGCCGCGACCGCGGTGAGCAGCCACAGCGCCTCGAAGACCCACAGCACCCACAGCAGCGCGGCGCGCTTGCCACGCAGCAGCGCGCTGCCGACGACCGCGAGGTAGACGGCCGAGAAGAAGGTGTGTCCGGCCGGGATGCCGAAGAAGTCGAAGGCCTGGTCGACCCGCTTCACATAGGCCGGTGCGAACAGGTGCAGCGGAATCGCCAGGAACGACCAGATCGAGGCGAACACCACGACCCGCCCGACCCAGACGGCCGCGCGCTGTTGCCACTGCGGGAGGACCTGTTCCGATGACACCCGGCGATCATCCCATCCCACGGCTCTCACTTTGGTCTCGTCTGCAACTCTTTCGATTATGCCGAAGCCTGAGGCAGGCTTTCCCCGATGACCAGCAACTGGGTGGTAGTGCCGGGACTGGCCGAGGCTCCCGAGGAGTTCGGCGACGTCCTCGCGCTGCTGCCGGCCGGCGACGTGCGGGTGCTCGACCCGTGGTTGACGCCGATCACGGCACCAGTGTCCGAGCTGCGTCGGGGCGTGACGCTGCCGGTGGGGTTGCTCGGGCACTCGATCGGTGGGCTGGCGGTGCTGCGGTGGGCGCTCACTCATCCGGGGGAGGTCGAGCGACTGGTGCTGATCGACTCGAGCCTCACATCGGAGACCGGGTGGCGGTGGCTTTACCCAGGGACGGTGGGGGACCGCGTGGTGCGGGCGGTGTTGCGGGGGGTGGGGCGGTTCGGCGTACCGCAGCTGATTGGTACTGCGGCTCGGCGGGTGCTCATCCGGGTCGGGAGCATGCGGAACAACGACCTGCTGTCTAGGGCGACCGCTCGACGCCGGTACGGCGCTGCCGGCTCGTGGTTGCTGTTCTGGGACGAGCTGACCGGCAGCTGGGAGCTCGCGGCCGAGGTTGCCCGGCTACTGGAGTCTCCACCGGACGTACTGCCGCCCACTGTCGTTCTCGTGGCGACAGGCGGCAGCTCTCGCTTCACCGCCAACGGCTGGCTGGCCGGGCAGCGAGCATTGGCTGCCAGGCTGAACGCCACTGTCGAAGTACTGCCCGACTCGGCGCACCTGGTCCATCTGGACCGCCCTGACGCCATCGCCAAGGCTGTCCTGGGCTAGGCGGGTGTGGTGAGGGCGGGGGTCGGGAGCTTGCGCTGCCAGACCTCGTCGAGGGCCATCCGCATCGCACCGGTGACTACTGCGTCCTCGGCCAGGGCAGAGAGCTCCAGCTTGGGGTGGTTCAGGGTGAGCAGCCGGAGCTGGTCGGAGATGGCGTCCAGCAGCACTGCGCCGGCCCGGGCGACACCGCCACCGATGACTACAGCAGTGGGGTCCAGGACCAGTACTGCGGGCGCCAGCGCGCGGGCGAAGTCGCGGGCGACATGCTGGACGACTGCCTGGGCCACCGGGTCGCGCTCAGCCGCCGCGGCGAACACGTCTGCCGTGTCGAGCTGGTCGCGGCCGAGCTCGGCGAGGCGGGAGTCCGGGTTGGCGAGCGCGGCCTGACGACCCAGCTCGGCGATGGCCTCCGAGCCGACAGCGCGCTCCAGCGGGCCGCGACTGTCCTCGGGGTTGATCACGTCGTCCGGCGCGGTGGCGATGAAGCCGATCTCACCGGCCGCACCTGTACCGCGGTGGAGCCGGCCGTCGATCACGATGCCGGCACCGAGCCGCTCACCCCACTGGACAGCCAGGAGGGTGCCCGTCCCGCCGCGGGCCGCGGCGATGGCCAGGGCGGCCAGGTTGGCGTCGTTGTCGAGCATGACGGGGCAGTCGAGCAGGCTGCGGACGTGCTTGGTCAGGTCGATCGCGGACCAGCCCGGTACGGACGGGACCAGCTGGACCCGTCCGGTGTGCTCGTCCACGATGCCGGGGCTGGCGGCGACGGCTGCGGCGATGTCCTCGGCGGGGACCTCTGCCTCGGCGAGTGCCTCGGTGATCACCTCGCTGATGACGCCGAGCAGCTCCTGAGCCGTCCAGCCCGGGCCGGAGCGGCGTACCAGGGAGAGCTTGCGGCCGGCCAGGTCTGACACCCCGACCGTGACGCGGTGCGGGCCGACGTCGAGTCCGAGCACCGGCGCCGCGCGCCCGCGCAGGGAGACCCGGATGGCCGGGCGGCCCAGCGAGCGGTCGGCGGAGTCAGGCCCGTGCTGCTGCAGCCAGCCGGCGTCCAGCAGTTCGTCGACGGCCTGGGCCACCGTCGGCCTGGCCAGTCCGGTGCGCTCGACCAGTTCAGCGACTCGCAGCGGTGCCGGTGCCGAGCGGCGGACCGCGTCCAGCACCGCAGCGACGTTGATCCGCCGCAGCATCGTCGTACCGCCGCCGCCGACCGTTCCCTTGCTCATGTCCGACCCCTTGCCTGCCACTCGCCCATCCTATATATAAAGCGAGCGTTCATAAATTACCCGGCCAGTTGCGTGCGTGCCGCCGGAGCTCCAAGGCGGGCGGTCGCCCGGAATTTCCGTGAGTCGACAACTATCACCCGAACGGCGCCCCGGCGCCCAGCACACGCACAGGGCCCGGGATCAGTCCTGCAACGGACCCTGCCCTCAGTCTTGCAGCACAGTCCGGGCAAAGCTGCTCAACGCCTCCCGATCCGGCTGCTGAGTCTTCGTCATCAAGCTCGCGACATGCTTCTCCACAGTCCGAGGCGAAATATGCAACCGCGAAGCGATCGACTTGTTCCCGATCCGATCCACCAGCAGTTGCACAACCTCGAACTCCCGAGTCGTGATCCCCAGCTGCCGCAGATGAGCCGGCACCTGCTCAGACCCACTACGCCGCTGCGACACAGTAGCCCCCAACTGCCGCAACATACTCCGACAAGCACTAGCCACCGCCGGCACCTCAGCATTATGAAAATAATCCTCAGCCTGCCGAAGCCACACCACCGGCTCCCCCCACCCATCAGCCGCCGCCGGCTCCGCAATCAGCCGGAGTCCAAGATGCCGAGCCATCGGGTAGAGCTCCGAGGACTCCAAGGCCCGGGCAACCGCCTCATCTGCCTCGGCGGCTTTGCCGTCCCTTCCGAGCAGCACCGCGAGAGCCAGTTGTACGAACTGCCGATTCCACCGCATTTTGCTCCCGGCAGTGGCCGCGACAGCCTCGTAGTGCGGCCAGCCGTTCCTGCCTGCGAGTACGCCGAGCAACAAACCCAGCCCGTTCTTCCCGGCCATGTGGAACGTGGTCGGATTCTGTGCGTCATAGGCGAGCGCCTGAGCCATGTCGGTCTCTGCCAGGTCACGGTTCTCTTCGAGCAACGCGCAGAAGGTCCTGGCCAGTCCGTAGGACAGCGGGAGCTCGTGGGAGGCACGTTCACCCCAGCTCGTCAGTTGTGCAAGGGTCGCTTCCATTGCGGCCCGCTTGCCTTGATGACCTGCCAGGATCGCCATACTCACCAGCTCGTACGGCGCGCCGCGGCTGAGCTTGAGTCGTTGGGTCACCTCCAGACAGGCCTTGATCATCTCTTCGGCCCGGGCATATTCGGATCGAAGAATCGCTTGCAGCCCAAGCACTCCCTCGATCTCGTAGGCCATCGGCATCGCGCCGATCCGCAGTGCTTGGTGCCGAACTTGCTCCATCTCGGTGACATCGCCGTCGGCCAGACAGATGGAGCCGGCCACGAAGAGGTGGGAGGTTACCCGTTGGAGAGCCAGGTTGTTCTCGGTGGCGACTTGTCGGGCCCGCCGAAAATAGGTGATCGACTGATCCAGGTCGTGTTCCCGCGAGAGAATGCCGAGTAATTGCCAGGCGTCGATGGCGACCGAGGGGAGGTCGGCGCGCTCGGCGGCGGCAGCAGCGCGGGTGGCCAGCTCCACGGCCGACTTCAGGCGACCCGGGCTGCTTTTCGACAACTCGAGTAGGGCCGCGATCGAGTCCACAGGGGCTAGGTCGGCGTCGGCTGGGTCGTCTCCGAGCAGTGATCGTGCGACAGCGAGGTGACTGGAGGCAGAGGACCAGCGACCGGCGGTATGTTCGAGCCGGGCCAACTGCACATACAACGCGGCCACCTTGCGGGGTGCGAGTTGCCGGCTGTCCAGTTCGTCGATCACCTCGGAGTTGGCTGCCGGATGGTCGAACTGTCCGGTCTCGCCGGCGGCGAGTAGCAGGATCTCGAGGATCTCCGCGCGGTAGTCGATGTCAGGGTCGTTGGTGAGCAGCATGCGGGCACGGTTCAGTAGATGGACTGCAGACGCCATCGATCCGTCGTCGAAGGATCGTCGGCCAGCTTGGCCGAACAACCGTCCGGCCCGGGCAGTCTCTCCGCCGGTTTGGGCGAGTTCGGCGACCATCGTGCACCACTCGCCGGTCAGGGCGGGGTGAAGCTCCTCGATCGCGTTCGCGCAGCGCAAGGCCAAAGCGGACCGTTCGGCGGGTGTCAGCCCGGTCAGTAACGCCTCCGCCGTCAGCGGATGCCGGAACGCATACCAGTCGGGGACGGGCTCATCCGGACCGACCAGCTGGGCTGTCAGACCGGCTCGAAGTGTTGCCAGTAGCAACCTTTCGTCAACGTTGCCGGCACGCCGGACCACACTTAGTGGAAAGCGGTGCCCGATGACCGCGGCCAGCAGTAGAAGCTCCCGGGACTGCGCCGTGAGCTGATTGGTTCGGCTGTTGATACTGCGTACTACCGCTGCCGGAACGCCGGTCCTGAGGTCCTCGACGACCTGAACCGATCCATCGGCGCTTGCCAGCAACTGTCCTGTCCGGTCAGCTTCCTGCAGTAGTTCCTCAACGATGAAAGGGATTCCGGCGCTGTCCGCCCACAGTCGCTCGGCCAGTTGATCCGGTACCCCGGTTGTGCCGACCTCAAGGCAGCCGGCCGCGAGTTCGCGTACCTGCCGACGGTTGAGCGGCTGCAACTCGATAAGCCGGGCGGTACTGCGCTGGTTGGCTATTCGCGCCAGATCGAGGGCGGATCCTTGTTCGGGACGCAAGGTTGCGACCAGGGCGACTGGCTGGTCCTCGAGGTTGTCGAGCAGATATTCGATCACCGCGAGCGTCTCGGGATCTGAGCCGTGCAGATCCTCCAGCACGACCAGCGCACCCCGATCACGGGCGATCAGCCCGAGTAGCCGCAGAATCGCCTCACCGAGCAGGACCGCTGAGGTGCCGGTCTCGCGTGAGCTGCCGTCGTGCCAGTCGGGGATCAACCGGCCCAATATCTGACGATAGGGGCCGAGAGCCCCCGGATCAGGCATCTCACCACGCCTGATCAAGGACAGAAACGCCTCGCTGAAAGGACGGAAGGCGACCATGGTGCCCATGGCGCCCACCCGCCCACGCAGGGTTGCCATTCCGTGACCGAGCGCATTGGAAGTGGCGACGGCGCCGAGCCGGCTCTTTCCGATGCCAGGTTCGCCAACTAGGAAGATTGCTCCCCCACGCCCGTCACGGGCTTGACTGAGTAGCTCGTCGAGATGCTCGATCTCCTCGTCTCTGCCGACCACTCGGGGCGCATGGGTCTGCATGCCTGCAAACTCTATCCATGCTCTGGGGGTTAGCGCACTGAGTCCGGCCGGTCGCCGCTGTGGTGTGCTACAAGCAAACGCTTGATAGCGCTCATCGAGCGCTGACTGAGACTGTCGTCGTCACGTTGGTCTGGTCGATCAGTGCGTTGGCTCCGAGCGCGAGCACGCTCGCAGCGCCGACCAGAGCAAGCGCTCTGGACCCGATCCGGCTCCGCTTGGGTAGCGAGATGGGGCCTATCGGATCGGCTTGCTCGTCGGTGAGTTGAATGTGCGGATCTGTGGGCGGATTCTGTTGTGCGGTCATCAGGTTTTCTCCTGTCGGCGGTGATCGATCAGCGCAGGATCGTGTCGGTGCCCCGGTGTTGAGATCGTCGGCCGGGAAGCCGCCTGGCTCTGCATGCAAACTCTATCCATGCTCTGGGGCTGAGGCAGTTGGTTCGGCCGGTCGCCGCTGATTGGGACACCAAGCAAGCGCTTGGTGCAGTCGCTTCGGCGGCGACCGGCTGGAGTCACCTACTAACGGTGGGCGGCGTTGAGGTTCCAGGATCGACGATCGCGTTGATGCCGAGTGCGAGCACGCTGGCGGCCCCGATCAACGCGAGAGCTCTGGAACCGATCCAGCCGACCCCGGGCATCGTGATCGGGCCGATCGGATCGGCTTGATCGTCGGTGAGCTGGCAGTGCTGATCTTCGGGCAAGTTCTGCTGGGTGGTCATGATGGGTCCTCTGGATGTGCCGTCAGTTGATCTTGTTGCTGACTGAGCTGGTCGAGATGGTGATGCAGTCGGCGACGGCCATGATGGCCGTCGCGAGCACGGAGGCCGACCCGACGAGGGCGAGTGCCCTGGAGCCGGCGCGGCTTCGCTTGGGTAGCTCGATGTCACCGACTGAATCGGTGTCGTACGGCTCAGACGTGGTGCGCTGCTGACGGAACGGATTGTTCTGCGAGTTCTGGGCGGTCATGCTGTTCCCCTGTCGATGGTGTTCTGATCGGTGCTCAGTGCTGTGATGGGCGCTGGTCACCGGTGTTCGGTTCTAGCAGCAGCACGGACGGAATGCGGCTCCCGAAGCCCAGACGAAGAAGTCCGTAGCCGACGCCAGCCAAGCCGGTCAGCAGACCTGGCGACGTCACCCCTCTCGGAGTGCCGCATTGCGGTCCGTACTGCTGTACTGCTGCGAGCACCAGCCCGGCCCGGCGACGCCGGACCGCCTCTATAGCTGGGGCACCGCCTTCAGCGAGCCAAAGGATTGGCTCTACCGCGCCGAGCTCGCCATGACACAAACTCATGTCGGAGAGCACCGGACGTTCTGTAGCGGACTGGAGGTATGCCTCGAGGTCCGCGGGTACACCGGCGCTGAGCCGGGCAAGGGTGGCGCCGGCGTCTCCGGAGCACCAGCCAGGATTGGGTGCGGCGCCTTGTCGATCCAGGTCTGCCGCGACGATGGCCGCGGCGTGGTAACGGTCGCCTGGTGTGCCGTACCGGCCGAGGGACCATGCAAGACCCTGGTAGCCGTGTGTGAATCCAGGGTCGGGGTTGGGGTTTTCTCGGCGTGCACCGAATTCAATTGCTGCCAGCAACTCGTCGGCATAGCGGCTCGCCAGGTTCGCTGCGAGAACGTGGTCCTGGATCGCCTGCATGGCGGTGAGCCCGCCCGCCGCACCGACGGAGTAGCTACAGAACTCGGCAGGGTCGGTTTCGAGATTCCCAGCGATCTCCAATGACATCGTGAGCCAGCTGCCAAGCTCTGCATCGCCCAATAGCGATTCGAGCCGGCTGAGTCCATAGCTGATGCCGCCCAAGCCATGCATGCCCGGCCCGACGAGCTGCGCGGTTTCCGGGGAATGGGCAAGAGTTTCGAGTAGCTGCGGAAGCGGACGGATCGCATCTCTGGCGAGTTCCGAATACTTGCCGGCGCCGGTCAACGTTCCGACCTGGGCGAGGAAGAGGGCCACGCCGGTGTAGCCGTTCGACAGGCCCGCGCCCATCGGCATAACCAGCCAGTGATGGTCGTCGAGCAGTTCGAGACCCAGCCAGTTCGCACGGCCGTCACGGCCGTTCTCGGCGCGAGCCATGATCTCGTCCGCGATGTCCGTGGCCGCGGCCAGTAGTTGATCGGGATCTGCTTCCGCAGTACCCATGTCGGACCGGCTGGTGCGGCAGGCATGAACGATAGGCTCGGGACGGGTGGCGAGGGTGGCCGAGATGAGCCATTGCTGGCGGTGCTGGTCCACCTCGCTCAGGCCGGCGATCTTGGCTTCGACGGCGGCCAGGCCCTCCCGCGCCAGGAACTGGGGGATCCGCGTGCCGTCGGATGCCCAGACATCCAGACTGTCCGGGCGCGCTGTGAACAACGGGATGTCGCCTGCCCAGAGGTCGGACAGCTCAGTCGGCACCAGACGGCGGACGGACGGATCGGCATCCCAGAGCAGATCGAGCAACTCGCTGCGGCCAGCCGCGTCCCGCATGGCCGTGGGGTGGGTCGACTCTTCGAGCAGCGAGGCGTATGTCTGCGTCGCTCGGGCAACGTATCGAACCTCGTCGTTGCTACAGGCGGCGATCAGTCCGGTCGGCCCGAGCAACTCACTGCGGTGCCAGGCGATCGCCTCATACGCGGCCTGAAATCCTGCCAGCAGGGCGATCTCGTGATCGCGAGGCTCGAGGACGCTCCCATCGAGCCGCGGACGGTTCTGACTCTCGCCGGTTCGAACGGGACGGCGCACCATGCGCATGGTGTCCAGGCCCGCGTGGATCCACTCAACCGCATTGATCGGGGATATCTCGCCGCTATCGCCGCCGAGGCCCGAGATGTCGACGATGCCGTTTTCGCCGGACGATAGCATAGGGAGCAGTGCCGTTCGGTAGACCGAACTCTGTAGCGCTGCGTGAGCGGGGTCCTGCCCAGGCAGGCCGGCCAGGTGCTGGCTGGGATGGAACAACGTTTCTACGTCTACCAGGACCGGTTGGTCGCCGTGGGCGATCAGATTTTCGTGGTGCATGTCTGTGCCGTCCAGCACATACAGGAGGGCGAGCAGGCCACCTTGGCGGTGGTAGAAGCGGCGGACTTCCGTGAGGTCCTGGCAGGGGATGTGGTCGATGTACTCGAGCCAACCGTAGCCGGGTCGGCGTAGTACGTGGACTGTTTGCAGGTCCAGTCCGGTTTTGTCGTTGAGCCAGTGGACCAGGTCGTTGAAGTGGGCGTGAAGGTCCAGAGGCCTTGGTTTGTAGATGAGTTTTTGGCCGTTGGTGAAGGTGAGGGTGGCTGTGGAGCGGCCGCCTCGGTGGGGGTCGCCGCCGGGGGTGATGTGGAGGAGGGGGCCGGGGTCGGTGCCGGAGAGGAGGGTGGTGGTCAGTTGCTCGCGGTCCTCGGCGAGGCGGGACAGTAGTTCGAGGTGGCCCTCGATGGACTGTCGGCACGCCTCGCCCAGGACCCGGGCCAGCACCGGGTATGCGGCCAGGAAGTCCGCCAGCTCGCTCCCTCCGACGAGCCGGTGGGTGAAGTCGAGAAAACGTTCAGCCGGGGTTTCGCCGGCCAGTTCGCCGCGGCTGCGGGCCCGGGCGAGTTCCAGCACCAGTGTTCGGGATGCCAGCCGTAGCAGGCGCATGCCCAGCCGTTGAAGGAACTCTTCGGCCAGCGGGCCGTCCTGTCCCGCCGCGGCGAGGTCCTGCCGGGCGGTGGCCAGCAATGGTTCCAGGCACCGGATCAGCGCTTGCTGCCAGTCGCCTGTCACCGGTGCCGGAGTGACGGACAAGGCTGTACTGCGTTCGACGTATTCCGCCCAGGCGGGCATCGAGAGGCCCTGCTCGTGCGGGCCCATCCCGGCAGACCACCAGGCTGTCGACTGGTCGGTCCGGGAGGTCCCGGCGGTTGCGGAGTTGAGCACGCGCTCAGAGTGCCATCGGGACCTGGGCCTTGCCATGGGTACGGATCCCCCATATTCCGTATGGGGGCGGTAACAAGTTGGTGACGGGGAATCGAAGAGGTGCTGTACCGCGGGACGTCGACTGGGGGTAGCCATCCCGCGGTCCAGCATCGCCTGTGCCGGACGGCCTCTGGTGGAAGGTCGTTCGGCACAGGAATCGGTGGATCTTGTCAGGCGTTCGGCCACTGGTGGGTGCCGAATTCCCGACGCCATGAACGATGCCGGATGGCCGGCGCGGCCAGGAAGGGCTGTCAGTACCCAATTTCGCGGGCTTTTCCCGGGCCTCGACCGTGGGTGGGAGCCGGCGGAAACATGGGGGCCGAGCCCCCATGCGCAATGTCTTCGGGGCTGCGACGGTGAGCGGGTGTACAGCCCCGCGACTCCCGGCCTCCCGGTATCCGCCCACTCGGTGCTCGATGTGGTGCCGCAGCTGCCTGGCCAGTCTGCCGCGGCGGCGCTTCGCGAGACCGTGGAGGTGGCTCAGACCGCCGATGACCTTGGTTACCGAAGGTTCTGGGTTGCAGAGCAGCATGGCGTCCGGGGGGCCGGTGGCGCAAGTCCTGCCGTGTTGGCGGCAGTACTGGCCGCCAGGACTGACCGGATCCGGTTGGGCTCTGGCAGTGTGCTGCTCACCAACCACCAGCCGCTGGTAGTCGCGGAACAGTTCGCGGTGCTGGCTGCCGCGTACCCGGGCCGGATCGACCTGGGTGTGGGCCGGGCGCCGGTTGTTCCGCCCAGTACCGCTACTGCGCTTGGTCTGAGCGAGAAGGGATGGGACACCTTCCCCCAGAAGCTGGATGAGCTCTGCCGGTTCCTGAGGGACGGGCTGCCTGGACGTGCGCCGGTTGGGGACGTGCGGCTTGCCTTGGCTGGGCTGCCGCCGCCTGTCTTCGTGATGACGGATAACCCGGCCAGCGCGCAGGTGGCCGCAGTACGGGGGTTGCCGCTCTTTCTGGGGCACCACACTGCGCCGGCGGGGACGCTGGCGTCGGTTGCGGCGTACCGGGACAGCTTCGAGCCCACAGGGCCGACGGGGAAGTCGTACGTCGGGGTGACCGTGGCAGTGGTTGCCGCTGACACCGATGAGGACGCTGTCGTCCGGCTGTCGGAGTACGTACGGGTGAAGTCGCGCCTGCGGACTGCAGCCAACAGGGCGACCCCGGCGGAGCTCATGGAGTTGCTGGAGCCGCCGATCACCGGCCGCGAGCGGACCAAGGCCGAGCGGCTGCTCGACGAGCCCGGGTACGTCGTGGGGACCCGTGCCGGGGTTGCAGCCGGCCTGGCGTCGGTTGCCGCCAGTACCGGCGCCGACGAGCTCATGCTGGTGCCGCTGGCCTTCGACAGCCTCGTCCGGTCAGCCATCCTCCGTACTGTCGCCGCAGGCCTGACCCGGGCCATCCGCAGCATCCCCCGGCACACCCCACACTTCGTCGCGACTGCCTGAGCACACCGGCCTAAAGTGGGCGATGTCCACTACTGAAAGGCGTGCCGATGTCGCGGGAGCAGGAAGTCGTCGAGGGTTGTCCGACCGAACTCTTCATCGCCGGCAAGTGGCGACCGGCCGAGGGCGGCAAGACCCTCGCCGTGGAGGACCCAGCCACCGGTACGACGCTGTGCCAGGTCTCCGACGCGAGTCCTGCCGACGGACTGGCCGCCCTGGACTCTGCCGTCGCCGCGCAGGCCGAATGGGCGGCCACGGCCCCCAGGGAGCGCGGCGAGATCCTCCGCCGGACGTATGAGCTGATGACGGAGCGGGCCGACGACCTGGCCCTGCTGATGACGCTCGAGATGGGCAAGCCGGTCGCGGAGTCCAAGGGCGAGATCGCCTACGCCGCCGAGTTCTTCCGCTGGTTCGCTGAGGAAGCTGTCCGGATCGAGGGCGGCTACCAGGTGGCCCCGAACGGCAAGGGCAGGCTGCTGGTGATGCGCCAGCCGGTCGGGCCCTGCCTGCTGATCACGCCCTGGAACTTCCCGGCCGCGATGGGCGCTCGCAAGATCGGTCCGGCGGTCGCTGCCGGCTGCACGATGGTGATCAAGCCGGCCTCGCAGACGCCGCTGTCGATGCTCAAGCTGGCCGAGCTGATGACCGAGGCCGGGTTGCCCGCCGGAGTGCTGAACGTCGTCACCACAAGCGATTCCGGCGGCGTGATGGAGCCGCTGATCCGCGACGGCCGGGCCCGCAAGCTGTCCTTCACCGGCTCGACCCCGGTCGGCGTGAAGCTCATCGAGCAGGCCGCCGAGAAGGTGCTGAAGACCAGCATGGAGCTCGGCGGCAACGCGCCTTTCCTGGTCTTCGAGGACGCCGATCTGGACAAGGCGGTCGAGGGAGCGATGCTGGCCAAGATGCGCAACGGCGGCGAGGCCTGCACGGCGGCCAACCGGATCTACGTGCACTCGTCGATACTCAAAGAGTTCGCCACCAGGTTGACCGAGCGAATGACCGCGCTCAAGGTCGGCCGCGGCACCGAGGAGGGCGTCGACCTGGGACCGCTGATCGACGCCAAGCAACGTGACAAGGTCAAGGATCTGGTCGACGACGCGGTAGAACAGGGCGCCGAGGTGCTGACCGGCGCGACGGTTGCCGAGGGCAAGGGATATTTCTATCCGCCGACCGTGCTCACCGGCGTACCGAAGTCGGCCCGGCTGCAGAAGGAGGAGATCTTCGGACCGGTCGCGCCGCTGACTGCTTTCGAGACCGAGGACGAGGCCGTGGAGATGGCCAACGACACCGACTTCGGCCTGGTCTCCTACCTGTTCACCAACGACATCAGCCGCGCGCTGCGGGTCAGCGAGCGGCTCGAGACCGGCATGATCGGCCTCAACCAGGGCATCGTCTCCAACCCGGCGGCACCCTTCGGCGGCGTCAAGCAGTCCGGCCTCGGCCGCGAGGGCGGCACTGTCGGCATCGACGAGTACCTGGAGATCAAGTACGTCGCCGTCGCGGTGGACTGACTACTCAGCGAGCCATTTCTGGATGGTCTCCTGGTCCGGGCGGGCCTCGGTGCCGATCGCGTGCGGGACGAACCGCGCGTAGTAGTCGGTGACGGGGCCGTCCGACTCGCGGACCATCATGCCGGCCGCGACGCCGTCGACGATCCAGCTGCCGATCACTGCCCGGTTGCCTTCGTACGACGGCAGCGGACTCCACTCCTGGTAGACCATCGTGTCGGTGTCGTACGGCCCTTCGTGCACATCGTCCTCGGTGGAGGTGATGGTGTGGATCCGGATGTTGCTGCCCTCCCGGCCGTGCAGCGGCTTGGCCACCCACTCGAGCAGGTCGCCGGGCGTACCGAAGTACGCGGGCAGCAGGTTCGGGTGGTCGGGGTAGAGCTCCCACAGCACCGGCAGGATCGCCTTGGTGGACAGCATCGTCTTCCAGATCGGCTCGATCCAGCGCACCGGCTCACGCTCCAGCCCGGACACGATGTACTTGCCGAACTCGTCGTCGAGCATGTCCTCCCACGGGTAGAGCTTGAACGCGGTCCGGATCTTCCGCCCGCCGTAGTCGACGAACGCGCGCTGCTCCGACTCCCAGCCGAGGTCCTCGATCTCGTGCCCGTACGTGGCCAGGCCGGCCATCGCCGCCGTGTCGCGCATGTAGGCGACCGTCATCGCCTCCTCGCCGGTGGTCTCGCCGGCCGAGTTGAAGAAGTGCGCCTCGTTGCCGGGGAACGCGCCGGCCGCCCGCTGGTCGCTCCACCACTTGACCAGCCGGTCGTGCACGGAGTTCCACTGGTCGGCGTCGGGGAAGACGTCCTCCAGCCAGTTCCACTGGATCACCGCCGACTCCACCAGCCCGGTCGGGGTGTCGCCGTTGATCTCCAGCATCTTCGGCTCGACCCCGTTCCAGACCAGGTCGAACCGCGCGTACACCGACGGGTCGTCGCGCTTCAGTGACTCGCGGACCATCGGCAGCGTGCCGGACGCCAGGCCGAGCTGGGCGTCGCTGAAGCGGTCACCCGACGCCATCACCGAGGCGGCGTGCTTGCACATCTCGTAGAGCTCCTCGGTGACCCGTTCGAGGTGCAGCACCTCGTCCATGGTCACCTCGTACCAGGCGCTCTCGTTCCAGTACGGCGTCTGGCTGCCGTCGGGCAGGTCCGTCATCGGGAAGACCAGCCCCTGCTCGACGACCTTGTCCTTCCAACCCGGGCGGGGTCTGATCGAATGCCGCCACATCAGCCGCCGTGACCCCCTTTGCTCGCCTTGCCGAAGCCACCGCGCGCGATGGTGCCGATGTTGCCGCCCTTGGTGGACAGGCCGCCGCGCTGGATCGTCGCCGTACCACCGGAGGAGTTGCGCAGGTTGGAGCTGGTGTAGCTGCCGTCGCTGACGTTGTAGCGGCCGCCGACCGGCGGCACCAGGAACCCGCCGCGGGTGGCCATGTAGAACCAGAAGAAGCCGGCCCCGGAGCCGTGGTACTCGCGGTCGTCCTTGCACTTGTCGTCGTCGGTGCGCTGCTGGGTCTCCGGGTCGACGCAGATCGCGGCGTAGTCCGCCTTCTCGTCGTCACCGCTGCTGCACCCGGTCAGCGACGCGGCGACCAGTGCGGTCAGGCCGAGCGTGATGCCGGCACTGCGCATCCTTCTCCGCTGTTGTGTCATGACCTGCCTTCCCCCTCGGCCGGCGGTTTCATCGAGAACATGATGAGCGCGCCGACCACCATCGTTACACCCACCACAACCAGGGGCCCGGTACCCACCTCAGAGACAGCCAGGACGAGTACTACGACGAACGACGCCGCCGCGAGCAAGGGGACGACTACCCGCTGCAGCACTCGGCCTTCGATCGCGCCGGTGAAGTACACCGGTACTGCGATCGCAGTGGCGAGGTAGTAGATCGACACGAGCACCGAGACAGCCCCGACGGCATCAGCCAGTACTGCGTCCGAGGTGAGCACCAGGGCGACGTAGATGACCAGGCTGGCGCCGGCGAAGACCCAGGTGGAGACGCTCGGGGTGTGGAAGCGAGTGGAGATCCGTGCGAACTGTCCTGGGAACGCGTCCCGCCTAGCCATCGACAGCATCGTCCGGGCGGTCGGCAGGATGGTCGTCTGGGTGGAGGCGAGCGCGGAGACGAGCACTGCGCCGATGAGGAGCTTGCCGCCCGCAGTACCGAGTAGGTCGTTGCTCAGGACGGAGAAGAAGTCATCGTCGGCAATGTCGGCCAGCGGGCCAACACCTGCGTAGGCGATAGCCGACCAGGCGACTACGACGTACAGGATGACCAGGAAGCCGTTGGCGATGAGCGCCGCGATGGCAGGGGTACGCCGTGGGTCGCGGGTCTCCTCGTTGACGCTGAAGGACGAGTCCCAGCCCCAGTAGAGGAACACTGCGACCAGTACGCCGGTAGCCCACTTGCCCTGGCCGGTGTCCGTCGGGAGGCTGAGGGTGCCGGCCTCGTGGAACGCATTGATGGCGAACCACAGCAGTGCGACGACCTCTACGGTCAGCAGGATGGCCTGGGTCCACGCGGCGATCTGGATGCCGCGGTAGGCGAGCACTGCCATCACCACGATGAACACGGCGCCCAGACCGGCCTGTGCTCCGCGAGAGCCGGCTGCGTCGTCCAGGCCGAGCAGTACGTAGGTATAGATCGACGCGACCTGGGCCAGGTTGCTCATGACGAGCACGCAGGCCATGACCGTGGTCCAGCCGACCATGCGGCCGACACCCAGCCCGAACGCCTTCTCGGTCCACGGGAACGTCGTACCGCAGTTCGGCTCGGCCCTGTTCAGCTCGCGGAAGCAGAGCGTGACCAGGACGACCGGCACGGCCGCAAGCGCCAGGACCATGGGAGCGGCCGTACCGACGTACGCGACGAGTAGTCCGACCGCCACGGCCAGCGAGTACGCCGGCGCGGAGGAGGAGATCCCGATCGCGGTGGACGTGCCCAACCCCAGCGCATCCCGGCGCAGGCTCCGCCCCCGGGACCGCGAATCAGCTGTCGTCGTCATCGTCCCCCCAGAGTGCCACTCTGCGGGGCCGCCTTGCGTGAGGCGCTGTCGTCAGCCGCCCATCAGTTCGGTCACCGTGACGAACCGGAAGCCGCGGGCGCGCAGGCCGGCGATGATCGGGGTGATCGCTTCGTCGGTGTACGGGGCGTTCTCGCCGCCGTGCATGTGGAGGACGACGATGGAGCCGTTCTGGCAGTGCGTGAGCACCTGCTTGACGATCGGCTTCGGGGACTTGGCGAAGCCGTCCGCGCCCGGTACGTCGAGGCCTACCGCGGTGACGCCGGCCGGGGCGAGCTCATGCAGGGCGGTGCCGTCGTAGCAGCCGCCGGGGAAGCGGAACCATCTCGTGGCGTGACTGTCGAGCTGGTCGAGCAGGGTTACCGCTTTGCGGACGTCTTGCAGCATGTCGGCTTTGGGGACGGTGCCGAGCGTGTAGCAGTGCTTGGTGAAGCCGCGGTGGTCGTAGGTGTGGGTGCCCAGCTCGAAGAGGGGGTCGGCGGCCAGTTCGCGGACACGGTCGGGGTACTGCTCCATCCACATGCCGGTGAGGAAGAGGGTGGCCGGGACGTTCTCCTGGCGGAGCTTCGTGATCAGGGCCTCGTTGTAGTACGACTTGACCTTGCCGTGCTGGAGGCGCTTGCGCATGAGCGCGGTGAGGTCGGCGTCGAAGGTCAGCGCGACCCACTTCTTGTCCCGCGGGCCATGCTGGATCACCGGCATCAGGTTGGTCTCATGCGACTCACCCGGCCTCGTACCGGGCTTCGCTGTCGTGCCGGGCGTCGAGGGCTGGCCGGGTTGGCTCGGCTGGGTGGCCGGTGAGCTGGGCTGGGTCGGCGTTGCGCCGGTCGGAGTACTGGGTGATGGGTTGCTCGGGGTCTCGTGGGTGAGGCCGCCCAGGGTCGGCGTACCGGCTGCTGTGCCCGCAGGTGCCGTCGTGTCGCCACATCCGGCCAGTACTACGGATGCGGCCGCGGCGAGCGCGGCGATCCTGATCCCCCAGTGAACAGTCACGGTCCCCGAGTATGCCTCGCGCGCCGGTCAGGCCCAGGAGCGGTGCTCCCAGTCGTCGCGGATCATCGCCCAGACCTGGCTGTCGTGAACCTGGCCGCGGTACGGGAAGTCCTGCCGCAGGGTGCCCTCCAGCGTCATGCCGAGCCGCTTGGCGACCGCCGCGCTGCGCTCGTTGGTGGTGAAGCAGCGCCACTCGACCCGGTTCATGCCGCGCGTGCCGATGGCCCAGTCGATCAACTGCTGCACCGCCCGGGTGATCAGCCCCCGCCCCTCCGCCTCGGCCGACAACCAGGCGCCGATCTCGCAACAGCCCGTCCTCGGCTCGAAGGTCCGGAACAACAGCCCGCCGACCAGCTCGCCCGCCAGCCAGATCCCGTAGAGCCGCCCGCTGTCGGCCGCCTGCCGATCGGCGTACCGCTGAAGAAACTCCCGCGCCCCCTGCTCGTCGACGACCACGTCGACGAAGGAGACATACGGCTCGATATTCGCCCGCGCCTTGTCGATATGCGCAAGGAACTCACCCGCCTGCCACGGCTCGAGCGACCTCAGCTCGGCACCCTCGGCCAGCTCCGACGCCAACAACATGCTGCCTCCCCGGCGTACATATCAACTGTTATGTACCTACTATAGGACGATGCCGGCAAAGCTGGACCACGAGGCCCGACGACGCGACGTCTCCGCCGCCGTCTGGCGAGTCCTGGCCACCGAGGGCTTCAGCGGCCTCACCCTCCGCGCCGTCGCCACCGAACTCAACGCGACCACCGGCCTGGTCACCCACTACTTCCCCTCCAAGCAGGCCCTGATCGTCCACGCCCTGGAACTGGCCGAAGCCCGCACCCGCGACCTCGTCCCCTCCACAGAAAACTCCCGGGGCCTGGAGGCGCTCAAGCAGGCCCTGGCTGCAGTACTACCCCTGACCCCCGAAGCCACCGAACTCAACCGAGTCTGGGTCAGCTCCTGGGACGCAGCCCTGGCCGACCCCGAACTCCACGCTCTGGAGAAGGCCCGCTATGCCCGCTGGCGCTCCCGCCTCAAACCCCTGGTCATCCAGGCCCAAGCCGACGGCGACCTGCCACCAGACAACCCGGACGACCTGGTGGCAGGCCTGGCCGCGTTCACCCACGGCCTAGTAGTACAAGCTCTCTTCGACCCAAGAACCTTCACCCACAAACGCCTACTGCGGCTACTGCACTCGCACCTCGCGGCGCTTACTCCGCAATGAGGTCGTTGGCCGAGCGGAGTACCGGCTTGCCGATCGGGGTGTTCGGGGCCGAGGCGTTGGTGACGTGGAAGGTGTGTGACTCGCCTGCGCTGAGGGTGATCAGGCAGCTGTCTACCTTGGCGTTCTTTTCCAGGCGGTCCGGGAACAGGGCGAGGTCCTTGGCGAGCGCGGTGGCTGTCACAGTTACGTCGTAGCCGTCGGTGGTCGGGCTGACCTCGGACGTGTAGGCGTCGCGGACGACCTGCAGTTGGGTGTCTTCGACGAAGTACCAGTACGCCGTACCGCCACCAGCCGCCCGCACTTCGACGTACTCGGCGGCCGCGTTGCCCGGTGTGGCGACCGACTCCGGCAGGGAATTCAGCACCGCGTCGCGCGCTCCGACCTCGAGGACGAAGGTTTCGCTGGCGAGTACCTCGCCACTCGTCGCGGTGCTGCGGCGTGCCACCGTCACCTCGGTGCTCCAGGCGACGTCCGTGTCGTTGTGCGCCGCAACGACCAGCCCGTCTTCTCGTGGCTGCACGGACAGCAGGCGGTCGGAGTACACGCGCTTCAACGTGTGCCACAAGGGCTTTTGCACGCCATGCCCGTCGACCGCCGCCCACGAAACGACCGGCCAGTTGTCGTTGAGCTGCCAGACGATCGCGCCCGTGTTCAACGGGAACAGACTGCGGAAGTGTTCGACGCCATAGGCGATCGCCCGCGCCTGGTTGAGCTGCGTCGTCCAGTGCCAGTCATCCATCGACTTCCACATCGGCAGGTGATCGCCGAGTCCCCGCTCCAGCTTGAGGTTGCCCTCGAAAGCCTTCTGGTGCACGAGCATCTGCTCGCCGTACGGGTCGAGCGGCTCGTCGTGCACGACACTCGCGAGCGTCGACCAGGCGGGCGGTCCCTGGAACCCGAACTCGGAGACGAAGCGCGGCTTGTACTTGCGGTAGTACGAGTAGTCGACCTGGTTCCAGACGTCCCAGATGTGCATCGTGCCGTTGCGCTCGTCGTTCGGGTGGATGTAGCGGTCGTACGAGAACGGGCTGCCGGCCGAGTACGGCGTACGGGGGTCGAGCTCGGCAACGATGCGGGGGAGCAGGTCCATGTAGTAGCCCTCACCCCACGTCCGCCCGGCGAGCGGCTCGCGCCAGCCCCACTCGACGTACCCCCAGATGTTCTCGTTGTTGCCGTTCCAGAGAGCGAGGCTGGCGTGGCTGCTCAGCCGGGTGACGGCCTCGCGGGCCTCCGCCTCGACCTCGCTCCACAGCGGTTCCTCCTCGGAGTACGCCGCGCAGGCGAAGAGGAAGTCCTGCCAGACGAGCACGCCCAGCTCGTCGCAGAGGTCGTAGAAGTCCTCGCTCTCGTAGAGGCCGCCGCCCCAGACCCGGAGCAAGTTCATGTTGGCGTCGACCGCGTCCTGGATGCTGCGCGCGTAGGTCTCGCGGGTCTGCCGGGTGAACAGGGCGTCGTCGGGGATCCAGTTGGCGCCGTGGATGTAGATCGGCCTGTCGTTGACCGACAGGACGAACGGGCCGCCGTCCTTGTCGGGGGCGACGTTCATCGTGACGGTCCGGAAGCCGACGCGAGTTTGCCGTGCGTCGCTGTGATTGCCTGCGGTCACCGAGATGGAGACGTCGTACAAGGGCTGCTCGCCGTGGCCGCGCGGCCACCAGCGGTCCACCGCGTCGATGGTCGAGGTGACTCCGGCCTCTTCGGTGCCTGCGGCAACGGTCATCTCGGTGGTGGTACCGCCGACCTCGACGGTGATCGTGGCGTCGTCGGTGGCGCCCGCTGACCAGGCGAGACGGACCTTGCTGTCCAGTACGCCGCGATCGCGATCGAGCCCGGCCAGCGGGCGGACCGACTCGATCCGTACGCCGGTCCAGGACTCGATCCGCAGCGGCCGCCAGATGCCGGCCGTCGCGACGTCGATCCCCCAGTCCCAGCCGAAGTTGCTCGCCATCTTGCGGATCGCGTTGTAGGGATGGAGATTCGTGTGCGGCCACATCCCCGACTCTTCGCGCAACCGGTTCGCCGTCGCCACCGGCGACGCGAACTCGACCACCAACTCGTTGTGCCCGGCAATCAGCAGCCCGGTGACATCGAACCGGTACGACCGGTGCTGGTTGCAGGTCTTCGCGATCTCGTTCCCGTTGAGTACCACTCGCGCGGCCGTATCGAGGCCCTCGGCAACGATCTCCTGCACGGCGTGCTCGTCCGGCTCCCAGTCGAAGTCGGTCCGGTAGCTCCAGCTGGTCTTCCCGATCCAGTGCAGCTTGCCCTCGTTGTCCCCGTCGAACGGATCGGGAATCACCCCGGCCGCCAGCAGATCGCTGTAGACCTCGCCAGGAACGGTCGCCGCCACGGGCGCCCCGAGCAGGGCGCTGTTCCGATCCGGCACCGGCCCTTCCACTGCCCGTAAGGTCCAAGCGGCCCCGCCGTCAGTGGTCAGCGCAACGGTCCTGAGGGTCGACGTCACAGGAGGTTCTCTCTTTCGGAAGGGATAACTTAACGCGGTGCAGAAAAGCCTACGTCAGGACAAAGCCGCGGTGATCAATCGTCCGCGAACAGCGTGATGACCCGCGCGGACGGCTCGGCAACGTCGGTTGACACCTTGAGCCCGCCCGCCTGCCACAGGTAGCTCCAACCGTCGGCGGCGAGCGGGAAGAAGTCCGCGATTCGGCCCGGCGGGAGCGGCAGCTCGACCTCGGCCGGCCCGGCCTCGCGATGCCAGATCGTCAGGTACGACCGGGACTTACCGGCCAGCCCGAGGACGACCCACTCATCGGTCCATCCCGGCAGCCCGAGCGGCCAGAACGGGGTGAGCGGCTCCCCGAGCACCAGTCGATGCCGGCTGATCGCGGTACGGACCAGGTCCAGCTCGGCCGACGTCATCTTGTCGAGGTAACCCGACAGGTACATCCGGCCGAGGATCCCATTGACCAGGCAGAAGGTGAACCGCTCGGGCGAAGTACCGGTCTGTGGATAAGCCCAGTTGCCGGCCTGCTCCGGTACTACGGACGCCGGAGCGGCCGCGGCGATCGGGGCGTACAGGACCGGGTCCTGCTGGTCGGAGGTCGACTGCAGGTGAAGGCGGGAGAGAAGCGCATAGTCCATCCGCATCGCGCCGGACGCGCAGTTCTCCAGCAGCAACTCGGGATGCCGGGCCTGGATCCCGTCAAGCCAGTCGAGGTGGGCCCGATTGTGCTCCAGCAGCCCTTGGCCGAGCGACTGCCCGTCGGAGTCCGTGCCGGGACCGGTCATCGTGTTGTAGTCCAGCTTGAAGAAGCCGATGCCGTACTCCGAGACCAACACGTCGACGGTCTCGTCGAGATGACGGCGCGCCGCCGGACTGCGCAGATCGAGCAGGTGGCGACCGCCTTCAGAGACCCGGACACCACGCCTGCTGATGAAGGCGCTGTCGGGCAGTTGACGAGCCAGCGGGGAATCGATGCCGATCACCTCGGGCTCCAGCCAGAGCCCGGGGATCATGCCGTGCGCGCGGATCCGGTCGATGACCTCGCCGAGCCCGTTGGGGAAGCGGGTGGTGGAAGGCTTCCACTCGCCGACGGTGTTCCACCAGTCTCCCTCGGCGTACCAGCCGGCGTCGATGCAGAAGCCGTCGGCGCCCACGGAGGCGGCCGCATCGATCAGGGGCAGCAGCTTCTCGGTGGTCGGATCGCCCATCAGCGTGTTCATGTAGTCGTTGAAGATCACCGGCCGGCGGTCGTCGGCAGGCCGGATGGCTCGCCGTTGCCGGGTCAGCGCGGCGAAGGCCTGGTCGTGCCCGGTGGCGGTGACGATCGAGGCCGGCACGGTGCGAAACGGCTTGTCCGCCGACACCGTGACGGTCCACTGGTGCTCTTGGTCAGTCGGGCCGCTGAGCAGCAGGTATCCGCCGTACCGCGTGTCGCCGAGCTCGTAGTGCCATGGGCCGTTGTGCTCAATCTGCCAGCCGAGCGCGGCATCGGGTGACACCAGTACGCCGGTGGGCAGGACCTCACCAGTGGACCAGGAGTTGGAGGCGGTGACGGCGTGACGGCCCCTCGACTCGGGGTGGTGCGGGTCGCGCTGGATGTCCGGCAGGAGTTCTCGCAGCGGACGCCGGGTCCACCGGTTCTCCGCCATCCAGTCGTTGACTCCGGCAACCAATTCGAGCTGGTCCGGCGCGCCAGTGCGTAGTACGGCGGTGGACAGGAAGTCCAGCTCCAGCTCGCCGGGCCCGGTCAGGGTCGCCTCGGTCCAGGTCTGGAAACCGGCGACGCCCTCGGAGGCCTTGAAGACACTCGTCACCTGCAGGCCGGTGCTCGGCTCGACCTGGACGATGCGGAGCTGGTCGGCGTCGGAGTCGTGTGAGTGGTACCGGAGCTGTCGACCGAGGTGGGTTCCGACGTGCCGCAGAGTCGCGGGTGACCGGCCATGGCCTAACGCGGAGATCTCGACGAGCGGTTGGCCGGAGTTCTCACCGGCGGGCCCGGGGGAGATCGACAGCAGCCGGACCGGGCCGTCCTCGAGCGAGAACGACACGGTCACGGCCGATGTCTTCCAGATCAGCTCCATCTACTGCGCCAGCACGGTCCGGCGCCAGAGATCGGCCAGGAGTTGGTGGCCGGCTCCGGTCGGATGGACGCCGTCGTCGGCGAGGGTGGTACCGCCGACCGTGGCCGCTTGGCGGTTGAACTCGACGTCGGCCGGAACCAGGATCGCGCCGTACTCCGCCGCGAGGCGCCGGACCACCTCGATCTTGGGGTCGAGGTCCTCGCGCCACGCGTGCTGCTCTTCCTTGACCGGCAGGAGAAACGGCTCGACCAGGACGAGTTCGGCCTGCAACCCGTCCAGCAGCGCGCGGTACGAGCGCTCGAAGGACTCGGCCGAGGTCGGGTCGTCCTCGTCGTACCGGCGCCAGGTGTCGTTGATGCCGACCAGGATCGACACGACATCCGGCTCGTGCGCGAGCACGTCGGTCTGCCAGCGCGCCACGAGATCGACCGCCCGGTTGCCGGAGATGCCGACGTTGACGATCCGCGGGCGATCGGGGCCGAACGCGGCGTACAGGTTCTTCACGTAGCCGTCGCCGAGGCCGGCCGGGTCGTCCCGGCGGCCGCAGTCGGTGACGGAGTCCCCGGCGAACACGATGGTCCGCCGGGGGTCCAGAAATGCCTTCGTCATCAGATGGTCGAGGCCTGCACGTCCCAGTCGTCCGGCAGGACGGGTGGGACCTCGACGGTGCTGGTGACGTCGACGAAGGAGCCGGTGTCGATCGACTCGGTGATGGAGGACATCACGTCGACGACGTGGAACGCGAGCGCCCCGGTGGCCCGGTGCGGACGGTCCTCGCGGATCGCGCGCGCCATCTCCAGTACGCCGGTACCGCGCTCGGCCGTCGCCTCGGTGGTCTCCAGGACCTCCCAGTCCTCGGCATCCCGGCGACGGATCTTGATCTCACCGTCGAACCTATTCGGGTCCGGTACGGCGAGCGTCGCCTCGGTGCCCGTGACCTCCACGAACCCACTGCGCGACAACGGCGAGTCGAAGCTGAAGATGCTCTGCGACGACTGCCCCGACTCGAACCGCGCGATCGCGCTGACATGCGTCGGCACCGTCACGTCGAACTGCTGACCCTCCAGCGGCCCCGATCCGATCGTGCGCTTCTCCCGCGACTTCGACCCGATCCCAGCGACCGCCGCGACCGGTCCGAAGAGCTGGACGAGCGTCGTCAGGTAGTACGGGCCGATGTCCCACAGCGGCCCCGCGCCTTCCTGGAAGAGGAAAGCGGGGTTCGGGTGCCAGGACTCCGGACCGGGGGACTGCATCAGCGTCAGCGCGGTGAGCGGCTGACCGATGTCGCCGCGCTCGATGATCCGGCGCGACTGCTGCAGTCCCGGCCCGAGGATCGTGTCGGGCGCGCAACCCAGCCGGAGCCCCGCGTCGGATGCGGTGGCGAGCAGCTTGAGGCCGCTCTCCTGGTCGAGCGAGAACGGCTTCTCGCTCCACACATGCTTGCCTGCGGCAACGGCTGCCAGGGCGACCTCGACGTGCGCGATCGGGATGGTCAGGTTGACCACGATCTCCACGTCGGGGTGGCTGAGCACGGCCTCGGGACCGCCGTGGGCCTCGATCCCGTACTCCGCTGCCTTCGCCGCCGCGGCCTCCGGGCGCAGGTCGCCGATCGCGACCACCTTGAGGTCGGGGAAGCTCTGCATGCTCTTGATGTAGGCGTCGGAGATCACCCCGGCGCCGATCACCCCTACACCGACTGAACTCATGCAACGTCCTCCCCGGTGAGGTAGGTGAAGCTGCCGGAGACCGCGTCGAAGATGTCGCCCTCGAAATCGTCGAGCTCGACGACGCGCAGCGTGCCCGGCGATGCCTTGAGGATGTCGGTGACGGCGATGGAGCCGGCGCCGACCGCGACCTGCGCCTTGTTGTTCAGGGTGCCGTCGCCGTCCTTGACGTGCAGCGCCTTCACCCGGTCGCCGAGCCGGCCGAGCAGAGCCGGTACGTCGGCGCCGCCGACCGCGGCCCAGTAGGTGTCGACCTCGAGGATGACCTCGTCGGACAGGTTGTCGGCCAGGATCTCCAGGCCGTGCACTCCGTCGATCACCGACTCCAGCTCGAAGTGGTGGTTGTGGTACCCGACGGTGATGCCGTGGTCGGCGGCCACCTTGGCGGCCTCGTTCAGCGCCGCGGCCGTCGCCAGGATGTCGTCCGCGGACTGCCACCGGGCGGGATCGACGTACGGGTCGATGACGGTGCCGATGCCGAGCTTCTTGGCCACCTCGAAGATCGGGCCGGTCTCCTCGCGGAGCAGACCGGCGTGCGTGGTGGGGGCCGACAGACCGTACTTGGGCAGCGCCTCGGCCAGCTGGTCGGCCAGGCCGACGACACCGAAGGGCTCGACCTTGCGGTACCCGATCTCGGCGATCCGGGCGAGCGTGGCGTCGAAGTCCTCCTCCAGCTTGTAGCGGACCGTGTAGAGCTGTAGGGACAGATTGTCCACTGCGACCATGTTTTTCTCTCCTCGTCTTCGGGGTCTCCCGCTGCCCATGAGAGCCCCCGGACTGGACTAGCCGAACCGGTTAAGTAACTCGCCGCAGCCTATCCCAGCCTTCCCCGCCCCGACCACCCCATAACCACCAGTCGAGCCGCCTTCACCACCTGAAGGCAAGCGCTTACCCAAAGCCCCTCAAGAAGAGCGGAAAGCTGTGTAGTCGACCGGCTACCTTCCGTGTTCAGATCGTGAATGTTCGATCGGGGGGTTGCTCTGGGTGGTGGAGAGCGTTTACCTGGAGACAGGGAGTACACGGGGGTCGCAGAATGGGGGCCTACCGGACCGCCCGTCACGGTTCGGACCGCCCGTTCGAAGGAGGCCATCGTGCCCCGAATCACGATCAAGGAGATTGCCCGACGGGCCGGCGTCTCCAAGGGCGCGGTGTCGTACGCGCTGAACAACCAGCCGGGGGTCAGTGAGGCCACCCGGGCTCGTGTGCTCAAGGTTGCCGAGGAACTGGAGTGGGTGCCCAACCGGGCGGCGCGGCAGTTGTCGGCCGCGCGCAGTGAGACCTTCGGGCTGGTCCTGGCGCGGACCGCCAAGACCCTGAGTGAGGAACCGTTCTACATGGGCTTCGTCGGTGGCGTGGAGTCCGTGCTGAGCGATCGGTCGTACGCGCTCGCCCTGCAGGTCGTACCTGACCTGGCCGACGAGATGGCGACCTACCGCAAGTGGGCCGCCGAGCGCCGGGTGGACGGGGTGCTCGTCGTCGATCTGCGGGTCGACGATCCGCGGATCCCGTTGCTGCGCAAGCTCGAACTGCCCGCGGTGCTGGTCGGGGATCCGGCTCTCGCGGACGGGTTGGCGTGCGTGTGGACCGACGGTACGACGGCGATGTACGCCGCCGTCGAGCATGTCGCGTCGCTCGGTCATCGGTCGATCGCCCGGGTGGCCGGGCCACCTGGGCACGGTCATGTGTGGATCCGCGACCAGGCGTTCGCCGCGGTGAGCCGGCGACTGGGGCTGGAGGAGCGGGTCGTGCACACCGACTTCTCCGGCGAGGAGGGCGCGGCCGCGACGCGGGAGCTGATGGCCAGCAAGGGCAGGCCGACGGCGATCATCTACGACAACGACCTGATGGCAGTGGCCGGGCTGTCGGTGGTGAACGAGCTCGGGCTGCGTTCGCCGGACGACGTCACGCTGGTCGCCTGGGACGACTCGACGCTGTGCCGGCTGACCCATCCGACGCTGACCGCGATGAGCCACAACATCGTCGCCTATGGCGCCGAAGTAGCCCACCGCCTGTTCGACCTGCTCGACGGCGCCCTGCCCCAGTCACATTTGTATTCGACGCCCGCGCTCGTCGTCAGGGGCAGCTCGGGGCCGCGGCCTGCTTAGTCAGTGGCTGGCGGTGACTTTCACCGGTACGCCGTTCAGGGCCGCCGTGCCCGCGATGGGGTCGGTGAAGGCCGGGTCGGTGATGTCGTTCGCGCTCGCGCCCGCGACCAGGTTGGCGACAGAGAGCTGCGCGCCGGGGCGGCCGTGACCGAAGCCGTGGGGAAGGCTGACCACGCCGGGCATCATGTCGTTGCTGGAGGCAACTTCTACCGAGACGGTACCGGCTGCCGAGGTGATGTCGACGAGCTGGCCGTCCGTCAGCTCACGGGCGAGCAGGTCGGACGGGTTCATCAGGAGCTGGTGGCGTGGCTTGCCCTTCACCAGGCGAGCTGAGTTGTGCATCCACGAGTTGTTGCTGCGAAGGTGACGACGGCCGATCAGCAGCAGCCCGTCGTCCGGGGTGCTCGCGAAGAGCGTGGTGAAGGCACGAGGGAGATCGTCGAGGATCATCGGCTGGGCCAGGTCGATCCGCTTCGACTTGGTGTAAAGGCGTCCTGGCAATGCGGGCTGCAGCGGCCCGAGGTCCACGCCGCCGACGGACTTGCGCAACTTGCGGACGGACAGCCGGTACGGGCCGATCCGCAGGCCCAGGTCAACGATCCGGCGCGGAGACAGGCGCAGCCGCAGGGAGGTGATGAGCTTCTTGCGGCTCCGGCCGACCGGGCCCAACAGGGCAAGCCCCAGCCCCCGGAAGATCTCCCAATCATGCCGGGACTCAGCCGGCCGCGGCAGCACCGCGTCGTTCCAGCGCGCAGTGTTCCGTACTGCGAGTTGGTGGAAAGCCAGGTCGTAGTGTTCCCGTTCGAGTGGCGGCGTCGGCGGCAGGATCACGTCGGCATGCCGGGTCGTCTCGTTGATGTACGGATCGACCGACACCATGAAGTCGAGCGTCGGCAACGCCTCGTCCAGCCGCCGTCCGTTGGGGGTCGACAAGACCGGGTTGCCCGCGATCGTCACCATCGCCCGGATCTGCCCGTCGCCCGGCGTCAAGATCTCCTCGGCCATCGCCGACGCCGGCAACTCGCCACCGAACTCCGGCAGCGACCGCACCCGGCTCGTCCACGCGCCGATATGCCCCCGCCCGATCCCGCGCAACGTGTCGACGGCCGGCCGCGGAAACATCGACCCACCCGGCCGATCGAGATTGCCGGTGATGATGTTGAGCACCTGCACGGCCCATTGGCAGATCGCCCCGAACTGCTGCGTCGACACCCCGAGCCGCCCGTAGCAAGCAGCCTTGTCGGCAGCCGCGAACTCCCGCGCCAGCCGCCGGATGTCCGCCGCCGCGATCCCCGTCACCGAGGCCGCCCGCTCCGGCGTCCACTCCCGCGTCACCTCTTCGACAGTCGACAACCCATCGACGTACGGCGCTACCGAGACAGTCCCGTCAGCCAGGATGACGTGAATCAGCGCAAGCAGAAAAGCCACGTCCGTACCAGGCCTCACGAACTGATGTTCGTCCGCGACCGCCGCCGTCTCGGTCCGGCGTGGATCGATCACCACGACCCGGCCACCGCGCTTCTGTACCTCCTTGAGCCGCCGCCCGAAGCCGGGCGCCGTCATCATGCTGCCGTTGGACGCGAGCGGATTCGCGCCGAGCATCAGCAGGTACGACGTCCGGTCGATGTCGGCCACCGGGACCATCAGCTGATGCCCGTAGAGCAGGTGGACCGCGAGCATGTGCGGCAGCTGGTCGACCGACGTCGCGCTGAACCGGTTGCGGGTCTTCAAGAGCCGGACCACGGCAGGCATGTGCGTCAGAGCGCCGACGCTGTGCACGTTCGGGTTGCCGAGGTACACGCCGATCGAGTTCCGGCCGGCTGCCTTCTGCACCTCGCGCAGTCGAGTGGCGACCAGCGAGTACGCCTCGTCCCAGCCGAGCTCCTGCCAGCCGGTGGCAGTACGTCGTACCGGCTGGGTGAGGCGATCTGGGTCCTCCTGGAGGTCGCGCAGCGCGACGGCCTTCGGGCAGATGTGTCCGCGGGAGAGTGGATCCGCCTCGTCGCCGCGGATGTCGGTGACGCGGCCGCTCTCGACGGTCACGAGCACACCGCAGATGGCCTCACACAGGTTGCACGAAGTACGCCGCACGGTCGCCATCCAGCCAAACTACTCTGGAGTAGCCACGGCGACTACTCGAACTTGGCCTCGTCGAGCCGGCCGAGGATGGCGTCGACGGTCTCGTGCGGGGAGAGGTCGGAGTTGTCCAGCCAGAGACCGCGGCGCGGGCTGAAGGCGTGCAGCTCGTAGTCGAGCTCGTCGACCGAGTGCTCGTGCCCGTAGCCGAGCCGGTCGTGGATCACGTCGGGGCGCGGAGTGAGAACGACCAGATAGCGCGGGCGGGTCTCGACGCCGTCGAGGAACTCCCGCAACAGCTCGCCGATCACGACGTCCTCGAGCACCACCGTGAAGCCGCCCTGCGCATAGCTGTCAGCCACTTGGCAGGCGATCCGGTAGCGCAGCCTGAGTTGCTTCTGCGCTTCCTCGCCGTTGTCGGTCGCGGCCGAGGCCCGGCCGCTGACGATCATCCGGCGGAAGACATCACCGTGCAGATGGACGCCGTACTGGAATCGTTCGGCGAGCAGTTGGGAGACAGTGGATTTCCCTGCCGCCATGATTCCGCTGACGACGATCACCCCCTCGGTCTCCATGCAGAGGATCGTGCCACGCAGGACAACCTTTTAGTCAGGGTTCGGCGAATCTTCTCGGCACCCGGCCGATCACCCAACGAGACGATCCGGCAGGTACTCCGACCTGACGGCGAAGGCGATCCCGCGTTGCCGGGCCAGGGCCGCCAGGCAGAGCGGGCCGAGCGCGATGAAACCGAGTGGGTCTCGCGCGTTGGGCTCGCCCGGGTTCGCCTCGCAGTTCTCGTACCAGTGCCGGTGCGACCGGAGCGTTGCGGCGAGCTGCTCCTCGAAGCCTCCGTCGAGCAGCGCCTGGGCGAGCTTCAGCAACGGCAGGTCGATGTGCTCGTTCCACGGACCGAGCAACGCGTGGTCGTGGTCGAGCTCCTCGATCGCCGACCGCAGCAGCTCGCCCGCATGCGGATCGCCGGTGACGAGCGCGTGGAAGGCGTGCAACACCGTCGAGTTGCCGAGGCCGGCGGCGGTGAGCTCCAGCGATTGCTGGTCGTCGAGTGCTGCGGCTCCCAGCACGGCGAGCTTCTCCAGGAAACCGGGACTGCGTCGCTCGACGGCTCGGTCGAGCTGCAGCTCCTGGCCGGCGAGAGTGACCGTGAAGGTGCCGGGGCCGGCCGCTTGCCTGGCCAGGGTGGCGGCGCCGCTGCGGACGTACAGCTCGAAGAGATCGGTCAGTCGCTCGTCGTTCGGGCTGAGCAGGTGACGCAGGCCCAGCTCCTTGGCGACGTCGGTCAGCACGAGCTTCACGTGCTGGGGCCGGGTCCGCAGCGCCCCGATCTGCCGCTCGAGTGGGTCCAGGTCGTCCAGGTACTCCTGGAACCAGTCGAGGTCGTCGCGTGGGCCGTGGCGTTCGATGAAGGCGGTCACGGCTGGAGTTCTACCAGGTGTCTGTGGAGGATCTCGCGCACCCGGTCGGGGGTGCTGGCGGTGGGGTCTACGGCGGCGTGTAGGGAGAGGCCGTCGATGAGGGCGTGGAGGCGGTCGGTCTCCAGGTCGAGGCGTAGGTCCGGGCGGAGGACTCCAGCCTCGGACAGGGAGTTGAGCAGGGAGGCGCAGAGGTCACGGAGGCCTTGGTGGACGGGGGCGAGGACGTCGCGCAGTCCGCCGGCGCCGGACTCGGCTTGCGCCTGGGCGATGAAGGAGAGCCAGATGTCGAACTCGGCCTGCCGTTCGGGGTCGAGTGGGATCACCTCCTCCAGGAAGCGCAGCGCGACCTCGGTCGGGGGGCCGGTCGTGTCGAGCGCTCTGATCCGGTCGCCGACCCGGCGGGAGACCAGGTCCATCGCGAAGGTGATCAGGCCCGCCTGGTCCGGGAAGTAGTAGCGGACGGCGCCGGCGGACCAGCCGGCCTCGGCGGCGACGGAGCGCACCGAGGCGGCGCGGATGCCGTCGCGGCGGACCACCCGCCAGAGCGCTTGGGCGATC
The DNA here is from genome assembly GCF_044453825.1 of Kribbella sp. NPDC051620. Taxonomy (NCBI): domain Bacteria; kingdom Bacillati; phylum Actinomycetota; class Actinomycetes; order Propionibacteriales; family Kribbellaceae; genus Kribbella; species Kribbella sp. NPDC051620. Next base: position 262,034 of record NZ_JBITDB010000005.1, read on the forward strand.
TCCTCGCGGCGGGTGTCGTGGTCGACGATCTTCGGCATCTGCCCTTTTTAGCACAGCCGTGTTAGAGTCGTTTGTATAAACACAAGCGTATGAAATAAACAGAGGGGTGAGTCCTGGTGCTGCTCGCTGTGATCGCCGGGTGTGAGATCGGCTTCTGGGTCCTGCTCGCCGCCGGGATGACGACCCGCTACCTGCTGCGCCTGCCGCGGCTGGGCATCGTGCTGCTCGCGATGGTCCCGCTGGTGGATGTGGTGATGCTGGTCGCCAGCGTGATCGACATCCGGTCCGGTGGGGAGCCGGCGTTCAAGCACTCGCTGGCCGCGATCTTCATCGGGGTCAGCGTCGGCTTCGGCCACCGGAGCCTGAAGTGGGCGGACGGTTGGGCGGCGTACAAGTTCGCCGGTGCGCCCCGGCCGCCCAAGCTGGAGAAGGGGACCCGCGAGAAGGCGCGGCACGAGCGTTCCGGCTGGTACCACCATGTGCTCGCGTACGTCGTCGGAGTCGGCGTGATGATCGCCCTCGGCCTGCTGTCCGGCAAGGGGTACGACGCGCTGCTCGGCCCGGCCTGGACGTGGACGATCGTGCTGGTGATCGACGGCTTCGTCTCGTTCAGCTACAGCGGTGCGACCTCCCCGTCAGACCCACCCGCAGGCCGTACATTGCCACCATGCGAATCTGGTCCGGAGTCACAGCGCTCGCCGTCTTCTTCGGTGTCCTGATCCAGCTGCTCGTCACGGGAACGTCGAACGGTGATGGCTTCTACAAAGAGAATCCCGAGCGGGTCCTCAATGTCTTCGCCTACTTCACGATCCAGTCCAACCTCTTGCTCGGCGGGACCTGCCTGCTGCTGGCCCTCGGGCTGCGCCGCGAAGGCACGCTGTTCAAGACGGTCCGGCTCAACGGCGTGCTCTGCATCGCGGTCACCGGCATCGTGTACCACCTGGTGCTCGCCGGCAGCGACAGCCTGTCCGGCTGGGCCTGGGTCGCGAACTTCATCATCCACACGGTCACCCCGGTGCTGGGCGTACTGGGATGGTTGCTGGCCGGCCCGCGCGGGCAGACCGACGGCCGGATCGTGGCGTGGTCGATCGTGTATCCGCTGCTCTGGGTGGCATTCACGCTGATCCGCGGCGAGGGCACGGGCTTCTATCCGTACCCGTTCATCGACGTCGACCTGCATGGCTACGGCCGGGTCTTGGTGAACTGTCTGTTCGTCGCGCTACTGTTCCTCGCTCTGGCAGCCGGGGCTACCTTCCTCGACCGCCGGCTCAGCAGACGCCCAGTTGAGAGGTAGTGCCCACGTGTTGGTGACATCTCGCTCGTACGCCGAGTACGAGGCGATGTTCGACTTGACCGAGTTGCCCGATTCGATCCTGGACTGCTGCGCGGGTGGCTCGAGCTTCACCGCCGAAGCGGCCGCTCGGGGCGTCGACGCCGTCGCGGTCGACCAGGCGTACGAGCTGCCGACGCCGGAACTTGTCGACACGGTACGCCGCAGCCTGCCGCAAGGCGCGCAGATCGTCGACCAGCACGCGGCCAGCTTCGTCTGGCACTGGTACGGCGATCCTGGCCGCAAGGACGACCTGCGGATCGAAGCCGCGGATCGCTTCCTGCAGGACGTGACGACGGCGCCCGATCGGTATGTCGCGGGCAGTCTGCCGGAGTTGCCGTTCGAGGACGGGCGGTTCGACCTGGTGCTGTGCTCGCATCTGCTCTTCACCTGGGCCGAAACCTACGGCTTCGAGTGGCATCTCGCGGCGTTGAAGGAACTCGTCCGCGTCAGCCGCTCCGAGGTGCGGATCTTCCCGTTGGTTCAGCAGGGCGCCGGCGAGCCGGTGCCATTCATGCAGGAGCTCCGTGCTGCCTTGCCGGTCCGATCCGAGATCCGCAAGGTGCCGTACGAGTTCCAGGTCGGCGCCGACCAGATGTTGGTGCTCAACAAGTAAGGACTGCGGCCGCGGGCGAGGGTTTGGGGGTCTGCCCGCGGGCCGCAGTGCTCAGGTCAGCGCAGGTACTTCCCGCAGACCGGCCACGGGGAGGCGCCACGCTGGGCGTAGAGCTTCTTCGCTCGCATGAGCTGCTCGGCCGCAGACGCCTTGGTCGGGTTGCCGGTGCCGCCGACGCTGCGCCAGGTCTGCAGGTCGAACTGGAACAGGCCGTAGTAGCCCGCCGGGTTCACGGCCTTGGGGTTGCCGCTGGACTCACAGTTGGCCACCTTGGCCCAGGCGCCACTGAGGTTCGCGTTGCCGCCGCCGGTCGAGGGGCGATCGTTCGAGCGGGTCGGGCGAGCCTTGTGGATCTTCTTGTGGACCGTGGACTTCTTGACCGTCCGGGTCTTGTGGGTGACCCGCTTCTTCTCGGTCTGCCGGACGGCGGTCGCGGTCACGCCGTCGAGCTTGAGGGTCTGACCGATCAGGATCAGGTCCGGGTTCTTCAGGTTGTTGAGCTTGGCGAGCTGGTGCCAGTCGGCGCCGTTGGCCTGGGCGATCTCCGACAGCGTGTCACCGGCCTTCACCTTGTAGTCGGCGGCGAACGCGCCACCCGCTCCAGCGGCGGTGATCCCGGCACCGAGGCCGGCGATCGAGAGGGTCCGGACTACCCGGCGGGTACTTCGCCGGGGGCGGGCATGTCGAGCTTTGGACATCAGGGGTGTGCTCCTCATGAGCTGTGGGCATGGTGAGTTTCTTCTTGCCCGGATGATTCAGCCGCGTGCGCACTTGCCCCGAGAACCCGTCCTCCGGGCAAGTGCAGCCGGAGCGGGTGAAGGTGGAAACGTCACCTGGGTGCGTCGGCTCGGATCGCCGGCCGCTTACGAGGGCGGCCGTACCGGGCTCCGCAGTCTGGTGAGGTACCACTCCCTTCCGGGGTGCAGGGGACGGTCATCCGGGCAGATCACGAGACAGCGTCCGAATGATCACGCATCGGTAACGACGTGACCGGCCCATCGTGCTCGAAGCAGCGGCCGAGCGCAAGAGGGATGACCGGATCCGCACAAGATTTCGCCGAGTCCGAAGATCCCGAAAGCCCAACAACAGAACGGTTTCCCGCCTGAAACAGATCTGTTTCAGGCGTGTCTTCTCAGCCTGTGGACAAGCGCTTGCTTCAGGCATCGGAGCGGATTCACCCGTGCCCTCGGTGGAGTTCGCTCGTTGACCCAAGGACGGGACCTGGCCAACGCCTGGGCGGTGCCGTGCTGAGGCAATCGATGATGGGGGCGTGCGGTGATCCGAGTAGTCCTCGGGCACCGCGGCACGATGGTGCGAGGTGCACTGGCCGCGGTGCTGTCCCGAGAGAACGACCTGGACGTGGTGGCCGAGGTGGAGTCCTCGGACGAGGTGATGGTCGCGATCGGCCGGCGGCCGCATGTGGTGCTGCTCGATCCGCAACTGCCCGGCAAGGTCGGGATCGAGGACCTGTGCCGCAAGCTGACCGGCCGCGGCGTGCTGGTGCTGATCGACCACGAGGCGATCGCCGCGACCAGCCTCGCGCTGGTCAAGCAGGCGCCGCGGATCGGGCTGATCGCGACGGACTCGTCCACCGACCAGTTGGTCGAGGCGGTGCGCGACGTCGCCAAGGGGCTGCCTGTCGTCGACGTCCGGCTGGCGGTCGCCGCGCTCAAGGCGGGGGACAACCCGCTCACCGACCGCGAGTGCGAAGTGCTGCGGCAGGTGACGACCGGCGCGACCGCGCAGGAGATCGCGCGGACGCTGAGTCTGAGCGCGGGCACAGTACGGAACTACTTGTCCCGCATCCTCGCGAAGACCGGTGCACGGTCCCGGATCGAGGCGATCCGCAAGGCTCAGGACGCGGGCTGGATCTGATCCCGCCGGAGTTGGCTGCCCTGGAGTTGCGGTTGCCAGTGGCCGAGGAGTTCGCGGTAGAGGGGTGAGGTTCGCATCAGCGTCTGGTGGGTGCCGATCGCGGCTTTGTTGCCGTCCAGGACGAGGATGCGGCGAGCGCGCAAGGCCGAGCTGATCCGGTGCGCGATCACGATCAACGTGCCGCCGCGCTTGGCGAAGGCCTCCTCCGCGCGCCGCTCAGCCTCTGGGTCGAGGAAACAGGTCGCCTCATCGAGAACGACCAGCGGAGCAGGGGACAGATACGCGCGAGCGAGCGCGATCAACTGCCGTTCGCCCGGAGACAGTTCGCCCGGTCGTACCCGCGCACCGAAGCCGCCGAGTCGTTCGACCAGCCGCTCGGCGCCAATGGCCTCAACGGCTTGCATGACCTCGGAGATCGTCGCGTCCGGCAGCAGATAGGTGAGGTTCTCCATTAACGGTCCGCTGAAGACGTACGCCTCTTGCGGAATCAGCACCCGCGTCGCGGCCAACCGCTCGACCGGTACTTCGCTGGGCGGTACGCCGCCGAGCGACAGCCGGCCACTCGTCGGCGCGAGCATGCCGCACACGAGCCCGGCCAGAGTGGACTTGCCGATACCGCTCGGCCCCACCACAGCCAGGTGCTCGCCCTCGGCCACCGTCAGGTCGAGCCCGTCGAGCACGGGATCCGCGGACGGCCCATAGGCGAAGGTCAACCCACGCAGGTGAAGCTGGTACCCGTTCACCTCATCGACCGGCCGGGGCTCGGGCGTCGGCGCCGCCGAATCGAGGATGCGGCCGAGCGTGATGACATACCGCAGCCCGCTCTCGCCAAGCGCACCCATCACCGTGCTCAGGGCGGGCTGCAGGCCGACGAGCACATAGGTGAGCCCTCCGAGCAGCGTGCCGGTACTGATCCCACGACCGACCAGCCACGGACCTGCCGCCATCAGGATCAGCAGCGGCGCCCAACCGCCCACCGCGAAGCACAACGTCCGCAGTGCAGCCACCTTCGCAAGGGACCGTTCGGCAGCCGCCTGTGCCTCGATCGGCTTCCCCACCAGGGCTTCCGCGAACTCTTCAGCCCCCGTGGCCGTGATGTCCCGTACGCCGCTGAACGTCATCCCGGCCGCCGTCGCCAACTCCTCATCGGCCTGCAACGAGGCCCGCACCCGATCAGCAGCCATCCCGAGCACTCCCAGCGACAACACAAAACCAACCAGGAACGGCGGTACGACAAATGCCGCGACCAAAGGCGCCAACGACAAGAGACCGACCAGTACTCCGAGCAGCGTGACGGCGAAGTTGCGGATCACGAGCACGAGGCCGGCGAAGGTGTCGCGGACGATCTCGACCTGACGGTTCAGTCGGGCCACCGCTGCCTCGTCGCCGGTGCGCAGGGCGCCACCGACGACGCGGCGTACCAGGTCGTCTCGCAGCGGCTCGACCAGGTGGCCGAGGCGGCCGTAGACCTGGTGGGAGCCGGCGGCGCCGAAGCAGGCCGCCACGATCAGGCCGCCGAGCCAGGCGATCCCTTGCCAGGCACGGCCGTCGAGGAAGTTGTCGGTGGCGTGGGCGACCGCGACGCCGTAGACGGCGGTCGGGAGGATGTCGGGGATCGACCAGAGCGCGAGCTTGATGGTGGATCGCTTGCGGAGGGCGGCGGCGCCGTAGCGGAGTTCACGCCTCATCCGAAGACCTCGCGGTAGGCGGCGTGCTGCCAGAGCTCCTGGTGGGTGTCGACCGCGCGGACCTGACCGTTGTCGAGCCAGACGACGAGGTCGGCGCGGGCGGCGGTCGCGGTCCGGTGCGTGACGATCAGGCGGGTCCGGCGATGCCGGTCCTCGGTGAGGGTTTTGCTGATCTGCATCTCGGTCGCGGTGTCGAGGCTCGAGGTCGCGTCGTCCAGCACCAGCAGGCGGCTTGCGGGCCAGGCCCGGGCAAGCCCGAGGCGTTGGCGCTCGCCACCCGACATAGGGGCCTTGGGCAACGGAGTGAAGTAGCCCTCGGGGAGGCGGCTGACGAAGTCGTGCGCGTGGGTGGCGCGGGCCGCGGCCAGCGTCCGGACTGGGCCGACGGCGTCGTGGGAGATGGCGTCGCCGACAGTCGTGCCGACCAGGGTCGGGCGCTCGAAGGCGCAGCCGACCGCAGTACGGAGAGCTTGGCGGTTGAGGGCTTGCAGCGGTACGCCGTCCAGCAGGACCTGCCCGAAATGGGGGTCGCGGAGGCGGGCGGCCAGGCCGGCCAAGATGGATTTGCCGGCGCCGCTGGGGCCGACGACGGCGACGGTCGCGCCGCCGGGGAGGTCGAGGTGGACATCTTGCAGCAGGGCCGATTCCTCGCCGAAGACGGTGACGCCGTCGAAGGTCAGCCGGCCGGGGCCGGGTGGTAGCGCGAGCAGGCCGTGGGCGACGGGCGTGATGGCGAAGACTTCGGCTGCGCGTTGGATGCCGGCGCGGGCTCGGGCGATCTCGCCGATGACGCCGGTGAGGCTGCCGAGTCCTGCGCCGAGTACGGCGTACTGGCTGGCGGCGAAGAGTTCGCCTGCGGTGATGCGGCCGTCGACGAGTTGAAGGCCGCCGACGGCCAGGACGGCGACCAGGACGAGCGGGCCGACGATGGCGGCCTGGGCGCTGGAGCGCGCGAGGACCTTCCAGGTCTCGAGGCCGTGCTTGTGCAGATCTGGGAGGAAGCCGAGGATACGGCGCTCTTCGCGGGCTGTGGTGCCGGCGGAGGCGATGGTGCGGAGGCCAGCCACTGCTTCGGTGAGGAGGGCGGAGATGCGGCCCTGGGTTTCCTGGTAGGCCAGGCTGAGCTCTGCGGTCCGGCGGGCGAAGACGAAGAGGACGCCAATGACGAGGACGACGCCGCCGAAGAAGGCGACGGCGAGCCAGGGGTCGATGAGGGCGAGGAGGACGAGGCTGCCGATCGGGGGTGCCGTGGCGGCGACGGTGGTGACGGCGGCTGGACCTGCTTGGGCGGCGTCGGAGGCGTTGCCGGAGACGCGGCTGACGAGGTCGCCGGGGTCGAATTCGCGGGTGCCTTCCGGGCCGCCGTTGACGACCTGGCTGACGAGGCTGTGGCGGAGCCAGGCGGTGGTACCGGCGACACACGCCGTACCGGCGAAGGCGTCGATCAAGCTGCAGATGATGCCGGTGGTGATGAGTGCTGCCGCGATGCTGAACCACTTGCCGTAGTTGTCACCAGCAACAATCGCGTCCACCGAATGCCCAAGCACAGAAGGCAAAGCAAGAGCCACCCCACTACCGGCCAGCGCGGTGACGGCGATCACCGGCAGCCACCATCCCCCATGCCGGGCGACAGCACCAAAGCTGGCGGGCGTCGTCATTGGATCAAACCGGTGTGGTGGGCTAGGAAGGCGAGCATGTCGGCGGCTAGGGCGATGCCTTTGCTGGCGGAGCCGGCGGCGTGGCCGGTGTCTTGGTCGTGGCGGAGGAGGACGGGGTTGTCGCCTTCGGTGGCGTGTTGGAGGGCGGCGCACATCTTCCTGGCGTGCAAGGGGTCTACGCGGGTGTCGCCGCCGAAGACGGTGAAGAGGACGGCGGGGTACTTAACGCCGGGCCGCACTCGGTGGTACGGGGAGTAAGACAGCAGATTGGCCAAGTGAGTCGGGTCGGAAGCTGAGCCGAACTCGGGAACCCAGCTTGCGCCGAGGCCGGAGTGTTCGTAGCGGACCATGTCGAGCAGCGGCGCGGAGAGGACCGCGGCGGCGAAGAGCTCGGGGCGTTGGGCGATGGCGGCACCGACCAGGAGTCCGCCGTTGGATTCGCCGCAGAGGGCCAGTTGGTCGGGAGTGGTCCAGCCCCCGGCGATCAGGGCTTCGGCGGCGGCGAGGTAGTCGTCGAAGACGTTCTGCTTCCGGTCGAGCATGCCGGCCTTGTGCCAGTCATTGCCGCGCTCACCACCACCGCGCAGGGTCGCCGTGACGAAGATGCCGCCGGCCGCCACCCAGGCGAGCGCGAAGGCCGAGTACGTCGGGGTCAACGACTGCCCGAAACCCCCATATCCATAGAGGATCGCGGGCCGCGGGCCGTGCTCACCCGGCTTGCCGACGACGAGCAGTTGCAGCTCGGTACCGTCCGGAGAGGTGAAGTCGACCTGCCACGACTCCGCGTCAGCGACTCCGATCGCACCCGGTGGTGGCGACCACAGCGTCGTCTGGTGCGACGTCACGTCGTACTGGTAGACGGCTGACGGCGTGACGCTGTCGGTGTAGGAGAACCAGACCTGGTTGTCGCCCTCCGGGCGGCTGGCCAACGAGCCGACCGAGCCGACGCCGGGCAACGGGACGTCATCCAGGTACCGACCGGTGACCAGGTCGTGGATCGCGATCTCACCGACCGCGTTCCGGGTCCGCCCGACGAGCACCACCTTGTCGAGGATCGCGAGGCTGCTGAGCGGAGCATCCGGATCAGCCGGAACGTAGTCGCGCCAGACGGTCGGATCCTCGGGGTCGCCGACGCAGATCTTGCCGGTCGGCGCGTCACGGGTCGTCACGACGTACAGGCGGCCCTCGCGGCTGACCGACATCACTGTGATCGCGTCGACGCCCTGCTGGACGACAGCCGGCGGACGGTCCGAGGTGAGATCGGCGAGCCAGAGATCGTTCGCGGTCCCACGAGCCGCCGAGATCGTCAGCCAGCGGCCGTCGGCACTGAGATCCAGCCCGTACGCCGCTTCGCCCGGAAGTACCCGCTCGTCGTCGGACCGGCCGAGCTCGTGACGTAGCACTTGGCGGAATCGCACGTAATAGAAGGCCTTCCCGTCCGGCAACCAGGCGACGGGGGAGTAGCGACAGCCATCGATCGGGCCGTCGACGACCGCGCCGGTGGCGACGTCGAGCACGTGCAGGATCGACTGCTCGTCGCCACCTCGGGAGATCTGGAAAGCGAGCAGGGATCCGTCGGGAGACGGCTGCCAGCTGTCGAGGGTGGTGCGGCCGGTCGGGTCGAGTTGCTGGGGGTCGAGAAGGACCGCGTCGTCGACGTACAGGACCGGATGTTCCTGCGCGGCGGAGCGGCGGACGACGAAGCAGCGGTCACCTCGCCAGACGGGGGTGGAGACGGAACCCACGCTCGACAGTGCTCGGACCCGGTTGCGGAACTTGTACCGCCCGGGGAGCGTGGTCGCGTGGTTCAGCCAGAGCTGGTCCTGGATCTCTTGCCACGCCTTCGTCTGCGGCGTGGTCGCGTCTTCCAGCCAGCGGTACGGATCGGGGATCGCTTGGCCGTGCAGATGATCGACGAGCGGCAGCCGCTCGGCATCGGGGTAGCTGAGGTCGAGGTCGTGCACGGGTGCCTCCTCCCGTCGCGGGCAGACCAAGGTGGAACACAGGTTCGGCCCTGGGTGGGAATACTGCCCACCCAGGGCCCCCGGAACCTGATGGCCGCGCCGCCGTGGTCATCACTCGACGTCCGGCGACGTTGCCTCAGTACCCGAATCAGTGGCAGAGCAGAAGGCTCAGGTTGCTCGGACGCTGGGAACCACAGCCGAGAACGGTCAGCGTGGAACCACCGTGGTGGTGGCCGCCGTGGCCGTAGCCGGGGGTCTCCAGACCCTGAAGGTCGAGAAGTGCCATTTGTTTACACCTCCTTCGAGGTGAGTAGGGACGGGGACTCGGACCACTGGGGAGGTCCGAGGAACGGGAGGGTGACGCGCCGCTCGTGCAGCGCCGCACCCAAAGCCAGCAGGACGCCGGCCGATCCGGTCGCCAGGTCCATCGAGAGACGGAGCAGCTGGTTGCCGGGGTACGCGAGGCCGCCTTCGAACGGCATCGCGTGCCAGCCGAGCCCGCGCACCAGGTCGGCGGTGTCGACCCCGAGCGCCGGAGCGGCGAGGAGAAGACCGGCGCGACCCATGAACAGGCCTGGCTGGACGTAGTAGGAGCAGCGGGTGACCTGCCGCAGGGGCTCGAGTCGCGCGGCCAGTTCCGACTCGGGCCGCAGCTCGAGGAACCGTTGCAGGACGAGCGCGATACCGGCCGAACCCTCTTCCAGATAAGGAAGTGTGCGCCAGCCCTGGTTCACCTGGACGGTGCCGTCGGGCGTCAGGACGCAACGTCGCAGATCCTGCCCGAGGGCGATCTCCGCAAGGTCCAGCAGGCCGGTGTCGCCGGTCAGCTCGTACGCTTCGAGGAAGAGCAGCGCCGGTCCGGACGAGCCGTACATCAGCCCGGCCCGCGGCTTGTCTCCACCACTGGTCTCCGGTACGTCGGTGACGTCGCCGAGCCGGTCTGCCACCAGGTCGACCACGTGGATCGCCTTGGCCCGCAGTACTGGCTCGCCGGTGAAGTGCAGCAGGTTGAGGCCGATGCCGGCCAGGCCGCTGTGCAGGCCGAGCTCTCGCGTCTCGAGTTGGTCGGCAAGCGTGCGCTCTACGAGGTCGAGTGCGTCCTGCTCATGACCCAGGCTGTTGAGGACATGGGCGACGCCGTGCAGCCCGTCGTACAGGCCAGGTCCGATCTCGCTGGTGAGGGCATGCTTGCGCAGCCAGTCCTCGTACTCCGGGAAGCGCCCGGCTCCGGTCTGGTCGAGGGCGTAGAGCACGCCGGCCGCGCCGGTCGCGAAGTTGGTGCCACCGCCGGGCTGGAACTGGGCGATGTCGCCGGGGAACAGCCGGTCGTCGCGCTCGGGAGTCGCGCTGGCGACGATCGCCTTCGTGAGCGCCGCTCGCACGTCGGCCCACTCCGCCTGACCCGGCAGCGCGAGCGACTCCATCTCGGAGTCGCTGGTCAGCTCGGGGCCGACGATCGTACGGACTGCCTGGTCGAGCGTCTGGCGCGGCACCGGGAACGTGTCGGCGATCATGTCGGCGAGCTGGAAAGCCTTGCCTGGATGGAGATTCAGCAGCATCGTCGTCTGCGGCGCGAACAGGCCGAGCGTGATGCAGGCCAGTGCGTACAGGTCGACATCGGGGCCTTGCCGGTCGCCGGGAGCGGCGTAGCCGGGGTGCGCGAGGGCTGATCGGGCCTGGTCCTCGACGAGCGTCGCGACCTCGAAGTCGATCAGCACCATTCGGTCGCCGTTGCTCAGGAGGACGTTGTCCGGGTGCAGGTCGCAGAAGACGACACCCCGGCCGTGCAGTTGAGCGACAGCGGCCTGGACGTCGGCGACCATCAGCGCGGCCCATTCGGCGTACTCGGCCAGCTCGGCCTCGGTCGCGTCCGGGTGGGTCAGCGGGTAGCGGCTGACGAGTTCGCGCTGGAGCGGGTTCGCGTCGACGAACTCCTGGACCAGGAAGTGGTGCTCGCCCAGCTCGAAGTAGTCGTGCACCTTCGGGACCACGTCGAGGCCCTCGAGACGCTGCAGGATGTCGCGCTCGTGGCCGACCCGGGCGACCGCGTCGCGGCCGCTCATGTCCAGCCCGGCGAGCGGGCGGCCTTCCTTCAGTACGACCTTGGCGCCGGTCTCGTTGTGGTGGCCGAGGTACACGCCGCCGCCGTTGGAGAACTGGATCACGCCTTCGATCGTGTACGCCAGCTCGTTGGTGGTGACCGAGTTGCGCGCTTCCAGATGCTCTTCCAGGAAAGGCGGCAGGGCCACCCACGGGGGCATCGAGAAGGTCGGCCCGCGATGATCCGGAACCAGCCGGCCGGTGTCGTCGGCGAGGGCGAGCACGCGCTCGCCACCTTCGTTGAGGCAGTACCGGCTGATGAAGGCGCCGTACCGGACGAAGAGCGGGCCTTCGGCGTACCGGAGGTCGCTGAGGATGTACGGGCCGCGGACTCCCTGCAGGAGATCGTCGAGCTCCTTGAGCACGAGCTCCAGCTGGGCCTCGTCGGTCGGGTAGATGGTGACGAGCTTGCCGCTCGAACCGCGCGGGGCGGACTTCGAGTTGACCATCAGCATCACGGGCTCGTTGCGCAGGAACTTGAACGCGATGCCGCGGGGGACGCAGTAGTCCCACACCACGGCCAGCGTCTGTTCGGCGTCCTCGAGTCCGGCGGAGACGTGGACCTTCCAGCCCTGGGCCGGCAGCTCGAGACCGTCCGGCGCGTAGTGCATCCAGGTCTCGCCGGGGACATGGCTCCAGCCGGCCGGTACCGGGCGCGAACAGAGCGCGAAGTCCGGGTGCTCGGCACCACGGTTGGTCGGGGAGTCGTAGAACCGCCGGTCGGCCAGGCAGTAGAGCTCGTAACTTTCCATGGCGATTCGTCCCCCCTCTCATTGGTGTGCCCGGCACATCTTGGGCAACGGGAGGAGGGCTGGCGTAGTGCATGACGTCACGACTAGACCGTGAAGAACTCACACCCTACGGATGGGTAAATAACCACTCTTTGTTACACCGCGATCACTTTGAGCGGTGAAAACGCTGTTACATGATGCCAGTTCGTGGCGGTGGCGTAACAGGGCGTAACTTGTTGCCGGTTTCCTCGTGCAGTGGTCATTCGGCCGACCGGTGCTGCTGGCTGGCGAAGTACGCGACCTTGCGGGCCCGCATCACCTCGCCCAGCGGACGGTGCTCGACGAGGGCGTTCCAGGGGTCGAACCTGGCCGAATCGACCTCCTTGCCGAAGGCCGGCTCGGGGTGCTGGCGGGGGATGGTCAGCTTGCCGACGGTCAGGTACGGCGCGTCCCAGATCCGCGAGGCGTCCTCGATCGGGGTGCGCTGCTCGTCGGTGAAGAACTGCACCTGGAAGTCGTAGGTCAGCGGCGCCTGGTCGAGCCGCTGGTAGATGTCGGCGGCCCAGTCTTCTTTGGCTTGGGCGTTGACCTCGGTCGAGGTTGCGGCCAGCTTCACGCGGACGGCGTACGGGCCGAAGGCGATCGGGGCGGCGCTGAAGAAGTCCTGCGTGGCGAAACCGCTGAAGGGCTCCTTGAGCGCCTTTTGTACCGTCTTGAGCTCCGGGATCATTCCGGGATCCTTGAGGACCCGCAGCAGCAGCTTGCCCGGTGTGCTGCCGCCGGTGGTGACGACCTTGGTGAAGTCCTCGCTGGTCGGCGAGCTGAACCGCTCGTGGTTGATCAGCGCGAAGTCCTGCGAGGCCGCTTCGCCGCCGAGCGCGCCCTTGCCGCTGACACCGAGCACCTTGATGGAGAAGCCGCGGATGTCCGGAGTACTGTCCGGCGCCCGGTTGAAGCCACCGTTGGAGAGCCGGAGCCAGGCGTCGTACTTGTTCGCGATCGCGAAGATGCCCTGCTTGGCGTGAGCGGGCAGGTCGCCCGGCACCTCCAGCGTCGCCCGCAACGCCGCCACCTGCTTGCGATGCAGTGCCCGTCCGACACCGAACTTCTCGTCCTTCCGCCCCTGCATCTCAGCAAAGGCCTCCCCCTGCGCCTCATGCCGCGCTGCCTCCCCGGGGTCGATCACTTCACGCCATTCAGTACTCGGCTCAGCCACGATGAGGGCTCCTTTTGGTGTCGCTGCTCGAGGTGTCAGGCGGGGTAGGTCTGGACTTCGGTTGCTTTGAGGGTGGCATGGAGTCGTTGGCCGGGGGTCAGGTGGAGGTCGGCTACGGCCGCGGTGGTGATGTCGGCCAGGAGGGTGGCGGGGGCGGCGGTCGGGGTGGGGGCTGCGGTGTCGTGGGGGGTTAGGCGGACTCGGACTGTGTGGGCGTGTTGTTCGATGCCGGCTACCTGCATGGGCCAGGTGTTGCGTGGGGTGCCGGTGGGGGGTTCGGGGTAGAGGCTTACGGCTGAGGGTGGGAAGGCTACGAAGACCTTGCCTTCGGAGGGGGTGGCGATGGTCAGCTTGCCGCCGTCTGTGAGGTTGACGGTCGTGCCGTTGGCGGTGCCTCGGTACAGGTTGAGGCCTACCAGTTGGGCTACGTACTCGGTGCGCGGGCGGCGGGCGATCTCGGTGGGTGGGCCCGCTTGGACGATCTTGCCGTGCTCGACGATGACCAGGCGGTCGGCGAGCACCATCGCGTCCAGTGGGTCGTGCGTGACGAGCAGCGTGCGTCCGTCGTACCGCTGGAGGTGCTGGCCGAGTTCGGCGCGGATGTGGAGGGTGGTGCTCGCGTCGAGGGCTGCCAGGGGCTCGTCGAGTAGTAGTAGGTCGGGTGACGTGGCCAGCGCGCGGGCCAGGGCGACGCGTTGGGCTTGGCCGCCGGAGAGTGAACGCGGGCGGGTTTTCGCGTACTCGGCCAGGCCGACCGTGTCGAGCCAGCGGGCGGCGGTGGCGCGGGCCGTGCGCTTGTCGGTGCCGCGGGCGCGCAGGCCGAAGGCGACGTTCTCGAGGGCGCTCAAGTGGTTGAAGAGCAGGTAGTCCTGGAAGACGACACCGATCGGGCGGTGATCGGCTGAGCGGAAGGTCTTCGGTGGCTCGTCCCAGAGGATGTCGTCGAGGCGGATGCTGCCGTCGGTGATCGGGAGGAGGCCGGCGATGGCGCGGAGGGCGGTGGTCTTGCCGGCGCCGTTGGGGCCGAGCAGGGCGACTACCTCGCCTGGCTCGACGGTCAGGTCGAGGTCGAGGTGGAAGGCGTCGCGGGTCACGTGCAGGTCGGCGTACAGGGTCATCGGAGACCACTGATCCAACGCTCGCGCAGGCAGGCCAGTACCACGACTGACACTGCGAGGAGCACGATGCTGAGTACTACGGCGACGTCGGGGTCGGACTCCAGCGCGAGGTAGACGGCGAGCGGCATCGTCGTAGTACGGCCGGGGAGGTTGCCCGCGAAGGTGATCGTGGCGCCGAACTCACCGAGCGCGCGAGCCCAGCACAGCACGGCCCCCGCCACGACGCCCGGCGCGATCGACGGAAGGGTGACGCGGCGGAAGGTCAGCCAACGGCCGGCTCCCAGCGTCGCGGCAGCTTCCTCGTACCGGGGATCGGCGGCTCGCAATGCCCCCTCCACCGAGATGACCAGGAACGGCATCGCCACAAACGCCTCGGCCACGATCACCCCGGCCGTCGTGAACGGCAGCGTGAACCCGAACCACAGATCCAGCCGCTCACCCACCAGCCCCCGCCGCCCGAGCACCAGCAACAACGCCACCCCACCCACCACCGGCGGCAACACCAACGGCACCGTCACCAACGCCCGGATGATCCCTCGCCCCGGCAACTCCGCCCGTGCCAGCAACCAAGCCAACGGCACCCCGAGCACCAGACAGATCACCGTCGCGGACGTCGCACAGATGAGGGATAGCTTGAGCGCCTCCCCAACCTCCGCACTGAACAACCGCTCCGGCAACGTCGACCAAGGCGCCTGAGCCAACAACCCGACAAGCGGAACCAGCAGAAAGGCGAGACCAAGCAGAGCAGGCAGCAGCAACACAGCAGGCAGTCGCCCACCGATCCGCTGCCTCCGAGCGTTCACGCCACCCAAGATCTCACCTCAGCCCACAGAACCCACCGCCCCGCGCTGCGCGCGAGGCGGCGGGGAAGAAGAAGCCGACCCTCGCACGAAAGCGAGTTGCCCCGGGCCCACAACCGTGGAGGTCCAAGCCCATGGGCTGACGGTCGTGGTGGTCTGAGCCGACCGCTCCACGGGGGTGGTCTGGGCCCACGGGTCCACGGGGTGGTGGTCTGGGCCGGGGCTGTGGTGGTGCGTGCCCGCCGGGCTACGGCTGTGCAGGTGCGTGCCCGCCGGTGCTCGGCTTTGGGCGGTTCCTCATCTTCTATCTCCGCGCTCCAGCGCGGAGCGCTGGAGCGCGGAGATTTCATGGGGCTTCGAAGCCTGCGTTGGTTAGCACCTTTGTGCCTTGGGGTGAGAGGACGTAGTCGACGAAGGCCTTCGCGGTTTCTGGGTTTTTGGAGGTGGTGAGGGGGGCTATGGGGTATTCGTTGATGGCTTGGGCTGCCTCGGGGAATTCGATGCCTTCTACCTTGTCCTTGGTGGCGAGGATGTCGGTTTTGTAGACGAGGGCGGCGTCTACCTCGTCGAGGCTGACCTTGGTCAGGGCTGCTTTGACGTCTTTCTCCAGGGTGTCGGGCTGGGGGGTTAGGCCGGCTGCCTTGAAGACCTTGTCGGCTGCGGCGCCGCACGGCACCTCCACCGCGCAGAGGGCGATCTTGCGGGTTTTGTCGGTGAAGTCCGCGAGGCCGGTGATCTTGCCGGGGTTGCCCTTGGGGACGGCGATCTCCAGTTCGTTTTTCACGAAGGTGGTGGGGGTGCTCTTGTCGGTGACCTGGTCCATGTTCTTGAGGGCGGCCGAGGCGAAGACGTCGGCCGGGGCGCCCTGGTTGATCTGTTCGGCGAGGGCGGAGCTGCCGGCGAAGTTGAAGACGACCTTGACGCCGGGGTGCGCCGCCTCGAAGTCCTTGCCGAGCTGGGTGAAGGTACCGGTCAGCGACGCCGCCGCGAACACGTTGATCGTGCCCGAGAGGTTCGTAGTACTGCCGCTCGGCGACGACGCCGCCGGAGTGTCGTCCCCGCAGCTCACCAAGGTCAGGGCGGCGACGGCAGCGGCGGCGGCTACAACAGCGCGGCGGAACATCAGGCCTCCGGGATCTCGACGACGACATGGGTGGACTTGATGGACGCGACGGCGATCACGCCCGGCTCCAGGCCGAGCTCGTCAGCCGCCTCCCGGCTCATCAGCGAGACGACCCGGAACGGACCGGCCTGCAGCTCCACCTGCGCCATCACACCGTCCTTGACGACGCGCGTGACGATGCCGCGCATGCGGTTGCGAGCCGACGCGGCCGTGGTGGTACCCGGCTCAGGCGACTCCGCCAGCTCCTGCGCGAAGGCGGCCAGCGCCGCCCCCTCGACGGCCATCCGGCCGCTCTCCTGTACTACCGGCAACCGCCCCTGGTCGACCCACCGGCGCAAGGTGTCATCACTGACTCCGAGCAGCGCGGCAGCCTCACTGATCCGCAAATTCGGCACAAACAGCATCATATCGCCGCATCTGCGCATCCTGTATGTCGTTCAAGCCTTACCGCTGCCGAACGTGAGCGTCGTTACGGACCCCGAGCGCGCCGCGGCCTACGTTTGGAGCATGACGGGGTTGCGCGAGTATCTGGACGGACCGCACAAGGCGGCACGGGATCTGGTCCGCGACGGGCTGGCGGCGAACGCCAGTCTGCTCGACGCCGGACTGGAGCTGAGCAGAGCGGAGTACCGGGACAAAGTGCTCGCGGTGATGCAGCAGATCACCGCCGAGGGCCACACCGCCCGCGGCTTCCCGAAGGAGTACGGCGGCCAGGGCGACCTGGGCGGGTTCCTGGCCGGCTTCGAGACGCTGGCCTTCGGCGACCTCTCGCTGATGATCAAGGCGGGCGTGCAGTTCGGCCTGTTCGCCGGCGCGATCCTGCACCTCGGCACGAGCCGGCACCACGACGAGTACCTGAGGGACGCGATCGAGGGCCGCCTGCTCGGCTGCTTCGCGATGACCGAGACCGGCCACGGCTCCAACGTCCAAGCACTCGGTACGACGGCGACCTACGACCCGGCGACCGAAGAGTTCGTCATCCACACCCCGACCCCCGCCGCGCGCAAGGACTACATCGGCAACGCCGCCCGCCACGGCAGGATGGCCGCCGTCTTCGCCCAGCTCGTGGTCGGCGGCGAGACCCACGGCGTGCACTGCCTACTCGTCCCCATCCGCACAGAAGACGGCGACCCACTCCCCGGCGTCACGCTCTCCGACTGCGGCGCCAAGCTCGGCCTGAACGGCGTCGACAACGGCCGGATCGTCTTCGACCAGGTCAGGGTGCCACGGACCGCGCTGCTCGACCGCTATGCGCAGGTCGATGCGGAAGGCAACTACACCAGCGAGATCGAGAATCCCGACCGGCGCTTCTTCACCATGCTCGGCACGCTCGTCCAGGGCCGTGTCTCGGTCGGCGGCGCCGCGATCAACGCGAGCAAGGTCGCCCTCACGATCGCCATCCGGTACGCCGACCGCCGCCGTCAGTTCGGCGCGCCCGGTAGCGCGGACGAGGCGTTGCTGCTCGACTACCGGATGCATCAGCGCCGGCTCCTGCCGCTGCTCGCCCGCACGTATGCGCTGCACTTCGCCCAAGCTGAGCTGGTGGAGGTGTTCGTCCGACTTTTCGGTGGCGACGGTGTGAAGGACGACCACGACCAGCGCGCGCTGGAGGCGCAGGCGGCCGGTACGAAGGCGCTGGGCACCTGGCATGCGACCGAGACGATCCAGATGTGCCGCGAGGCGTGCGGCGGCGCCGGGTACCTGGCGGAGAACCGGCTGGGGACGCTCAAGGCGGACACGGACGTGTTCACCACCTTCGAGGGCGACAACACGGTGTTGCTGCAGCTCGTCGCCAAGGGGCTGCTGACCAACTACCGGGAGTCCTTCGGCAAGCTCGACCCGCTCGGCAGCGCTCGGTTCATCGCGGCCCAGGCGGTCGAGATCGCGGTCGAGAAGACGGCGTTGCGAGCCCTGATCGAGCGGCTGCGCGACGTGGTGCCGAACCGCAACGACGCGGCCGACCCCGACGCCGGGCTGCGGGACGATGCGTACCACTCCGGCATGCTGCGCTTCCGGGAGGAGCACATGCTGGCGGGGGTGGCTCGCCGGCTCAAGCGTGGGATCGACGACGGGGTGGACGCGTTCGAGGTGTTCAACCGCTGCCAGGACCACGTCATCGCGGCCGGCCGGGCGCATGTGGAGCGGGTGGTGGCGGAGGCGTTCCTGGCCGCAGTACAGGCTGCGCCGGAAGGTGCTCCGCTGGACCGGCTGAAGGAGCTGTACGACCTGCACGCGCTCGTGACGATCGAGGCGGAGCGGGCCTGGTACATCGAGCACGGGCGGTTGTCGGGGGCCCGTTCGAAGGCGATCACGGCGCTGGTGAACGAACTTTGCGCGGTCGTCCGGCCGTACGCCGGAGAGCTGGTGGACGCTTTCGGCGTACCGGGCGCGGCAGTGGATGTGCCGATGGTTGTACCGTCTCAGCATGAGTGAGCCGATTGAGCCCGCATCGGCCGCCGAGGCCGCCCGCGAACTGGCGAAGGTGCTGCTGGCGCAAGCCGACGCGCTGGACCTGCACGACCTGCGGGCCACCACGGCGATCGAGAACGTCCGGGTCCAGGCCCGGGTGCTGGCCGACGCGGTCCACGAGCGCGGCTGGGGAGACATCTTCCTCGGCATCGACTCCTACGACCCCGACGAGCTGGACGACCTGCCGCTGGGGCCGGACGACTTCGACGACCCCGACGACTACCGCGAGATGGTCGAGCGCGGCGATCTGGACGACCTGGACGAGGTGATCGTCCCGGAGAACGGGATCCGGCTCAGCTACCAGGCCCGCTACGACTTCGTGGTGACCGATCCTGAGGCGTTCGTCGCCTACGTCCGCAGCCGCGCGGACGAGGCCCAGAACGACGAGGTGATCGAGGACATCGAGGACGCCCGCTCGGCCTTCGAACTGCTCGGCTACCTCGACGGCCTCGGCTCCAAGGACTACGACACCGTCGGCCTCACCCCGGCCGGCGGCGAAGAATCCCACAAGGTCGTCCAGTTCTCCCTCTGGGACCTGGACCCCACCCGCCGCGACGACACCTACCCGTACTAAGTCAGTCGGGTGCTACTGCCAGCGGCGCTTGGTGGCGTCCCAGGTGCCGTCGGCAAGCTCGTCACCGAGTAGCGGATCAAGGCAGGCTCCGGCGACGTTGAGGGCCATTGCGAGGTCATGGAGGTCCGCGGACAGTCCTGCCAGACCGGCTTCCCTGTGGTAGCCCGCCGGCCATTGTCCACCGGGTGAAACCAGCTTGGTGGGGAGCGAAAGATCTCGGTGGGTTGCCTCTGCCTGCAATGCGAAGGTGGTGCGGGCTGCGTCGAGACCGCTGCTACCAGTGACGATCAGGACCAGATCGACGAGATCGTGGTACCGAGTGGAGGGAGTCCCGTCTCGGTGGGTCTCGTACATCGCGCAGACCTTGTCGGCGATCTGGTCGGCCAACGGGTAGAGGGCGAACTCGGGGAGATCGGGAATGCCGGGCAGTTCGACGATCGGGGTCGGCCGAATCCAGTCGACCTGCCCGACCGGCCGCTTCTTGACGGAGACATCGATGCTGAAACGCTGGTACGCCGTAGTCCCGATGGAGGCAACGACGTGCACCTTGGCGATGGCCTTCTCAGCGCCTTCCTTGCTGTGTTCGTCGACCTTGCGGAGCTCGAAGCGGAAATGGTCAGTGCCACATGACCGGGCCATCACGGCACGGATCTCGTTGACCGGCACCCTGAGGTCGATGTTCTCGGTGGGGTAGAGCAGGTCGATGTCGTCGCTGTACCGCGCGTGCGGGAGCCGTACCAGCAGGCCAGTGCCACCCTTCAGGACCCAGGGCGCATCCGGGAGCTGGTAGACGCGGGCGAGGAACCGTTGCATGACGAACTCACGATTGACCTCCTGCGTCGGTCTGCCGGAGCTGGTGGCGATCTTCTTCATGTGCGCGTTGGCGCTGACCCGGAACTCGCGCGCAGTGGCGTACGGCTTGTCTCTCATCGGTCAGCTCGGTCCTTCGACTCGTGGAGCAGCCTCGCCCGAGCGTCGTAGGCCGTGCGCAGAGCCTCCTGTACCTCACCTGGCTCGTCTGTGATGCCCAGTACGGTTTGTACCTGCCGCAGTTCGGCCGTTGACAGGCCGATGTGCGCCGCGCGGTTGCGGAGATCCCTGGGGATCCGTGGATCCATCAACGCGAGCGCGTGGAGCAAGGCCGCGTCGGCTGGCGACGGTCTGGGCGCGACAAGCTCTGCTGCTTGCCTGGTGGCTTTGGGAACCCCCGCCTCATCGAGGAAGTTCCCCAGTAACCCGAGCCCGTGTCCGAGTTGCTGTCCATAGAGGTGTGCGTAGGGCGCGAGAGCTTCGCTGATCTCCTCCGCACTGACAGAAGCCACTGCGATTGCGTCGCGGACCACGCCACCCAGATGTCCACCGTCGGTCTGGGCCCTCGCCAGATCGCTGATGGTCTTCAGGATCGTCGTCACCGGCAGGCCGCTGACGATCTGCCACTCGTTCGGCTTGAGGGTCGCGCGATGGAACCGCACGTCCGGTCTCTTCGACTGCTTGCGGACGGCAACGGTGAACTCGAACCGATCGGCGTCCAGGTCGCCCAGTTGGTGGTAGCTCGCGGCCGAACGGTGCGACAGGACCGCGTCCGGATTCTGCAGGCGATCGACGACGAACTGGTCCGGCGCGAGGGCGAGCCAGGTCGCGCGGAGAGCGTCCAGCGGTGAGCCGGCGCCGACCACCCGATAGACGCCATGGGTCACTCGTTCCAGTACGCCGTCCTCCGCCAGCCGCGCCATGGACTGCGCGGAAACGCCGGCTGCACGCGCCTGGGCTGTCGTCACCAAACCCCATTGCTCGTCGGCGATCGCTGCGACCTTGGCTGCCAACACTTCGATACTCCTTCGGACTGCTTCGATATTATCCTACCACCGGAATATCGAAGTCTCGCCCGTGATATCTGAGTCGTCAGCTAACGGCTCGCAGATGGCTGGGTTCATGGATGAGCTGAATTGACGGTTGCCGCAGGCAACTAGCCTGTTGCTTTCACCCCTACCGGACCAGACCGGTCGGGGGTGGTTGAGTGTTGGATTGTTGTTGTGGTAGGCAACTTGTTTACTGGCGGGTACGGAAAGCGACGGTCGGTATACAGAGCGTCGCTCTGCGCTAGATCAATGCAAATGTTTGACCGCGCTCATGGCGGCGGTCAGCTACGTCGTGACAACGTTCAGTTGTCGGCGACGGACGGGTCGCTGGCACCAGGCTCCAGGCGGTACCGCGACTCCCGTCCGCGACCGGACTGTACCTCCCCTGCCGGTCACGGAATGAGTCCGCGGTTCCTCCCTCCTTCGGGCCGAACCGCCCTCTCGGGGCAAAGCAGGACGCCGGCCGTGTCGCCGGGGCGCCGGTCGCCAGTGAGGTGGTGACCGACGCCCGACACGGTCGGCGTTTCTTTTCCCGAAGTACTGGTTGTGAATCTGGGGACCAGTACTTCGGGAAACGCTTCAGCTGGTCAGATGCGCGAGGACGGCGAGCACTCGTCGGTGGCTGTCCGGGTGGTCGTCGATCCGGAGCTTCTGGAAGATGCTGCGCATGTGGGTCTCGACCGTGCGCTCGGCCAGCACCAGCCGGGCGGCGATGGCGGCGTTGGACAGCCCTTCGGCCACCAGGGTGAGGACTTCGCGTTCGCGCGCCGACAAGGCGGCGAGTGGATCGTTCGCCCGGGTCGGGGTCATCAACGCGGCCACGATCGCGGGATCGAGTGCTGAGCCGCCGTCGGCGACCCGTCGCATCGCGTCGAGGAAGTCGGCGACGCGGAGTACCCGGTCCTTGAGCAGGTAGCCGAAGCCGGCGGTGGCGACCAGGTCGACCACGTGCTTGGTCTCGATGTGCTGCGACAGCATCAGGATCGGCCGGTCCGGCGCCTCGGCCCGCAGTACGCCGGCCGCCCGGGCGCCGTCGTCCGTCATCGTCGGCGGCATCCGGACGTCGATGATCGTGAGGTCGGGCTCGGTCGCCCGGACCGCCTCGACCAGCTCGTCCGCGGTCGCCACGGCGCTCACCACCTGATGCCCGTTCTCGGTCAGCAATCCACGCAGACCCTCACGAAACAAGGCGGAATCCTCACCGATCACGACGCGCACGGGATCTCCGCCCTGATCGAGGTCCCCGCGCCAGGCGGTGACGACAGCGTCAGCGAACCGCCGACCGACCCGACCCGGTCCCGCAAGGAGGTCAACCCGAATCCCTCACTCGCGCCCCGACTCCGTCGTCCCGGACGACCACGGACAACCGCTGACCGCTCATCGCGACCTCGATCGAGATCCGGGACGCCTGCGCGTGCTTGAGCGCATTGGCGATCGCCTCGCCGACCGTGAAGTACACCGCCGTCGCCACCCCTTCACCGACCTCCAGCTCCGGTACTACGAGATCCACCGGCACCGAACTGTCCTGTACCAACCGCCGCAACGCCACCGCCAACCCGTCGTCGAGCCGACTCGGCCGGACCCCGTGCGCGATCCGCCGCAACTCGCCCACCGTCTGCTCCAGCGTCCCGACCAGCTCGTCGATCTCGTCATCATGTGTCCCACCGAGCCGATGCTGCAACGACCGCAACCGCATGCCCAGGGCAATCAACTGCTGCTGGGCGCCGTCGTGAAGATCCCGCTCGAGCCGTTGGCGCTCGGCGTTCACTTCGGACATCAACCGCGACCGGCTGGCCCGTACTTCGGCCAGCGCGTCCTGCAGCTCCAGCCGCAACCGGCTCACCTCGATCGGCAGGCGCGCCTCGACGGCAGCCTCGCGGGCTCGGCGTACGCGTCGGGCCGACGTGCTGCCGAGGACGAGCGCGCCGACGGTCGAATCCCCTGTCTGCAAAGGGATCGCGGTGTCGGGCGGCGTCAGCTGGTCGCCAGGACGCTGCAGCAGGAGCTGGAGCCCGGGGTCATCGAGTGCGTTGCGGAGTACCTGCTGGACCTGCTCCGGCTCGGCCTGTCCGTCGCGGACCTGGCGGACGAAGTCCCGGATCTGGGCCAGCGCCACCGCGCGGTCCGGATCGACGAGCCGCTCGACCGCCCGGTGCAACCACTGGTGCAGCGGTACCAGCACAAGTGCCGTGACGAAGGCCGCGCCGGCGATGCCCGCGCGCTGCCGGCCGGGAAACAAGTTGTCGACGGCAACGACGATGCCGGCGAAGATCGCGGCCGAGGTGATCGTGGTGATCAGCCAGCTGACCGTACCGCCGAGCAGCCGGTCGATGTCGAACAGGTCGTGGCGCAGGATCGCCACCGCGATCGCCGTGGGAACGAGCAGCAGCATCGCGATCAGGAAACAGGCATAGGCGAATTCGCCGGGAGCACCCAGCGCGATGGCCGCCCAGCTGCCGCCGAGCAACAGCGGCACGCTGAGCGCCGCCAGCATCAGCCAGCGCAGCCGCAGCCGGGTGACCTCGTCACCGCGCCGGAATCGCACCACCAACCCCGATGCCGCCGCCAGCGGGGCGGCCAGGAACGAGGCGAAGGCCACGACGATCAGTGCGGCCCGCACCGGCGTGGGCAGTGTGAAGGGCGGCGTGCCGAGCCTGTTGTCGATGAAGGTACTGCTGTCGGTGGAGACGGCGAAATTCACCAGGAGAGCAGTGAGCGGCACGGCGAGCGCGATCAATCGCCACCGCCGGCCTGGTAGCAATCCGTCCGGGAACAGCAGCACCATGGCGGCGAATCCCAGGAACAGCCAGGCCCACGCGCCGGCGCTGATGATCGCGACCAGACGTGCGCCCGGCCAAGGGCTGCTCGTGCCGTAGGTGGCGCCCCAGTCCTCGAGGGTGAAGACGAGCGCCGGCATGGTCGCGGTCAGGGCCAGGGCCGGGCCGACCAGGGTGCCGGGCGCCTTGACGGTCACCAGCCAGCCGAGGGCCAGCGAGGGCAGCAGGATGGCCATCGTGGCCGGCGCCTCCACCGGCGTACCGATCGAGGCAGGGCCGAGGGCCAGCAGCTCGCGCAGGACCAGCGCGGCGACGTACAGGATCGTCGCGAGCGCTACCAGGCGTTGGGCGCGGGACACCTCTTCATGATGGCGGCGGGCGGTCGCCAGCGCACCAGTGCCAGCACTTACGGGTCTGGGATGAGCGGAGTCCGGCGATGGCACCGATGTGGTGACGGTGGTCCGGGCGGCACCTTGAAGGAGTCAGCTCGACTCTTTGGAGGGGATCATCATGGTTGCCATCATCACCGTACTGTTCGCGTTCCCGCTCGGCTTCTTCGTGAGGAACCGGCTGGCGGCGTACGTCGCCTACATCGCGATCTTCGGCTACTCGTTCACATTCCAGACCCTGTACCTGCTGCGGTCCTGGGTTGGCGACAGCACCCAGGCGTTCTCCGCCGATCCGGACAAGCTGCCGCTCGACTACCTGGCCGTCACGGCCGGCATCTACCTGGTCGGCTTCGGGCTGATCACCCTCGGCCACCGGGTCGGCGCCAAGCGGCGGAATCGCACCGCCGTCGATCTCGACGCCACCCGGTGAGTTGTCAGGCCAGTTCGAGCGCCGTGTGCGAGGTCTGGGGGACCTCGCCGTAGGTGGTGGTGCGCTGGCGGGCGGGGCGGCCGGCGGCGGTGGCCATCTGGGTGAGCTCCTCGATGGACTTGCGGGAGCCGTGCTTGGAGCCGGCCATCCGGCTGATGGTCTCCTCCATCAGAGTGCCGCCGATGTCGTTGACGCCGCCGTTCAGGACGTCGACGCAGCCGTCGGTGCCGAGTTTGACCCAGGAGCACTGGATGTTGTCGATCCGGCCGTGCAGCATGATCCGCGACATCGCGTGCACCGCGCGGTTCTCGTCGTAGGTCGGACCGGGGCGGGCCACGCCGGCCAGGTAGATCGGCGAGTTGGTGTGGATGAACGGCAGCAGCACGAACTCGGTGAAGCCGCCGGTCTCGTCCTGGACGGCCGCGATCGTACGCAGGTGCTGGACCCAGTGGTGCGGGGCGTCGACGTGGCCGTACATCATCGTCGAGCTGGACGGCAGGCCGACCTTGTGCGCGGTGGTGATCACCTCGATCCAGCTTGCCGTCGGCAACTTTCCCTTGGTGAGGATCCAGCGCACGTCGTCGTCGAGGATCTCGGCGGCGGTACCGGGGATGCTGCCCAGGCCGGCCTCCTTGACGGAGATCAGGAAGTCCTCGATCGACAGGCCGGTACGGACCGAGCCGTTGACGATCTCCATCGGCGAGTAGGCGTGGACGTGCATCTCGGGGACGCGCTCTTTGACGGCTCGGACGAGGTCCGCGTACGCCGTACCGGGGAGGTCGGGGTGGATGCCGCCCTGCATGCAGACCTCGGTCGCGCCGATCACCCACGCCTCTTCGGCCCGCTGGGCGACCTCGTCCATCGAGAGCGAGTAGGCGTCGGCATCCGTCCGCCGCTGCGCAAACGCACAGAACCGGCACCCGGTGTAACAGACGTTGGTGAAGTTGATGTTCCGGTTCACCACGTAGGTCACGTCGTCCCCGACAACAGCCTTCCGCAGATCATCCGCAATCCGCGCCAACTGATCCAACGCCGGCCCAGTAGCAGTCATCAACGTCAAGGCCTGCGCATCGGACAACCCCGCCGGATCCCGCTCAGCAGCAGCCAGCGCCGCCTTCGTCTCAGCAGCAATCCGCTCCGGCGCGCTCACGCCGTTTGCAGATTCACCAGCGCGACGAGCGGCGACATCCTCACGTAGGACGTCCCAGTCGCCGTAGGCGGCGTCGAAGTCGGAGCGGGTTTCGGTGCGACGGCCTTCGGTGTCGATGGCGGTGTGGAGGTCGGTGCGGCCGACGCTGTCCCAGCCGCCGTCGGGCTCTTGCCAGGGGAGGCCCTTCGGGAAGGCGTCTTCGTTGGCTAGGCCGGTCTCGGGGTCCACGAGGGCTTCGACGTGCGAGATGAGGCGCGGGTCGAGCCACGGCTCCCGCAGGTACTCCGGGTGCGCGGTAAGCCGTTCGCGCAATGTGAAGCCAGCATCGGCGGTGACCTTGGCCAGGTCGTCGATCTGCGGCCAGGGGCGCTCGGGGTTCACGTGATCCGGGGTCAGCGGCGAGACGCCACCGAAGTCGTCGACACCCGCGTCGAGCAGCAACCGCGCCTCGGCCAGGTCGACCAGGTTCGGCGGAGCCTGGACCCGCATCCGCGGACCGAGTACCACCCGGGTGACCGCGATCGCGGCCAGCCACTCGTCCAGCGGTACGTCGGCGTCGTTGCGCATCGCCGTGTCCGGCTTCACCCGGAAGCCCTGGATGATGACTTCCTGGATACCGCCGTACTGACGCGCGATCTTCCGCAGCGCGAAGATCGAGTCGGCGCGCTCCTCGAGGTTCTCCCCGATGCCGATCAACAGCCCGGTCGTGAACGGCACGTTGGACCGGCCCGCATCCTCCAGCACCCGCAACCGGATCGCCGGGTCCTTGTCGGGCGAACCGAAGTGCGGCTGCCCCTTCTCCTCGAACAGCCGCCGCGAGGTGGTCTCGAGCATCATCCCCATGCTCGGCGCGACCGGCTTGAGCCGCTGCAGGTTCTGCCAGGACATGACGCCCGGGTTGAGGTGCGGGAGCAGGCCGGTCTCCTCGAGCACCCGGATCGACATCGCCCGTACGTAGTCGAGGGTGCTGTCGTAGCCGGCTTCCTCGAGCCACTTCTTGGCGGCGTCCCAGCGGTCCTCGGGGGCGTCGCCGAGCGTGAAGAGCGCTTCCTTGCAGCCGAGAGCGGCGCCTTGGCGGGCGATCTCCAGCACCTCGTCCGGACTCAGGTACGGCGAATGAACGCGCCCCGGCGTCGTCGCGAACGTGCAGTAGTGGCAGCGGTCCCGGCACAACCGGGTCAGCGGGATGAACACCTTCTTGGAGTAGGTGATGATCCCACTCCGGCCCGCGTCGGCCAGTCCTTGGTCACGTACCCGCGCGGCGGTCGACATCAGCTGCTCGAGGGCGGGGCCGGAGGCGGACAGCAGTACCTCGACCTCCGCCGGGTCGAGCGTCTTGCCGTCGTCGGCCCGCTTCAGCGCACGCCGCATGGCGGTGCTGATCGGGGCGTTCGGGGGAGTGGCTGTGGGCTGCTGGGGGTCAGTCACGACAAGAAGCGTAGGCCGCCTCCGGAGCGGATCCAGCCGATTCCGGGGGTGAAAAACAATCAGTACGTCTGTCCTGTTAGTTTGCTGTTCGAGCAGGTCAGGAGGGCGTGCTGGTGAAGGTTGCTGACGGGCGGCGCGTACGGGGGCGAGCGCGGCGAGTGGAGTTGTTGACGGCGACGCTGGCCGTGATCGAGCGGGAAGGTGTCGCCGGGGTCAGCCATCGAGCGGTGGCCGCCGAGGCCGGGGTCTCGCTGGCGTCGACGACCTACCACTTCACCTCGCTCGACGACCTGCTCGTGGCGGCGCTGACCTGGGCGGCCGACGACCTGGCAGCCGAACTCCATGAGCGCGTCAACGAGATGGGCGCTCGCCCGGCCGACGAGCTGGCGCGGTTGATCGAGCACTGCTTGGTCTATCGACGAGGCCGGACGCTGGCGGAGTACGAGCTGTATCTCCTGGCCGCCCGCCGCCCCGCCCTCCGCGAAGCCGCTGCTGCCTGGCTCGAGCCTCTCACTCAGATCGCGCGCAACTTCACCACGAACCCACAGAAAGCGAGCCTGCTGGTAGCAGCCCTCGACGGCATCCTGCTCCAGTCATTGATCGGTGCCCGCCCCTACAACCACGCGGACTTCACCGCCCTGCTGACTCACCTGCGGTAGTTGACGCCCGAGCGGCACATGAAGCGGATGGCGACGTGGTGGAAGGGGCGGATCAGGTTGTAATAAAGGCGGCCGGCGCCGCGGAGGTAGTGGACGAGAGTGACGACCTTGAAAGCGCGGACCGGCCCCGAGTCGTCGACGATGATCGCGAGGTAGGCGAACAGGTGGTTGTCGGTGACCTTCAGCAGGAGGTAGTGCTCTTCCTCGCCGCGGTCGACCGTGAAGAAGGCGAGCTGGTCGCCTGGGGTGAAGCTGACGTCTTCGGGCCGGAGTCTTGTCCTGGAAGGCATGCCGGTCATCTGGAGTCGCATCAGCTTGGCCACTGGGACCCGGAGTGCGAAGAGTGCTTGTCCCGCCCGGGACTCGAGGCTCAGGGCGCCGGCCGTGAACTCGCGTAGCGTCACCGGCCCGATCGCCGTCTTCACGTCGATGACGTCGGCTTCGGGCAGGAGATCGGCTAGTTCGGGGAGATCGGTGTACGTCGGCATGGCGGGCTCCTTAGGTGAGGAACGGTTTGCCGGTCGCCAGGGTCAACGTGGTCGCGTACAGCGCGCGCAACTCGGTCGCCGGGACCGGTGGTACGACCTGCTCGGCACCGATCAGGATCAGGTAGAGCAACCGGGCGAGGTGCTCGGGCTCCTTGACCGCATTGATCCCGCGGCAAAGCTCTTGTAGATAAGCGGTCCTGGCGTGGTCGACCCGCTCCTGCGCGGCTCTCGCCTCGGGATCCTGCAGAGCCCAGGCCCGGACGGCGATCTCGAGCCGGACGTGATCCGCGTCGGCCAGCACCAGCTCCATCAACTGGGTCAGCTTGGTCGCCGCATCGGCCTCGGGCCGCTGCTCCACGGTATCGATCAACCGCGTGGTGAACCGCTTCTCGAAGTACTCGAGCAAGGCGGTCCGAAAGCCGCCCGCCCCTTTGAAATGGTGATAGTACGACCCTTTGCTCAACCCCAGCTCGCTGGTGAGTCGCTCGATCGTCAACGCCGGCGACCCCTCGCTCGCCAGCACCTTCAACCCAGCCTCGAGCCACTCCTTCTGAGCCACCATGCAGGGACCATACCATACTGTTTGGTATGGTCGCGGTCGCGCGGGCGCTACCGGGGACGGGCGTTCGGGGGAGGGTGTTCGAGCGCGCCGGGCGGTTGAGTGGTCGTCGTGCTGAGGATTTCCTGGGGTGCGGTTCGTGACCGGTGGCAGTTGTTCGCCGGGGCGGTGGTTGCGGTGGCGCTCGGTGCGGGACTGGTGCAGTCGGCGCTGCAGGTGATGGCGGCGACGGACCGGCCTGTACTACCGGCTGGGCTGACGGGAGTCGAGCGGGCGCACATCCGCGACGGGTACTCGGGTGCGGCGACGTTGCTGGGGATGGCGGTGATGCTGGCGGCCTTCCTGACCGTGTTCATCGTCAGTACGACGTTCGGCTTCACCGTTGTCCAGCGGCGGCGAGAGCTCGCGTTGCTGCGACTGGTCGGCGCGCAACGCGGCAGCCTTCGGATGATGCTTCTCGGTGAGGCGGTACTGCTCGGGCTGGTGGGGACGGCGGTCGGCGTACCGGTTGGTCTGCTGGGCACCTTCGTGCAGTCGAAACTCCTTGTTTCCTTGGGGATGTTGCCGCAGTGGTTCACCGCACCTTGGGATCCGGGAGCCCTGTACGCCGCTGCGATCGTCGGCGTGAGTACAGCCGTGGTGGGTGTGTTCGCCGCAGCCTGGCGGGCGTCGCGGATCAGCGCGTTGGAGGCGTTGTCGGACCTCCCGGAGGGCAGGCCGGTGATGACCGGCTGGCGGTGGTTCTGGGGGTTGTCGGCGGCGGCGTCGACGGCGGCGCTGGTGGCCATCGCTCAGGCGGCCGGTGATCTGGTCGCTGGGTTGACCATCGCGTTGCTGGTGATGGTCAGCGGTTCGGTGGCGCTGAGCCAGCTGAGTCCGATCGTCGTACCGTGGGTCGGCCGGCTTCCCGCGCTCGTACTGCGCGGAAGCGTGGTCGCCGACCTGGCCCGCGCCAACGTCCTCCATGCCGTACGCCGAAGTGCGGCCACGGCTGCACCGCTGATCGTCCTGGTCGGCTTGCTGCTCGGCCTATGGGGGACCTTCGGGTCACTCGCCAAGGCGGTCGGCGAGGAGCAGCGCCAACTGATCACCGCGGACCTCGTAGTGCCTGGTGAGGTCCCACCCGCCGCGGACATCGCCGTCGCGTCGCCACAGACGAGCGTGCCGATCACCGTCCGCCACAACCGCAGG
Organism: Kribbella sp. NPDC051620; assembly: GCF_044453825.1. Taxonomy (NCBI): domain Bacteria; kingdom Bacillati; phylum Actinomycetota; class Actinomycetes; order Propionibacteriales; family Kribbellaceae; genus Kribbella; species Kribbella sp. NPDC051620. The sequence continues at coordinate 292,226 of NZ_JBITDB010000005.1, forward strand.
ACCACGTACTCCGAGGCGATCGGCATCGACCCGGCCGCCTGGCAGCGCACCCACAAGCTCCGCCCTCGCAAGGGCTCACTCGACCGGCTGACCGGCGCGACGATCGCGATCGGCCCAGGCATGAGCGCCGAGGGCTACCGGCTGGGATCGGTGCTTGCGGCAACAATCCAGGGCCGCCCCGCGAAGCTGACGGTGGTCGCCGTCCTACCCGAGACCCTCGACGTCGGCGACAACTTCTTCGTCCCCCGCGCCCTGACACCGTCCGGCCGCACCGAGACCCTGGTGAAACTTGCCAACGGCACCGACCATGCGGCAGCTACCCGACGGCTGGGTGGCAGCTCAGTGGCCGACTGGGCAGAAGCTCGCGGTCAGGCCCAGCAACGCGGCAACACCGGCATCTTCGCCGTACTGATGGGCCTGGCCGGCATCTACGCCGCAGTCGCCGTCGTCAACGCGATCGTCATGGCCGCCGCCGACCGCCGCCGCGAGTTCGCCCTAGCCAGAATGGCCGGCCTGACCAGACCCCAAGTCCTCCTGGTCGCCCTGCTCGAATCCCTGACAGTCGTCCTAGTCGGCATACTCCTAGGCTGCCTGGTCGCCGCCGCCGCCCTAGCCGGCATCGCAACCGGCACCGCCAACACCTACGGCACCGCCGTAGTAGCCATCCCTTGGCACCTCTTGGCCTTGATCCTCAGTAGCTCCCTGGCCGTCGTCGGAGCGACCGCCGCCGTCACCACCTGGCTAGCAACCAAGCCACCACCCCTCAGCCTGCTCGGCGGCCGCGAGTGATCAGGCGTCGGCGGTGGTGAGGGTGGTGGCTTCGGATTCGGAGTGGGGGGTGGGGGTGCGGAGGTGGGCTAGGGGTTTCCAGCCGGTGGCCAGGACGCCTACTGCGAGTAGTACTGCGAAAGCGCCTACCCAGAAGGGGATCTGGACGTTGATTTCTTCGCCTAGTTTGCCTGCGAGCCACGGGGCTACGGCGCCGCCGGAGAAGCGGACGAAGCTGTAGGCGGCGGAGGCGGTGCCGCGTTCGACGGGGGCGGCTGCCATGACTGCTTCGGTGATGAGGGTGTTATTCACTCCCAGGAAGAGGCCGGCGACGATTACGCCTACGGCCAGTACCGGCGGGTGGTGGGCGTAGAGGCCCATGAGGGCCAGGTCCGCGGCGAACAGGAGGAGTGACGTCATCACGACGGGCAGGGTGCCGAAGCGGCGTTGCAGGCGGGGTGCGGCGAAGACCGAGGTGAGGGCGAGGCCGATGCCCCAGCCGAAGAAGATCAGGCCGATCTGGCGGGCCGACATGCCCAACGGGAACGGGGTGAACGCGAGCAGGGTGAAGAAGCCGAAGTTGTAGAGCAGCGCGGTGACCGCGACGGTGGCGAGCGACCGGTGCCGTAGTGCTTTCAGCGGTTCGATGATCGACGTACGCCGGGGAGCGGGCGGCGAAGCGGGCAGCAGGAACGCCGTGGCAGCGAGCGCGATCGTCATCAGTACCGCGACGCCGAAGAACGGTCCACGCCAGGAGATCGTGCCGAGCTCACCGCCGACGAGCGGGCCGGCCGCGATACCGACGCCGAGCGCCGCTTCGTACAGGATGATCGCCTGGGCGACGGAACCGCTGGCGGAGTTGACGATGGTGGCCAGCGCGGTGGCGATGAAGAGGGCGTTGCCCAGACCCCAGCCCGCGCGGAACGCAACGATCATGCCGATCGAGTTGGACAGGCCGGCCAACGCGCTGAAGACGACGATGATGGCCAGGCCGATCAGCAGTGTGCGCTTGGCGCCGATCCGGCTGGAGACCGCGCCGGTGATCAGCATCGCGACGCCGATCACCGCCATGTAGCTGGTGAAGAGCAGCGACACCTGGGACGGGCTCGCGTGCAGTTGCTCGGCGATCGGCTTGAGGATCGGGTCGACCAGACCGATGCCCATGAACGCGATCACACACGCGAACGCGACCGCCCAGACGGACTTGGGTTGCTTCAGGAATGAGTTGCTCACCGGTTGCTCTCCTCCGAGGGCTTGAGAATTCGGTGGATGACGGTGACCGCCGCCCGAAGGGTTTCAATGTCTTCAGGCGCCAGCAATCGGAGCCGGGCGGCAATGGCCTCGCCGGCTTCGTGGCGGGCGCGGTCGAGCTCGGCGCGGCCCGCCGGGGTGAGGCTGATCAGGCTGGCGCGGGAGTCGGCGGGGTCGGGCTCCCGGCGTACCCAGCCGTTCTCCTCCTGGCGCTGGACCAGGTTGGACATCGTCGGCTGGGAACACCGGTCCGCCTTGGCGAGCTCGCTGATCCGGGTCGGCCCGAGCTCGTCGAGCCGGCCCATCAGCCGCATCGCCGCATGCGGCAACGCGCTCACATCCCGGCTGGCCAGCCGGGTCAACCGCGCCGAGGCGACGACGACGTCGACCCCGAGCTGAGAAAGATCTGTCGAAGCGATCACGTAAGACAACTATACATAGGAATGCTATGTATATCCAGGGCGGGTGAGTCAGCTCACCGCGGCGATGAGTTCGGCGGCCTCGGCTGGGCCGTCGACGGCGGCGTACAGCTTCTGGATGCGTTCGGCCGCGGCTGCGTGCGACTTGTCGGCGAGCATCTGCGCGGCCAGGGTGGCGAGGTCGTCGGTGGGGGATGCGCGCCGGGCGGCGCCGAGGCGCTCGACCAGGGCGACGTTGAGGGCCTGCTCCGGATGCAGCGGGATGCCGAGGAGTGGTGTGCCGCTGGCCATCGCGGTCTGAACGCTGCCTTGGCCGCCGGTGGTGACGGCGAGGTCGACCTGGGGCATGACCAGGTGGCTGGGGAGGATGCCTTCGATCAAGATGCGGCCGGTCGCCAGGTCGGTCAGGTCATGGATGGTTCCGGCGACGAGGATGCGGGCGTCGAGGGTGCTGAGCGCGGCGATCGCGGCGCGGACCTGTTCAGCTGGAGTCGAGGTCATCGCGAGGTAGATGATCGGGCCGGGCTGGTTGAGGAACCTCTGGACTCGATCGGGGAGTGGGATGTCGAGGTGCGCGAAGAGCGGGCCGACGGCGGCCAGCCGGGAGTTCGGGCGGTAGCCGGGATCGCGGGCCGGATCCCAGGCGGCCAGCTCGGCGGCGGAGAGACCCAAGACTTCGGCGACCTCCGGTACCAGCGAGAGGTCGCCCAACAGCAGCGCCGCCAGGCTGGGAATGCCTTGTATGCCAAGGGAATCGGCGACCCGGTTGAAGCCGGAGCAATAGGCGTCCATCTCGCCCGGCTTCCGGTCCGGCGGAAGGTGCCGCTCGAACACCGGCGGCACGAAGCTCCCCGCATGCTCGGTCACCACCCGTACTCCGGACAGCCGCGACGACAGTAATGAGGTCAGCGTAAAACCGGTAACCACGACGCTGATCCCCTGTGCCCGGAAGTACTCGGCCTCCGCCAGCACATACGACCGGATCTCCTCATCGTCGTACATGCTCTGCCCCGGATCCCCAAGCCCCACAGCCGATCCGACGAAGCGCGCCGCCCGCCCCGGCGACAGGCCAGGACCCAATACGTCGTACGGGACCCCGGCGAGCAGGCGTTCGTGCGGACCGCCATGGGTGGCGACGCGGACCGGGACGCCGAGCTCGGTCAGAGCGCGGTGGAGCTCGAGCATCCGCGAGGTCTCGGACAGGTAGGCGCAGTGCGGCAGTAAGCAGATCACGGTCTTGCCCCCTTCGGACAATGATAGGTAATATATTGCCTATGTCACCGCGCGACAAGACCGAAGACCTGCTGGGGATCGGCCCGGACTCGGCGCTCGAGCCGTCGATCCGGGCCTTCAGGACCACGCTCACGCTGGCGCAGCGACTGCGCTACGCGATGGACGAGCGACTCCGCGAGGACGGCCTGACCACCCAGCAGGCCGCGTTGATCACCGTTGTCGTGGCAGCCGGCAAGCCATCGCTGGCCGAAGCCGCGGCAGCCCTCGGCAGTACTCATCAGAACGTCGCCCAGATCGTCGCCGCCCTGGTCCGCAAGGATCTCCTGCAGGTCGAGCCGGACCCGGCCGACAAGCGCCGCAAGTTGCTCTCAGCAACTAATCACAGCGCGGCCTTCTGGAAGGAGAGGGACGCCGGTGACTTCGCGGCGGTCGCGGACTGGTTCGCCGACCTCACGCCGGCCGAGCTGCAGACCTTCTGCGATCTCTCCGATCGCGTCATCGCGAGGCTCGCCAATGATTAAGGCGGCGCTCGGCAGCACGCTGTTCTTCTTCGCCGCACCGTGCGTGGTCGCCGGGCTGATCCCGTGGTGGATCAGCGGCTGGGAGGATCCGGCCTTCTGGCCGGCAGCCCTGCTGATCATCGCGGGCCTGCTCGTCGTAGTGCGCGCCTTCATCCGCTTCGTGCGCGAGGGTCACGGCACCCCCGCGCCGATCGCCCCGACCGAGCGCCTGGTGATCGGCGGCGACTTCCGCTTCGTCCGCAATCCCATGTACGTCGGCGTGGTGGCGATCATCCTGGGCCAGGCACTGCTCTTCCTCGACCTGGCTCTGCTCGGCTACGCGATCGCCGCTTGGGCGACGATGGCGTCCTTCGTGCGGTGGTACGAAGAGCCCGTACTACGTGAGCGCTACGGCCCCCAGTACGACGAGTACTGCAAGGCCGTCCCCGCGTGGATCCCTAGGGTGCGACCGTGGCGTCGGACTGACCGGCCCGCTTGAGCGACTCGGCCACGAACCCGCTCGCCTTCAACTCCTCGACCAGCTCGCTGAGGAACTGAACGGTCTCCGGCTGCCGGTTCTTCGTCGTACCGACCGCCTGCTGGATCTGCATGAACCGCTCCTCGATCAGCCGGACGTCGTCGTTCGCCTCGACAAAGGCCGTGATCGGCTGCCGAATGCCGGCGGCTGCCTCCAAAGACTCTGCCCGGAAGACGTCCGTACCTTCAACACCGCGGACCACTGTCGCGTGCTGCAGGGTGCGGGTCAGATAGAGGTCGTACGCCGACCCCTGCTTCACACCGATCCGCACGCCCGGGCTGTCCACGTCGGCGACCGTCTTGAGCGGCGAGTCCCGCGGCACGGCGTAGACGCCTTCGATGACGACGTACGGCGCGGTGAAGGCGACCTCTGCCTCCCGCGCCGGGTCGATGGCCAGGAAGCAGAGGTCCGCCGCACCGGACGTCATCGCCTCGAACGACTTCCGCGCCGCGTCGAAGCACAGGAACTCCACCGGCACGCCGAGGCGCGCCGCGATCTCCCGAGCGAGGTCGACTGTGATCCCAGTCGGCTCCGACGGGGTGCCCTGGGCGAGCACCGGATTACCCAGGTTGATCGAGGCGCGCAGTACGCCGGTGGGGGCCAGATCCGTGGCAGTCGAGGTCATGAGGCCCGAGCGTATAACCCGGTCACGACCGGTCGGTGGTGATCTCGTCAGGCGGCCGTGGCGAGGTCGTCAGGTCCGCAGGTCGGTGGCGATCACCCGGGCGATGTTGCGTTCGGCGAGGGCCGTGATGGTGACGAACGGGTTGACGCCGATCGAGCCGGGGATGAGTGAACCGTCCGTCACGTAGAGGTTGCGGTAGCCGCGGACCCGGCCGTAGTCGTCGGTTGCCTTGCCCAGCACGCAACCACCGAGCGGGTGATAGCAGAAGTCGGCCGCGAACTCCCGGTTGCGGCCGAACAGATCGTGCCGGTACGTCGTACCGATCGCGCGGTTGATCCGGTCGAACAGCGCCCGGGCCGTCGCGATCGACGGGTCGCTCTGCGTCGCACCCCAGTGCAGCTCGGCTCGATCGGTTGAAGAGTTGTAGCTGAACCGGCCGCGCTCGGGGCTGGCCGTGATCGCCAGGTAGAGGCTGGCCCAGGTCTCGATGCCGATCGGCAACGGCGCGATCTCCGCGAAGGCCGGGTGGATCGGGTCGTTCCAGTTGTCGATGGCAAGCGTCGGGATCGTCGACTGGAGCAAGCCGGTCGGGTCCCACAGGTGGTTGGCGCGGGACGTCATCACGTTGCCGTTGCTGCCCCAGCCGGTGCCGATCGTCGCGGAGAGGTTGGGCAGGGCGTCGGTTTCGCGGGCCCTGAGCAGGAGTTCGGTGGTACCGATGCTGCCGGCGCCGAGGAAGAGGTGTTGGCAGCCCAGCTCGCTGCGGCGCAGAACCTTGCCGGAGGCATCGATTCGCTCGATGGTCAGTACGTACCCGGTCTTGTCCTGGCGGATCGCGGTGACCCGGGTGAGGGTCTGGATCGTCACGTTGCCGGTGCCGACCGCGTCCGCTAGGTAGGTCTTGTCGAGGCTCTGTTTGCCGTGGTTGTTGCCGTAGATGACCTCGCCGGCCAGCGCGGACCTCGGCACCTGCCGGCGCTCTTCGCGTTGCAGATAACGGAAGTCGTAGACGTTCGGGATCACGGTCGTCTTGAACCCGGCCTGGTGCGCGTGCCGGCGGGACACGCGCGCATAGCGGTAGACCGGGGTCTGCTCGAGGTAGCGCGGGTCGATCGTGTTCACGCCGAGCATCCTGTTGGCGAGCGGGAAGTACCGCTTGTACATCTGGCCGGCGTCGACGCGCGGCAGCATCTTCTCGAAGTACGCGCGCTTCGGGGTCGGCGCCATCCCGCCGTTGACGAGCGAGCCGCCGCCGACGCCACGGCCGACGTAGACGCCCATGTTGGGGAAGTCGATCCGGTCGAGCACGCCGGCGTACGGCGTACCGATGTCGCGGTTGACCACGTCGAGCCACAGGAAGGTGTCGAGCGGGGCTTTGGTGCGGCGGCTGAACCACATCGAGCGGGAGTCGGGGTTCAGGGTCGAGCAGAAGATCTTGCCGTCCTTGCCGGGTTTGTTCCACAACTGGCCCAGCTCGAGCATCGTCGTGGTGATGCCGGCCTCGCCGAGGCGCAGGGCGGTGACGGACGAGCCGTATCCGGTGCCGACCACTACGGCGGGGACGAAGTCGCGCTTGGCCGGTGAGGCGGCGGCGCGGGCGGTGCTGATCCGGGTGAGGCCGAGGGCGGCGGCGGAGGTGAAGGCGGTCAGGCCGGCGAACCGGCGGCGGGACATAATGGACGGGTCAGTCTCCAAAAGGCGCATCGACGCACCGTAGCCGCTCGAATGCCTTCCGTAGCAGCCCTGGTGACCAGCGTCACGTGCCCTTTCATGCAGTTCTGCAAAGTTGCACCAATAGTAATTTGCACTAACTGCAAGTTTGAGTACGGTTGAGGCGTGATGGAGATCGAGGAGACCGCCGCGCCTGGCCGGCGGGAGCGGAAGAAGCGGGAGACCCGCGCGGCACTGACCGCGGCGGCGCTCCGGCTGGCGCTGGAGAAGGGGCCGGACAACGTCACGGTCGAGGAGATCAGCGAGGCGGCCGACGTCTCGGTGCGGACCTTCTTCAACTACTTCTCGCACAAGGAGCACGCCATCCTCGGCCGCGATCCGGAGCATCTGGCCAGTGCGCTGGAGCGGATCCGGACGGCGCCGGCCGACCAGTCGCCGTTGACGACGATGTGGCTGATCGTGCACGCGGTGCTGCGCGACCTAATCAGCGAAGGTGAGTTGTCGCGGCGCGGTGAGCTGATCATGGGCGCGCCGAATCTGCTTTACCACTTGATGTTGTCGAGCCTCGACGACGAGCGGCAGATGTCCGCCGCGCTGGCCGAGCGGATCGGCGATCCACTCCGGGCGATGCTCGTCGTCAGCACGGCCGGCGCCGCCTGCCGGGTCGCGATGGAGCTGCACAAGCAGACCCCGGACCGGCCGCCCGCCGAGCTGGTCGACCAGGCGTTCCAACTACTTGCCCAAGGCATCGACCCGGAGTTCGCGCCGGGTCCGGACGTACAGAAAGGGTCTTGATGACGACGACTTCGGCCGAGGAGACCACGTCTGCCGCGGCATTGACGCCGCGACAGACGATCCAGGCCATCTCCGGCCTGATGATGGGCATGTTCGTCGCGATCCTGGCCGGTACGGTCGTCTCGACCGCGTTGCCGCGGATCATCCACGACCTCGGCGCGAGCCAGTCGTCGTACACCTGGGTGGTCACCCTCGAACTGCTGACGATGACGGCCACCGTGCCCTTGTGGGGCAAGCTCGCCGACCTCTACAACAACAAGCTGCTGGTCCAGTTGTCGCTGAGCTTCTTCGTGGTCGGCTCGCTGGTGGCCGGGTTCGCCCCGAACATCGAAGTACTGCTCGGCAGCCGGGTGCTGCAGGGATTGGGCGCCGGTGGTCTGACGGCGCTGGTGCAGATCGTGATGGCGGCCATCATCCCGCCGCGCGAGCTCGGCCGGTACTCCGGGATCTTCGGCGCCATCTTCGCGTCGGCGACTGTCGGCGGGCCGCTCCTGGGTGGCTTCCTGGTCGATTCGCCGCTGGGCTGGCGGGCGTGCTTCCTGGTCGGCGTGCCGTTCGTGCTGGCCGCGATCGTCCTGCTGCAACGGACGCTGAAGCTGCCGACCGTACGGCGTGAGGTGAAGATCGACTGGTGGGGTGCGTTCCTGATCACCGCCGGGGTGAGCACGCTGCTCGTCTGGTCCTCGTTCGCGGGCAACAAGTTCGAGTGGGCCTCCGGCTGGAGCTTCCTGCTGGTGGGTGCGGCCGTGGCGGCCTTGGTGGCAGCCGTTCTGGTCGAGCGCCGGCACCCGGAGCCGATCATCCCGATGGACCTGTTCCGCAATCGCACGGTGACGCTGTCGATCATCGCGAGCGCGCTGGTCGGTCTGGCGATGTTCGGTGGGTCGGTGTTCCTGGCGCAGTACTTCCAGATCGCGCAGGGCTACTCGCCGACCAAGGCCGGGCTGATGAGCCTGCCGCTGATCCTCGGCATGATGGTCGCCTCCACCATCGCGGGTGGCCTGATCACGAAGTACGGCAAGTGGAAGATCTACCTGGTACTGGGCAGTGTGCTGCTGCCGATCGGGCTGGCGCTGTTCGGCACGATCGACGCGCACACATCGAAGTACATGCTGTGGACCTTCATGGTGGTGCTCGGCGTCGGCATCGGCCTGGTGATGCAGAACCTGGTGCTCGCCGCGCAGAACGACGTACCGGCGCGGGAGTTGGGTGCCGCGACGTCGGCGGTGAGCTTCTTCCGCAGTATGGGCGGCACGATCGGCGTCAGCGTGCTCGGGGCGATCCTGGCCAACAAGGTCACCGAGACGCTGAACCCAGGCGGCTCCTCGTCCGGTGGCGGCGGCACGGTGCCGAACATCGCGGACCTGCCCGAGCAGGCGCGGACGGTCGTCGAGAACGCGTACGGCGATGCCACCGCCGACCTGTTCATGATGTCGGTGCCGTTCGCGGTGCTCGCGCTGATCGCCGTCCTCTTCATCAAGGAGAAGGTCCTGCTGACCACCACCGGCGCCGAACGCCGAGCCGAAGAGGAAGCAGCAGGCAGGTTGCAGGACGACATCTAGGCTGGGCTGCATGATCGTTGCATTCAGCATCAGCCCGGCTGCCGGGGACGAGACCGGCGGCGTGAGCGAGGCGGTCGCCGAGGCGGTCCGGATCGTTCGCGCCTCCGGCCTGCCGAACGAGACCAACGCGATGTTCACCAATATCGAGGGGGAGTGGGACGAGGTGATGGCGGTGGTGAAGCAGGCCGTCGAGGCGGTCACCGCCGTCTCACCCCGGGTCAGCCTGGTCCTGAAGGCCGACATCCGCCCCGGCTACACCGGCCAGCTCACTGCCAAGGTCGAACGGATCGAGCAAGCGCTGGCGGACTAGTGGCTGTTGAGGGCCGCGATGGTTTCCGGTAGGCGGTTCTCGCGTTCGGCGTTGCGGAGGAAGCCGACTCGTTGGACGGTGACCTCCGCGACGTCGGGGTGGTCGCGGAGGATGTCCATCGTCTCGGTCAGGAAGTCTTCGACCGGCATCGCCGTCGGGGCGTCCTGCTGGCCCATCAGGGTGGTCGCGACGTGCGGCGGGATCAGCTCGATCACCTGGACGCCGGTGCCGGCCAGCTGGAGTCGCAGGCTCTGCGTGTAGCTGTGGATGGCGGCCTTCGTCGCGTTGTAGGTCGCCGTCAGCGCCAGTGGAGTGAACGCGAGGCCTGACGAGACCGTGAGGATCGTGGCGTCCTGCTTCGTCACCAGGTACGGCGTGAACTGGGCGACGGTACGGATCGTGCCGAGCAGGTTCGTGGTGATGGTCGCCTCCGCCGTGCCGAGGTGGCCGGGATCGAGCAGGTTCTCCGGACGCATGATGCCGCTCATCGTGAGCAGGGCGTTCAGGTCGGGGTAGCGGGTGGTGACCTCGTTGTACGCCGCCTCGATCGAGGCCGGGTCGTCGACGTCGAGGACGACCGTGCCGATGCCTTCGTGCTCGGCGGCGATCTGGTCGAGCAGCTCCTTGCGGCGACCGCCGACGATCACCTTGTTGCCGAGCGCGTGGAACCTTAGCGCCAGGCCCAGGCCGAGCCCCGAAGTACCGCCGGTGATGAAGATCGTGTTCCCTGTGGTTTTCATGGCTCCAGCCTCGATCGATCAGAGCCGGGCAACCAGGCTCGGTTCAGCCACTGCTTGACAAGCAGTGGCTAACTCGGCGGGCTGCTGAACAATGGAGTCATGGACTACGGGGAACTGTCGGACTTCCTGCGCAAACGCCGCGAGGCGCTGCAGCCCGAGGACATCGGCCTGCCACGCGGCCGCCGGCGCCGTACTCCGGGCCTGCGGCGCGAAGAGGTCGCTGCGCTCGCCGTGATGTCCACGGATTACTACAGCCGGCTCGAAGGCGGCCGCGGTCCCCAACCGTCGACCGAGATGCTGGCCGCGATAGCGCGGGCACTCCGGTTGACGCTGGACGAACGCGACCACCTCTACGTGCTCGCGGGCCACGGCGTGCCACCGAGGACCAGCGGTGGCGACCACGTGAACCCTGGCCTGCTGCGGATCATGGACCGGCTGGGTGACACCCCTGCCCAAGTGATGAACCGCCTCGGCGAGACCTTGCTGCAGACGCCGCTGGACATCGCCTTCGAGGGCGACCTGACGAGCTTCGAGGGGCTGGAGCGAAGCGCCGCCTACCGATGGTTCCTCCGCGGGGGCGACCGGGACCTGTACGCCGACGAGGCGACGCGCGCCAACCACAGCCGGGTGCTGGCGGCGATGCTGCGGTCCGTCCATGCCGTCGACGGCGACAAGTCGCGGGCTGGAAGCCTCGTGCGCGCCCTGCTGGACGGCAGCGAGGAGTTTCGCCGGCTCTGGGAAGAGCACGAGATCGGGGTCAGGCACGTCGGCGTGAAGCGGTTCCTGCACCCGGCAGTGGGCGAACTGGAACTGCACTGCCAGCTCCTCGACGACCTGGAGCAGCAGCAGCTACTGCTGGTTTTCACCGCGAAGCCGGGCAGCGTGAGCGCCGAGCGGCTCGAACTGCTCTCCGTCCTGGGCAGCCAGCGGCTGCTCGGCGCGGAAAACTGAAGATCTTTTCGGAAAAGGCTTGCCGAAGTCTTTACCAGGGTTCGGTCGTGGGTTAATTTAAGCCCTGAATTTCCGAACCCTACGTAACACCACGCTCACTGAGGGGATCCGCCCAATGCCCGCTCGGAAGCTGTTGCCTGCCCTCGTCGGCCTGCTGACAGGTGCCCTGGTTCTGGCTGTTCCCGCGCCTGCGCCGGCCTCGCCGGTATCGGACGAAGTACCGGCCTACAAGGACGCCGGCCAGCCGGTGGGGGTCCGGGTGCAGGACCTGATGGCGCGGATGACGCTGGACGACAAGCTCGGCCAGATGATCCAGGCCGAGCGGCTGGGGATCACCGATCCGGCCGACGTCGCGACGTACGGGCTGGGGTCGTTGCTGTCCGGCGGGAGCTCGCAGCCGACGCCGAACACGCCGGAGACCTGGGCCGACATGTACGACGGGTTCCAGCGGACCGCGTTGTCGTCGCGGCTCGGGATCCCGTTGATCTACGGGGTCGACGCGGTGCACGGGCACAACGGTGTCAAGGGCGCGACGATCTTCCCGCACAACATCGGGCTCGGCGCGACCCGCGACGGAGTGCTCGCCGAGAAGATCGGCCGGGCGACGGCCGAGGAGGTCTCCGGTACCGGCATCGACTGGAACTTCGCGCCGTGCCTGTGCGTGGCGCGCAACGACCGGTGGGGCCGGACGTACGAGTCGTTCGGTGAACTGCCGATGCTCGCCCGGACGATGGCCCCGATCATCAACGGAATGCAGGGCAAGTCCCTGTCCGATCCGGGCTCGGTGCTCGCGACGGCCAAGCACTACGTCGGCGACGGTGGCACGGTCGGCGGCAAGGACCAGGGCGAGACGAACATCAGCGAGGCCGAGCTGCGGGCGATCCACCTGCCGCCGTTCAAGGAGGCCGTCCGCCGCGGCGTCGGCTCGGTGATGATCTCCTACAGCAGCTTCAACTCGGTCAAGATGCACGCGAACAGCTATCTGATCAACGACGTGCTGAAGGGCGAGCTGGGCTTCGACGGGATCGTCGTCTCGGACTACAACGGGATCGACAAGATCGACGGCCAGTCCGGGTTCACGCCGGCCGAGGTGACCGCGTCGATCAACGCGGGCATGGACATGGTGATGGTCCCGTTCGCGTGGAAGCAGTTCATCGACACGTTGCGTGCCGAAGTACTGGCCGGCCGGATTCCGCAGGCCCGGATCGACGACGCGAACCGGCGGATCCTGACCAAGAAGTTCGAGCTTGGGCTGTTCGAGCACCCGCTGACCGATCGCAGCTTCCTCGGCACCATCGGCAGCAAGGAGCACCGCGACCTGGCCCGCCAGGCGGTCCGTGAATCACAGGTGCTGCTGAAGAACGCCGGGCGCGTACTGCCACTGGCGAAGGACAACCAGAAGATCTTCGTGGCGGGCAAGAACGCCGACGACATCGGCAACCAGTCCGGCGGCTGGACCGTCGGCTGGCAGGGCGGGAGCGGCCCGGTCACCCCCGGAACCACCATCCTGGAAGGCATCCGGCACTCGGCGGCGCCGTCGACGACCGTTGCCTACAGCAAGGATGCGACCGGGATCGACGACTCGTACGACGTTGCCGTCGCGGTGATCGGCGAGACCCCGTACGCCGAGGGCAAGGGCGACCGGCCCGCGTCCATGGGGCTCGATCAGGCCGACCTGGACACGCTGGCGCGGCTGAAGGCGACCGGCGTACCGGTGGTCGTCGTACTGGTATCCGGCCGGCCGCTCGACATCGCAGCACAGCTGCCGGACTGGGCCGGGCTGATCGCCGCCTGGCTGCCGGGCACCGAGGGGCAGGGCGTCGCTGACGTCCTGTTCGGCGACTACTTCCCGACCGGCCAACTGCCGGTGACGTGGATGAAGAGCGCCGCGCAACAACCCATCAACGTCGGCGACGGGCAGACGCCGCTGTTTCCGTTCGGATACGGACTCCGTTATCGCCCACTGAAGTAGTACTTCACGGAAGGACCCGCCCCATGCACATGGTCCGCAAGAGCAGTATCGCCCGACTACTGGCCCTCCTGGTGGTCGCCTGTCTGAGCCTGACCTCAGCCAGCGCGTTCGCCCGGGTGACCGCACCCGACCAGGTGGACGCAACCTTCAAGGTGCTCGCGTTCTACAGCGGTACCTTCGACGCCGCGCACATCGACTTCGAGAAGGAGGCGGCGGTCCGGTTCCCGCAGTTCGGTGCTCAGAACGGCTTCACCTACGAGCAGACGAACAACTGGGACCGGCTGAACTCCCTGACGACCGCGCAGGCCGCGGTGGTGATGTTCCTGGACGACTCGCCGCACAGCGACGCGCAGCGGACCGGGTTCCAGCGCTACATCGAGAACGGTGGTGGCTTCCTGGGCTTCCACGTCTCGAACTACAACGACTCCAGCGGTGGCTGGCCGTGGTTCAACAACACCCTGCTCGGCACCGGCCGGTTCGTCAGCAACACCTGGCTGCCGACCGCGGTCACGCTGAAGGCCGAGAACCGGTCGCACCCGGCGCTGGCCAACACCCCGGCGACGTTCCGCTCGTCGGTCAGTGAGTGGTACAGCTGGCAGAACGACCTGCGCAACAACCCGAACATCCAGGTACTGGCGTCGATCGACCCGTCCAGCTTCCCGGTCGGCACCACGCAGGTCTGGACCAGCGGCTACTACCCGATCGTGTGGACGAACAAGAACTACAAGGTGATCTACGCCAACTTCGGCCACAACGCGATGAACTACCAGACCAACACCCGGACCTCGTCGACCTTCGACAGCCCGGCGCAGAACCAGTTCCTGATGGACGCCATCAAGTGGCTCGGTGGCGGCGGTACGACCGTACCGCCGGTCGACCAGCCGGACGCCAACACGTGGTACTCGGCGGCCAACAAGGGCAACGGCAAGTGCATCGACGCCCGCGCGGCCGGTACCGCCAACGGCACCGTCATCCAGCAGTACACCTGCAACGGCACGCTGGCCCAGCAGTTCCAGTTCCAGCCGACGTCGGACGGCTTCACCCGGGTCAACAACCACGGCGACGCCACCAAGGTGATCGACGTGACGGGTGTCTCCGCGGCCGACAACGCCGGCCTGCAACTGTGGACGTACAGCAACGGCACCAACCAGCAATGGCAGGCGGTCTCCGAGGGCAGCGGCTACTTCCACTTCGTCAGCCGCTTCAGCAGCAAGTGCCTGACCGTTCCCGGCGGCTCCACTGCCGACAGCACCCAACTCGTCCAGCTGACCTGCAACGGAGGCGCAACACAGTCCTTCAAACTGAGCTGACCGATCACGCGCCGCGTTCGAAGTACCGGAGCTGTCCGGCACTTCGAACGAAGTGCTTCTTTTCTGTCGGCTTCGTGTATTACGTTGCCCGGCATGAAGATCCTGCGCATCGCCGCGCTTGCGGCCGGAGTTCTGCTCGCGATGTCCCAGCTCGTGCCGGCGCAAGCTGTCGGGCAGCACGGGGCGAAGTACAAGTGGGATCTGAAGCCGACAGGGAGTACGGCGCAGTTCCGCGGGCTGGCGGCGGTGAGCAAGGACGTCGCGTGGGTCGCGGGGAGTGCGGGGCAGGTACTGCGTACTCTCGACGGCGGGCGTCATTGGCAGAACGTGAGCCCGCCCGGACAGACGCTGTTGTTCCGCGATGTCGAGGCGTTCGATGCGGACCACGCCGTGATCCTGGCGATCGGTGTCGGCGAGGACTCGCGGGTCTTCCGGACCGCTGATGGTGGCAAGCACTGGGCGGAGACGTTCCGCAACACGGACCCGAACGCGTTCTACGACTGCTTGGACTTCAACAACTCGCGGCACGGGCTTGCGTTGAGCGACCCGGTGGATGGCAAGTTCCGGATCGCGGCGACCGAGGACGGTGGCAGGTCGTGGAAGGTGCAGTCGACCAAGGGGATGCCGGCGGCGTTGCCGGGTGAGTTCGCTTTCGCGGCCAGTGGGACCTGCTTGGTGGCCGGGCCCGGCCGGATGGCTTGGTTCGCGACCGGCGGTGGCGAGCGGCCGCGGGTGTTCCGCACTCTCGACGGCGGCCGGAGCTGGAAGGTGAGCGACTCCCCGATGGCTAGTGGCGGGGCTGCGGGAATCTTCAGTCTGGCGTTCCGGGGGCCGCTGTTCGGAGTGGCGGTCGGCGGCGACTTCGAGAAGCCGACCGAGGCGGTCAAGGCTGCTTCGGTCACCACCGACGGCGGCCGCAGCTGGAAGCTGGTCCCGGCGGACAAGGCGCCCAAGGGGTATCGCAGCGGTTCGGCCTTCGTGCCGTGGTCGCCGGCCACCGTGGTCGCGGTCGGCCCGTCGGGCAGCGACGTGAGCCTTGATGGCGGACGTAGCTGGACCCAGTTCTACGACGGCAGCTTCGACAGCGTCGAGTGCGCGGGCCACGGCCACCAGGCCGGCTGCTGGGCCTCGGGCGCGAAGGGTGCGGTCGCACGCCTTAGCCGTTGATTCAGCGTGGCGACACCCGTACTTCGCGCGGGTGTCGCCTGCTGACGGCCAGGATGGGGTCATGCGGAAACTTCCCACCCGGTTGCTGGCCACGTTCGCGGGGCTGTTGATGGTGCTGCCGACGGCGGCCGACGCCTCTTCGCGCGGCAGTGACCGCGCGGACAAGCCCGGGCAGCCGTTGAAGGTGCTGACCTACAACATCCACCATGGCGCCGGTACGGACGGAGTACTGGATCTGGAGCGGATCGCCAAGGTGATCGAGAACTCCGGCGCCGACCTGGTCGGGCTGCAGGAGGTCGACAACCACTGGAGCGAGCGCAGCAACTGGGTCAACCAGCCGGCCTGGTTCGCGGCCCGGCTCAAGATGCACTACGCCTATGCGGCGAACCTCGATCTGCCGCCGCTGCATCCGGGAGAGCCGCGCAGGCAGTACGGCACCGCGGTGTTGTCGAAGAATCCGATCAAGGACTTCGAGAACACGCTGCTGCCGCTCTATCCGACGGGTGAGCAGCGGGGACTGTCGGTGGCGGCGATCAAGATCCGCGGCGTCTGTCTGCGGCTCGCGAACACCCATCTGACCTCGAACAACAACGCCGAGCGGCTCGAGCAGGCGAAGAAGGTGGTCGAGCTGCTGGACGACTCGAAGCTCCCGACCATCCTGGTCGGCGATCTGAACGCGCGGCCGACCTCGCCGGAGATCGCAACGCTCACCAAGGTCTGGCGCGACACCTGGGCCGAGGTCGGTGTCGGACTCGGCTACACGATCGAGGCGGACAACCCGACCGCCCGGATCGACTATCTGCTGCACACCCGCCAAGGAGTTGAGCCGCTGTCGGCCGCGGTGATCACCACCAATGGCTCCGATCATCTGCCGGTCGTCGCGACTTTCACGGTCAAATAGCTTTCGCCTCAACCATCGGCGTCCACCTGGGAAGGTGGGCGCCGATTTTGCTGCGCGAGAATTACAAGCTTGTAGTTTGTCAAGCCGACACGCAGGTGCAACAAAGTTATTAGTGGGATTAGTGTTCCCATTGGGGCTGAAGGCAACTAGTGTCACGTACTGGGTCCAGATGGACCAAAAGGGCTCGGCGGAAGGAAGACCCCATGCGGACGATTTCGGGGGTGCTGGCGGTCTCCTTGGTAGGAACCATGGGTTTGATCGCCGTCCCGGCGCAGGCTGATCCCAAGCCGCCGGTCATTCCGTCCCAGTCCACCGTCGACGCGGCCAAGAAGGCGGCTGCGACGAAGGCCGCGCAGGTCAGCGCCATCGAGCAGCAGCTCGCCAGTGCCGGTGCCCGGCTCGAGCAGCTCGGCGTACAGGCGGCCAAGGCCGGCGAGGTCTACAACGGCGCGATGTACCGGCTGCAGCAGGCGCAGGCCGAGGCGAAGGCGGCTGGGGATCGCGCCGACCGGGCCGAGAAGACGCTGGCGGCTCAGCGGCAGCAGATCGGCCGGTTCGCGGCAGCGTCGTACCAGGGCGGTGGCGACCTGGCCAAGCTCGGGCCGCTGTTCACCGCCGACGGTGCGCAGGAGCTGCTCGACTCCGCAGGCGCCGCGCGCTCGGTGTCGCAGGCGATGCAGGGCTCGTACCTCCGGTACACCGCGAGCCAGGTGGTCACCAACGCGTTCAAGCTGCAGAAGGACCAGGCCGTCACCAAGGTGCAGGCCGCGACCGACGAAGCGGCGAAGGCCAAGGAGGCGGCCGAGGCGGCTGAGGCCGAGCAGCGGTCGGCGGTGGCGTCGATCGGCGTGCAGCGTCGGCAGCAGATCGCCCAGCTCGCCGTACTGCGGCACACGTCCGTACAGGTGGCGACCCAGCGGCAGCGCGGGCTGGAGGAGCTGGCTCGGCAGCGGGCGGCGGCGCTGGCCGCGAAGAAGGCCGAGGAACTGCGCCGGCGGATCGCCGCGCGGGAGGCGGCCGAGGCCCGTGCGGCTCGCGAAGAGGCTGCGCGCGAGGCTCGCCAAGAGGCTGCACGGAGGGCTCGCGAAGAGCGGAACAACGACAAGCAGGAGCACAAGAAGCGTCCGAAGAAGCACAAGCCGGGCAAGCACGGCGGTGGCAACGATGGTGGCTCCGGGCACAACTCGCGCGGTGCCCGAGCCGCCATCGACTTCGCCCTCGCGCAGCTGGGCGAGCCTTACATCTGGGCCGCTGCTGGTCCGAGCTCGTGGGACTGCTCGGGGCTGACGATGGGCGCCTGGAAGAAGGCCGGGGTGCAGCTGCCGCACTACAGCGTTGCGCAGTACGAGCAGATCAAGCACATCTCCGAGGACGACCTGCGGCCCGGCGACCTGATCTTCTGGGCCGAGGACTCCGACGATCCCGGCACGATCTTCCATGTGGCGATGTACCTCGGTGGTGGCCGGATGATCCACGCGCCGCGGCCGGGCCGGCCGGTGACGACGGACAGCATCTACTACTGGGAGGCCCCGGACTTCTTCGGCCGGCCCTGAGGCCGGGTTTCCTCGGGCTCCGGGTTTCCGGCCGGGTACAGCGTGGGCGATGCAGCGTGAGGCGCTTCAGTTCGTGAACGACTAGAACAGCCGATCTCCGCCGTCGGCGTGCGGGACAGGTGCCAGTGGTGAAGTCATTGCGCAGCAGTTCGATGATCGCGGCCGCGATGTCCGTGGTCCGGCCGGGTGCCCGGCGGCGAGCCGTCGCGAGGTCGGCGGCGCCGTCGGCGACGGACCGCCGGCTCGGAGCCGCCGAGCCGCCGTTGACCCGCGGCGGCCCCGACGGCCCGACCGAACTGAACCCGATCCCCGATCGCGCGGCCCCGATGTCCTACTCGCTGATCAGCTGGTAGCAACTGCCTGGTCGGTCTCGGTGATGGGCTGCTTCAGATGGTTGCGATCAGGCGGCCGAGGTTGGTGCGGGCGTCGAGTGTTTGGTGGAGGCGGCTGATTTCGGCGAGGGGGTAGGGGGTGCTGGTGACGGGGCGGAGGTCGCCGGATTGCAGGAGGCGGGTGACTTCGGTGATGTCGGCTCGCGCTTCGGCGGGCCGGGCGGATCGCCAGCCGAGCATGGAGACGCCGGTCACGGAGATCAGGCTGAAGAGGCTGCTGGCGTGGACGGTCGGGAGTTCGCCGCTGATCGCGCCGTAGGTCACCATCCGGCCGAGTGGCGCGAGTTGCTTCAAGCCTTGGTCGAAGGTCTTGCCGCCGACGGAGTCCAGGACGACATCGATCGGTGGCAGTCGCGCGGCCCAGTCACCGTCGCTGAGGTCGATGGCGAGGTCGGCGCCTTGCTCGAGGATGAAGTCGAGCTTGGCGGCGGAGGACGCGGTACCGATCACTGTCCCGGCGCCGAGTGCGCGGGCCAGTTGGACCGCCAAGTGGCCGATGCCACCGGCCGCCGACTGGATGAGCACCGTCTCACCGGGCTGCAGTCGCCCCGCCTTGAGCAACCGGAGCGCCAGCGGAGCCGGCATGGACAGCGTGGTCGCCGCGCCCGCGTCAGTGTCCTCGGGGATCGGCACCAGCCACTCGGCGTCGACCACCACCTGCTCGGCGAAGGCGTCCTCAGACAATGCCGCCACCCGCTGACCAACCTGTATGCCGGGAGGCAGGCTTGCCTGTACGCCGGAAGGCGAACCCGGCCCGAGCCGGGTGATGCGGCCGACGACATCACCGGTGAGCGCGCCGGGCAGTGACCGGGGCCACGGGGTGTTGCCGCTGCGGAAGGTGGTGTCGATCGCGTTCGCGCCGACCGCCTCGACCTCGATCAGCACCTGACCGTCGGCGGGCTCGGGGATCGCGACGTCGGCGACCTGCAGGACGTCGGGGCCGCCGTGTTCGTAGTACCGGATCGCGCGCATCTGCCGGCTCCAAATCGTGGGAGGTCTAAATGATGGGTACTTCCTACGATAAGGCACGATGGAGGTCAGCCCTAGACTGAGCAGGTGAAGTCGTCCCAGCACCGCCTCGGCGATCGGGTCGTCTGGCAGTTGGCCAGGGCGAGCCAGCAGTGGCAACGGCTGGCGCGGCGTGAGTTGGCGGCGGCGAACGTGCGGACGCAGTACTACCACGTGCTCGCCAGCCTGGCCGACGACGGGGACGCGGCGCAGGCGGCGCTGGCCGACCGGATCTCCTTCGACCGCAGTGATCTCGTCTCGGTGCTCGACGAGCTGGAACGGCTGGGGCACGTCGTCCGGCGGACCGACCCGGCGGACCGGCGGCGCAACATCGTCGCCATCACGCCGGCCGGCGAGAAGCTGTTGAGCGAGCTGCACCAGCTCATCCTCGCCGCGGAGGCGAGCTGGCTCGAGCCGCTCAGTGCGGCCGAGCAGAAGACGTTGCTGGCGCTGCTGAGTCGCCTGGCCCCCGAGGACTGAACCAGCTGGTGGGACAGCCTGAGCTGGAGGGCCGGTTGCTGGTGGGACAGCCTGAGCTGGAGGGCTGGTTGCTGGTGGAACAGCTCAGCCCCGGCCAGTGGCCGGGGCTGATGGGTCAGTGGTGCTTCAGTGGCCTTCGCGCTTCAGGCGCTCGAAGGAGGCGGTGACCTCGGCCTCGGCGTCCGCGCGGCCGACCCAGCTGGCGCCCTCGACCGACTTGCCCGGCTCGAGGTCCTTGTAGACCTCGAAGAAGTGCTGGATCTCCAGCCGGTCGAACTCCGGCACGTGGTGGATGTCGCGCAGGTGCTCCTGGCGCGGGTCGCCGGCCGGGACGCAGAGGACCTTGTCGTCCGGGCCCTTCTCGTCGGTCATCCGGAACATGCCGATCGCCCGGGCCCTGATCAGACAGCCGGGGAAGGTCGGCTCCGGCAGCAGGACCAGAGCGTCCAGGGGATCGCCGTCCTGACCCAGGGTCTCCTCGATGAACCCGTAGTCGGAGGGGTACTGAGTGGACGTGAACAGGGTGCGGTCGAGCCGCAGCCGGTTCGTCTTGTGGTCCAGCTCGTACTTGTTGCGGGTGCCCTTGGGGATCTCGATGAAGACGTCGAACTCCATACGGCAGATACTGTCATGGTTCCGACCGATGAAATGACAGGAGTAGCCAGGTGGCCCGTCCTCCCCGTGCGGTCTTCGTCACTCTGCTGACCGCTGGTGTGCTGGCCGGACTGGTCACTAGTGCACAAGCAGTACCTGGTGCATCGCAGACAGCAGCCGGTACGACGGCAGCGCCGCCGGTACTCGCGCCTGCCAAGACGGAGGGCGCTGCACCGACCGCAGCCGGAGTGGCGAAGGCAGTGGCCGCCGCCCTGGCCGACCCGTCGTTGGGCAAGCACCACGGGGTTTACGTGTACGACGCGTCCCGCGGCAAGGAGCTCTACTCGCTCGGTGCTGCGAAGCCCTACGTCCCCGCGTCGACGATGAAGCTCCTGACGACGGTGTCGGCGCTGGAGACCCTCGGCCCGGAGCACCGGTTCGCGACCAAGGTCGTGCGGTCGGGCAACTCGATCATCCTGGTTGGTGGCGGCGACCCACTGCTCGTCACCAAGCGGCAGACCGATCCGCTGGACTTCCCGACCCGGGCCACCCTGCAGGACCTGGCCGCTAGTACTGCGAAGGCGCTGAAGGCCGACGGCGTGACCAGCGTCACGCTCGGGTACGACGCGAGCCTGTTCACCGGGCCCTCCGCCAACCCGAAGTGGGAGCCGAACTACCTCACCGAGGGCATCGCTGCCCGGACCTCTGCGCTCTGGGTCAACGAGGGGCGCCTGTCGGCCGGCATGGCGAAGCGGGCCGACTCTCCCGCCGCTGCGGCCGCCACTGCGTTCGCTGCTCAGTTGGCGAAGGTGGGGATCAAGGCGACTGGGTTGAAGGCGGCGGTGGCGCCCGCGGGGGCCAAGGCTCTCGCGCAGGTGGATTCGCCGACGCTGGGGGACATCGTCGAGTACATCAACCTGCACAGCGACAACGACGGCGCTGAGGTCCTGCTGCGGCAGGTCGGGCTGGCGACCAAGAACGGTGGCTCCTATACGGGTGGCGTGGCCGGAGTACGGGCGACGCTGACCAAGCTGGGGCTGGACCTCACCGGGGCGCGGATCGAGGACGGGAGCGGGCTGTCCCGGACGAACCAGGTGCCGTTGGAGGTACTGGCTGGTGCTGTGCGGGTGGCGGCTTCCGAGGACAACCCGCAGCTGCGGCACCTACTGACCGGGCTGCCCATCGCCGGGTTCACCGGGAGTCTCAGGGAGCGGTTTGCGGGGCCGGGGACGGCCACTGGTACCGGCATGGTCCGGGCTAAGACCGGCACTCTCACCGGCGTCCACTCACTGGCTGGGTATGCCCGGGACAAGTCGGGGACGCTGCTCGTCTTCGCAGTAGCTACGGACAGTGCGCCACCCGCCAAGGCCCTGGACGCCCGCGCCGCCCTGGACCGCGTCACCTCAGCCCTGGCGGCTTGCGGCTGCTGACAGCGCGCGCATGTTGGAACATGCCACTAGGGTCGATGTATGAGTACGGCTGAAGGTAGTACCGCGACTGAGATGGTCGACTGGCAGCTGGCGATCGGGGTAGCTCGCAAGCTGCTCCGGCCGGGGCCTGCGGTCAGTCGGGCCGAGGCGGACCAGGTGGTCGCCGAGCTGAGGCAGTTCGCCGCTGACTCGGAGCACCACGTGCGTGAGTTCACCGGGCTGACGGCGACGTCGGCCACGGCTCCCGTGGTGATCGTGGACCGGCCGGGCTGGGTGCAGGCCAACGCGGACGGCTTCCGGACGGTACTGCAGCCGCTGGCCGACAAGCTGCGCGAGAAGCAGGAGCGGATGGGCGGGCTCGCCGCCGGTGTCGGGTCCCGGGTCACCGCGATCGAGGCGGGGGCGCTGCTGGCGTTCCTCTCTTCTCGGGTGCTTGGGCAGTTCGACCCGTTCTACCCGTCTGAGCCCGATCCGGCTCGGCCTGATCTGACCGGGCGGTTGTTGCTGGTCGCGCCCAATGTGATGCATGTGGAGTCGGAGCTGGGCGTAGTACCGCGGGACTTCCGGTTGTGGGTGTGCCTGCACGAGGAGACCCACCGGGTGCAGTTCACTGCTGTGCCGTGGCTGCGGGATCACCTGCGGTCGGAGATCGCGCTGTTCCTCGACCAGGCGGAGCTGGACGCGTCGGCGTACGCGGCGATGTTCCGCGAGGCCGTGCAGCGGCTCGGGCGTTCGGTGAAGGGCGAGGCGGAGCTGAGCCTCGTCGACCTGATGCAGTCCCCGGAGCAACGCGCCGTACTGGACCGGCTTACTGCGGTCATGTCCCTCCTGGAGGGCCACGCCGACTTCGTCATGGACGGTGTGGGCCCCAGCGTCATCCCCACCGTCGACACCATCCGCTCCAAGTTCACCTCCCGCCGAACCGGCGGCAACCCCGTAGACCAGCTCCTGAAGAAACTCCTGGGCCTGGACGCCAAGCTGCGCCAGTACCAGGACGGCGCCGCCTTCGTCCGCCGGGTAGTAGACCGCGTAGGCATGGAAGGCTTCAACAAGGTCTGGACCGCCCCCAACACCCTCCCCACCAAAACCGAAATCGCCAACCCCGATGCCTGGGTCACCCGACTACACGGCTGAGCAAACCCAAGGCGAGGCGGTCCCGAGCCAGCGGGCTGCTGGGGCGCGGCCTCGTCTTCATCCTGCTGTTGCGAGGGTGCGGGAGGCTACTCGGGTTGCCTTGGCTGAGCTTCCGCGCGGGACGACGGTGTTGGTTGCTTGCTCGGGCGGAGCTGACTCACTGGCGCTCGCGGCGGCGACTGCCTTCGAGGCTCCCAAGCTTGGGTTGAGCGCCGGGGCCGTTGTGGTCGATCACGGGCTGCAGGTGGGGTCTGACAAGACTGCTGAGGTGGCGGCTGGGCAGTGTCGCGGGTTGGGGTTGGAGCCTGTGGTGGTGCGGGCTGTGGAGGTTGGTACCGAGGGTGGGCCTGAGGGGGCGGCTCGGGCTGCTCGGTACGACGCCCTGCGGGATGCGGCGGACGAGTTGGGGGCGGATGTCGTCCTGCTCGCGCACACCCGGGATGACCAGGCAGAGACCGTGTTGCTCGGGTTGGCGAGGGGGTCGGGGGCCCGGTCGTTGGCGGGGATGGCTCCGACGGCGGGGCTGCTCCGGCGGCCGCTGCTGGAGGTGCCGCGGAGTGCTACAGCCGCCGCGTGCATCGCATCTGGTCTGCGCCCGTGGCACGACCCGCACAACGACGACCCGCAGTACAGACGGGTCCGGGTGCGGCACGAAGTACTGCCTGTTCTCGAGGAAGCACTGGGCCCGGGCGTGACAGAAGCCTTGGCCCGTACTGCGAGCCTGCTGCGCGCCGACGCCGACGCACTCGACGTACTGGCCGCTGACCTGGCAGAGACAGCTGTCCACCATGCTGAGGGAGAAGTCCGCTGCGACGTCTCGGTGCTGGAGGAGGAGGCCACCGCACTCCGCACGCGAGTACTCAGACAAGCTGCGCTGGAAGCAGGTTGCCGCGCCAACGACCTCACTGCCGGCCACATCTCGGCCGTCGACGCGCTCATCACCGACTGGCGCGGCCAACGCTGGATCGACCTCCCACAAGCTGTCAAAGCAGCAAGAAAGGGCGGATTCCTCGTCTTGGCCAAAGGGCGTGCCCGGTAATCCCGTGCGTGCTGCGGGGCACTCGGCACGGCACCTCGGCGTGCTGGAGCAAAGGCCACGATGGAAAAACATCGAGGCCTTCACTCCAGCACGCCGAGCTACCGCACCGAGCACCTCCTCGCGACTGCACGGGATTACCGGGCACGCCCTGCCATGTGACAGGCTGAGCTCGTGGATGCGTCGGACATCGAGAAGGACCTGGCCCAGATTCACTTCACCGAGGACCAGATCCAGGAGAAGCTCCGGGAGCTGGCCGGGCGGATCGAGCAGGACTACGAGGGCAAGGACCTGCTGCTGGTCGGCGTCCTGCGGGGCGCCGTGATGGTGATGGCCGACCTCGCCCGCTCGTTCAGCCGGCACGTCGAGATGGACTGGATGGCGGTCTCCTCCTACGGCTCGGGGACGAAGTCGTCGGGCGTGGTGCGGATCCAGAAGGACCTGGACACCGACATCACCAACCGGCACGTGCTGATCGTCGAGGACATCATCGACACCGGGCTGACGCTGACCTGGCTGGTCAGCAACCTGCAGTCCCGCAAGCCTGCCTCGGTCGAGATCTGCACGGCCTTCCGCAAGCCGGACGCGGCCAAGATGGCTGTTCCGGTGAAGTACGTCGGGCTGGAGCTGCCGGACGAGTTCGTCGTCGGCTACGGGCTCGACTACGCGGAGAAGTACCGCAACCTGCGCTGCGTGGCGACGCTCGCCCCGCACGTCTATTCCTGACCTCCGCGCCACCCCTGGCATGCTGACCCGTCAAGGACCTGAGACGGGGACTTGGTGACAGGCTGTAGACAGGGTCGTACCGTCGTTCGGTGACCCTCGTGGTGGGCACGCTTGCCCGACACGAGACACTTGAGCTGGTATTACCGTCACAAGCCCGTTATCCCGGGCCTGCTGAGCTAGGAGGGACGGGGCGCCTGCCCTGATCATGGACGTGAAGCGCATCTTCCGCGGACCCCTGTTCTGGATCGTCATCGCCTTCTTGGGCGTGCTGGTGATCGGACAGCTCCTGACCGGCTCGACCGGGTACAAGACCGAGCCCACGGGTCAGGTCGTGCAACTGATCACGCAGGCCACGTCGTCGGCCGACAAGTCGATCAAGACGGTCACCTTGATCGACCCGGATCAGGAGATCCGGATCGAGAAGACCGACGGCACCAAGGTCCGGGCGCACTGGGTGGACGGCCAGGGCAACGCCCTCGGCGGCGACCTCCAGAAGCTGTTCCAGGACGGCAAGATCGAGAAGTACGACGTGGAGAACCCGAAGCCGAGCTTCATCGGCCAGGTGTTCTCGACGCTGATCCCGTTCCTGCTGATCGCGGTCGTCTTCATCTTCTTGATGAACTCGATGCAGGGTGGCGGCTCGCGGGTGATGAGTTTCGCCAAGTCGAAGGCCAAGCTGATCACCAAGGACACCCCGAAGACGACCTTCGCGGACGTGGCCGGGTGTGACGAGGCGATCGAGGAGCTCGGCGAGATCAAGGAGTTCCTGCAGGAGCCCGGGAAGTTCCAGGCCGTGGGAGCCAAGATCCCGAAGGGCGTCCTGCTCTACGGCCAGCCGGGTACCGGCAAGACCCTGCTCGCCCGCGCGGTCGCCGGTGAGGCCGGCGTGCCGTTCTACTCGATCTCCGGTTCGGACTTCGTCGAGATGTTCGTCGGTGTCGGCGCCTCCCGGGTCCGCGACCTGTTCGAGACCGCCAAGACCAACGCGCCGGCGATCGTGTTCATCGACGAGATCGACGCCGTCGGCCGGCACCGTGGCGCGGGCCTCGGTGGCGGGCACGACGAGCGCGAGCAGACGCTGAACCAGCTGCTGGTCGAGATGGACGGCTTCGACGTCCGCGGCGGCGTGATCCTGATCGCCGCGACGAACCGGCCGGACGTGCTCGACCCTGCGCTGCTGCGGCCGGGCCGCTTCGACCGCCAGATCGCCGTGGACGCGCCGGACCTGCCGGGTCGCGAGAAGATCCTGAAGGTGCACGCCCGCGGCAAGCCGATGTCGGACAACGCCGACCTGCGCGCGGTCGCCCGCCGTACGCCGGGCTTCACCGGCGCCGACCTGGCCAACGTGCTGAACGAGGCCGCGCTGCTGACGGCTCGACTGAACAAGCAGCAGATCGACAAGAACGCGCTCGACGAGGCGATCGACCGCGTGATCGCCGGACCGCAGCGCCGGACCCGGTTGATGTCCGACAAGGAGAAGGTGCTGACGGCGTACCACGAGGGCGGACACGCTCTGGTGGCTGCAGCGCTGCCGCACTCCGACCCGGTGCACAAGGTGACGATCCTGCCGCGCGGTCGCGCGCTCGGGTACACGATGGTGCTGCCGGACGAGGACAAGTACTCGACCACCCGGTCGGAGATGCTCGACAAGCTGGCCTACATGCTCGGCGGCCGGGCCGCCGAGGAGATGGTCTTCCACGACCCGACCACGGGTGCGAGCAACGACATCGAGAAGGCGACCGCGCTCGCCCGCGCGATGGTCACGCAGTACGGCATGACCGAGCGGCTGGGCGCGATCAAGTTCGGCCAGGACTCCGGCGAGCCGTTCCTGGGCCGCGATCTGGGCAGCCAGCGCAACTACTCCGAGGAGATCGCCGCGGCGGTCGACGAGGAGGTCGGCAAGCTGATCCTGAACGCTCACCAGGAAGCCTTCGACATCCTGGTCGAGAACCGGGCGGTGCTCGACGCGCTGGTCGAGGAGCTGCTCGAGAAGGAGACCCTGGACAAGGGCGAGATCGCCCGGGTGTTCGCGCCGATCCAGAAGCGTGAGCTGCGGCCGGCCTGGACCGGGTCCTCGACCCGGGTCCCGTCCGAGCAGCCGCCGGTGATGCCGCTGCCGCGGCCCGAGCAGAACGGTTCCCTCCAGGACGTCATCCCTGGTGGTTCGATCGGACCGGACGAGGCGGCCAAGGGCCCGGACTACGGCGGCGGCCCGACTCCGCCCGTCGGAGGGTAGTACTCAGCCAAGGCCATGCCCCGGGATCCCAGCGGATCCCGGGGCATCGCTTATGTTGGCGAAATGACATCGCCGACCTTCGATCACGCGCGTGCCGAGGCTGCCGTCCGGGAGTTGCTGATAGCGATCGGCGAGGACCCGGACCGCGAAGGACTGAAAGACACCCCGGCCCGGGTCGCGCGCTCCTACGCGGAGATCACCGCCGGGCTCGGCCAGACGGCCGAGGACGTGCTGAGGACGACCTTCGACCTCGGCCACGACGAGCTGATCCTGGTCAAGGACATCGAGGTCTGGTCGGTCTGCGAGCACCATCTGGTGCCGTTCACCGGGGTGGCCCACGTCGGCTACATCCCCGGTACGGACGGGCGGATCACCGGGCTGTCGAAGCTCGCCCGGCTGGTCGACGTCTTCGCCAAGCGGCCGCAGGTGCAGGAGCGGCTGACCACCCAGGTCGCCGAGTCGCTGGTGGAGATCCTCCGGCCGCGGGGCGTGATCGTGGTGATCGAGTGCGAGCACCTGTGCATGACGATGCGCGGCGTCCGCAAACCCGGCGCCAAGACGATCACCTCGGCGGTCCGCGGCCAGCTCCGCAACCCGGTAACCCGCGCCGAGGCGATGAGCTTGATCGTCGGCTGACTCCCTGCCTGGGCAGGAAGTTTCCGGTACTCCGTAGCCTCGGCGCCCGGAGGCTCGTTGAACTTCCGAAGCCGTTACACATGGACATTCCGTGTCCGAACGCCTACGGTCCGTAGTGGCGTTCTGACTCGGGTGCAGGGCGCCGGCGTGAGGAGGATTGGATGTCAGGGCGTTTTCAGGTCGGCGCCGCACTCACCGGGATCGTCGTGCTGACGGCTGCCGGACTGATCGCGGCGAACGGCGCCCAGGCTGACGAGCACCGTGCCCCCGTGGGAGCCGCCAAGCTCCCCACAGCGGACCAGCGCGTGCTCGAGGTCCAGGACCAGGCGCAGGCGCTCGACAGCAAGCTCGGCTCGCGCGCGATCGGCAGCTACGTCGACGACACGGGGACCCTGGTGGTCGCGGTGTCGGACCTGGCGACGGCGGCGCTCGTCCGGCAGGCCGGGGCCGTTCCGCGGCTCGTCCGCTACACGGCCGAGCAGCTGTTCGGAGTACAGGCTCAGCTCGATCACCTCGCGACCAGGTCGACGGCGGGCCGGGTCAAGTCCTGGTACGTCGATCCGATCAGCGGCACCGTCGTCGTCTCCGTGCCCGAGGGTGTCCGGGACCCGATCACCAAGCGGTTCCTGCGCAAGGCGCAAGCCAACGGCGGCAAGGTCACCGTGCGCCGCACGCCCGGCGTCGTCACCACCACGGACGAGCAGTTCGGGCTGCTGGGCGGCTATCAGGTCGACAAGAACACCGGCTACACGTGCTCATTGGGCTTCAACGCCACTACGAGCGACGGCGCCCGGATCTTCGTCACGGCTGGGCACTGCACGGCCGGCAGGCCGTCCTTCTCCCGCAACGGCTACATCATCGGCAACACCCGCAGCTCCAGCTTCCCCGGCAACGACTTCGGCACGGTCAGCGTGATCGAGGGCTGGGACCAGCAGGGCCGGGTCGAGCGATGGGGCGCGACCGACGTGCAGGTCCGCGGCACCGCCGACGCGATGGTCGGGTCGGACCTGTGCAAGTCCGGCAAGAGCACCGGCTGGACCTGCGGCAAGATCGTCGCCCGGAACGTGACCGTGAACTACGGCAACAACAAAGTCGTCCGCGGACTGATCGAGCACACCGCGTGCGTCGAGGCCGGTGACTCCGGTGGCGCCAACATGACCGGTGACTACGCGCAGGGAATCACCAGCGGCGCCGCCTTGATCAGCGGGCAGTGCCTCGACAAGCACGGACAGCAGAACGAGTCCTACGCACAACCGATCGGTGAGGCGCTGTCCGCTAGCGGCGCCTCGCTGGTGCTGGGTTAGCGGCCCCGGGCGGGAGCCCGGAGCCGATGGGGGCCTGGTACCTAGGTGGGGCGGTTCGAGCAGGACCACTACGGTGGTCGGGTGCGAACTGCCCCACCGAATCATGTTGAAGGCCTGCCCAGACCGGATCGCTGTCTGGTGATGGGCGTCGTCAACGTGACCCCGGACTCGTTCTCCGACGGCGGCGAGTGGTTCGAGCCGTCGGCCGCGATCAAGCACGGCCGGGAGCTGATGGCCGAGGGTGCCGACCTGCTCGACGTCGGCGGTGAGTCGACCCGGCCAGGCGCCGAGCGGCCGGCGCCGGCCGAGGAGATCCGCCGGGTGCTGCCCGTGATCGAGACGCTGGCGGCCGAGGGCGCGTTGATCTCGATCGACACGATGCGGGCCGACGTGGCTGCTTTGGCGCTCGACGCCGGCGCGGTGATGGTCAATGACGTGTCCGGCGGGCTGGCCGACCCGGAGATGCTCGGGCTGGTGGCGGAGCGTAGTACGCCGTACGTGTGTATGCATTGGCGTGGGCACTCTGCACAGATGCAGGAGCGGGCGCAGTACCAGGACGTGGTGGCCGAGGTGGTCGCCGAGCTGGCCGGGCGGCTGGAGGCGATCAGCGCGGCTGGAGTGGACTTGAACCGGGTCGCGGTCGACCCGGGGATCGGGTTCGCGAAGAACGCGGATCACAACTGGGAGGTACTGCGGCGGCTGCGCGAGTTCGGCGTACTGGAAAGGCCGTTGCTGATCGGTGCCTCGCGCAAGGCGTTCCTGGGTAGGCTGCTCGCCGACGAGGAGACCGGCGAGCCTAGACCGGCCGTACGACGAGACGACGCGAGCGCGGCCGTCTCCGCCCTCGCCGCCGCGGCCGGAGCCTGGTGTGTCCGGGCTCACGCGGTGGCGCCGAGTGCGGATGCGGTGCGGGTGGCGCGCCGGTGGGGAGCGGTATGAGCGAAGAGCCGGACGGTACGCGCCGAGGGACCGCGACCGCGGAGTCCGTGGTGCTGAACGCGAACACGGCGTTCTACAACGCGTTCGAGGCGGGCGACCTGGACCTGATGGCCGCGGTCTGGCTGCCGGAACCCGATCCGGTCTGCATCCATCCGGGCAACGCGGCGATCTACGGGTACCCGGAGATGATGCGGGCCTGGGCGATGATCTTCGCCAACACCCCGTACATCCAGTTCTTCCTGACCGACGTGCAGGTAAGAGTGGATGAAGACGTGGCCTACGTCACGTGTACGGAGAATGTCCTGTCGTCCGGTGAAGGGGCGCCGGAGGAGGGTTTCGCCGGTGGCAAGGCACTGGCCACCAACGTCTTCCGCAAGACGACTTCCGGCTGGCGGTTGTGGATCCACCACGCCTCCCCGGTACTGTCGTCTGGGGGTCGACAAGAGGAGGCAGAGTGAGCGGTCCCGCGCTGCCCCTTGAGGTGCGGCCGCCGGACGTGATCGAGATCCGTGGCATCCGTGGATTCGGCCGGCACGGGGTGTTCGAGCACGAGCGGGCCGACGGGCAGGAATTCGTCGTGGACGTCCGGCTGGAGCTGGACACCCGGCCCGCGGCGGCGTCCGACCGGCTCGCCGACACCGTGAACTACGGTCTGGTGGCCGAGCAGGTGCACGCGGCCATCGAGAGCGACCCGGTCGACCTGATTGAGACCCTGGCCCAACGGATCGCGGACCTGTGCCTCGCCGACCGGCGGGTGACCGGTACCGCGGTGACCATCCACAAACCCTCGGCGCCGATCACGGTGCCGTTCGACGACGTTGTCCTGACCGTGCAGCGCAGAGCCGGAGAATCCTCGTGACTGAGACCCCTAGCCCCTACGTGATCGACGCGGACACCCTGAGCGGTGGCCTCAAGCCGATCCGGCAGGTGATCCTGTCGCTCGGCAGCAATCTCGGTGACCGGGAAACCAACCTGCAGGGCGGCGTCGACGCACTGCGGGACACCCCCGACGTGACCGTCTTCAAGGTCTCGCCGGTGTACGAGACCCAGCCGATCGGTCCGGAGGAGTCCGGCCCGTACCTGAACATCGTGCTGCTGGCCGACACGACCCTGTCGGTCGACACGCTGCTGGACCGCGCGCACGCCGTCGAGCAGGCGTTCGGCCGGGAGTACGAGGCACCTGGTGCGCCCCGGACGCTCGATGTCGACCTGATCACCTTCGGCAAGAAGACGATCGAGTCCGAGGAAGTGACCGTGCCGCACCCGCGTGCGCACGAACGCGCCTTCGTGCTCGCGCCCTGGCTGGACATCGAGCCCGACGCGGTCCTGCCCGGGGTAGGCCCGGTGGCCGAGCTGCTCGCCAAGGTGGGCAGCGACGGGGTGAAGAAGCTCGACGACCTCACCATCGAGCTGCAGTAGTGGTGTCAGGCGGTCCCGGTCCGGACCGGGCGCCGGGGGCCGGCCACGAGCCGCCACCCGGTACGGTCCGGCCGACCTCACGGCGGCTGCTGGTCGCGATCGTCGTCCTCGGGGCGGCGATCGGCTGGACCCTGGTCAAGGCGATCGAGTCCGGTGGTGGCGTCGCGCCGATGATCTCCTGGCTGACGCTGGTCGCCTGGAGCTTCCTGGCCGCGCTGCTGTTCGTCGCGGCCCGGAACACCCATCAGCGGATCCAGGTCCGGCGAGAACGGGTCGAGCCGTCGCGGGCGGTCTTCCTGCTGCTGATCGGGAAAGCCAGCGCGTTCGTCGGCGCGTTGTGCAGCGGTGTTTACGCAGGGTTCGCGTTATCCTTCCTGGGCGCGGTCAGCTCCTCGGGCCCGCGCAACCGTGTGATCACGGCCGGCGCCGCGGCGGTGATCTCTGTGCTGGTCGTCACGGCCGGATTGATGCTCGAACGCGCGTGTCGGATCCCCGATGACCCGGACGAGACCCCCTAACATGTCGGTCCATGGGGTCAAGGGGTAGCCGCCGTCGTACCAGGGCCACGGTTCTCGTGGTCGCCAACGTGCTGCTCGTGATGATCTGCATCGGCGTCAGCGTCTCCCTGTTCTCCCAGAACCAGTGGATCCTGCGAGTCGCCGCCGTGGCCGCTGTGGCGGTCGCGATCGGCGCCTCCGTCCTGACCCGCCACCAGCTCCTGATCGAACGCCTCGCCCACAGCGACGAGCGTGCCCACGTGGCCCAGGAGTACTCCCGCATCACCAGCGCCCGCGTCGTCGAGAACGCCGAGTTCGTCGACCTGATGCAGCGCCGCCTCGACACCATCGACCAGCGCCTCGACAAGATCGACGAAGAGGTCGCCACCGTCGTAGCCGCCGGCGACAAACACTCCCACGCCGACGCCCCCACAGTCGTCGACCTCAAGCTGCGGGGCTTGGCAGCTTCCTGACCCCCACCTGTCGCTGACCGGCCGGAGTTGAGCTTTCGTCGGCGGCAGCCGCGGAGTACCGGCCGGAGTTGAGCTGGATGTCAGCCGAGCCCGCGGGCGATCTTGGCTTGCTCGTGCTCGAAGGCTGGAGCCATCTGATCGATCTGCCTCTTGGTCTGCCCGAGTTGAGCAGCGATCTCGGACCAGCGTGCCGTCGCAGCCGCGACTTCTGAGAGTGCGGTGACAGCGGCTGCCCGATCCAGCCGGAAGATCTCCGCCACCTCGAGGGTGAGCTCGATACTCGCCTCGGTGTCGGACTCGTTGATCGCCGTCGAAAGGAACTTCGCGCCGGGCGCCGGGTCGGGGTTCAGGTCGAAGGCCGGCGACAACGTCCACGAGTTGCTGGCCCTGCGCAGAAAGCCGTGGTTTCTCAGGTGGTCGTCAAGGTTGGAGACGAGAACCGAGAAGGCGATGCGTTTCCAGAGCTGACGAAGTTCTTCACTCGCCGCCGCCGAGTGCTCCTCGATGACGGCACCGATGTCCAGATAGCTACCCGTGTCACCGTCTCTCGCCTCCAGCATCGTCATCGCGCTCACGTAGCCGATCCGGCGAGCAGCCGTTCGGTCGAACCGCTCGATCACGTGCACATCGCGCCCGGCGATCTTCAGAAGCGCCGAATTCGGTACGGCGATGCCCGCCGCACGGGCAAGGTCGAAGGCCACCTTCTCCCAGGCCATCACGTTCCAGTCGTCAGATCTGCTCGGGAACTTGGCGATGGCGATCTTGCCGTCCTCGGTGCGGACGTGCGCCTTGGGTCGAGCACCACCGATCGAACTGCCGGCCCGAAGGAGTTTGCGCAGCCCGGACAGATCGGTTTCGTCGTCTTCGGTCTGTTCTGCCAGATCGAGTAGCTCAGGCAGATCTGCGAGAGCCGGTACGCCGTCGACGTCGTCGGCGATGAATTCATCGGTGCCAGGAAGGGCAAACCTGATCGCGCCCTGCCTGAGGTCGTCGCGAACACCTAGGAGGTAGCTGAACTCGCTCAAGGTGCGCGGTGCCGACCTCGCCTCGATCGCACGACGGCGCTCGGCCTTGGTGATCAGCACCTTCCCCCAGCGATCCGGGGAGCTGTCGGCGAACGAGTGGAACATGTTGACGCCGAGCGCGGTGTGCTGTGCGCCGGCGACCTTGGGCAGAGCCGGCTCGAGTGCGTAGGCGCGTGGATCGGCGAGGTAGCCCGCGTCGTAGAGGAATGTCGCCGACTCCGCACCGCGGCCGTAGTGAGAGTTCAGCTGACCGGCTCGCAGATCCTCTCCGTCGATCTGGACGTACACGTCGACCTTGGACGGCAACGGCGCTCCGGTGGCAGCAATGATGCCGGACCTAGCCATCGGAATCCTCCGCCGAGATCTGGGCTGGTCGTACTCGGCGCGGCAGCTCCTCGTCGGCCCTCAGCCGGCCAACGTCGGTCGAGTACGGGTCGACGGCGGCGACCAGCACATCCATCACGCCGAGCGCGCGCGCGATGCGGAGCGTGCTTTCGAGACTTACGCCGTCTCCGGACTCGAGCCGTTGCACAGTTCCCCGTGAGATCCCGGCACGATCCGCGACCTGTTCGGCCGTCAGGCCCTGGAGCCTTCGCCACGTGACGAAGTGGCTGCCGATGGTGCCCAGTGCCTTGGCGACTGGGCGGGGCAGCGGCTTAGCTTGCTCAGCCATCTCCCGATCCGTTCATTGTGATCCATTTTTGGATCCTTAACCCATTTAGTGATCTAAAAATAGATCATTAAGGTCGATGGGTCTACTCCGCGTGAATGGTTCGCCGTGCCTGGCCGGCGAGTTGGAGCGTGCGCGGGCGGCTATTTGTCGATGTCGCCGACTACGAAGAACATGCTGCCGAGGATGGCGATCATGTCGGCGACGATGGTGTCGGGGAGCATTTCGGGGAGGACCGAGATGTTGTTGAAGCTGGCGGAGCGGAGTTTGAGGCGCCAGGGGGTTTTGTCGCCTCGGGAGACCAAGTAGTAGCCGTTGATGCCCAACGGGTTCTCGGTCCAGGTGTAGGTCTGGCCTTCGGGGACCTTGAGGATCTTGGGGAGGCGGACGTTGACGGGGCCGGCGGGGAGGCTGCGGAGGCGGTCGAGGCAGGCGTCGACCAGGTCGAGGGAGACCTTCACCTGTTCCAGCAGGACGGAGAAGCGGGAGAAGCAGTCGCCGTCGGTGCGGGTGACCACGCGGAGTACGCCGTCGCGGGCGAGCTCCTCATAGGCCAGGTACGGCTCGTCGCGGCGCAGGTCGGCGTCGACTCCCGAGGCGCGGGCGATCGGGCCGGACACCCCGTACGCCGCGATCAGCTCAGGTGAGAGCCGGCCGACGCCGACCGTCCGGGCCCGGAAGATCTCGTTGCCCAGGACAAGGTTCTCGATGTCGGGCAGCCGGCGCCGTACTGCGGAAGACGCCGCCCCCGCCCGATCCAGCCAGCCGTAGGGCAGGTCCTCCTTCAGACCGCCGACCCGGTTGAACATGTAGTGCATCCGGCCGCCGGACAGCTCCTCCATCACCGCCTGGATCGTCTCGCGCTCGCGGAACGCGTAGAAGACCGGCGTGATCGCGCCCAGCTCGAGCGGGTACGAGCCGAGGAACATCAGGTGGTTGAGGATCCGGTTGAGCTCGGTCAGCAGGGTCCGCAGCCAGACCGCGCGGACCGGGACCTCCAGCCCCATCATCCGCTCGACCGCGAGCACCACGCCGAGCTCGTTGGAGAACGCCGACAGCCAGTCGTGCCGGTTCGCCAGCACGATGATCTGCCGGTAGTCGCGCACCTCGAACAGCTTCTCCGCACCCCGGTGCATGTACCCGACGATCGGCTCGCAGCCGACGATCCGCTCACCGTCCAGGGTCAGCCGCAACCGCAGTACGCCGTGGGTCGCTGGATGCTGCGGCCCGATGTTGAGCACCATGTCGGTGGTCGGCAGCTCGGACCCCGGATCGGTCCCGCCACGCTCGAAGGCAGCGGCACCGGCCCCGATTCCCACCACGCGTTCCGTACTCATGACCCCTATCGTGACAGGCTTAGAGGGTGGACGACCTCTTTGCTCCTTCGGATGTCAGCTGGACGCCGGTCTCGCCCAAGCTAGCGGCGGTACGCCGGGTCAGCGCGGCAGTCATGTTCGGCGTACTGGCCGTCGCCGGGCTCCTGTTGCTCGGGATGCTGCTGGACTGGCTGTACGGCGTACTGGCGGTAGTGCTCGTCGTGCTCGGCTACCTGTGGGCCTGGGTGCTGATCGGGCGCAACCAGCGGTCCTGGAAGTACGCCGAGCGCGAGGACGAGCTGCTCGTCAGCCACGGGATCATGTTCCGCCAGCTGGTCGTGGTGCCGTACGGGCGGATGCAGTTCGTGGATGTCGCGGCCGGTCCGCTGGAGCGTTCGTTCGGGATCGCCACGGTCGAGCTGCACACGGCCACGCCGGCCACTGATGCGAAGATCCCCGGACTGCATCCGGACGAGGCGAGCCGGTTGCGTGACCGGCTGTCCGCGCTCGGCCAAGCGCAGGCGTGGGGCCTGTGACCGAGCCGTCGCCGCCCGCGTCTCAGGAGCTGGCCCAGCCGCATGAAGAGGTCATGGGTGCGCGGCTGCATCCGCTGACGCCATTCGTGAAGGGCTGGGGGTACTTCGTCATCGCGGCGTTCGCGATGGCCAACAACGAGGGCCTGCGGACCAACCTGAAGATCGCCGGCATCGGCCTGGCCGGGGTGCTGGTCGGCGGCATCCTGCTCGGCGCGCTGTCGTGGTGGTTCACCAAGTGGCAGCTCACCGGCGACGCGATCCGGGTCGACAGCGGCTTCCTGTTCCGGCGGACCCGGATCATCCGGTTCGACCGGATCCAGACCATCGACGTCGCGCAGCCGTTCGTCGCCCGGCTGTTCGGGATGGCCGAGCTGCGGATGGATGTAGCCGGCGGCGGCAAGAACGACGGCCGGCTGAGCTACTTCTCGTACGACGAAGCGCAGAAGCTCCGTGCGACTCTGCTGGTCAGGGCCAAGGGCGAGCACGCCATCCAGCACCACCCGGCTGATGAGGTCGAGCCCGAGCCGCTACTGGTCGTCCCCACCGGACGTCTGCTCGGCGCCACCCTGCTGTCGTCGACGGTGCTCGCCAGCGCCGGTGGTCTGGTCGTACTGATCGTGTCGGTCACCGTGCTGGATGCCCATGCCGGGCTGTTCGCCGGTCTGCCGCTGCTGCTCGGTGTGGTGCAGCCGATCTGGAAGCAGGTCGTCGGCAACCACGGCTTCACCCTGTCGGAGACGCATGAGGGCCTGCGTACCAAGCGCGGGCTCTTCGACGTACAGCGGCAGACCGTGCCGCCGGGGCGCGTGCAGGGCCTGCTGATCACCGAGCCGTTGATCTGGCGGCTGCTCGGCTGGTCCCGGGTCGATCTGGACATCGCTGGGGTCGCCGGCTCCAAGGGGGATGGCGAGGACGAGAACGAGGGCGCGCAGCTGCTGCCGGTCGGTCCGCATGGGGAAGTGATCGGGGTGCTCGCGCAGGTACTGCCCGGCTTCAACCTGTTCGCGGTCCCGATGCACCAGGCGCCGTCGCGAGCGAAGTGGCTGCGGCCGGTCGGCTGGCGGTACCTGGCCTACGGCTTCGACGAGCAGGTACTGGTGACCACCAGGGGCTGGGTAAGCCGCCGTACGTCGATCGTGCTCCACCACAAGACTCAATCGGTCCGCCTCCACCAGGGACCGCTCCAGCGGCGTCTACGTCTCGCCAACGTCCACGTGGACACACCTGAGGGGCCGACGGACGCCATTGCCCTCCACCGGGACCAGGAGGAGGCTGCGGCGCTAGTACAGGCTCAGGCGATCAGGGCCCGCGAAGCACGCCGTGCTGCGGACTCGGTGCCCGCCCATACCCAACCGAACGAGCCGAGGCCGGATGGGTTCAACAACTCGGCTGCCTCTCCGGCGGACGACAGCTCGGCCAGGTAGCGGAGGGGGTCGGTGTGGGCGAGCTGCTGGCTAGGGCGCTTGGCTGAGAGGCCGAGCGCTTGCAGTGCCTCGCGCTGGGTCGTCAGCTCGCCGCCGACCGCGGCAGCCAGGGAGTCGAGCGCTACGTGCGCGGTGATGTCGCAGGAGCCGTCGAGGACGACCTCGCACTCGCGGCCGCCGCGAAAGGCAGTCAGCGTCCCGTACGGCGGTCGCCCGGGCGGACTGTCGTGCGGCGGCAGCCCGGCCGCGAAGGTGTTCTCCGGCTGCTGGATGTGGCCGTAGTCGATCGCTAGGGCGACGCCTTCGTCCAGCCGGCTCACCACGTCCGCCCAGGCCGCGTCCCGAGCCAGCCCGATCTCGGCCCGGGCGCCCACCTCGGCTGTCCCGTTCACTCCACCGGCGCCGAGCGGCCACCACCTCTCCAGCCAGGCCAGGTCGTTGCCTTCGACAACATCACCCAGTGTCTGATCGGCCAGCAGGTAGCGCGCCACGCCGGTCTCATCCAGTTCGGCGACCTCGCAGGGGACGTTGTCCAGCCACTCGTTCGCGATCACGAGTCCGGTCAGCCGGGCGGGCAACTGGTCGTCCAGTTCCACGTCGACAACCTCCAGCCCGGCGGCTCGTAGTACGCGGCCTAGTTCGCCTTCGCCTGCACCGATGTCGATCACCTGCTTGGCGCCGATCTGTTCGGCCAACCGGGCTATTGCCTGGCCGAAGAGGGGTGAGGCGTGCACCGAGGTGCGGAAGTGCGCGGCGGGCCGTTCACGGCGGTAGAAGCCGGTGGGACCGTAGAGGGCCGCCTGCCAGGCCTCGCGGAACCTCACAGCGCAGGGTCCCCGCCAAGTGCGACTGAGCCGGTGAGCTGCCAGACGCCGTCGTCGCCCTCGCGCCAGATGGTCAGGTCGTCGAGGCGGATCGGCGGGATCTCCTCGGCCGCCAGGGCCGCCTGGGCCTCGGCGACCAGGCCGGGGCCGCCCCGGTCGGACGAAGAGATCGTCAAGTGGGGATGTGGGTCGGGGAACTGTCCGCCGTACGGCGGGCACTCGGGGAAGGCCGCCAGTACGGTCGCCACCAGGTCGCGTACCTGGTCGAACGGTTCGGGCCGCAGCCAGGTCGTGCCGTTCGGGAACTGACCAGCAGTCGGGAAGCACAGGTCGAACGGCTCGATGTCGACTACTGCGTCCTGCAGCCGCTGTACGTCCTCAGGAGACGGGTCCTGCAGCCAGGGCACGAGCACTGTCACGTGCGGCGGGACCAGCTCGGTGAGGGCGGCCGTGGGGCGCGCCGAGGAGAAGGAGACCGAGCGCCACCGATCGGTGAACTCGGTCAGCTCGGGTACCGCGATCAGGATCGCAGTCAGCCCTGTCTGCGGCGCCCAGGGGTCAGGTAGTCCACTCACCGCCACATCGTCCCACTTGTGACGGAGCACTCGACCCAACCCGGCAAATTGAGCACTACGCTGTCCTGAACCGCATCAATTCGTCTGGTACCTCGACAGTGTCCTCAGGGCATTCAGGGGACTGGAACGTACGAGAGTGGACATGGAACGCATCGGCATCATCGGCTCCGGCCGGGCCGGCAGCGCCTTGGGAGCAGCCTTGGCGTCCGTCGGGCATCCCGTCACCGGGGTCACAGCACGCTCGCAGGCATCGCTGGATCGCGCCGCGAGGCTCCTTCCGGACGTCCCGATCCTGTCGCCCGACGAGGTGACAGCTCGCGCGGACGTCGTGCTCGTCGCAGTACCGGACAGCGCGATCAGTGAGGTTGCCCAGAGTCTGCCGCTGACAGCAGAGCAGTACGTCGTCCACCTGTCCGGCGCACACGGGGTATCCGTCCTGCAGCCGACAGTGGCGATCCCCGTAGCGCTGCACCCGCCTATGACCTTCACTGGCGACTACCCCGACCTCAGCGCCATCACCTTCACCGCAACTGCGCCCGATCGGGCAAAGCCGGTGGTGGAGCGACTGGTGAAGGCCCTGGGTGCCGACCTCCAGTGGGTCGCCGAGGACCAGCGCGCCCGCTACCACGCGGGTCTGGTGCACGGGGCGAACCACCTGACCACTCTGCTCGTACAGGCTTTCGCAGTACTACGAGACGCCGGCATCACCGACCCGGCCGCGACACTGCGACCCTTGCTGACCGCAACTCTCGACAACACGCTGCGCTCCGGTCATGATGCGCTCACTGGGCCGATAGCGCGCGGCGACGTCGAGACGGTGGCAGCCCATCTGGCGGTACTACGAGGGCGCACCGCGAGCACGTACGCCGAGCTGGCCCGGGCGACGGTGGACCTGGCGACAGCGGACGGCCGGCTGGAGCGCAGTACGGCCGAGCGGTTCTACGAACTACTGCAAGAGGTGCTTGAGCAGGATCGAACAGGGGAGGCACCACGGTGAGACTCACCCAGACCAAGGCCGAGCTGCGAGCGGCGGCGGCGATCCGGCCGCGGGCGGTCGTGATGACGATGGGCGCGCTGCACGAGGGCCACGCGGCCTTGCTGGCCGAGGCCCGCGAACGGGTCGGGCCGGACGGCAGCGTGGTGCTGACGATCTTCGTGAACCCCTTGCAGTTCGGGCCGTCCGAGGACTTCGACCGGTACCCGCGCACGCTGGCCAGCGACCTGGCGATCGCCAAGAACGAGGGCGTCGACCTGGTCTTCAACCCGTCCCGCGACGAGCTCTACCCGAACGAGCCGTCCATCACCGTGCATCCCGGCCCACTGGCCGACGAGCTCGAGGGACAGGTCCGGCCGGGGCACTTCACCGGGGTGCTGACGGTGGTGTCCAAGATGCTGCACCTGACCCAGCCGGATCTGGCGCTGTTCGGGGAGAAGGACTACCAGCAGCTCACCCTGATCCGCGAGATGGTCTGCGACCTCGACATGGACGTCGACATCGTGCCGGTGCAGACCGTACGCGAGCCCGACGGACTAGCGCTGTCCTCACGCAATCGCTACCTGGATGAGACCGAGCGTGACGAGGCGCTCGTCCTCTACCGCGCGCTGACCGCAGGGGCGAAGGCCGGGATGAATGGACCCGATGCAGTACTCGCTGCCGCTCATGCCGAGCTGGAGGCCGTCCCATCCGTCCAGCTCGACTACCTAGCGCTCAGGGCGCCGGACCTGGGCCCAGTGATCGGCCCCGGCGAGGCCAGGATGCTCATAGCGGCTCGCGTAGGTAGTACTCGTCTCATTGACAACATTTCCATCACGCTCCGGTGAAATCGGTTGATACCGTCGCGGGATGACTGCTCCTGCTGTGCCGCAGCGGTTGGCTGCGCCTGAACCTGGCTGGACCGACACGGTCGACGTGGTGGTGATCGGCTCGGGGATAGCGGGGCTGACGGCTGCCCTGAGGGCTCGTGAGCTCGGTTCGGTACTGGTGGTGACCAAGGACGTCGTAGCCTCCGGGTCGACCCAGTGGGCCCAGGGCGGGATCGCTGCGGCGCTGAGCCCGGAGGACTCGCCTGAGGATCACTTGAACGACACCCTGGTCGCCGGGGCCGGGCTGTCGGACCCAGAGGCCGTTCGGGTGCTGGTGACTGAGGGCCCGGAGGCAGTACGGGACCTGATCGAGCTGGGAGCCGTATTCGACACCGGTGCCGGTGGAGGCCTGTCACTGACCCGAGAGGGCGGCCACCACCGCAACCGGATCGCTCATGCGGGCGGTGACGCCACCGGTGCGGAGATCGAGCGCGCACTGGTCGCCGCGGTGAAGCGCGCGCCCGACATCCGGATCATCGAGCACGCGCTGGTACTGGACCTGCTGCTGTCCGAAGACGGCGCGGTAGCGGGCGTGACCCTGCACGTCATGGGTGAGGGACAGTTGGACGGCGTCGGCGCGATCCGCAGCCGCGCAGTGATCCTTGCGTCAGGCGGACTCGGCCAGCTGTACGCCGCGACGACCAACCCGAGCGTCTCGACCGGTGACGGGATGGCGCTCGCGTTGCGGGCCGGCGCGAAGGTACGCGATCTCGAGTTCATCCAGTTCCACCCGACCGTGCTGTGGCTCGGCAAGGGCGCCAAAGGCCAGCAGCCGTTGGTGTCCGAGGCCGTCCGCGGCGAGGGCGCGTTCCTGGTCGACCACGAGGGCAAGCGGTTCATGCAGGGTCAGCACGAGCTGGCCGACCTGGCCCCGCGCGACGTCGTGGCGAAGGCGATCATGCGCCAGATGCTTGCCTCGGGCAAGGATCATATGTTCCTCGACGCCCGCGGCTTCGGCGACGAGAAGTGGCGGGTGCGCTTCCCGACCATCCTCGCGTCCTGCCGCTCGCACGGCATCGACCCGGTGCACGAGCTGATCCCGGTCGCGCCGGCCTGCCACTACTCGTCCGGTGGCGTCTGGACGGATCTGCACGGCCAGACGTCGGTGCCCGGGTTGTACGCCTGTGGCGAGGTGGCCTGCACCGGCGTACACGGTGCGAACCGGCTGGCCTCCAACTCGCTCCTCGAGGGCCTCGTCTTCGCCCGCCGGATCGCTGCGTCCCTTGCCGAGCACCTGCCGGTACTACGTGAGCCGGCCTCCGATCATCGGGTATCAGGGCTCGTGGCGGCGGACGTAGTACCGGAGTTGCAGCGGGTGATGACCGTGGGCGCCGGCGTGATCCGGAGCGCGAGCGGACTGTCGGAGGCTGGTGACAGACTCGCCAAGCTGATCGAGCAGCCGGCCGAGCAGCCTGGAACTCCCGATTGGGAAGCGACGAACCTGGCCACGGTGGCCTCCGCGCTGATCGAAGCGGCGACCACCCGGGAGGAGAGCCGCGGCTCGCACTGGCGGGAGGACCACCCGGATCGCGACGACGAGCACTGGTCGGGCAGTCTGGACCTGACGCTGCCGGCCGAGGATGATTCGGCACGGCCTGCCGCGACGTTCGTGGCGCAAGCAACACCTGAGGGGAACAAGTAATGGATGACACGCTCGACAAGCAATGGGTCGAGGACCTCGTCCGGGCCACCATCGAGGAAGACCTGGCCGGTGGGGTCGACGTGACCACCACCGCCACGGTCGAGGCGGACCAGATCTCGGTCGCCGAGTTCGTGGCCCGGGCCGACGGTGTCGTGGCCGGCCTGGAGATCGCCGAGCTGGTGGTGCGGCTGATCGCGGGCAAGGACGAGGTGGAGATCGAGCACTCCGTCGTGGACGGCGCGCACGTCAAGGCGGGCGCGGTGCTGATGACTGTGCGCGGCAAGACCCGGCAGCTGCTCACGGCCGAGCGCACTGCGCTCAACCTGCTCTGCCACCTCTCCGGCGTCGCCACGCTGACCAGTCACTGGGTCGAGGCCGTCGCGGGCACCGGGGCGGTCATCCGCGACACCCGCAAGACGATGCCGCTGCTGCGCCAACTGGAGAAGTACGCGGTCCGCTGCGGTGGCGGGAGCAACCACCGGATGGCTTTGTCGGACGCGGCTCTGATCAAAGACAATCACGTCATCGCGGCCGGCGGGGTCGCCGAGGCGTTCAAGCTGGTTCGCGAGGCCTATCCGGAGCTGTCCGTCGAGGTCGAGGTGGACACCGTCGAGGACGCGATCATCGCGGTGGAGTCGGGCGCTGAACTGGTGCTGCTCGACAACATGCCGGTCGCGCTGTTGCGTGAGGCCGTCGAGAAGGTGGCCGGCCGGGCGCGGCTGGAGGCCTCCGGCGGGCTGACGCTCGAGGTGGCCCGTGAGGTCGCCGAGACCGGCGTCGACTTCCTCGCGGTAGGTGCGCTGACTCATTCAGCACCAGTGCTCGACATCGCCATGGACCTTCAGGCTGCCTGATGCTGCTCGCCGTCGCCGTTGAGAACACCAGGACACTGGTCGGCCTGATCTTCGAGGGCACGGTCAAGCGTCACTGGTGGGTGGGGACGGATCCACGCCGTACCGCGGACGAGTGGGCCGTTCTCCTCGAAGGACTGCTGGCCGGCGAGTCCCCGGTGTCGGGGGTGGCGGTGTGTTCCGCAGTACCGCACGTGCTGCACGAGTTGCGGGATGTTGTCGCTCGGTACTACTCCGAAGTACGGAGTGTCGTCGTCGAGCCCGGTGTGAAGACCGGCCTGCCGGTGCTCGTCGACAACCCGCGTGAGGTCGGCACCGACCGCATCGCCAACGCCCTGGCCGCCGTCAACCGGTACGGCGCTCCCTGCATCGTCGTCGACTTCGGCACCGCGACCACCGTCGACGTCGTCAACGCCAACGGCGCCTTCATCGGCGGCGCGATCGCGCCCGGCATCGAGACGGCCGTCGAGGCCCTCGGCGCCTCCGCGGCCCAATTGCGCCGGATCGAGCTCGTCCGGCCGCGCTCGGTCGTCGCCAAGAACACCGTCGAGGCCCTGCAGTCAGGCGCCGTCTTCGGCTTCGCCTCGCTCGTCGACGGGCTGATCACCCGGATCATCGCGGAGCAAGGCCTCGACCAGGTCACCGTGGTCGCCACCGGCGCGCTGGCCCCCCTCATCGTCGGCGAGTCGACCCAGATCCAGCACCACGAGCCG
Organism: Kribbella sp. NPDC051620; assembly: GCF_044453825.1. Lineage (NCBI taxonomy): Bacteria > Bacillati > Actinomycetota > Actinomycetes > Propionibacteriales > Kribbellaceae > Kribbella > Kribbella sp. NPDC051620. The sequence goes on from NZ_JBITDB010000005.1 coordinate 336,235, forward strand.
TTCCTCACCCTGCACGGCCTGCACCAGGCCTTCGCCCGCAACCAGCACTGACGGTTACCTTCAACTCACGGCGCAAGGCTCTTGTGTACTGCCGGTCACAGGATCACGATGTGATCAGCGACACCTGGGCGGGGAGGCCCGGGGCCACAGGGGACCGTGGTCGCAGCACGCGGGTCGCGTGGTCCGGGGGAGGGTCATGAAATCCATCTATCGCGTCCTCGCGATCCTGATATCCGTCGGCGTCCTGATCCAGGTGATGGCGATCGGGCTGGCCTGGTTCACCGCTCTGAAGGACGTCGACGACGGTCTGGTGATCGACAAGAACTACGACGGCAACTTCGGCCACCACCTGCACAGCGTCGTCGGCACGATGGTGATCCCGCTGCTGGCCATCCTGTTGCTGATCGTGTCGTTCTTCGCCCGGGTGAACGGCGGGATCAAGTGGGCGCTGATCGTGTTCGGCCTCGTCGTGCTGCAGATCGCGCTGGCGTTCGCGTCCTTCTCGGTGCCGGTCATCGGTGCTCTGCACGCCGCGAACGCGTTGGCGCTGGCCGGGGTCGCGGGGATTGCCGCGAAGCAGGCGGCCGCTGTCCGGGAGCCTACGCAGGCCGGGACGGAGGCAACCTTCTAGTGCCCCGCAGACGAGACTGATGCCGCGCCGCCGCACGCTGGTCGCGATCGCGGCCACGCTGGTGGTGCTCGCTCCGATCGGCTGGTTCTGGCAGCAGAGCCTGGTGCCGGACGGCCTGTCGGCGATGGACATGGGGTACGCCGACTACGGCGGTGGACCCGCGATGCCGGCTGGGCACCACCACGGCAGCAGCAGTCTGGCTGAGCTCAAGCCGGTCGCCGATCGGGCTGCTGATGTGTCGGTGCGGCTGGTCGCGCGCAAGGAACGCTTCGACCTCCCGGGCCGCGGGCCGACGGAGGGCTACACCCTCAACCACACTTCACCCGGTCCCCAGATCAACGCGAAACAAGGCGATCTGATCGAGGTCACCCTGGTCAACGAGTCCGTGCCGGACGGGATGACGCTGCACTGGCACGGCGTCGACGTACCGGCCGCCGAGGATGGAGTAGCCGGGATCACCCAGGACGCGGTCCAACCGGGTCAGACGTTCACCTACCGGTTCGTGGCGGTCGACGCGGGCACGTACTGGTACCACTCGCACCAGTTGTCGCATGAGCAGGTGAAGAAGGGCCTGTACGGCGTACTGGTCATCTCACCCGGTACTACGGACGTAGTGGCCGCCGTGCACACCTACGACAAGGTCCGAACCGTCAACGGCGGCTACGGCGAGCGCAGGGTCGCCGCGACCGGCGCTGTGCGGCTCAGGCTGATCAACACGGACAACGGGCCGATGGCAGCCTGGGTAGACGGAACCGGGTACCGAGTAGTCGCAGTAGACGGTACTGCGGTCAACGGCCCGACCCCTGTCGAGGGCAAGTCCGTACTGGTCACAGCAGGCGGCCGAATCGACTTAGAGCTCACCCTGCCACCCGGCAAGGCCGTCCGAATCGGCCTAGGCGGCGGCCCGACCACCCTGGTGCTCGGCGACGGCAACGCACCAACCGGTCCCGAGCCGAAGGATCGGGTCGACCTCCTCACCTACGGCAAACCAGCCGCCCTGCCCTTCGACCCGGCGAAGGCGACTCGCCATTTCGACTACCGCATCGGCCGCCGCCCAGGCTTCTTCAACGGCAAACCCGGCCTCTGGTGGACGATCAACGGCCACCAGTTCCCCCGCGTACCGATGTTCATGGTCACCGAAGGCGACCTCGTCACGATGACCGTCAAGAACACCTCCGGCCAGGTCCACCCCATGCACCTGCACGGCCACCACGTGGTAGTCCTCACCCGCAACGGCGTCCCAGCCACCGGCAGCCCCTGGTGGACCGACTCCCTCAACGTAGAAGACAACGAAACCTACGAAATCGCCTTCCAGGCCGACAACCCAGGCATCTGGATGGACCACTGCCACAACCTCCCCCACGCCGCCCAAGGCCTGGTAACCCACCTCATGTACGAAGGCGTCACAACACCGTTCCACCTCAACGGCACCAACCACAATCAACCGGAGTAGGACCGCTCCAACGCCACGACGAGCCGCCGCTTCCACGATTCCGCGTTGCCTTCCACCCCTGGGTACTCGTCGAGGAAGTTCTGCCAGTCGACGGGCCATTCCAGCACGGACCTTGGTCCGAACTCCTGGCCAGGGATTTCGGGTACGACCACGGCTCGGACGAGCGCGGGGGAGATGTCGGTCCGCTCGGCCAGCAGCACGGCGTCGTACAGATCCTTGCCCTGCGGATGCAGGTCGGATTCCAGCCAGAGCAGCTTCCAGGCGAGCGAGAGCTCGGGTCCGGCCGTGAGCAGCCAGGCGTCGCCGATCGGCAGCCGCTCGGGCTCCAGCGGCAACTCTTCGTTGTAGACGAAGTCGAGCTGCACCGAACCGGTCAGGCCTTCCTGTTCGTACGGAAAGACCAGCCGCCGGCCGGGGACGCGCTCATAGGTCCAGATCTCGTCGCGGGAGACCTGACCAGCCTTCAGTCCAGGCCCCGGGTCCGCGGCGACGGCCGCGATCACGTCATCGAGCAGGCGCAGGCCCTCCCTGCTGTTGAAGCCGATGGTGTGCGGCCGGATCACGAAGTCGAGGTCACCCGGCTCCCGGGCCAGCTCCCCGAACCACTCGCGCAGGGCGACACTGCCCCGGAGTACAAGCTTGTCGGCCCAGTCGGAGCCGGCGATCAGCCCCAGCAGGTGATCGATCGCGCACCGCCGGGTGGATCGCCAGCGCGCGGTCAGCTCAGGATCGTCGAATGTCGGCTCGCCGGCGCGATAAGCGAATTGGTAGTGCGCGACCGAGGGATCGAAGGCTGCCCGCTGATGAACCGTCGGGTCGGCGGGCAGGGGCTGGTACGTCGGTGGGTAGTCCTTGGCCCCGGCCGGCGCATGCCGTGCTCTGTTCTCGCGCTCGGCCAACTGCTCCGCGTATGACGGGGGAGCCGGGGTGATCCGCAGCCAGCCCTCGTCGAGGTCGAGGTCGGTGTCGACGACGACGTACTCCTCCTCGACCTCGAGAATCTCGTACTCCCGCAGCGCCGCCAGCACCAGCTCCAGCTGCGCTTTGGCGGACGCGCGTCCGACCCCGTGACAGCGCTGGGTGACGAACCGCTCGTGCTGCCCGTCGTCGCGGTGCCGCCGGGCGTTGGCGGACAACCGGGCACCATGTGGTTCCACCAGCGCAGTGATCGCGAGCAGGCTCTCCCTGGTGGCCTCCGGCAACAGCAGCTTCACATGGTGCTCGAAGTACCGCCCTGCCTCGGCTGCCTCGTCGCCGGCCGGTACGCCGTCGTTCCACGGCGCCGCCTCGATCTTCAAGCGCGTGATGAGGGCGACTCGATGAGCCTTCTTGTGCCATTTGCGGGCGGCCTTGTGGACCTTGCCCAGCCGGCCCGACGCCCGGATGGTCAGCATCGGCTGGGCCGGATTCCGACCGCGGTCGAGCAGGATGTCGCTGAACTTGAGCCCGTGCCGCTCGGCGAAGGCAGCCAGTGACCCGGTCGACCCAGGGGTGGCGGTCAGGTGGATCTCGAAGTCGCCGGTGATGTCGCGCACCGGGTCATCGTGTCACTCGATCGGGCGGCCGACCGACAGCTTTTCGGTGAGGGTTGGGGGGAGTTGGGTTTTGAAGGCTGGGTCTGGGGTGGTGCCGGTGGCGTCGAGGGTTTTGGAGAAGAAGGCTCGGGCGGCGGCGGTCAGGGAGACGTCGAGGATGTCGTCGTCGGACAGGCCGAGGGAGCGGAGGTCGTCGATGTCGGACTGGGTCACGGTGTCGGCGGCCAGGGCTACCTTGCGGGCGAAGGCCATTACGGCGCGGTCGACGGGGTCCGGGGCCGGGGAGTCGACGAGGGCTGCCACCTCGTCGGGGGAGAAGAACTTGTCGGCCAGGACCTGGCCGTGGGCGAGGCTGCAGTAGCTGGACCGCAGGGCCGTGGCGGCGGCCAGGGTCGCCAGTTCGTACCGGCGGAGGTCCATGTTGGCCTTGATCGCGCCGTTCAACTGCTTCCAGGCGTCGAAGACGTCGGGACGGGAGGCGAAGGTCTGGACGAAGTTCGGGATGTGGCCGGCCGGTGCGCGGTTGTCGTCCAGGAAGCCGGGTGGTGGTTCGGACGGACTGATGAATGCCATCGGAATTCCCCCTCGTGAGTTGACTTACCAAGCTAGCTGAAGGACCAGCCGGACCAGGTCTCGACCGTGACCGTGATGACCGGGCCACGTGGGGGATCGGTGACGTACTGCGGGTACTTGGCTACCAGCAGTTCGATCGCGGAAGGATTCGAAGCATCGACCCGCGCCCGGCCGTCGGCTCGGACCCACCAGAGTTGGCGCCAGTCGGCGTCGTACCGGTCGCAGAGCAGCGCGACCTGGGGGTTGGCGGAAATGTTGCGGAGCCGGCGGAGGTCGGTGGTCGACTTGGGTTTCTGGTCGATGGCGATCACGACCTCGTCGGCCGAGAGGGCGAAGACGACCGGTACGAGATGGGGCCTCAGCGGGTCCCCAGGGCTGATACTGGCCAGGTACGCATGGTCGGCGGCGGTGAACCGTTCGCGGCAGGTGTCCGCAGTCAGACGCACGCTGCCGACCCTACTGCCGGAATCCGCGTTGAGGCCGGTAGGTAAGGTCTACGCGACCGTCCACGAGTTCGGGTGAGGCCAGATGGTGAGGTTCCGCAGCGTCTTGTCGGCCGCCCTGGCGACCGTCATCGGCGCGACCCTGCTGACCGCTTGCTCGTCGGATCCGGTACCGACGAACGTGACCGTGGCATGGGCCGACAGCACCCGGCAAGAGGTCAAGGTCAGCTGGGACGACTCCGACGCCCCCAACCGGATCACCATCGAGGGCGTGCTCAGCACCAGCCCGTCGTACGTGAAGTTCGTCGCCGCGGACGCCCCCAACACCTGGGCGATCCCGGTCTCGGCCTTCCCGCCGGACGGCAACTACAAGGTCTCCGTCGGCATCGGCACGTCGACCGGCGGGATGTCCAGCAAACTGGCCAGCTCCCCGGTCTTCGACACCAGCGGACCCGTCCGCCCGAGCGGCGCGTCGGCGACCCCGACAGGCAAGGGCGCCGTCCTGATCCGCTGGACGGTACCGCCGACGCCAGAGGACTTCAGCCCTCACGACCCGCTCGACGTGCCTGCCAAGACCCAGCTGTACGTGCCGGTCGTCGGCCGCCCGGGGCAACCCCTGCGCACGGCCGGGCCGGGCACCACCTCGACGCGTCAGGTGGTCAAGAACCTCAAGCCCCCGTACCTCTTCCAGTTGCGCGCCCAGAACGAGTGGTCGACGGCCGTCGGCGGCCAGATCTCGGCCCGCAGCAGTACGACGGAGGCCTCGATCCCCGCGGCCGCGCAGTACGGTCTGCCGGTCAAGATCCGTGGCCGGTCGATCCTCCAGCAGGTCGTCTGCGCCGACGAAGGTAGTTGCGTGCAGCAACGAACGACGATGTCCGGGCTGCCCGTCGTGGTGCTGACCCAGGTGAGACCGCATGCGCGCTGGACCCCGGCCGGGCGGGGCAAGACCACCTCCGGCGGGCACTACGAGATCCCGGTCGTGACGAGCGCCAGCCGGCCGTACAAGGTGATGACGGAGGACTACAGCGAGATCGGCTCGGTCGCCTCGCAGTCGACCAGCAAGGCGCGGCTGACCCAGACCGTGACCCGGATCCAGACGACCGGCTTCCTCGGCGGCGCGATGAAGAAGCGCGGCGAGACAGTGACCGCGATCGTCGTGGTCAGGCCGGCGATGAACACAGTGGTGACGTTCCAGTCCTGGAACAAGCAGACCAGGCACTGGGCGAGCCTGCGGGTCCCGATGCGGCGCGGCACCGCGGTGGTCGCCTTCAAGGTCAATCAGCCGGGCATCTACGCCTACCGCTTCGTGATCCCCACGGCGATGTCGCTGGGCCGCCCGCTGCTCGGCAAGACGACCCAGACGATGGCTCTAAGCGTCCGCTGACCCAGCCGGTACTACGCCCGCTTCGCCGCCGGCCGGTACTACGTCCGCGTCGCCGGCAGCGGGTACAGGCTGTGCCGCGTGCCGGCGCTTGCGGATCTTGTAGACCGCGTACGCCACCACGAGCGCGGCGCCGATCACCACCAGCGCCCAGACCGAGACCTCGCCGAAGATCTTGTCCGCGTTGTCGCCGATCTTGTACGCGACGACGCCGATCGTGGTCGACCAGGCGATGCCACCGGCCGCGTTGGCGGCCAGGAACCGCGGGTAGTGCATCCGCAGCATGCCCGCCATCGGGCCGGCGAAGATCCGCAGCAGCGCGACGAACCGGCCGAAGAAGACGGTCCAGACGCCGTACTTGTGGAAGTACTTCTCAGCCTTGACTATCCGTTCCTCGGAGAAGTGGTGGAACCGCCGGCCGAGCCGCTCGAACAGCCCGCGACCCGCCTTCCGGCCGATGAAGTACCCGATCGAGTCGCCGATGATCGCGCCGGCCGCGGCCGAGGCGATCACGAAGACGATGTTCAGGTCGTGTTGTGAAGCCAGCAGCGCGGCGGCGATCAGCGTCGTCTCACCGGGCAGTGGCACCCCCATCGACTCGACCCCGATCACCAGGCCGACCACCAGATAGGCGAGGATCGCGACCCCACCGGTCGGGATCGCGATCGCCAGCGCATGCATTGTCGTTGCCCCCATGCCCCCATCCTGGCACCGGCCGGCAAGCGAATAGCTGATCTGTGAGCTATTCCGGGGGAATTTCAGGGTCCCTCGGGTTGAACTGACTACTCTGCGTCATCGACCGCGGGCGGCTTGCCGGTGGGGACGATCGCGATCAAGGTGCTCACCTGGCGGGTGCCGGCCGGATGGTTGGCGGCGGAGCGACCACGGCGGTAGCGGTTGACGACCTCCATCAGGTCCTTGTCGAGCTGCTCGGTCTCCGCTTTGGTGAGCCACAGGCGGCTGCGGTTCATCGCGCTGACGCCGTCCCAGGGGTCGTCGCCGGGGAGCTCCTCGAACTGCTCCATCACCCGGTCGATGTTGCTGCGCATCATCGCCTGGCTGGCCAGCCGGCCCGCGCCGGTCGACTGCGACGAGATCACCAGGCTGGCGGCCGGGGCCTGCCAGGGGCGTTCCCGCCCGTCGGTCGAGCCTTCGGCCCGCTCGAGGATGCCCCAGCGCTCCAGTGCCCGCAGGTGATAGCTGGTCGCCGACGGAGTCAGCCCGGCGATCTCGGCGCACTCCGTCGCGGTCAGCACCCGGCCGCTGTAGAGCTCGTCGATGATCCGCTGCCGGGCCGGGTGCGCCAGGGCGCGGATCGCTCGCGGGTCGGTCAGCACCACGCGCTTCTTCTTCGCGGCCACGCCCGACAGCGTAGCCGGTCCCTTGACCATCCGATATCTGAAGCATTAGCTTCATAGTTATGAAGCAACTACTTCACATTCCCGGTACGCCGGGCGCGGCCCGGCTCTGGTCGCACCGAGACATCCGGCTGGTGCTGCCGGCCCGCGCGGTCTCGTACGCCGGCGACGCGATCGCCCTGGTGGCGTTGATGCTCCGGGTCTCGGACTCGGGCTCGGGCTCCGGCTCCACTGCGGGTGCCGGCTCTGGCTCCGCGACCGCGGCGATCACCGCCCTGCTGCTGGCCTTCGCGGTGCCGACGGTCGTGATGATCCCGTTCGCGGGCCGGATCGTGGATGCGTACGACTCGCGCCGGGTCCTGGTGTGGGCGTCGTTGCTGCAGGCGGCCGCCGGTGTCGGGATCGCCTTCTCCCACGGTCTAGCAGCCACGTTGGCTCTGGTCTGCGTGCTGCAGGTCGGCCAAGCTGTCGCCGGCCCCGCCTGGGCAGCGCTGATCCCGCGGATCGTCGGCGACGACCTGGTCGGTCAGGCCACCGGTGCGAGCCAGGCGCTCATCGGAGCGGCCACCCTGGCCGGCTCGGCCGCAGGTGGGGTGCTGGTCGGCCTGTCCGGCGATCGGATCGCCCTGCTGGTCGACGCCTCGACCTTCCTCGGCCTGGCCGTCGTCGCCCGGCTGGTGCGGACCCGGCGTACTCCGTTGCCCGGGGCCCCGAAGGAGCGAGGAGCCATGACGGCTGGGCTGCGCAGCCTCTTTGCCGACCACCTGTTGCAGGTGCTCGTGCCCGCGCTCTGGGTGTTCATCCTGGTCGGGGAGGCAGTCAACGTGATGGAAGTCCTGCTGATCAGGAACGAGATCGGCCTCGGACCGACCGGCTATGGCCTGGTGCTGGCGACCCAAGGAGCTGGTGCCATCGCCGGCGCCTGGTACACCGGCCGACTGCGGAGCGACTTGGCCCGCACCCGCGCAGTGCTCGCCGGTACTGCGGCCATCGGCATCTCCTGCGTCCTGATGGGCCTGGCCGGTGGAGTGGTCCCGCTGGTGATCGGTGCGGTGGCGGTGGGCTTCGGGAGCGGGATGCTCAATGCAGCCACGAGCACCTTGGTGGTTACCCGGTCGCTGGATGCTCTGCGTGGCCGGGTGGTGGCTGCAATGAGCGGTACGGCGCGGGCCTGCTCGCTGGTGGCTCTGTTGCTGGGGGGCGTCGTCGGGGCGCTGGTCGGGCCTCGGGCGACCTTTGTCGGCGCAGGGGTGCTCGCCGTCCTTTGCGCGCTCGTTGCGGCTGGTCTGGTGGCCCGGAGGGACGTAGTACGGACAAAGGATTCGTTGGTCGAGGGCTTAAGTCACTAGCCTTTGAGGCATGACTGAACCACGTGAGAACCCGGCGACCCCCGACAGCGGGCAGGACGACCTGCCCGAGCAGATCCGGGTACGCCGGGAGAAGCGTGACCGGCTGCTGGCCGAGGGGGTGCAGCCGTACCCGATCTCGGTGCCCCGGACGCACCTGCTGAAGGACCTGCGGGCGAAGTACGACGTGCAGGAGCTCGAGAACGACTTCCGGACCGGCGAGCTGGTCGCGGTGACCGGGCGGGTGATCTTCCAGCGCAACACCGGCAAGCTCTGCTTCGCCCAGCTGCGTGAGGGCGACGGCACCGAGCTGCAGGTGATGCTGTCGCTGGCCGAGGTCGGCGAGGAGGAGCTGGCCCGGTACAAGGCGCTGGTCGACATCGGCGACCTCATCTCCGTGCAGGGCGAGGTGGTGACCAGCCGGCGTGGTGAGCTGTCCGTGCAGGCGACCAGCTGGCAGATGGCGGCCAAGACGCTCCGGCCGCTCCCGAACGAGCACAAGCCGCTGAACGAGGAGGCCCGGGTCCGGCTCCGGTACGTCGACCTGATCGTGCGCCAGGAGGCGCGGGAGATGGTCCGTACCAAGGCAGCCGTGCTCAAGTCGCTGCGCTCGACCTTCGACCGCCACGAGTTCATCGAGGTGGAGACGCCGGTCCTGCAGCTGACCAACGGTGGCGCGGCGGCCCGGCCGTTCTCGACCCACCTGAACGCGTTCGACCAGGAGATGAAGCTCCGGATCGCGCTCGAGCTGGATCTGAAGCGGGCGATGATCGGCGGCGTCGACCGGGTGTTCGAGATCGGCCGGACCTTCCGCAACGAGGGGCTGGACTCGACCCATGCGGCGGAATTCTCGATGATCGAGTCCTATCAGGCCTATGGCGATTACGATTCGATCGCCGAAGTGACCGAGGAGCTGATCCGGAACGCGGCCCGTGCGGTCGGCCGCAGCGTGGTCACCGCGCGCGACGGTTCGCAGATCGATCTGGACCAGCCGTGGCGGCACGCGACGCTATTCGAGCTGGTCTCCGAAGCGGTCGGCGAGACCGTCGACGCGACCACCGAGACGGCCCGGCTGATCAAGATCGCCGAGCAGCACGAGGTCGAGCTGCAGCCGGCCTGGAATGCCGGTGAGATCGCGCTGGAGATCTACGAGAAGCTGGTCGAGCACACGCTGATCCAGCCCACCTATGTGCGCGACTATCCGGAGTCGGTACGCCCGCTGGCCAAGCCGCACCGCGAAATTCCGGGCCTGGTCGAGGCCTGGGACCTGATCATCAACGGGGTCGAGCTGGGCACCGGCTACTCGGAGCTGAACGACCCGGTGATCCAGCGTGAACGCCTGGTGGCACAGTCGTTGCTGGCCGCGGCCGGCGATCCCGAGGCGATGGAACTGGACGAGGATTTCCTCCGCGCGATGGAGTTCGGGATGCCGCCGGCCGGTGGCATGGGGATGGGTCTGGACCGCTTGGTGATGTTGTTCACCGGGGCCGGGATCCGGGAGACGATTCTGTTCCCGCTGCTCCGGCCGGAGTAAGTATCCGAATCGGTTCGGCGGGCTGTTGCATAGCACAACCAACCGGCAAATCCATTCCCGGGGCCGATTCTTTCCACGATCCGGCGGGTGAGCACGATGAATACCCATCGTCACGACGGATGCACAGCGTCGGCCGGGCCGGAGGCTTTAGTCACATCTTTCCTGCCCATTCCGCCTGTTGAATGACAACTTGCCGGTTTGTGCTGTAGAAATCAGTAACAAGAATTTCGGCAGGGGGATTGTGCCCGGTGGCGGGCGCGGAAAGGACTGTCACAAGATGGCGCAAAGGGTTCAGGTGGTTCTCGAGGACGATCTCGACGGCGGTAAGGCCGACGAGACCGTGACCTTCGGACTGGACGGTTCGACGTACGAGATCGACTTGTCGAAAAAGAACGCGGCCAAGCTGCGCGACGCGCTGGCCGGCTATGTCGGCGCCGGGCGCCGGGTGTCGGGCCGCCGTGGTGGCGCCGGCCGGACGCGTGGCCGTGGCCGCTCCGCGACCGACTCCGCGGACATCCGCGCGTGGGCCAAGGACAACGGCTACGAGGTCAGCGAGCGCGGCCGGATCTCGGCCGAGGTGCGCGCCGCCTACAACGACGCCAAGTAGGTTTTCCGGACTTTGCCGGTCCCGGTGCCAGTGATGGCACCGGGACCGTCCGCATTCCGGCCGTTTCACAGTGTGGACACTTCCCCGGCGGGTCGGCGCGAGCCGGTCACTGACCGGGCAGGTAAAGGGATGAATTCGCTGGTGGCGAACACTCAGCGCGTCGGGAACACCGGGGCGCCGAGCGGGGTTGTTCCCTTGTGATCCCCACTTCGCGGCCGTACCGGAGGTCGTCGCTTGTTCGCTGAGAGCGAGCCTGTCGGTGCCGGGGACTAGCATGCATGTACGGGGGTCGGCCTACACGGCACGTCCGACTCCTCTGAGGCAAGGAGCGCTTTGGCGATGTTTGAACGATTTACGGACCGCGCCCGTCGGGTAGTCGTCCTGGCTCAAGAAGAGGCCAGGATGCTCAGCCACAACTACATCGGGACCGAGCACATCCTGCTCGGCCTGATCCACGAGGGCGAGGGTGTCGCCGCCAAGGCTCTGGAGAGCCTGGGCATCTCGCTGGAGGCTGTCCGTTCTCAGGTCGAGGAAATCATCGGCCAGGGACAGCAGGCTCCGAGCGGGCACATCCCGTTCACCCCTCGCGCCAAGAAGGTACTGGAGCTCTCCCTGCGTGAGGCCCTGCAACTGGGCCACAACTACATCGGCACCGAGCACATCCTGCTCGGCCTCATCCGCGAGGGTGAGGGCGTCGCCGCGCAGGTCCTGGTCAAGCTCGGAGCGGACCTGAACAAGGTCCGGCAGCAGGTCATCCAGCTGCTTTCGGGGTACCAGGGCAAGGAGACGGCGACCGCCGGCTCCGGGGCCACCGAAGGTGCCCCGAGCAGCTCCCTGGTGCTCGACCAGTTCGGCCGGAACCTCACCCAGGCCGCCCGCGAGTCCAAGCTCGACCCGGTGATCGGGCGCGAGAAGGAGATCGAGCGGGTCATGCAGGTGCTGTCCCGGCGGACCAAGAACAACCCGGTCCTGATCGGTGAGCCGGGCGTCGGCAAGACCGCGATCGTCGAGGGCCTGGCCCAGGCGATCGTGCGTGGCGACGTGCCCGAGACCCTGAAGGACAAGCAGATCTACACGCTCGACCTCGGCGCGCTGGTGGCCGGGTCGCGCTATCGCGGTGACTTCGAGGAGCGCCTCAAGAAGGTCCTCAAGGAGATCCGCACCCGCGGCGACATCGTGCTGTTCATCGACGAGATCCACACCCTGGTGGGTGCGGGTGCCGCCGAGGGCGCGATCGACGCGGCCAGCATCCTGAAGCCGATGCTGGCCCGTGGCGAGCTGCAGACCATCGGCGCCACCACCCTCGACGAGTACCGCAAGTACGTCGAGAAGGACGCCGCGCTGGAGCGCCGGTTCCAGCCGATCCAGGTGGCCGAGCCCTCGATCGCGCACACGATCGAGATCCTCAAGGGCCTGCGGGACCGGTACGAGGCGCACCACCGGGTCACCATCACCGACCCGGCTCTGGTCGCGTCGGCGCAGATGGCCGACCGGTACATCTCGGACCGCTTCCTCCCGGACAAGGCGATCGACCTGATCGACGAGGCCGGTTCCCGGTTGCGGATCCGCCGGATGACCGCTCCGCCGGACCTGCGCGAGTTCGACGAGAAGATCGCGAACGTGCGCCGGGAGAAGGAGTCGGCGATCGACGCCCAGGACTTCGAGCGGGCAGCCTCTCTTCGTGATGACGAGAAGAAGCTGATCAACGCGAAGGCCGAGCGGGAGAAGCAGTGGAAGGCCGGCGACATGGACGTCGTCGCCGAGGTCGACGAGGAGCTGATCGCCGAGGTGCTCAGCACCGCGACCGGCATCCCCGTCTTCCAGCTGACCGAGGAGGAGTCCTCGCGACTGCTCAAGATGGAGGAGGAGCTGGCCAAGCGCTACATCGGCCAGGTCGACGCCGTGAAGGCGCTGTCCCGGTCGATCCGGCGGACCCGTGCGGGTCTGAAGGACCCGCGCCGGCCGAGCGGCTCGTTCATCTTCGCCGGCCCGTCCGGTGTCGGTAAGACCGAGCTGTCCAAGGCGCTGACCGAGTTCCTGTTCGGTGACGAGAAGTCGCTGATCAGCCTCGACATGTCGGAGTACTCCGAGAAGCACACGGCCTCGCGGCTGTTCGGTTCGCCTCCCGGGTACGTCGGCTACGAAGAGGGCGGCCAGCTGACCGAGAAGGTCCGCCGCAAGCCGTTCAGCGTGGTGCTGTTCGACGAGGTGGAGAAGGCCCACCCGGACATCTTCAACTCGCTGCTGCAGATCCTGGACGAGGGTCGGCTGACCGACGCCCAGGGCCGCGTGGTCGACTTCAAGAACACCGTGATCATCATGACCACGAACCTGGGCACCCGCGACATCGCCAAGTCGGTCAGCACCGGCTTCCAGCGAGCCAACGACGTGGTCGGGTCGTACGACAAGATGAAGGCGAAGGTGACGGACGAGCTCAAGCAGCACTTCCGTCCCGAGTTCCTGAACCGCGTCGACGAGATCGTGGTCTTCCACCAGCACGGCAAGGAAGAGATCGTCCAGATCGTCGACCTGATGGTCGCGCAGGTGGAAGAGCGGCTGAAGGACAAGGACATGGGCATCGAGCTCACCCCGGCGGCGAAGGCACTGGTCGCCGAGCGTGGCTTCGACCCGATCCTGGGTGCCCGCCCGCTGCGTCGCGCATTGCAGCGTGACGTGGAGGACGTGCTGGCCGAGAAGATCCTGTTCGGGGAACTGCGTCCCGGCCAGATCGTGCTCGTCGACGTAGCCCCCGAGGGCACCGTCAGCGAGGACGGCGTACCGGAGTTCTTCACCTTCACCGGCGCCCAGAAGAGCACCGCACCGGACCCAGACCTGGAACTGACGGAGATCGCCGGCGGCGGCACCTCCGGCCTCCAGGACACCTGAGCCCACCAGCCCCAACCGAAGGCCCCACGGACCCGTCCGTGGGGCCTTCGCTGTCCGCGATAACGCTCACCTCGCCACCTTCGCGCTCAGCGGCCGCGCGCGCCTCAACCCCGCGAGGGGCTCAGCTCCACTCCTCCGAGCGAGCCGAACCAGCACGCCCCAAGCACCTGAAATGTTCCAACCCACCTGAGGTCGCCAGGTGGGGAGGTTTCTGGCCGGCTGTGGGGAGGGTCGTACCCCCGAACAGGGCTATTTGCCTCCCCGGTCGGCGGTCGGACAGTGCGGGCGACGGATTCAGGCGGGTAAGTCAGCTTGGCCGGGTTGGCTCTGAGGTGGGTGGGCGGGGCGGCGTGGGGGCAGGGGGAAAGGGTGGGCGGTGGTGGAGGAGGCGGGTGTGGGCGGTGGTCAGGGCGTCGGTGGTGATGGGTGGGGAGTGGAGGTGGGGGGCTAGGAGGTGGGCTGAGGTGGTTAGGAGCCAGATGATGGCGGTGGTTAGGGCGAGGGTGGGGCCGGGGCCTGGCCAGGTGTCGGCTAGGGGGAGGTCCCGGGCCTGCCAGCAGCCGGTGAGGTAGAGGAGGGTGATGACGGCGGTGATCGCCGCGGTGGCTTGGGATTTCGGGCCGGGCGGTAGGGCGAGGGTGAGGATGGTGGCGAGGAGGCCGGCTGCCCAGGTGAGGGCGAGAGCTGGTTGGGTTTCGATGCCGAGTTGCCAGACGGACAGGCCGAGGCGGCGGCTGAAGGTCCAGGGGAGTAGCAGCGTGATACCGGTCGCGATGGCGGCGAGCAGCATCGCCAGGGCGAACCACCGATGCTGCTGAACGGCCAGTTCTCGTTCCAGTGCGTCGAGTTTCGGCGGGAGTTGCTCATCGGGTGGGATCTCGGTCATCGCGGATCCAGCCGGACAATGTCGTTGCCCAAGGCAAAGAACAGGGATCGGCCGATGACGGTGACCTCGTCGGCCGCCTGCGGTACACCCTGGGCTGGTCCGGCGATCGTGGTGATTCGCCCAGGACCTTCGACGCGGACCAGATGACTGCCGTCGTACCCCCAAAGCTTCCCGTCCGGACCAGCGAACCAGTCGCCGTCCGTGGTCCACTGACTCGGCGCGACACTGGTCGACGAGATCGGCCAGCCCGTGCTGGCTCCGCCGAACAGCACAGTGGTTCGCCCGCTCCGGCTCACCAGCACCAGCCGCTCGTCGAGCACCATCGCCGCATCCCCAGAACTCAGCTGGACCAGTCCATCCGGCCGCAGCCCGCCGGCGACTTGTACCCGGTTGACCTGCTCACCCGGCCCGTAGAAGTTGTACAGGTTCCCGCCGATCGCAGTGATGAGCCGATCCCCGGCAGCAGCCGCGAACTCACCCCGCTGGTTGGGCAGCCCGGGCGCAGGGTCCCGCACGACCTTGGCCGAGCCACCGACGAGATGGACGCCGATCTCGTTGGACGCGTTGCCTGGGCCGCTCATAGTCCACCAGACGCCGCCCAGGCCGTCCGGAGCCCACGCATGCGCCGCAATGGGCAGGCGGACCTGCACCAGCCGCCCATGCCCGTCCAGGCCCAGCTGAGTCGCCGTCCCCGTGGCCGCCTTCCCCGGCGGGTCCACCGGAGGCACAACGGGCACCACAGTCGCCCTGTACTCCGTACTCCCACCAGCCGGCGTCCGTCGATCGCACCGGGCGTCCGGCTCGGGTGCCGCCGGATACGACTCAGCAGCATCGGCAGCAGCCGTGATCTCCAGGACCTGGTCGCCACCACCCGGCGACGTCCCCAGCAACACCGACCCGTCCGGCCGTGCCTCGATGCTGTCCACCCCGGCGACGCCACCGGGCAACAGCCGCAATACGCCGTCGCGTGTGACAACTGCCGTCGGTGAACCACCACCCAGCCACACGTTGCCGCGTACATCGACAGCGAAGGCCTCGACCGTCAACGACGAGCTTGCCGCATCCCTACTCAGCGAACAGGCAGCAGGCGCGACTCCAGTGAGCTGCTGAGGCTTGGAGCCTGGACGGAGGACAGTCAGTCCCGTCCGACTGGTTCGCCAAGCAGTGGTGCCATCAGGCCCGGTAGACACGGCGTTGCCGGGTGCACCGGGTCCTGGGTCCACCACGTAGGCAGCGAGATCCAGGCCAGGGCGCAAGCGATCGGCCGGGATCTGCCAAGTCGTTGTGCCTCCCCAGATGACGATGGACCCGTCTGCATTGCGATGCGTGAGAGCGGGGCCCTGGCCGGTGGCAAGGACATCCACGTCTGGCGTTACGTAGTACGTGTTGTCGGGGTTCTTGTGGCTCAGGCTCACGTCAGCGGCCACTAGCGTCAGGGGGACGGCGAGGATTGCCCACGGTCGGTTGCCGGCTCCACCGGCGAGCATGACCATCTTGTTGTCCTCGACACCGAGCAATGCGGGTGGCGTCACGCCATGGCTCAAGGTGACCCGGGGGAACGCCACACCGTCCCGGTACGCGAACAGGGTCGACCCTTCCGAACCAGTACGACCGAGGAGCCACTGCCCCGGCGCACCGTCCAGCCTGCCGGCGATTGAGTCCAGCGGGTCCGACGTACCGATTGCGACGCGCATGCCGAGTCGGTCGACCAGTTGCCCGCCCTGCAGATCCAGCAGCCGATGCGGAATCCCTGCAAACGCTAGAGGTCTGTACTCCGGGCCTGCTGCAGCTGGTGCGAGTACTCCGGCCGTTGCGCCGACAGCCCCGGCCAGCAGGACTGCGAGGAGTTCGCGTCGACGAGCTTGTACGCCTAGGCCGAGCAGGACGACGCCGCATACGAGTGCGACCCATGCGCCGATCCCTGGTCGGTAGCCCACACCATCCGCTAGCTGGTCCGGTAGTTGGGCCAGAGCCGAGAGCACGCCGGCTACTGCGAGAGCGCCGGCTAGTACGGCCGCGGGCCGTAGTGCTGCCAGGTTGCGAGCTACGGCTGAGCAGAGGACGGCGACGGCGGCTAGGGCGAGTAGTACGGCCCAGGTCTCGGCGTACGGGATCTCCCAGAGCTGGACGCGGGCCACGCCGGCCTCTGCGCCGGCCGGACCGAGGGCCACGGGATCGAGGAGTTCGCGCCAGGGGAGGACGGTTGAAAGCAGCAGTGCTGCGGCCAGCGAGCCGGCGAGAACGGGGGCGACGACAGGGCGAGAGACCGGCGGAGGCTCGGTCGAAGAGGCCAGTTCGACGAAGATTGCTCGCAATTCGGACTGATCGAGACTTTCTTCGGACGAGTTTTCCCAGCCCTCGGAAGGGTCGCCGAACAGTGGTGAAACAGTCGGCAGACGGGTTGCCCAGTAGGTGGCGATGACCGCGGCCAAGGCGGCGGAGACAAGGAAACCGATCACAGCCGGTGAGGTGCCGCAGCCCGAGCGGCCCTGCCAGGCAAGGCCGGTCCATGCGGTCGCGGCGACGACGGTGACCGCCACCGCCCCCCAGCCACGGATCTGTCGGCGAAGGCCGATTCTGTCCGCAGACAAGCGATCTGCGAGTACCAGCGCGATCAGCGTCAGAGGCAGGCCGAGGGCCGCGCCGCGGCCGCTCACGGGTTGGGTCGTCGCTCGCCAGAGGTAACAGCCTGTGCTCGCGCTGTCCGGCAACAGGATGGCCACCGCGGAGACCACCGAGAGACACGCGAGGGTTACACCTTGCCACTGGGTTCGTCGTAAGGTCCTTCGGTGTGCCAGCTCCTCCGTCCGGAGCAGGGCCGCCGCGGCCTTCGATTCGGTGGGAAGATCGCGCAGCGGCATGAAAGAAAGTTAACCCGTCACTCGAACTCGCTCGTTGTAGCTACGTGACCACGGCTTTGGGACCCGGACTGTTGGAGAGGGGGCCGGAGATGGAATCATCTCGTCGCATGGACGCACCGCGTCTGCCGCTGACCCAGGAACCGGTCCCCGACGCCGGTTCCTTTGGCGTGCGGCAAGCGGGCGGGGTACTGGAGCGCGCGCAGCGGATCGCGGACACCCTGCGCGAGCAGGCGGAGTACGAGAACGACACCGCGCTGGAAGAGGCGGAGCGGATCCGCGCCGAGTCCGAGCGGCTGAAGGCCGAGGCCGAGCAGCATGCGCAGGAGCTGCGCGCGGCGGCCGAGCGGGAGACGCAGGCGCTCCGCACTGAGGTTGAGGAGCGGACGCAGGCGCTGCGCGCGGCGGCCGAGGAGGAGACGCAGGCGCTGCGTGCGGAGGCTGAGCAAGCGGTCCAGAAGCTGCGCTCCGATGCGCACTCCGGTGCCCAGCGACTGCTCAACGATGCCGAGCGTGCGGCCGAGCAGCTCCGGACCGAGTCCGAGGCCGAGGCCCATCGAGTCCGCTCCGAGGCCCAGGCCGAAGCCGAGCGGTTGCAGCACGAGTCGACGACCGCGGCCGAGAAGCTTCGCGCCGAGTCGACGGCAGCGGCTGAGTTGCTGCGGGCCGAGTCGACTGCTGCCGCCGACAAGCTGGTGGCCGATGCGACCGCCGAAGCCGATCGGGTCCGCTCGGAGGCGACGGCCGAGGCAGAGCGGGTGCGCAGCGAGGCGCAGACCGAGGCCGAGCGGTTGCGCACCGAGTCGACTGCCGAGGCGGAGCGGGTTCGGTCCGAAGCCACCGCGATGGCCGAGCGGCTCAAGGTCGAGTCGGAGAGCGCTGCTGAGGAACTGCGCAGCACGGTCGATGCCGAGGTGGCGAAGCGGCGCAGTGAGGTCGAGGCGGCCGCTGAGCAGTTGCACAGCGAGTCGCACGCGACAGCCGACCGGTTGCGCGAGGAGTCGCAGGCGGCCGCGGATCGGCGGATCGCCGCCGCCGAGGCGGAGGCCGCGCGGCTGAAGGAAGAAGCCGACGAGATCCTCGACGAGGCCAAACAGGCCCGCGAGGCGGCCGCCCAAGCGGTGGAACGAGCAAGTATCGAGGCCCAGCAGCTCGTCGCCGACGCCGGCGAGCAGGCCGCGCTGGTCTCGCAGGCAGCGGTCCGCAACGAGGCCGAGCTGATCGCCCGGGCCGAGTCCGAGGCGATCGCGCTGCGGACCACGGTCGAGCGCGAGGCCGAGACGGCCAGGGAGAAGTCCCGGGCACAGATCGCCGCCGCGCATGCCGAGATCGAGCGCCTGCGCGGTGAGAACCGGACCGAGCTCGAGCGCCGGACCGCGGAACTCGAGGAGACCGAGCGGGCCAAGCTGGCCGCCATCTCGCTCGAGATCGACAAGCTCCGCGCCGCCGCGGTCGAGGAGATCGCCGCGCGGAAGGCCGAGGCCGAGCAGGCCAACGAGCGGCTGATGGCCGACGCGCGAGCGCAGGCCAAGCTGGTCGTCGACAGCATCGAGGCAGACCGGCGTACGGCGTCCGCCGAGGCGCAGCGGATCGTCGAGGACGCCAACAAGGCAGCCGAGACCGCGCTCGCCGAGGCCGAGAAGCAGACCGCCTGGAGCAAGAAGACCGTCGACGACCTGGTCGCCACCGCCGAGCAGGAGGCCCGGGGGATCCGCGACCGGGCGGCGATCGAGGTCGCCGAACTGGCCCGCGCCAAGCGCGCGCACCTGCGCCGCGTGGTCAGCCGCTCGACCAGCCGGCTCAAGGAGACCCAGGCCGCAATCGCCAAGGAGAACGCGGAGCTGACCGCGCTCGCCGAGAAGACGCTCGCCTCCGCCAACGCGCAGGCCGAGGCGACGCTGGCCAGTGTCACCCAGCAGGCCGAGAAGGTGACCGCGCAGGCGCAGGCGAAGGCCGACCGGCTGAAGGCGAACGCCGAGGTCGAGGCCAAGGAGATCATCACCCGCGCCAACCGCCGCGAGGCGGAGGCCAAGGTCAGCACTCAGGTACTGCGCGAGCAGGCCGCGAACGATCTGGCCACCGCGCAGCGCCAGTCGCACGAGCTGATCCGCAAGGCGCGCGCCGAGGCCCAGGGCCTCGAGGCGCAGGCCCGCGAGCACTCCGACGAGCTGCGCCAGCAGGCCCGAAAACTTCTCGCCGACGCCGAGGCGAGAGTCGCGGCGCTGAACCAGCGCCGCGACGAGATCACCAAGGAGCTCACCCAGCTTTCGGGTGTGATCGAGGCACTCGCTATCCCTGGGTTCCACGCAGGTGGTGGAATGTCCGGTAGCGAGGGTTCCACGGGGGAATCAGGATGAGGGCGTGACAGTCAGATCCTTGTCAGTGACAATGTGTGATCCACCCACCCACCGAAGTGAGCATCAGAAGACATGAGCAGTGAATCCCCAACCCCGTTCCGCACCGTTCTGCGTGGCTACGAGCCTGCCCAGGTGGACCAGCACGTTCGTGAGCTGACCACCTCGCTGACCGCACTGCAGCAGCAGTCGGAGCAGCTGCAGCGCCACGTTCAGGAGCTGCAGTCCCGGACGGATGCGGCCGAGTCGGCCGTCATCACCGCCCAGGAGGACAACAAGGACCGCACTCCCACCTTCACCGAGTTCGGTGAGCGGGTCGCCAAGATCCTGTCGCTGGCCGACGACGAGGCGCGCGATCTGGTCACCCGGGCCCGTACCGACGCCGACGCGATCGTCGCCGACGCGGAGGCGCACGCCAAGAAGGTCCGCAAGGAGGCCGAGCAGTACTCGCTGGACTGGAAGAGCGAGGTCGACGCCGAGGCTGCCCGCATCCTCGAGGAAGCCCGCACCCAGGCCGATGACATGCGCGACGAGGCCGAGCGCGACGCCACCGCGCGCCGCAGCGAGGCCCAGGCGCTGTACGAGCAGGAGCGCGCCAAGTCCGCTCAGGCGGCGGCTGCCTTCGAGACCACCCTGGCCGAGCGCCGGGGCAAGGTCGAGCAGGAGTTCGCGGCCCGGACGGCACTGGCCGAGCAGCAGCTGGCGGCGGTCACCGACCGTGCGGCCCAGGTGCAGCGCGAAGCCGACCGGTCCCGGTCCGAGGCGGAGCGCCTGGCCCAGCAGCAGCTGGCCGACGCCAACCGTCAGGCGCAGGAGATCGTCGCGGCCGCGAAGGACAAGTCGGAGCGGATCCGGGCCGAGTCCGAGCGCGAGCTGGCCGCCGCGACCCAGCGTCGCGACAGCATCAACGCGCAGCTGACCAACGTCCGGCAGATGCTGGCCACGTTGTCCGGCAGCCCGGCGATGCCGCTGGACCTGCTCACCGACGACGCCGACGAGGCGACGGCGAACAGCAGCAAGAAGAACTGATCACCACCCGTACCACCCGCTGAGGCCGGCCCGACCCCGGGCCGGCCCCCAGCACCCACCCGGCCCCCGGGCCAGACGCAGCACGCCGTCCGCCTTGCGGCCGGTCGCTGCGCCCCGCCTGACCCGGGTTGGCCGCCACACCTCGCCCGATCGGCTCCAGCCGCTCGGGCTTTCGCGGCTCACCCGGCGACGGTCGGAAGCCGGTGCACCTCCGCTCGCCAGGCTTGTGTGGTTGGTGACAGCCGGGTGCCACTCGGTTAGCTCGCTTCGCGAGCGGTTGTGCGCGGCGGCTGGCCGCTTCGCGAGCAGGTGCGGGGGCTGGGCGAGCGGCTGTGGGTTGGGGTCAGGCGGGTAGGCGGTAGCTGTTTTTGGTTACTGGGTCGACGAGGCCGTCGGCTACCAGGCCGTCGAGGGCTCGTTCGCGTTGGGGTTGGTCGGGCCAGCAGGCGTCTAGGTCGGACTTCGGGACCGGGCCGTGGGCGGCTCTCAGGACTGCTAGTAGGCGGCCTCGGACCTGGCGGTCGGTGCCTTCGTAGGTTTGGCCCTTGCGGGGTGGGCCGTCGTAGGGCGGGCTGCCGGCTAGGACCCAGGCGCACTTGGCGCGGATCGGGCACTCGGCGCAGCGTGGGGTGCGGGCGGTGCAGACGAGGGCGCCCAGTTCCATCGTCGCTACGGCCCAGCGAGCGGCCGTGGGCTCGTCAGCAGGCAGTGCGGAGATTGCTAGCCGCAGGTCGGCGGCAGTGGGCGAGATGCTCGGCTGAGCCAGACCAGTGAGTGCCCGGGCGAAGACTCGACGCACGTTGGTGTCCACCACCGCATGCCGCTGCCCATACGCGAACGACGCGATCGCAGCCGCCGTATACGTCCCAACCCCCGGCAGCGCGAGCAGTGCCGCATGGTCGTCCGGTACTACGCCCCCGTGCTCCTCCACGATCGCCTTAGCAGCCGCATGGAGCCGCAGGGCCCTGCGTGGGTACCCCAGCCGGTCCCAAGCCCGCACAGCCTCACCTGGAGCCTCCGCAGCCAGGTCAGCCGGCTTCGGCCAGCGCTGCATCCACCGCTCGTACGCCGGGAGCACTCGAGCGACCGGTGTCTGCTGCAGCATGAACTCGCTGACCATCACCGCCCAGGCGCCGGCATCGGGCTCGCGCCAGGGCAGTGAGCGAGCATTCGCGGCATACCAGTCGAGCACCGGCCCATGCAGCGCCGAGGCCGAGCGCACCGCTGGGGTGGAGCGCAGCGCCGAGGCCGAGCGCGCCGCTGGGGTGGAGCGCGGTGCTGGGGCCGACGAGCGCACGGATGCTGAGCGTGGCGTGGGGCCTGGTGCGTGGGGGAGCGGCGAGTCTGACATGTCGAGCACAATCCTGACATTAAGGTTCGAACATGAGCAGCCTGCTCCGACCGGTCGGGCATCTGCCCGCCAGCGTGTACTGGTTCCGGCGCGCACTTGTGCTCGTCGTACTGGTGGCGCTGCTCTTCGTCCTGATCCGGGTGCTCGGCGGTGGCGGCGACCCGAAGAACTCCGCGGCCACGGACCCCGGCCAGAACCCTTCGTCCGGCCCGACCGCCATACCCACCCAGACGCCCAGCGCGAAGACCTCGGCGACGAAGAAGCCGACGGAGAAGCCGACGGAGACGGAGACCAACACCCCGAAGGACGTCACCTGCATCGGCAGAGACGTGAAGATCGAGGTCGTACCGGCCACCCGGACGCTCACCGCGGGCAACTCGATGAACCTGGTGATCCAGCTGAGCGCCGTCCGCGACGAATGCCGGGTCGTCGTCGACCCGACCGTGCTGTCGCTGACGATCACCTCCGGCAAGGACCAGATCTGGACCACCGAGCACTGCGAGAAGGTGGTTCCGCGAGCTACCCTGATCCTTGCCAAGGGCAAGCAGTCGACGGCGACCATCCCGTGGGACGGCCGCCGGTCGCGCCCCGGCTGCCTGCCCGGACAGTTGCAGGCCAAGCCGGGAACCTATGTGGCCAAGGCGGTCTACGACGGACGCGCCTCGACCGAACAGGCCTTCACGATCGTCTAACCCTCCACTACCCCTGTGGTAGCAGGGATGTCGGACGACTTGTTCATGAAGGACGGCTTGACGAAGAGCAGTGCCGCGGCGAACCCGATCAGCAGCACGGCCGCCGGCAGCACCATCGACTGAGCCATCGAGTCGCTGAAGCCCTGCCGTAGCGCCTCCGGCAGTTTGCCCGCGCCACCTTCGGCCGCCATCCCTTGCATAGCAGGGAGATTGGTGGCCAGACGCGACTCCATCAGTACGGCGATACCCGCGCTGCCCAGTACCGCGCCGACCTGCCGCGTGGTGTTGTAGACGCCCGCGCCGGCACCGGCCTGGTGCATCGGGAGGTTACGGGTCGCAGTACTGCCCAGCGGTGCCCACATGAAGCCGTTGGCGACACCGAGCAACGCGATCGGCAGCAGCAGCTTCCAGATCGCCACGTCCGGCTCGATCACCTGGCTGAGCCAGAACAACGAGACCGAACAGCACAGCAGGCCGAAGCCCGCGAGGTAACGCGGATGGGCCTTGTCCGTCAGGCGTCCCACGAATGGCGCGAGCATGCCGGAGATGACCGCCATCGGCACCAGCAGCAACGCCGAGCGGGTCGGGGTCAGCCCGCGAACGCTTTGCGCGTACAGCATCAGCGGGAACGTCATCGCGGTGATCGCGAAGCCGACCGTGGTGATCGCGGTGTTGGCCAGCGAGAAGTTGCGGTCCTTGAACAGCGACAGCGGCAGCAGCGGCTCGCCCTTGTTCTTCGCCTGCCAGAACAGGAAGATCCCGATCACCACCAGCCCGACGATGATCAGGCCCCAGACGGAGATCGGTCCGCTGATCTGGCCCCAGTCGTACTTCTGCCCTTCCTGGATGCCGAAGACCAGGCAGAACAGGCCGATCGACGACAGCGCGACGCCGACCAGGTCGAACTTGTGCTCGTGCGTCGGCAGGTCCGGGACCAGTCGCCAGGCCAGTACGAATCCGATGATGCCGATCGGCGCGTTGATGAAGAAGATCCACTGCCAGCCGAGCCCGTCGACCAGTACGCCGCCGAGGATCGGTCCGACCAGCGTCGCGACGCCGGCGGTCGCGCCCCACAGGCTCATCGCCTTGCCCCGCTGGTTCGCCGGGAAGATCCGGGTGATCACCGCCATCGTCTGCGGCGTCATCATCGATGCGCCGAGACCCTGGAAGACCCGGGCGATGATCAGCATCTCGATCGAGTTGGTCAGCCCGCACCAGACCGACGCGAGCGTGAACAGGGTCAGGCCGGTCAGGTAGAGCTTCTTCGGCCCGATCCGGTCGCCGAGCCGGCCGGTGATCAGCAGCGGTACGGCGTACGCGAGCAGGTAGGCGCTCGTCACCCAGACGACGTTGCCGACGTCGGTGTGCAGGTCGGTCAGGATCGAGGGGGTCGCCACCGAGACGATGGTGGAGTCGACCAGGATCATGAAGAAGCCCAGTACCAGCGCCCACAATGCCGGCCACGGCCGGACGTCGGGTGTCACTTGTTCGTGCGGTGCTGCCATGAAAGATCCTTGCTTTCTATCCGTTCGAGGAGGGTCGTCAGCCAGTCGCGTTCGGCGATCAGCACGGACCGGTTGAAGTCGGCGGCGAACCAGAACTGCTCCGGTACCTGCCGCTCGCGCGCGCCGGCGATCGCCGCTTCGAGGTCGGCGAGCTGGGCCTGGATCCCGTCCAGCCGGCGGTTCATCCGCTTGATCACGTCGTCGGTCTCGAGGTTGTGCGCCTCGCTCAGGACGACGGGGAACAGCGGGTACTCGTAGACGTAGTTCTCGATCCCGGTACGGACCCGCTCCTGTAGGGCCTCAGCCCCTGCGGTGGTGAGCTCGTAGGTCGTTCGCTCGGGCCGGTTCCCGGCGCGTTCGGTGCCGGTCGCCCGGACCAGTCCTTGGCCCGCGAGGCGTTCGACCGTGTGGTAGAGCGAACCAGGCTTGACCTTCAGCAGCCGGTCGTTCTTGCGCTGGAGCAGTAGCTGGTACATCTCGTAGGCGTGCATCTGCCGCTCGTGCAGCAAGGCCAGGACCGCGATGGCCAGTGGCGTCAGGTCGGCCAACAGATCCCCCGTTCCAACTATTCCGTGCGAACTATTCCACGTGGAGTATTGCTCAATCACGGCGGTTAGCGCAAGCACGAAAAACACGGCGCCGGCTGCAAAGGCCGGCGCCGCGTTACGGGAAGTGCGGAGAGTTTCTAGACGTAGCGCTCGAGGATGCTGGACTCGGCGAGGCGGGACAGGCCCTCGCGGACAGTGCGGGCGCGGTTCTCACCGACGCCGTCGACGGTCTGCAGGTCGTCGATGCTGGCGGCGAGCAGCTTCTGCAGGTGGCCGAAGTGCTCGATCAGGCGGTCGATGACAGCGCCCGGGAGGCGCGGCACCTTGGCCAGCAGGCGGTAACCGCGCGGGGTGACAGCCGCGTCGAGCTGCTCGGCGCCACCGAGCTGCAGGGCGCGGGCGACCTGGCCGATGTCGAGCAGATCGGTCGGGCTGACGGCGTCGAGCTCGAGCAGGACGTCCTCGGCCGTCTTCGGACGGCGACCGGCCGCGGGTGGCAGGTAGTCACGGACGACGAGCTCGCGTTCGCCGGCGACACCGGCGACGAGCTCGTTGAGCTGCAGGGTGAGCAGCCGGCCGTCGGTGCCGAGCTCGACGACGTACCCGTCGATCTCGGTGGCGATCCGGCGGACCATCTCCAGCCGCTGGGCGACGGCGGCGACATCGCGAACCGTGACCAGGTCCTCGATCTCGAGCGCGGACAGCGTGCCGGACACCTCGTCGAGGCGCAGCTTGTACCGCTCGAGGGTGGCCAGTGCCTGGTTCGCCCGGGACAGGATGGCGCCGGAGTCCTCGAGCACGTAGCGCTGGTCGTCGACGTACAGGGCGATGATGTGCATCGACTGGGAGACCGAGATGACCGGGAAGCCGGTCTGCCGGGCGACCCGGTCGGCGGTCCGGTGCCGGGTGCCGGTCTCCTCGGTGTGGATGGACGGGTCCGGCATCAGATGGACGGCGGCGCGCAGCATCTTGGACACATCGCGGTCGAGGATGATCGCGCCGTCCATCTTGCTCAGCTCACGCAGGCCGGTGGCGGTGAACTCGACGTCGATCGCGAAGCCACCGGTGGAGATGGAGTCGACCGTCTTGTCCTGGCCGAGCACCAGCAGGGCACCGGTCCGGCCCCGCAGGATCCGTTCCAGGCCTTCACGCAGTTCGGTACCGGGCGCCACGGCGGCGAGGGTCGCGCGCATCCGGGCGTCGGTGCTGTTCTTGTCGGAATTCGGGGCCACGGTCCCTGAGTCTATGCGGCGCGGCGGCGTACTGTGACCGACCCACCAGCTTTGCGGGCCGGTGGGCTCCGGCGATCCGGTCGCGTTTGCAAACGCACGTGCATCGCATCGTGCAACCGCATCGTGCAGTGGTCGGCTGAGCGTCGTTTCGGTACTCGACGGCCCGGAAGGTGATCGGGGGCGGTGGCCGATCACCAATCGGGTAACAGCCGAAGCAACTCTCGCCGTACCGCGTGTCGTTCGCGCCAGGCCGGTACTACGGGCAGCGGATGATCTGTCCCGCGTACGAAAGGCCGCCGCCGAACCCGAACAGCAGCACCGGCGCACCGGCCGGAATCTCGCGCCGCTCGACCAGCTTGGACAGCGCGATCGGGATGCTCGCGGCCGAGGTGTTGCCGGACTCGATCACGTCGCGGGCGATCACCGCGTTGACCGCGCCGAGCCGCTTGGCCAGTGGCTCGATGATCCGCAGATTGGCCTGGTGCAGGACGACGCCGCCGAGTTCCTCGGGGGTGACGCCACCCTTCTCGCAGACCTGCCGCGCGATCACCGGCAGTTGGGTGGTGGTCCAGCGGAAGACGCTCTGGCCCTCCTGGGCGAACTTACCGTCGCGGCCCTCGATCCGGACCGCCTCCGACATCTCCGGCACCGAACCCCAGACGACCGGCCCGACCTCCGGCTCGTCGCTGGCGACCAGGACGGCCGCGCCGGCGCCGTCGCCGATCAGCACGCAGGTGGTCCGGTCGGTCCAGTCGGTGAAGTCGCTGAGCTTCTCGACGCCGATCACGATCGCCTTGGAGGCCGCGCCGGCCCGGATCGCGTGGTCGGCGGTGGCGAGCGCGTGGCTGAAGCCGGAGCAGGCGGTGTTCACGTCGAGCGCGGCGGGGCTGCCCAGACCGAGCCGAGCGGCCACCCGGGCGGCGATGTTGGGGGAGCGGTCGATCGCGGTACAGGTCGCGACGACGACCAGGTCGATCTCGGCGAGGTCGATGCCGGCGTTCGCGACGGCCTTCTCGGCGGCCCGCCAGGCCATCTCGTCGACCTGCTCGTCCGGCGCCGCGATCCGGCGTTCCTTGATCCCGACCCGGCTGTGGATCCACTCGTCGTTGGTCTCGACCATGGTGGACAGCTCGGCGTTGGTGAGCACCCGCTCGGGCTGGTAGTGGCCGAGGGCGACAACTCTGGAACCGGTCATCTCGCGTGCTCCTCCGGGAGGGGACGGCCAGGGCGGTTGGCCGTTTGGTTGGGGCCCTCTCAGAATACGTTCCTTACTACTGACGCGTAGATACCCGTCTCACCGTCACACCCTCGCTGTGAACTGGACCACAGGGTCCAACTGAGGTGCTCAGGTGAGGCCGGCGGCGGTCAGGGCGGCGCGGATGTCGCCGGCGGCGAAGGTGCGCAGGCCGTACTTGGCCTCGATGTCCATCGGCTTGGACTCCTTGGAGCGGTTCGGCACGTCGGCCGGGATGATCGCCTTGGTGAAGCCGAGCCGGGCTGCCTCGGCCAGCCGCTTCTCCAGGCCGCCGACGCGGCGGACCTCGCCGGCCAGGCCGACCTCGCCGATCGCGATCAGGCCGGGGTGGATCGGCTTGTCCATCACCGAAGACGCGACCGAGATGGCGACCGCGAGGTCCGCGACCGGCTCGGTGATCTTCACCCCGCCGACGGTCGCGACGTACACCTCCTGGTCGGTCAGCTTCAGCCCCGCTCGGTTGCCCAGCACGGCCAACACCATCGCGACCCGGGACGACTCGAGCCCTGACGTCGTACGCCGGGGTTGTGGTGCCGCCGATGGTCCGACCAGGGCCTGTACTTCGGCCAGCAGCGGCCGGCGTCCTTCCATCATCACCGTCACGCAGGTGCCCGCGACCGGCTCGGCGTGCTCGGACACGAACAGGCCGGTCGGGTCGCTCACCTCGACGATGCCGGTGTCGACCATGTCGAAGCAGCCGACCTCGTCGGACGGGCCGAACCGGTTCTTGGTCGCGCGCACCATCCGGAACCCGGAGTGCCGGTCGCCGTCGAACGCGAGCACCACGTCGACCAGGTGCTCCAGCATGCGTGGTCCGGCGATTGCGCCGTCCTTCGTCACGTGGCCGACCAGGACGACGGCGATGTTGCGCTCCTTGGCGAGCCGGACGAGTGCGCCGGTGACCTCGCGGACCTGGGTGACACCGCCTGGGGCGCCGTCGACCTCGGGGTGCGCCATCGTCTGCACGGAGTCGATCACCAGGAAGGTCGGGTCGACGGCGTCCACCTGGCCGACGACTGCTCCGAGATCTGTCTCGGCTGCGAGGTAGAGCTCGTCCACCAACGCGTCCGTACGTCCAGCTCGGAGCCGGACCTGGGCTGCTGACTCTTCGCCGGAGACATACAACGTGCGTTGTCCGCGTCGCGCGGACTGTGCGGCAACTTCGAGCAACAGCGTTGACTTGCCGACACCGGGCTCGCCGGCGAGGAGGATGACGGCGCCCGGAACGACTCCACCACCGAGCACGCGGTCGAGCTCACCGATCCCGGTCGGCCGCGACTCCGCCTCGACCGCCGACACCTTGCCGATCGGCATCGCGGGTGACGACACCGGTCCTGCCGTGATCCGAGCGGCCTTGGGCGCGCCGACCTCGGCGACCGTCCCCCACGCTTGGCACTCTCCGCATCGCCCGATCCAGCGCGCGGTCGTCCACCCACACTCGCTACACGCGAACGGCGACTTCCCCGCCGCCTTGGACCTGGTCGACCCCGCTGCCTTCACCATTCCCACAACCTAATTCACCCCACCGACAAACCCGAGTTCCCCATCCACAGCCAATGGCTGGGCTTAAGGCGAGGTGGGTCCGTGCAGCCGCCGACGAGGAGTGGGCGGTGGCTCGCCGCGGTTGGTGGTTGGGTTTAAGGCGAGGTGGGTCGGAGTCGCCACCGACGAGGTGCCGGGGACAGAGGCTCGCGAGAGCTCGTGGCTGGGTTCAGGCGGCTGAGTCGGAGCGGCCGGCGACGTTGCGAGCGGCGGGTGGTGTGCGGGTGGGCGGTCAACGCAGGAGCCGGGAGAGTTGGCGGCGGAGCCAGGTGGTGGGGGTTGGGTGGGGTGGGGTTTCGGGGGGTGGTGGCTGTTCGGTGGGGTCGCGGGCTGCTTTTAGGTAGTGGGTGAGGAGGGGGTGGGCTGTGGTGCCGCCGCGGAGTTCGGCGCTTTGTTCTAGGAACGCTCGGGCGTTGTCGGGGAGCTTGTTGACGATCTCGGCCGAGCCGAGATGCTGGAGGCAGCGGGCGCGGCCTTCGGGTTCGTCCACCTCGGCGTACAGGTTCGCGGCCTCTCGCCACCACTGTTTGGCTTCTTTGGGGCTTCGCTGCATCCAGGCCGCTACGCCATGCAGCTCCAAGGCGTGGGCGCGTGCGCTGGCGTCGCCGGTGGCAGTAGCGCGCGCGGCGGCGGCTCGTAGCCGGTCCAGCGCGCTTTCAGGGTCCTGTTGGTAGAGGTGGACGATCGCCAGGTTGATCTGGATGGCGATCTCCCCGGCCAGGTCCGGCCCGGGCCGCCGCAGCCGTGCGTCGTCCAGCCGGTCCCGTGCGTTCAGTACCGCCTCATCCCGGTCGCTGCCGGCCGGCGCCTGCTCGGCCCGCGCCAGATGCAGCAGCGCCCGCTCCACCTGCCGGCGAGTGGTCAGCGCCGCCGCCGTCCGGCCACGTGTCGCCACATTGGAGGACACCCCGAGCCGAGTGCTCGCCGTCTCCAGATCACCCATCAACCGGTACGCCGTTGCCGCCCGCGCCGCTGCGAGTTCGGTCAGATCACGCCGGCCGCACCCATCACCCACCGCCGCCAGCAGCTCGCTGAGCTCCAGCAGCCCACGACTGTCCGGCCGCCGCAGGTACCAGGCCTCCAGCGCATCGCAGATCCGCGCGATGTCGTCCGCGTTCTCCTCCCGCGCCTTTTCGGCGGCCAACAGCGACCGCAGCCGCGGTTCCTCCTGCTGGAACCACTCCGACGCAGCCAGCCCACCCGTATCCGAGCCGAGCGAAACCAGCCACTGCTCAGCCTCCTCCGCGGCAACATGCAGCTCACCCGGCTCACGCGGTGTCCGGGATCGCCAGCGCCGATACCGCCGCAACCCGACCGGAGCGTTGTAGATCGCCCAGATCAGCGCCAAGACGATCGTCAGGCTGATCCCCGCCACCTTGATCCAGCCGCTGCTGTCGATGCTCTGGGAGAGCTTGTCACCGGCCAGTCCGGACAACAGCCCGGCTGCGAGCGCACTGATCCCGAGGATGTCGCCCCGTCGCCGCGGCTGCTTGTCAGACTGCTCCGCCTTGTCCGGAGGCTCAGGCGTCACGGCTTGCTCCCCACGGTCAGCCCGCGCACGACCGTCCGCCAGAACGTCAGCAGCAGCGCGACCGGCACCACCGACGCCACGACGGCCGCAGCGGCCACTGTCCCGCTGGAGGCCGAGAACTGCCGGGCCTCTCCCCACAACACCAGCGACAGCGGCGTAGTGCCGGGTCCACTGATCAGGAAGCCGACGATGAAGTCGTTCCACACCAGTGCGAACTCCAGCACGGCCACGGCAACCAGAGCTGGCCGGTACGTCCGTTGCACAGTAGCCAGTACTGCGCTCTGCCGAGCCGGCCCCTGCAACGCCTCAGCCACCAGCACCGGCGGCGCCGACGCAAACGCCGACCGCAGCAGCAGTACTGCGAACGGCAACCCCGCTGCCGCGTGTACCAAGGCCAACGCGACCCGAGACCCGGCCAACCCCGCCGCACCGATCGCATCCCGCAGTGGCGCGGCATACATCTGCACCGGCGTCACCGCGAGCACCACAAAGGATGACGAGACCAACCGCCCGAGCCAGTGCGGCAACCCACCCCAGGCCACCAGGTACGCAGTAGGCACCGCAATCACCAGCAAAACAAGGGTTGCCACCGCAGAGATCAACAGTGTCGACAGCAGCGCCCGCAGCAAGCCCGCATTGACGGCGGCCGTGAAGGACTCCACCCCGATCCCCTCGAGCGACCACCAGCCGCGCAGCCCAGCCTCCCGTGGCGAGTGCAGCGCAGTAGCAACCAGTACGACGGCCGGCAGGATCCAGACCAAGCTCACTGCGAAGCCGACCGTCCACCCGATCCGCCGCACCCGACGGCTAGGCCTGGAGCGCGCCAGGGAAGGCCGGATCACACTGACCGGCATCGCCCACCGCCGTCGCCGCAACCCGCGGACACCGATCACCGCGACAGCAGCCACGATTGCGAACAACACCACGCCCAGAGCCGCAGTACGACCGGCAGGCTCGCCCGTGCTGGTTGCGCGCCACCAGTTCAACCCCAGTACGTCGGCATCGCGCTGCATCGGCCCGGGGACGACGATGAGAACCAGGTCGAACACCCGCACCGCCGCAATGACCAGGGTCAGCGTCACCACGCCAGTGATCGGCCTGAGCAAAGGCAGCTCCAGGGCCAGCAGTCGTCGCCACCCGGTGACGCCCTCAACCGCCAAGGTCCGGCTGACGTCATCCGGGATCGCGTCCAGGCCCGCCCGGAACAGCGACACGACGTACCCGAGCCAGGTCCAGCCGAACGCCGACACCAGCACCAGCCAGAACAGCCCCGGCCCGAGCCATACCGGGCTGGAGCCGAACAGCTTGGTCCAGACCGCTGTCATCGTGCCGCGCTCGGGTGTCGCGTCGTAGATCAGCCGGAAGGTCGCGCCTGACACGAGCACCGAGACAGCGAACGGAATCACCAACGCCGGCTGGAGGAACGTCGACAACCCCGGCAGCCGGTAGCTGACCAGAGCCAGCAGGAAGCCGACCACGACCAGCCCGAGCGCCACCGCGATCCACGCCAGACTGTTGCCAACGGCATGCAATGCGGCCGGATCGCCCATCACCGCGAAGTTCCCGAGCCCGAACGAGCCATCCGGACGCTGGAACGCGGCCACTACGGTCACCGCGATCGGAACCAGCAGCAAGCAGCTCAGCAGCAGCGCCGGAAGCCCAAGCAAATAAGGGCCCAGTGGCCGTCGTGGCTTGCCAGGCACGGGACGGCCGCTGATCTCGCGCCCAACGATCTCGAGGGTCAGGCCGTTGCTCTGCAGCCCCATCAGCCCTCCACCTTCTTCAGTTCGGCCAGCGCGTCGTCAACGGCCTCCGGTACGACGTCGCTACCGCGGCCGCCGATCCGGACGAGAAAGTCGGTCAGTACTCGCCAGAGGCCGTTGATGTCGCCCAGTCGCCCGAGCCGGTCGGACAGGTCGAACTGCAGCAATGCACCGGGCGCCACCAGCTGCTTGGCGAGCCGGGTGAGCTCAGGGGAGTACCCACTGGTGACGCCGTCCGCCAGGAAGCCGCCCTCTGCGATCCACGGGTCCACAGCGGCTGGTGCGGCCAACCGGCGTACCAGGTCGCGGGCATCGTCGCTGGTCGGCTTGGGCAACACCATCACGTCGCCACCGACCACCACTGGTGGGGCTGCGCCGGGACTGATCGACGGGAAGGTGAAGATGCCGATGTCATCAGGGTCTGCGGCGAAGGAGCGCACTACTGGTTCGGCGAAGTCGGATGCGAGCACCATTGCCGCCCGGCGATGCCCGAAGACCTCCACGATCGCATCGGGGAACTGCTGCACCAGCGACCGCTCCACGCCGCCCGCCAGCGTGCCAGGTGCCGACCACATCGTCCCCAGGAGTCGCAGAGCCGCAGCAAAGCCAGGCTGCTCGGATGGCCGTGGATGCGCGGCCGTGGCCAGCGCTCGGTAGGTGGACGGCGAGGAGCCCAGCAGTACGTTCTCCAAGAAGTCAGTGAGCACCCAGCCATCGCCAGCAGCTAGTGACAATGGCCTGATGCCTTCACTCGACAAGGCCCTGTTCACCGCGAGCCACTCGCTCCACTGGGTGGGCGGCTGGAGTCCCGCCTTCTCCAGTACCGACGGCCGGTACCAGACCGCAGACTTGTGAGCTGTCTTGAAGGGCAGCCCGTACGTCGTGCCGTCGACGACCAGTAGCTCGTCCCAGAGCCGGGCCCGGCCCCGATCGGCCAAGTCTTCCGGCATCGATTCCAGATCCTTCTGGTGAGCTGGGACGAGCCCTGGCTGCGGGAGCATCACCAGGTCAGGCCGGCGAGCAGAGCGCGGTCCGAAGGCGGTGGAGATGTCGTCGCCGAGCGGGACGACCTCGACCGGGTAGTCCAGCGGCCCGAGCCTGTCGAGCACTGAGTGGAAGGCACGCAGCTCCTGACCGCTCCAGCTCACAGCGATCCGTACCGGCCGGCGTAGGCCGAGTACATCCGCGGTACCGGAGCAGCCGGTGGCCAGGAGTACGGCGGAGGCGCCCAGGAAGGCGCGGCGGCTAGTCGGCATGCTGGAACCCCGTAGTACGGGCTGGGTCGGTGGTGATGAGCAGGAGGGTCGGGAACCACAGCTCCGGGTTCTCGAACCACAGCAGTGATCCCCAGGTCGGCAGGCCGGCCGCGTCCTCCAGAACGATCGCGGTGGGGTGCGCACGAAGCGCACGGGCTACTCCAGCAAGTCGGCGACGCCCGGGGGTGATCTCGTGGGGGTAGCGGTCCAGCACGTCTCCCAGGCCGCAACGGGCTGCGGTCTCGCGGCTCTCGTCCTCTGCTGCCCGCCGGGTGACTCGGTGGGTCACGGTGTGGCCGTGGACGATGTTGCCGAGCACGTCCAGGTGAGGTAGCAGGCCACCTTCGGCCGGTACGAGCCGGATGGCGCCGCTGCACTCGATGGTCGCGTTCGGCGAGGGCTCCTCCAGCCCGCTGATCAGATCGGCCAGCAGGCGCGCAGTAGTCGCATCCTGAACGACCAGGGCTCGCTGCTCGCCTCGGACAAGCTGAAGCCGCCGCGGCAGACCAGGCAACCCCTCGAGCAGCAGTCCGTCCATTCCGGCCTGGCGCCTCCTACGTCGGTGCGACTGCTCACCGTAGTGGAGGCTTGGGTCTCTCGCAGCTTCAACGCGTGCCGCCGGCGACCGGGGTGGTGGGGTGGGGAAGGTATTGGCTCAGTAGGTCTTGCTCCAGAGGTTGATCGCGTAGTCGACCTCGAGGCCGGTGTGGGAGGCGATGTACCGCTCGGCGTCAGCAGGTTTGAACTCGATCCTGATCACAGCCTCCAGGTCCTCGCGGCGTTCGAACCGCCAGCCCATGTCGAGCGGAGTCCGTTGCCAGCCACGGCTGAGCCAGAAGCGCTCCACCTCAGCAGGCTTGATCATCGGGTAGCTCTGGCTGAACCAGCGACCGAAGGTCGACCGCGAGCCGTCGTTGTCGATCACGAACGCGGTCCCGCCGCGGCGCATCACCCGGTCCAGCTCGGCCAGCCCCGGCTCGCTGCCCGGCCCGAAGAAGTACGCCCAGCGCGCATGCATCACGTCGATCGACGCAT
Organism: Kribbella sp. NPDC051620; assembly: GCF_044453825.1. Lineage (NCBI taxonomy): Bacteria > Bacillati > Actinomycetota > Actinomycetes > Propionibacteriales > Kribbellaceae > Kribbella > Kribbella sp. NPDC051620. Next base: position 370,822 of record NZ_JBITDB010000005.1, read on the forward strand.
CCGGAACCGGCAGCTTCTGCGCCGTCCCCTGCCGGACCTCGACGTTCGGAAGTTCCCTGGTACGCCGACGCGCGGCGGCCGCGAGCTCGCCGTGTGGCTCGACCCCGATCACCCGACCGGCCGTGGCGGCGAACAGCGGCAGGTGGAACCCGGTCCCACAGCCCAGGTCCAGCACGGTCGCCCCGGCCCAGTCGCGGATCGACAGCATCGCCGGCTCGATCACGCCGTCCGGATCGACAGCGCGGTTCTCCACTTCGTACACGGCCGGGTGGTGCCAGATGTTGGGACTCGGGATCCCGCCGTCCGCTATGTTCGCCACGCCGCAACCCTAATCAACCGCCCACGGAGGACCTCGTGCAGCGTCGCGACCATGCAGGATCAGCTGACTCCCGGGCGATGCAGGATCTGGTCCAGCGGATCTACGGGACCGGATCGCGCTTTCACATCGGCGACATCGGGTGGGAGCTTGCCTCGGTCCCGCCGGAGCGGCAGGCCGGTTGGCGGATCGCGTTGTGGAACGACGGTGACCAGGACGTCGCGTGGGGCTGGACAGAGGGCAACGGGCTGCTGCTCGTCGTCGATCCGGCGCGGGCCGAGGTGGCCGGCGAGGTACTCGACTGGTTCCGCGAGGTCGTCGGACCCGGGCAACGCGTAACCAGCGTGCTGGAGAGCGAGACGCACCTGATCGATGCCATCGAGAAGGCCGGCTTCACCGTCGAGAACGGGCGCCCCTACTACACCCACCACAACATCAGCCTCGACAAGCTCGGTACGCCGGTGGTCCCGGCCGGCTTCACCTTGCGCCATGTCGGTGCCGACGAGGTCGAGAAGCGGGCGGCCGTCCATCGGGCCGCCTGGTCGGACGTGGCTCCCTCGAAGATGACAGCCGAGGCGATGGCAGCGGTGATGAGCACCTGGCCGTACCGTCCCGAGCTCGACTGGGTCGTCGAGAACTCGGCGGGTGTCTTCGTGGCCAGCGCGTTGATCTGGCTCGACGAGCAGCACCGGGCGGGCCTGGTCGAGCCGGTCGGCTGCGCCCCGGAGTACCGGCGGCTCGGGTTGGGGCAGGCGGTCAACCTGGGCGCGCTGCATGCGCTGAAGGAGCTGGGTGGGGTCGAGGCCCGGGTCTGTCCCCGCGGCGACGACGGCTACCCGATCCCCGCCAAGCTCTACCAGAGCATCGGCTTCCGACCCGGTCTGCGAACCGTCAACTATGTTGCTGAGGGCAATTAGTCGAGGCAGAAGTAGTACGAGTCGGGCTCCCGGTCGATGGGTTCTTCGGACGGGGCGAGCAGCCGGAAACCGTTCTTCTCCAGCACCCGGCGGGAGCCGACGTTGCTCCGCAGCAGGTCGGCGTTCAGCGGCCGCTCGGTGATCTCCTTGAGGAACAACTGCAGGGCGGTGGTGGCGATCCCGCGGCCCCAGAACCGTTGGGCGATCCGGTAGCCGACATGCCGGCCGCCCTCGTCGGCCCAGCTGACCACGTCGCCGGCCAGCTCGCCGTCGACGACGACCGCGCGGGTCACGTTGTCGGGATTCGCCTCGACCCGCTCGCGGTGGGCGTAGAAGTCCGCTTCCTCTTTGCTCGGTACGCCGGCCATCGCCGCGCTGGCCGGGTCGTACTGATTCTCGAACAGCGCCGGCAGATCGTCTGTCGTGATCGGCCGCAGGGTCACCTCAGTCATACGAGGCACGCTAACTCGCCGTACGGACAGTTCTGGTGGTGAGCGTGAGGAGGGCGACCGGTACGAGCAGCAGGCCGCACAGTACTGCGAGCCAGTGGAAGCCGAGCGCGGCGAGGATCGGGCCTGCACCGATGCCGGCGAGTGAGGCGAAGATGCCCATCGTCAGGTCGGACAGGCCTTGCGCGGAGGTGCGGATGTCGTCCGGGACCGAGCGGGAGAGCAGCGTCGAGCCGGCGACCAGGCAGGCGGACCAGCCGAGTCCGAGCAGGAAGAGGGCGGTCGCGGTCAGGCCGTGGGCGTCGTCCGGTGCCAGGGCCGCGACCGTCATCGCGCCGGCCAGGATGACCAGGCCGGCGGCGATGGTCGGGATCCGGCCGATCCGGTCGGCCAGGTAGCCCATCACGGGCGAGAAGGCGTACATGCCGGCGACGTGGCCGCTGATCACGAAGCCGACGATGGTGAGTGAGGCGCCGTGATGGCGCAGGTGGACCGACGTCATCGACATCACGCCGACCATCACCGCGTGCGCGGAGGCGATGGCGAGCAGACCGAGTCGGGCGTGCGGAATGGCCATCACCCGCCGGAAGGTGGTGGCGAGCGGCTGGCGTTCCAGAGTGGTCCGGACGGTGACCTGCTGGAGGCGGCGCAGGCCGAACCAGACGGTGGCCAGGGCGAGACCGAAGGCGACGACGGAGAAGACGTAGGGGCCGGCCAGGGCGAGTACGCCGAGCGAGGTTCCGACCGAGCCGCCGACGCCGGTCAGGTTGGGGCCGACGATGACGCCGATGGTGGTTGCCCAGACGACGACCGACAGCGAGCTGGCGACGTGCTTGGGGTCGGCGGCGTCGGTCGCGGCGTACCGGGACTGCAGGTTGGCTGCCGAGCCGCTGCCGAACAGGCACCCGGCGAAGAGCAGCAGAGCCAGCGAGCCGATCTGCGCTGCGACGATGCTGAGCAGTGCGCCGGCAGTGGCGATCAGGTAACCGGCGGTCAGTGAGCTGCGCCGCCCCTGCGACCGGGCCAAGTGCGCCAGCGGTACTGCGAGAACCGCGGCCCCGAGAGTCGTCGAGGTGGAGACGAAGCCGGCCATCGAGGTCGACCCCGAGATGTTCTCCGCCAGCAGCCCGGATACCGCGAACCCGCTGGCGACAGCCACCCCACCCAGGACATTGCTGGCCACCAGCACCCGCAACGTCCCCCGCTGCAACGAGGCCGCGGTAGCCGGTACTACGTCCTGTACCGGCTGGGTGGGATCGGTGGAGTCTTGGTCGGCGGACACTCGCCCACCTTCTCACCCGAAAGGTGCGGGTAGGGTCGCCGCAGCGCCTTTATGTCGCCAGCCTTCGTTTGTCAGTCTGTCGTCCTCACTTGGAGTCCGGATGCCCGAACAGATCGCGATCGTCCCCGCCCCCCGCGAGCTCGTCACCACCGACGGCCAGTGGATCAGCGCCGACCCGGCCGGCGAGGCCGTCCGGACCGTCGTGGAGAACCTCGGCGACACGGAGTACCGGATCGACGTGACCGCTGACGGCGCCCGGCTGTCGGCCGGCTCGGCGGAGTCGCTGCGGTACGCCGAGCAGACCTACGCCCAGCTGCTCGATGCGGCGACCGAGGTCGAGGGCGGGCTCGCCGTACCGGCCGTGCACATCGCCGACGCGCCCCGGTTCGGCTGGCGCGGGATGATGCTCGACGTCTCCCGGCACTTCATGCCGAAGGAGTTCGTCCTCCAGGTGCTCGACGTGATTGCGCTGCACCGGATGAACGTGCTGCACCTGCACCTGACCGACGACCAGGGCTGGCGGGTGCAGATCGACGCGTACCCCAGGCTCACCGAGGTCGGCGGCTGGCGGCCGGAGACCATGGTCGGCAAGATGTTGCACGGCCAGACGGAGTTCACCTACGACGGCACACGGCACGGTGGCTTCTACACCAAGGACGACCTGCGGGAGATCGTCGCGTACGCCGATGAGCGGGGCATCACCGTCGTACCGGAGATCGACCTGCCCGGCCACATGCAGGCGGCCATCGCGGCGTACCCGGAGCTCGGCAACAACCCGGACCAGCAGCTCGGCGTCCGGCAGGTCTGGGGCATCAGCGACGACGTGCTGAACGTCAACGACGAGACCGTCGAGTTCGTCAAGACGGTGCTGCGGGAGGTACTCGACATCTTCCCTGGCCCGTACATCCACCTGGGCGGCGACGAGTGCCCCGATGTCCAGTGGCGGACCTCCGAGGCGGCGCAGGCGCGGCAGGCCGAGCTGGGCCTCTCGGACGCCGGGCAGCTGCAGGGCTGGTTCACTGAGCAGGTCTCGGCGGTACTGACCGAGGATGGCCGGCGGCTCGTCGGCTGGGACGAGATGGTCGAGACGGACTGCCCGAAGAGCGCGGTGATCATGGCATGGCGTGGACCGGACCGTGGTGAGGTCGCGGCGAAGGCCGGCCACGACGTGGTGATGGCGCCGAACCAGTCGGTGTACTTCGACTACTACCAGGGCGACCCGGAGACCGAGCCGCTGGCGATCGGGCACTTCACGCCGCTGGAGAAGGTGTACGACTTCGAGGTGATCCCGCCCGGCCTGACCGCCGAGGAGGAGGCCCGGATCGTCGGGACCCAGTGCCAGGTGTGGACGGAGTACATGGAGAGCCCGGAGCGGGTCGGCTACATGCTGCTGCCCCGGCTGTCCGCCTTCGCGGAGCGCGCGTGGGGGTCGCCCAAGACGTCGTACGACGAGTTCCTGGGCCGGCTCCGGCCGCATCTGGCCCGCGTCGAGGCGCTGGGCCTGACATACCGCCCGCTCGACTGAACCTGGTCCCTGACCTTGCAGATACTGCGGGGGTAACTAAAGTCGCCTCAGGCTGGTTAGCAGGAGTAACAGCCTGAGGCGACTTTTGGTCGGGGCGGAGGACGGATGACCGCAGTGGGGCCGCTGGATGCGATGTTCCTGCTCGGCGAGACGCGTGAGCAGGCCATGCACGTCGGCGGGCTGATGCTGTTCGAGTTACCCGAGGGCGCCCGGGACCAGGTCTTCCCCGACGGCACCCGGGACTACGTCTCGCGGCTGTACGAGGACATCACCCAGGACCAGACGGTCAATCCGCTCTTCACCCGGCGGGTACGGCATCGGGCTCTGGACCTCGGCTACTGGTCGTGGGACCAGGATCGCGACATCGACCTCGAGTATCACGTCAGGCTCTCGGGCCTGGCCCGTCCCGGCCGCTACCGGGAGCTCTTCGAACTGACCAGCCGCCTGCACGGCACGTTGCTGGACCGCCGCCGGCCACTCTGGGAAATGCACCTGATAGAAGGCGTCCAGGGCCGCCGTTTCGCTCTCTACAGCAAGATCCACCACTCCCTGATCGACGGCGTCACTGCACTGAAGTGGATGCAGAACACCCTCACCCCCGATCCGACCCGCACCGGCATGCCGGCTCCCTACGCGCTGCCGGACGCTGAACGTGAGGTGGACGAGGCTGGTGCATTGAGTGGGTTGCCGACCGCAGCCGAGCTGTTCTCCGCCGTGAGCCGGTTGCCAGGGGAGGCAGGAAAGGCCGTTGGGGGAGTTGGGCGGCTGATGGCGGATGTCGCTGGGTTGTCGCCGGTTGGGCTGCGGAGTGCGTTGCGGGCGCTGCGGCACGAGCACTCGTCGGTGGCGTTCCAGGCGCCGCAGACCGTGTTCAACCAGCCGATCAGTGCCGCTCGACGGTTCGCCGCGCAGTCGTGGCCGATGGAGCGGTTGGAGAAGGTCCGGGCGATGACCGGCGCGACGCTCAACGATGTGATGCTCGCGATGTGTTCGGGTGCCTTGCGCAACTACCTGCTCGACCTCAAAGCCCTTCCGGACAAGGGGTTGACGGCCATGGTGCCGGTTTCACTCCGAGCCGCTGACGGTTCCGGTACCGGCGGTGGCAACTCGCTCGCCACCCTCATCGCCGACCTGGCGACCGACGAGGTCGACCCCGAGCAACGCATCCGCCGGATCATGGACTCGACCAGCTACGGCAAGAGCGTCCTGTCCCAGCTCAGCCCCACGCAGAACCTCATGCTCGGCGCTCTCGGCCTGGGATCGGCCGGCCCCGCCGCCGTCATCCCTGGATTGGCCGGCCGCACGCCACCGCCGTACAACCTGGTCATCTCCAACATCCCAGGTCCGGCCGAGAGCCCCCTCTACTGGAACCGCTCCCGCCTCCTGGGCACCTACCCCGCGTCGATCGTCCTCAACGGCCAGGCCCTCAACATCAGCGTCACCAGCTACGACCACCAACTCCACTTCGGCCTGATCGGCTGCCGCCGCACCGTCCCCCACCTCCAGCGCCTCCTGGGTCACTTGGAGATGTCGCTGAGTGAGCTAGAGCTTCTCTAGGTACCGCGGCACGATCTCGGTCTCCTGGTCGCCCTCGACGTACCAGGCTCGCGCATCGGGGAGCACCGAGACAGCCTCGTGGAAACTGCCGTCGACATAGTGCAGCCCGACCCCGTCCTCCGTCGCGTAACCAGGTGGAAGGGAGCCTGAGGCAACCAATCTCCGGTACGTCGTGCGCCGCGGCTGGTCGGCGAGGTCATCGTGGACACCGTTGCTCCACGGGAGCCAGCCCAGACCGTTGCTGAAGGCATCCAGTGAACCGCTGAACGAGTCGGTGGGACCGCCGATGTGCCAGCAGAGGCTGCCGGCGCTCTGGCCGGCCATGACGACGCCGTTCTGCCAGCACTCGTGCAGGATCTCGGCGAGGTTGTGGGCCCGCCAGACCGCCATCAGGTTGACGACGCTGCCGCCGCCGACCCAGAGGACGTCCTGGGACAGGAGATGTTTGCGGACGTCCGGGACGTTGGGGCGGGTGAAGAGGGTCAGGGTGCTGGCCTCGACGGAGGGGTCGTTGCCGAAGGCACCCTTGAACCAGTCGAGCACGTACGGGTTGTCGCCCTCGGCCGTCGGGATGAAGCAGAAGCGGGCCGGGCGGTCGGTGACGGGCGCCAGCGATACGGCGTACGAGATCAGGTCGCGGGTGCGGGACCGGTCTCCGGTGAGGATGCCGGAGATCGCGAAGATCTGCGAGGAGGTCACCGGAGGCCGCCCGACGCGCGATCCGAGCTGGACGATGCCGTCTGCACGGTCAGAGGCGGACGATGCCGTCCGGGGTCTGGAAGACGGCGGCGACCAGGCCGGGCTGGCCGTTGGGGCCGACCCAGGCGACGTCGAGGTCGTCGAGCAGGTGGTCGGCCGGGTGGCCGATCCAGTCGGTGACCCGGGTGGGGTCGCCGGCGATCTCGAGGCCGGTCAGCTTGACGCCCTTGCCGCCGACGGACGGGTGCTGGGTCAGGTCGTCCCAGTGGATGAAGAAGGGCAGCTGCGGGTCGGCGATCAGCCCCTTGACGCCGATCTGGCGCCAGGTGATGTTCGCCCCGTCCGGGCGGTGGCGGTTGCCGGGGACCGCGTCACGCCCGAGGCGCTGCTCCATCCGGGCCATGTCGCGGACTGCGACCACCCAGCCGAGCCAGCCGCCGCCGAGCTCCTTGCGGGCCCGTACGGCCTGCCCGAACGGCGCCTTGTCCGAGGACGGGTGGTCGAGCACGTCGACGACCTCGATGTAGCGGTCGTTCTCCAGCGGCAGGATGTGGTTCACCGTGCCGAAGCGCGGGTGCACGCCACCGTCGACGAACTCCGCGCCGAGCACGGCGGACAGCCGTTCGACCGTTGCCTTGTACCCGTCGGGTCCGGCCGCGTAAGACAGATGATCCAGGCGCATGCCAGTCATTCTGTCCGCCAACCTCCGGCACCGCAGATCCGGGGTGTCGAAGAAAGGTAAGCCTTACCTGGAAATCAGCGGCAGCGAAGCAGGGTGCGGAAGCAACGGGCGGGTGGCTTCCAGGTGCTGCCGGCAGTACTCCGCAAGTACGTCGTAAGCCTTCAACCCCATCAGCGTCTGCAGCTCGACCTTGCTCGACTCGAAGACCGCCTCGACTGCGATGTGCGCCTCGGTGTTGCCGGTGCAGTACCAGTCCAGGTCATGCCCACCCGGCCCCCAGCCGCGCCGGTCGTACTCACCGATCCCGACCTCCGTGTACGACGTCCCGTCCGGCCGCTCGACTTCGCGGAAGGTCCGCCGGATCGGCAACTGCCAGCACACGTCCGGCTTGGTCTCGACGAAGTGCACGCCCTGCTTGAGCGCGAGCCCGTGCAGCGCGCAGCCCCCACCGCCCGGGAAGTCCGGCCGGTTCAGGAAGATGCAGGCACCCTCCCAGACGCGGGTCTTGCGGTCGCCCTCGTCGTCGGTCTCGACCCAGCCGTTCTTCTTGCCCTCCTTGCGGAACTGCCAGTCCTCGTTGCCGAGTTGTTTGACGTAGCCCTTGACCCGCGACTCGTCGTCCTCGTCGGAGAAGTGCGCGCCGAGGGTGCAGCAGCCATCGTTCGGCCGGCCCTTGTAGATGCCCTTGCAGCCACCGCCGAAGATGCAGGTCCAGTTGGAGGTCAGCCAGGTCAGGTCACACCGGAACACCTGGTCGGCGTCGTCGGGGTCGACGAACTCGACATAGGCGCGGGCAAAGTCAAGAGATACCTCAGGCACTCGCAAAGAGTACGCCGCCCGCCGCGATACAGGTGAAACCCGGGAGTCCAGTAGCGTGGAGGGTATGCGCCTCGGTGTACTCGACGTGGGATCCAATACCGTCCACCTGCTCGTGGTGGACGCGCATCGTGGCGCGGCGCCGCTTCCGGCGTACTCGCACAAGACCGAGCTGAGGCTCGCCGAGCACCTCGAGAAGGACGGCCGGATCGCCCAGTCCGGGGCGGACGAGCTGGTCTCGTTCATCTCCGAGGCGGCCGAGCTGGCCGCCGACAAGGGCTGCGAGTCGGTGATGGCCTTCGCCACCTCCGCGCTGCGCGAGGCACCGAACGGCGAGAAGGTGCTCGACCGGGTCCGGGCCAAGACCGAGGTCGACCTCCAGGTGCTGACCGGTCAGGACGAGGCGCGGCTGACCTTCCTCGCCGTCCGCCGGTGGTTCGGCTGGTCGTCCGGCCGGCTGGCCGTGTTCGACATCGGTGGCGGGTCGCTCGAGATCGCGGCCGGATCCGACGAGGAGCCGACCGTCGCGGTGTCCGTGCCCCTCGGGGCCGGCCGGCTGACCCGGGAGTCGCTGACCCAGGACCCGCCGGACAAGGACGAGGTCAAGGCGCTCCGCCGGCGGATCCGGATCGAGATGGCGGCGGTCGCCGGCGACGTACTCCGGGCAGGCAAGCCCCAGCGGGCTGTCGCGACCAGCAAGACCTTCCGATCCCTGGCGAGGATCACCGGCGCGGCCCCGTCCGACGACGGACCCTATGTGCCGCGCTCGCTCAACCGCGACGCGCTGGCCGAGTGGCTGCCGAAGCTGATCGCGATGACCAACCATGAGCGCGGCGAGCTGCCGGGTGTGTCGGCGGGCCGATCGACCCAGCTGGTCGCGGGCGCGCTCGTCGCCGACGCCGTGATGGACCTTTTCGACCTGACCTCGCTCGAGGTCTGTCCGTGGGCCTTGCGCGAAGGCGTGATCCTGTCCCGCCTCGACCAGTTGCAGCCCCGATGAACTACCACGAAGGCAAGTACTGATGACCCGCGACACCGTCAAGATCGGCCTGTCCAACGCTTCGGTGTACCCGGAGTCGACCGCCAGCTGCTTCGAGCTGGCGGCCCGGCTCGGGTACGACGGCGTCGAGGTGATGGTCGGCATCGATCCGCTGAGCACCCAGGTCGACGCGATCCAGCGGCTGGTCGACTACCACCAGCTGCCGGTGCTGGCGATCCACGCGCCCTGCCTGCTGATCACGCAGCGGGTCTGGGGCACCGATCCGTGGGAGAAGCTCGAACGCAGCGCCGAGGCGGCGACCGCGCTGAACGCCGACGTGGTCGTCGTGCACCCGCCCTTTCGGTGGCAACGCGACTACGCCCGCGGGTTCGTCGAGGGCATCGCGCGGCTGGAGGCGGAGTCCGGGATCATTTTCGCGGTCGAGAACATGTATCCGTGGCGCGCGCCCGGCAAGGGGCTGCAGGCCTATGCGCCGAGCTGGGACCCGACCGAGCAGACCTATGCGCACACCACGCTCGACCTGTCGCACGCCTCGACCGCCGAGCAGGACTGCGTCGAGCTGGCCGCGACGATGGGCAGCACGCTGAGGCACGTCCACCTGACCGATGGCACGGGCTCGGCGAAGGACGAACACCTGGTACCAGGCCGTGGGACCCAGCGGGCGGCCGACCTGCTGCAGATACTGGCGACCCAGGACTTCGACGGCCACATCATCATCGAGATCAACACCCGCCGGGCTCCCAGCCGCTCCGAACGCGAGGTCGACCTGATCGAGTCCCTCGACTTCACCCGCAAACACTTCGTCCGCACCACCGACACCCCAACCAACCGTCGCTCCGCCTTCGCCGTCACCAGCACCGGCGAGGTGTCGGAGCTCAACTCGTGAGCCCCGGCAAAACTTCCTCCCCTCGTACCCCCGGGCGTCGGCCCGGAGGTCCGGACACTCGCGGGGAGATTCTGCGTGCCGCCCGGGAATCCTTTGCTGGTAAGGGGTTTGCGGCGACCTCGCTGCGAGCGGTCGCCAGGGAAGCCGGGGTGGATGCGGCTCTGGTGCATCACTACTTCGACAGCAAGGATGCGTTGTTCGTCGAGTCGATGGCGTTGCCGATCGATCCTCGGCAGGTGGCGGCGCAGGTGCTCGACGGGCCCCGCGACGAGCTCGGCCGGCGGATCATCACCGTCTTCCTCGGCGTCTGGGAGTCGGCCGAAGGGCAGCAGCGGATGAAGGCGGTCCTGCGCAGCGTGGTCAGCAGCGACGACGTCGCCCGGATGATGCGGGAGGGCATCACCGAGCTGATCATGCAGCCGGTCGCGAAAGCTCTCGGCGTACCGGATGCCCCGCTACGGGTCTCCCTCGTCGCCACCCAGCTGATCGGCATGGCGCTGACCCGGTACCTGATCGGGCTCGAGCCGCTCGCCTCCACCGGCGCGCCCGAGCTGATCGACCGGATGGCCCCCGTCCTCCAGCACTACCTCACCGCGTGAATCTCCCCACCGACGCCGAGATCCGCGACCTGCACGCCCAGTACGCACCCACCCGCGCCGCCTTCGAACTGGTCCGCAGCCACTGCCAGATCGTCTGCGACCTCGCCGAACAAGTCCTAAAAAGCAACAATCTGCAAGTTGACGGCGATCTGGTCCGCGCCGGCGCGCTCCTGCACGACATCGGCGTCTACCGCCTCGACGGCTCCGCGTACATCCGGCACGGCGTACTCGGCTACGAACTGCTGCGCTCGCTGGACTTCCCCGAGGCGCTCAGCCGGTTCTGCTCCCACCACACCGGCGTCGGGCTGACTCGCGAAGACATCGCCGAGCAAGGCCTCCCGATCCCTCCCGGCGACTACCTCGCCGACACGGTCGAGGAGGAGCTGGTGATGTACGCCGACAAGTTCCACAGCAAGACCGACCCGCCGACCTTCCTCACGGCTGCCGAGTACCAGACCTCCGTACTGCGCTTCGGCGCCGCCAAGGCCGCCCGCTTCACCGACCTCGTCGCCCGCTACGGCGAACCCGACCTCCCCAGCTGACCCAGCCCGAGCAGTTGCCAGCGAGACACTTGCGCGCTAAATTCATCACATGATGAATAACGCGGTGGCGGTGTCCTGCCGGGACGTCGTGGTGGTGCGTGGGGACCGTGAGGTCCTGCACGGTGTCGGGTTCGACCTCAAGACCGGGTCGGTCACCGGCCTGCTCGGTCCGTCCGGTTGTGGCAAGACCACGCTGATCCGCGCGATCGCCGGTCTGCAGGCCAGAGTCACTGGCACCGTTCAGGTGCTCGGCCTGCCCGCCGGCGCACCCAAGCTGCGCGGCCGGATCGGGTATGTCACCCAGGAGCCCAGCGTGTACGGCGACCTGACCGTCACCGAGAACCTGCGCTTCTTCGCCGCCGTTCTGGGCGTCGCGGCCGCCGACATCGACCGGGTCGTTGACGCCGTCGACCTCCGCAGCCACGCGGACGCCCGCGTCGACCGTCTCTCCGGCGGCCAACGATCCCGGGCGTCGTTGGCGGCCGCCCTCCTCGGCAGCCCCGAGCTGCTCGTCCTCGACGAACCGACGGTCGGCCTCGATCCCGTACTACGCCGAGACCTGTGGGAACTCTTCCACCGCCTGGCCGCCGACGGGGCAACCCTCTTGGTGTCCAGTCACGTGATGGACGAGGCGAGCCGTTGCGACCGGCTGCTGCTGATGCGCGACGGTGACCTGCTCGCCGACGAGACCCCGGCCGGACTGCTCGACTCGGTCGGTACCGATGACATCGAGCAGGCGTTCCTCACCCTGATCGACCAGAAGGCGGATGTCCGATGACCCCACGAGTCACCTTCGCCGTCGCGGCCCGCGTCCTCGCGCAGCTGCGCCGGGACCACCGCACGGTCGCGATGCTGATCGTGCTGCCGGCCCTGCTGGTCAGCCTGATGTGGTGGATGTTCCACGACACCCCGAACACCTTCGACCGGATCGGCGGACCACTGCTCGCGGTGTTCCCGGCGATCATCATGTTCATCGTCACCTCGGTCGCGACGCTGCGCGAACGGTCCACCGGGACGCTGGCCCGGCTGTTCACGATGCCGATGGGCAAGCTCGACTTCCTGCTCGGCTATGCGCTCGCCTTCGCGCTGATCGCCGTCGTCCAGGCCGTCGTGGTGGTCTCGATCTCCTTGTATGCCTTGGATCTGGACATCCGCGGCGCTGCCTGGCAACTCGGCGTGGTGGCCGTTCTGGACGGAGTTCTCGGTACTGCGCTGGGCCTGTTCGCGAGTGCCTTCGCCGCGACCGAGTTCCAGGCGGTCCAGATGATGCCGGCCGTGATGATCCCGCAGATCCTGCTCTGCGGCCTGTTCGTCCCGCGCGATCAGTTGCCGGACGTGCTGCATGCGATCAGTACGGTGCTGCCACTCTCGTACGCCGTCGACGCGGTCGCTGAAGTTGCGCAAGGCAACGGCTTCGGCGAGGGCGCCGGGGTCGACGCACTGGTCGTCATCGGGTTCGTCTTCGCGGCGCTCGCGCTGGGCGCGGCGACGCTCAAACGGCGTACGGCGTAGTCGAGCGCCTGACTGTGAGTGGAGGGTTGCTTTCGCCTCAGCTCAGGTGGCGGACGCCTTCCCAGCCGGCGTCCTGGGAGACGTCGATCGCCACGCGGCCGTCGGGCCAGCCGGTCACCGCTGCTTCGAGCTGGGCGGCGGCAGGTGTCGTACCGTCGACGTAGTAGTGCAGGATCCGGTGGCCGTCGGCGGTCTCATGGGCGAGCAGCCGCCCGGAGTCGCCGAGGCGGTCGCTCAGATGATCCTCGAAGTCGCGCAGGTGGCTGAGCGTCTCGTCCAGCGGGAGCCCGTCCTCGCGAGCCGCCTTGTACGGAACCGACACGGCCACATGCGTGTCCAGATGCGGCAGCTGTACCGACCGCAGCGGCACCATCGCCGTCGCGACCAACCGGTGCCCGGCGGCCGTCGTACCCTCCATCAACCGCCAGCTCGGACCGCCGTCCTCAGCCACGTGATCAGCAGCGAACTGCGCCACGGCGGGCAGCAACTCAGCAATCGGTACCGCGTCCGCTGGGCGCTCGACCGCGGTCTCGATCGCGCCGACCCAGGTCTCGACGAGCTCCTCGCCAAGCACCAGGTCGAGGAGGAGGAACGTCACCCGCTTCTGCAGGTCCTCGGGCAGCTCGCTGAAGGTCGGGTGATGGACCCCGACGTGTAGCGCGGCCTCGCGGGTGTCGACCTCGATCGTGACGAGCGCCGCGTCGATCTGTACCGGCGGCATGCCCTCGAATCGGATCGTCACGTCGGGCGCCGGGCGGCGCATGTCGGCGTACTCCCAGGTCTCGTCCGACGGCGGCGCGGCCCGCAGCCAGCGGCGGGCGAAGGCGCGAGTACCGGGGTCGCCGGCTGCTGTCACCACGAGGACATGAGCAGCGTGCAGGCCCGGGCCGAGCTCCCAGTCGAGGTTGCCGTGGATCCGCGAGACGCGGCGGGACAGCTCCTCGGCGGTCGAGCTCGGATCCTGGTTGGCGACCGCGGTCGCCACCGCGGCCGCGCCGGTCGCGGTCCACCAGGCCCAGAACTCGCCGATCGGGTCACCGCTCGCGGCCTTGCGCCGCCGGAACAAAGGCATGCCCGCATCCTCTCCCGGACCCAGTCCACAGCGGAACCACGGCCCGCCCGAGCGCGATGCAATGATTGAAATATGAACCTGATGAGAGTCGCCGGGATGGCGACGGCCGGTCTCCTGGCGGCGGCCCTGGTGCCGGTCGCTTCGCCGGCCGCAGCGGTTGCCGATGCAACCACGAGGGACTGCCGGGGCGTCGACGTACCGGTTGCGACCGCGACTGTCCGGGGCACGGTGCACGGGACGCTGTGTACGCCGGCCGGGCGAACGCCGAAGACCGTGATGGTGCTCGTGCCGGGTGCGACGTACAACTCCGTCTACTGGGATTTCCCGTACCAGCCGCAGACCTACTCCTACAGTCGCGCGATGGTGGAGGGCGGCTACGCGACCTTCGCGATCGACCCGTTGGGCACGGGCCGGAGCAGTCGCCCGGCCAGCGTTCTGTTGACGTCGTTCGTCCAGGCCGATGCCGTGCACGACGTGATCCAGTCGCTCCGCCCGACCTTCGATCACGTGGTGCTCACGGGGCATTCGCTCGGCTCGGCGGTCGCCGTGCTGGAGGCTGCGACGTACCACGATGTCGACGCGCTCGTCGTGACCGGGCTGCAGCATCGGGTCAACCTGCTCACCCTGACCAAGCTCTTCACGACCGAGTTTGGCCCCGCCCCGCTCGATCCGGTGCTCAAGGATCAGGGGTACGACCTCGGTCAGCTCACCACGAAGCCCGGGCGCCGGTACGAGTCGTTCTACAGCCCGGGCGACGCCGATCCCGCGGTCGTCGCGGTCGACGAGGCGACCAAGGATGCGTTCGCCGTCGCCGGAGCACCGGATGCGGTCGGGATCGAGATCCTGACCACGTACTCCGCCTCGATCGACGTACCGGTCTTCATCGCGATGGGTCAGTACGACTCGGCCTTCTGCGGCTTTCTCGTGATGAGCTGCAGTCAGGCGGGCGTGCTGCGAACGGAGCGCCCGTACTACGCGGCCGCGCCGTCCGTCGACGCCTTCGTGCTGCCGGGGTCCGGTCACGACCTCAACCTCAACCCACGGGCTCCGCGGTTCCAGGCCGCCGTCGTCGGCTGGGTTGACGGACTCTCGCTGGGCTAGGCCTTACGCTCGTGAGCCAGGACCACTCGGGGTACTGGTGTGGTTCTGGCCACAGTCCCGGTGCGAATGAGCCGCACCATTAGGGACGGCCCGGTTCAGGCGCGTAGCCTGCTGACACCCCTGATTCATCGCGCGGCATGGGGCCGGGTGGGACGGGAAACGAGGAGGAACGCGAAGTGCTTCGGCGAGTCCTGCTGGGCGTGTCCCGCAGCCCCCAGATCAAGAAGGCCGTCTCGGCGATGCCCGTCTCCAGCGGCATCGTGGCCCGGTTCGTGGCCGGCGAGACCGCTCCGGAGGCCGTCCTGGCCACCGAGAAGCTGGTCAGCAACGGCCTGAACGTCACCCTCGACCACCTCGGCGAGGACGTCACCGACATCGCCGCCGCCACCGCGACGGCCGACGCCTACCTCGAGCTGCTCAAGCAGCTGTCCGCCGCCGGCCTGACCGCCAACGCGGAGGTCTCGGTCAAGCTGTCCGCCGTCGGCCAGGCGCTGCCGGGTGACGGCGAGAAGATCGCTCTGGAGAACGCCCGGTCGATCTGCCACGCGGCCCGCAATGCCGGTACGACGGTGACGCTGGACATGGAGGACCACACCACCACGGACTCCACGCTGAGCATCCTGCGTGAGCTGCGGCAGGACTTCCCCGAGACGGGCGCGGTGCTGCAGGCGTACTTGCGGCGTACCGAATCGGACTGTGTCGACCTGGCCTACGCGGGTTCGCGGGTGCGGCTGTGCAAGGGTGCCTACAAGGAGCCCGAGTCGGTCGCCTTCCAGGACAAGCGCGCCGTGGACAAGGCGTACGTCCGGGCGATGAAGGTGCTGATGAACGGCGCCGGCTACCCGATGATCGCCTCCCACGACCCCCGTCTGATCGCCATCGCCGGCTCCCTGGCCGACCGTGCGGGTCGCGAGCGCGGCTCGTACGAGTACCAGATGCTCTTCGGCATCCGCCCGGAAGAGCAACTCCGCCTCGCCCGCGACGGCCAAACCGTCCGCGTCTACATCCCCTACGGCGAAGACTGGTACGGCTACCTCGTCCGCCGCCTGGCCGAACGCCCCGCCAACCTCCAGTTCTTCGCGCGTTCCCTGATCAGCAAGAAGTAACCCCCACGCGGGTATCCCACGCGCCCGCCGCGCTCGCTCCTTCGTCGAGCGGTGCGGCGACGGCGGACCGCCATGCCATCAAAGCCCGGCTGAACCTCCCGCGATGCGGTGAGGCTCATCCCACACGACAGCCCATTGATGTGCTGGCGGTCCGGCCGTTGCCATCAGCAACCGAACCCGCCTCGGACGTCGTCCGCGACGGTCCGGCGTACGCGGCGACAGGACGTCCTCAGGCGGTGGGCGTGGGGCAGGCGGTGCGAGCGGCTGAAATCGGCGCTTCCACCTGTCGTCGTGTTCGGGATCGGGTTATCCGCCCCATCCTGTGTCTGGCGACCAGCCGCCGCCGCTGGGCCAGTCGCTGGATTGGGGGGTGGTGGTTGGGGCGGCGGAGGTCACCGACAGGGCGAGTGGGGTGAGGATCGCGGCGACTGCGAGGAGTTGGGCGAGCTTGTTGCGAAGGTTGGGCATCGGGTTCTCCTGGGGAACGGATGGTTTCTCAGCAGGAGAGCTGTTGGGGCCTGGAGTGGGCAAGGATTTTGCAGGTAGCTGCAAGGCGTTACTGGCTTGGGAAGGTTCCCTCGCGGAGGTGGGTGAAGAGTTGATTCAGGCGGCGGCGGTGGTTGGCCGGCGTGGTGGCTGAGGGGGATTCGGCTATTCGGTGGCGGGCTGTTTCCACCAGGACTGTGGTGTAGCCGGCGATGAAGAAGGCGGACAACAATGCCGGGTCGCCTTTGAAGGTCGGGTCTTGGGTTAGTTCGGACGTGAGGGTTTGCTGGAGGTCGGCGGCCAGTTCCCGGGCTCGGGCGATGAGGGCGGGGGAGCCGGCGACTGTGCGGAAGAACGTGACGGAGCGGTCGTTGAGGCCGGACAAGGGGTGTTTGTCGTCGGCCAGGCGGTAGGTCAGGGCTTCCAGGGAGGCCAGGGCATCGGTGTCGGGGGCTCGGTCGCGGATCGCGGCGCGGAGGAACTCGTGGGCGTCGTCCACCCGGTCGAGGAAGAGGTCTTCCTTGCGGGGGAAGTGGTTGAAGACCGTGACGCTGGAGACGCCGGCCTCGCGGGCGATCTCGGCGACGGTGACCGGGTCGTAGCCGCGTTCCAGGAACAGGCTGGTCGCGACGGCCAGGATCCGGGCTCGCGTCTGAGGTCCGCCGCGCGCGCTTGTCCGAGGCATGTTCTCACTCTCTTGTGTAACTAAATTTAGTGACATAACCTAGTGGCATGTCACCTCAACAGTCCACCGCCATTGTGGTCCGCGAGCCCCGGTCGTTGCGGGAGGCCTGGGTGGCCCTGGCGGGGCTCGCCGCGGTGTTCCTCTTCGAGATGCTCGACAACTCGATCCTGAACGTCGCGCTGCCCACCATCGGCCGCGAGCTGCACGCCTCGACCACGAACCTGCAGTGGGCGACCGGCGCCTACGCGGTGGTGTTCGGCGGACTGATGCTCGCGGCCGGCGCGATCGCCGATCGGTTCGGGCGGCGCCGGATCATGTTGATCGGACTGGTCCTGCTCGGTCTCTCGAGCCTGGCGACCGCCTTCGTCACCACGGCGGAGCAGTTGATCGCCGTCCGGGTCGCAATGGGCGTCGCCGCCGCGATGACCACGCCCGGTTCGATGGCGCTGGCCTTCCGGCTGTTCGGCGACGACGGGCTCCGGCTCCGCGCGCTGAACCTGATCTCGACCGTCGGCATGGTCGGCCTCGCGATCGGCCCGACCACCGGCGGCTTCGTGCTGGCCGTCGCGCCCTGGCAGGTGCTCCTGCTGGTCAACGTCCCGATCGCGGCACTCGCGTTCATCGGCGTCCGAACCGGTATCGCCGCCGACACTCAGGCCGAGCTGCACCGCGATCCGCTGGACATCGCGGGCGCACTACTCGGTACGGCAACGATCGTGCTGGCCCTCATCGCGCCGACGCTCTTCGTCAACCAAGGCGAAAGCTCCTGGCTCGCTTGGGCCGCGACGGCGACCGCAGTAGCAACCGCGATCGCGTACTACCTCCGCGAGCGCTCAGCGCGCTACCCGCTGCTCGACCCGAAGCTCGTCGCCCACCCACTGGTCTCCAGTGGCCTGGCGTTCAAGGCCGCCTCCGCGCTGGCCGTCGCAGGCCTCAGCTACCTGGTGACCCTGCAACTGCAGCTCGACTGGGGATGGTCACCGGCCCTGGCGGCCATCGGTATGTTGCCGCAGGTCATCGTCTTGCTGGCAGGCAGCGCGTTCGTCAACCCATTCGTCAAACTGGTCGGCCTCGAGTGGGCAGCCCGGCTCAGCGCCGCAGCAGTCGTCGCCGGGCTCGCCGTCTACGCAGTACTGGGCAGGCTCGGCTACCCCTGGATCGCCCTCGCGCTAGTACTGGTGGCGGCCGGTATGCGAGTGGTCGGCCTGGTCGCCGGTACCAACGTCCTCCGCGGTCTCCCGGAGAACCGGACCACGATCGGTGCGGCCCTGGTCGACACCGCCGGCGAGGTCACCTCCGGTGCCGGTATCGCCATCACCGGCACCGTCCTCGCCGCGCTGTTCACCGGCAGCATCGCCACGTCGCACTGGAGCGCCGAGCAGACCAGCCAGTTCCGCGAGGCGGTGATGGTCGCGGGTCTCACCATCACCGCCGTCGCGGCCGCACTCGTTGCCTGGGGCATCCTCCGTTCGAGGAAAGCCGCCTAAGAAGTAGCTGCCTTGAAAGCGTTGATCCCACCGACGACCGGCAGGTTGAACGAGCTGCCGTGCAGGTTGAGGGTGAGCTTGGTGCCCGCCGGCGGCCGGACCGTGAAGTCGTGGTCGCTGGACAGAACCATCAGGGCCAAGCGGTTGCCTGCCGGTACTACGACATCCTTCGGCTGCATGTCCACGTCGACCCGGTCGGTGGCGCCGATCCGGATCGGGGTCTCGACCCAGTCCGAATCGCGGTTGGCCGGATCGCGCCAGCCGCGGGTGAGGATCGTCGCGGTCCCGTTCGGGGCGTAGCTGACCAGTGCCACCGACAGGTTCGCCCGGCTGGCGCTGAAGGCGACCTTGAGTGACACGGTCGGCGTGCCGCTGATCCGGACGGGCTGGGTCAGCGGCCCGGTCTGGTAGATCAGCCGTTCCGGCGAAGCAGCCGCGTTGGCCGAGGTCGTCGCGTTGATCGAGGCGTCGTCGACGAGGGTCTCGCGGATGGAGCCGTCCTTGCCGACGGTGAGGCCGCCCCGAGCGTTCCCGCCCGGCGTGAACCGGAGATCGACCCCGCCAGTGGTGGGGTCGGGCCATTCGGCGTACGGGGTGGGGTTGGCGGTGCCGCAGACCAGGTTGACGACGGTGCCTCCGGCAACCTTCTGGCCGGCGCCGGTCGCGACTGCCGACGACAGCGTCAAGTGGGTGCTGTCAGGGATGTTGGAGATCAGCCGCGTGGTGCTGGTGATCGTCCCGTTTGCGGTGGTCTGCGGCACGGTCAGTGTGAACCCGATCCGGAACGCGCTGGTGTCGGCCACCGTCAGCGTCGCCGTGTTCGCCTGGTCGCCGGTCACCGTGCTCTGCCGGGCCGGGCAGGCCGCCGGTTCGCGGACGACCCAGGACCGAGGCAGCTGCTCGACACCGTTCTGTACGCCGTACAGGTACCGCGTGAACCAGTAGTTGATCAGCACGTCCGGCGGCGCGCCACCGTGGCCGCCCTGGTGGAAGTAGAACATGTGCGGCACGCCCTGCTTCTTCAGCGCTTCGTAGAACTGGGCCGCGTTCTTCGTCATCACGTTGAAGTCATTGTTGCCGTGCGCAACCAATGCGGCGGCGTGCACGTTCTGCACGTCCTTCATGTAGTTGCGTTCCTGCCAGAAGGCGCTGCGGTCACCCGTCGCCCGGTCCTGGTTCGCCTTCAGCTCGTCGAGCACCGGCTGGCAGATCGTCCGCTGGGTGGTCTCGTCCAGCCGCGAGTAGACCGCGTCGGCCAGGACGTCGAGGTCCTCACCCTGGAACCCGCCCGGCGCCCGGACCATGCCGTTGGCGCGGTAGTAGTCGTACCAGTCGGAGATCGCCGAGATCGGCACGATCGCCTCGAGCCCCTGTACTCCGGTAGTCGCCACCGCCTCAGGAATCGTCCCGTTGTAGGACGTCCCCATCATCCCGACCTTGCCGGTCGTCCAGGATGCGACCGCGGGCGTATCGCCGTCTCGAGTCGTGTACGCCGGTACGCGACCGTTCAGCCAGTCGATGACCGCCTTGCCGGCCAGCGTCTCATTGCTACCGCCCGACGTCGCGCAACCGTCCGAATGGCCGGTACCGGGCGACTCCGCGTGAACGACGGCGAACCCGCGTGGCACCCACCGCGACTCGTAGATGGTGCTGATCACCGGGCTGGTCTCACGCCCGGCCTGGAACGGGGTGGTGACCCGCGATGCCGGCGGCTGGCCGAGCGGGTGGTCGACGCCCCAGTTCGCCGCGTCGTTGAGGCCGGCGTAGTACGGGCTGTCCTCGAAGATCACCGGCACCTTGAGGCCGTCGGTCAGCACCTCGCCGGGCGCGGTGAAGTCCGCGTGGATCCGGTCGGCGCGACCGTCCCCGTCGGAGTCGAACGGCGCCTGCACCCAGACCTCGCCGCTGTACCAGTCGGCCGGGTTGGTCGAGAAGACATCCTGGGCCAAGCCGTTCACGAAAGTTGGTGTCACACCCTGCGCCTGCGCGGCCACCGGCGCGGTGGCGAGCAAGGCCCCCGCCACCAGAGCGGCCGCCGCCGCGGCGCCGGTCACCCCTCGAACACGTCGTCTCATTCGGTCCACCTCACGTTGTCGTCGGCCCCCGAACCTGTTGGCTGCATCATCCGGTGCCGCCCGGAGCCCGGCAATTAATTAACGGCCGCGAGCCGAGCACAAGGGAATTCCTTCGAACAGCCGCACCGCTAACCTGAGTGCCATGAGTGAGAACGGGCAGGTGGCCATTCTTGGCGCCGGTGTGATGGGTGAGACGTTGTTGTCCGGGCTGCTGCGCGCCGGACGGCGACCGGCCGAGCTGCTGATCACCGAGCGGCGCGAGGAGCGCGCGGCCGAGCTGCGCGAGCGGTACGGCGTGGATGTGGTGACCAACGTGGAGGCCGCGGGGAAGGCCGACACCCTGGTCCTGGTGGTCAAGCCGCAGGACATGCCCGATCTGCTGGCCGAGATCGCCCCGGCGATTCGTTCGAGCCAGACCATCGTCTCGCTGGCGGCCGGTATCACCACCACCTTCATCGAGTCGCGGCTGCCCGAGGGCGTCGCCGTCGTCCGGGTGATGCCGAACACGCCGGCCCTGGTCGACGAGGGGATGGCGGCGATCTCCCGGGGCGCCCATTGCGACGAGAGCCACCTGGTCCTGGCTGAGGGGCTGCTGGCCGCGACTGGGCGAGTCATCCGGGTTCCCGAGAAGCAGCAGGACGCGGTGACGGCGATCTCGGGTTCGGGTCCGGCGTACATCTTCTTCGTGGTTGAGTCGATGATCGAGGCGGGCGTGCACATGGGCCTGCCGCGCTCGACCGCGACCGACCTGGTCGTCCAGACGCTCTTCGGCTCGGCCAAGCTGCTCCGCGAGACGGGCGAGCACCCGACCGTACTGCGGGAGCGCGTCACCTCCCCGGGCGGTACGACGGCCGCCGCGGTCCGCGAACTCGAGGACCACAAGGTCCGAGCCGCCTTCTTGTCGGCCATCGAAGCCGCCCGCAACCGTTCCCGGGACCTTGCCGCCGAGTAGCCCGGGCGCCAGCGACCCCCAGCCGCCCGCCCGTGTCACCCCAGCCCCGCTGAAGTCGGTCCCGCCCCTGCCCTGGTCACCACGGCTGAAATATCGCCTGTACCACGGGCTGACGGTACGGACCGACGAGCTCGTGCTCCGTGGGCCGCTGCTGCGCCGCCGGTACAGCTGGAAAGCGGTCGACGGCGTGCAGCGGCGGGGCGAGAAGAAGGTCGTCATCGACCTCGGCCATCGGGGCAGGCGGACCTTCAAGTACGACGGTCTCAACGGCCGGCCGACTGCCGATCAGGTGGCGGGCGTGGTGGAGCGGCTGCGCGGTAACAACACCTCGGCGTTGACCAGTTACCGGGTGTCGTTATCCTGGGGCGCCGTGGTCTTTCTGCCTGCGGTTGTGGCGGTCGCCGTCGCGATCGCCTGGGCGTTGATCAAGGGGTAAGTCGATGTCGGATCAGCTAATCCACGCTGAGGGGTCTAGGGTCCCGCCCATGGGAAATCGTTCGAGCGGCACCGACGACGCTGCCGCGCGCCCAGCAACCGACTCCACCAGCGCCGGCGCCTTCGACGACGGCTCGTTCAGCGGCGAAGGCGCGGCCCTGCCTGCGTTGCCCTGGCGGGTGCCGCTGGATCCCGCGCCGTGGTGGGCGTGGGCGCTGTTCGTGGTGCCATTCATTGCCGTTCCGGCGCTGAACTCCTGGCTCTGGATGGGTGCCCGGGACTTCCTCGCGGTCGGCCTCTTCACCGTCATCGGCGCCTCCGTCGTCCGGGTCGCCGGCGGGGTCGTGCTGTACCGGGTCGAGATCACCGCCACCGCACTGAAGGCCCGCACCAGCCTGCTCGTCCGCAGCCTCGCCTGGCAGGACGTCGACGACATCGAGATCGTCGACGACTCCGTGGTGCTGACCAGCGGCAAGGACGAGAACGAGATCAACGGCATTGCCAAGGGCCAGACCCTCGACTCCGCCGCCGTCATGCAGGCAGCCCGCGCCGCCGCCGACAACCAGCCGGTACGCCGCTCCCGCCCACGCCCCGGCATCGGAGTCGTCTTCGTCCTGGCCTACCTCGTACTCGCAGTAGGCGCCTTCCTCCTCCGCTGGCACCTCCTCTAACCCCGTGCTGCCCATGGACCTTCGCCGGTGATCTTCTCCGGGGTGATCCGGGCGATCACCGCCGTTGCGGAGTACCGGTTCTCGAAGGGGTAGTCCTTGCCCAGGTACCGCTGCGCCTGCTTGTCCATCAACTCGGTCCACTCCTCACCGATCTCCGGCCCGGAGAGCTCCGCGCGTCCACGGATCACCAGGTACTGCGCGAGCCCGCGCCGGCTGGGCTGGTCGTCCTCGATGATCACTGTGACGCGGGGATCGCGCCGCAAGTTCGCTGCCTTGCGCTGGTACCCCTCCATCCCGATCAGCACCTGGTCGCCGTCGCGCTCGGCCCAGACCAGGGATGCCTGCGGTGAACCGTCCGCGTCGACGGTGACGAGGACGGCGTGGTTGTCGGTGGCGAACAGCCGATGAGTGCTTTCAGGCAACGAGATCATGCTTGCGACGCTAGACAGCGCAACGGGAACCTCTAAGTACCCTTGGTCACGTGGACGGCATCGGTGACGTATTCCTGGCGGACTGTCCGGCGCGGCTCGCCGTCGAAGTGATCGCCGACAAGTGGGCGGTCGTGGTGCTGTGGGGGCTCAGCGAAGGGCCGCGGCGGCATGGCGAACTGGTCGACCTGATCGGCGGGATCTCGAAGAAGGTCCTCACCCAGACCCTGCGCCGGCTCCAGACCAACGGGCTGGTCACCCGGCACGACTACGGCGGCGTACCGCCCCGGGTCGAGTACGACCTGACCGAGCTCGGCAAGACCCTGATGGAGCCGATCCGGATGCTGACCACCTGGGCCGCCGACAACGGGGAGGCCGTGCTGGCGGCTCAGGAGAGTGCATAGAGTCGGGGTATGGACTTCTCCCTCTGGCCCAGCGCCACCCGGACTTGGCAGGAAGTACTCGACGGCGCGGAGTACGCCGAACGGACGGGCTGGTCGGCCGTCTGGATGGCCGACCACTTCATGATGAACAACGGTGACTTCTCGATCCCGATGAACGAGTGCTTCGCGTTGCTGGCCGGGCTGGCGGTGAAGACCGAGCGGGTCCGGATCGGCTCGATGGTGCTCGGCAACACCTACCGGCACCCGGCAGTGGTGGCGAACCAGGCGGCGACGCTCGACCAGATGAGCGGCGGCCGGTTCGTGCTCGGCCTCGGCGCGGGCTGGCAGGTGAACGAGCACCAGGTGTACGGGATCGAGCTGCCTCCGGTGAAGGAACTGCTGGCCCGGTTCGAGGAGGCCTGCCAGGTGATCACCGGGCTGCTCACCCAGGAGCGCACGACCGTCGACGGCAAGTACTACCAGCTCACCGAGGCGCCACTGGAACCCAAGCCGGCCAAGCTTCCGATCCTGATCGGTGCCTCCGGCGAAAAGGTTGCTCTAGGCATCGTTGCGAGGTACGCCGACGAGTGGAACCACTGGGGCCTGCCGGAACTCGCCGAGCACAAGGGCGCCGTGTTCCGCGAGCACTGTGAGCGGATCGGCCGCGACCCGTCGACGGTCCGCCGCTCGACCCAGGCGATGATCGAGATCATCGAGCCGGGCGACACCGAGGCCGAGGGCCGGCGGGACAGCCTGCTCGCGGCCGGCCGGCCGACGATCATGGGGTCGGCCGAGTACGTGCTCGACGTGGTCTCCCGCTATCCCGCGGCCGGCATCGACGAGTTCCTGGTCCCCGACGGCTCCCTCGGCACCGGCTCCCAGCGCTTCGACCACCTCGAGCGGTTGAGGACAGAGGTCTTCGAGAAGATTTAGCAGCGCCGGCGGCCCGGGGTCAGAGCTCGAGCGTCGCCACCACCGGCCAGTGGTCGCTCGGGAGGCGACCACCGGGCCGGTGGTGCGAGACCTCGGCGTCGACGACGTGCCAGTTCTTGCTGATCAAGATGTGGTCGATGCGTTCCCGGTCGGTGGCGCCGGTGAAGTCGTGGAAGGTGCCACCGGCCTCGGCTGGTACGGCGTCCCGCCAGCCCGCCTCCAGGAACACCTTCACGGGAAGGGATTCCGGCTCGACGTTGAGGTCGCCGAGCACGACCCAGTGCAGCTCCGGCTCGGCGGCCGTCCATCGATCGATCAGCTTCGACGACTCCAGTTGGGCGAGCCCGCCGACGTGGTCGTAGTGCGTGTTCGCGATCCCGACTCGGGTGCCGGTGGCGTTCGACAGTCGTACCAGCGTGGCGATCCGGGTGAGATTCGCGTCCCACCCGACCGACCCCGGCGTCGACGGCTCCGCCGACAGCCACCGCGTCTCATGTGAGTCCACCTCCCAGGAGCCGCGCCGGATCATCACCACCGAGTGCTCGCCCGCGTGGACGCCGTCATCCCGCCCGGCCCCGACCATCTCGTACTGCGCGAACCTCTCGCGCAAGTACTCCAACTGGTCGGGCAGCACCTCCTGCAACCCGACCACGTCGGCCGCCAACTCCTCGATCGCCGCCGCGGTCGCCTCGCGGCGCAGTACCCACGAGTCGTCACCGTCGGGCGCCGAAGAGTTCCGGATGTTGAACGTCGCCACACGAAGTCTCACATCGTCGATCCTGCCAAACCCATCGCGACCGTCGCCGCCCGGAGTCGTGGTGCGCTCGCCTCGATCGCCCGGTCCCGTCCCTGGGCGAGGGCCGCGTCGATCGCGGCCGGGTCGGAGGCCAGCCGCGCGTACTCCTTCTGCAGCGGCTCGATGACCGCGAGCACGGCGTCCGCGACGTCGGACTTCAGCGCGCCGTACGTCTCGTACGAGCCGGCCAGTTCGACCGGATCGCCGTCGGTGCAGGCGGCCAGGATCTCCAGCAGGTTGGTGATTCCGGGCTTGGTCGCCTCGTCGTGACGCACCTCGCCGTCCGAGTCGGTGACCGCGCGCATGACCTGGCGGCGGATCACGTCCGGCGGGTCGAGCAGCCGGATCGTACCGACCGCGTTGTCCTCGTCGGACTTGCTCATCTTCGCGGTGGGGTTGGCCAGATCCTTGATCCGCATTGCCAGCGCGGCCTTCTGCAGCTCCGGTACGACGAAGGTCTCGCCGTACTCCCGGTTGAACCGGATCGCGACATCGCGCGCCAGCTCGACGTGCTGGTCCTGGTCGCCTCCGACGGGGACGCGATCCGTGCCGTACAGCAGGATGTCCGCGGCCATCAGGCACGGATAGGTGAACAGCGAGGCCCGCGTCATCGGTCTGCCCCGGCCCTTCTCCTTGTATTGGATCATCCGCGACAACTCCCCGACGTACGAGGTGCACTCGAGCAGGTACGCGAGCTGGGCGTGAGCCGGTACGTCGGACTGCACGAACACCGTCCCCGGTGGCAGCCCGGCGGCGAGCATCAGCGTCGCCATCTCCCGGGTCAGCGCGCGCAGCCGGCGTGGATCGTGCTTGGTCGTCATCGCGTGCTGGTTCGCGACGAAGTAGAACCCGTCCGGGTCGGTGAACCGGCGCAGCGCACCGAGGTGGTTCCCGAGCGTGAGCCGTCCGGACGGGGTGATGCCAGAGAGCGAGGTCATGGTCTGGTCCTTTGCCGATCGAGCCCCACCGACCGACGGACACACAAAAAAGGCCGCCTCGGCGAGGCGGCCTTTGTGGGTGCGCGTGAACGCAGCAGGGTCCGCCTAAGCGGCCCACCACTGCTGCAGATTGAAAGCGTTCACCCGAAAACCATAGCCCGTACTACGCCCGCCCCGCCACCCACCCGTCAGGAGGCGACGTCTCGGCGGCTGCTGTCCTCGAAGCCCCAGCTGAGGATGCGCTCGGGATGGATCCGGATCAGCTCGCGACTGAACCCGGGCATCGGCGGCTCGGCGTCGACGATCGCCTCCGCCCGCCCACGGATCTCGATCCCGCGCACCACCCACCCGTGCTCGGTCGACAGATCGTCGATCACCAGCGACACCTGCGGGTCGGCCTGCACGTTGTGGAACTTCCGGCTGGCTCCCATCCGGTGGCCGCCGATGTCGATGTGGCCGTCGGCGAGGAAGAACCCGACCGGGTTGTTCTGCACGGTCCCGTCCGGAACCTTGGTGGCCAGCCGGCCAAGTCGCTGCCCGGCCAGAAATTCCAGTTCACCGGCGCTGAAGATGCTCATGTCGGCAGTCTTCAACCTCAACCAACATTCAGGTCAAGTGGTTCGATAGACACAAGCGATCGGCTGAGCGGGGGACCGGACCGCGGTCGCGGGCTAAGGTCGGGGCATGAGCGGTGAGGCGATGCTGGTCTTCGACGAGGGGCTGACGGCGTACGACTTCGGGCACGGGCATCCGATGAGTCCGATCCGGGTGGATCTGACGATTCGGCTGGCGCGCGCGCTCGGCGTACTCGATCAGCTGAAGGTGGTGCCCGCGCCGGTGGCGGACGACGCGCTGCTGCGGACCGTGCACACGGCCGAGTACATCGCGGCCGTGAAGCGGGCCGGGGAGGATCCGGATCAGCCGGATCCGGAGCACGGGCTCGGCACCGACGACACGTACTGCTTCCCGCGGATGCATGAGGCATCGGCCCACGTGGTCGGGGCCTCCGTCGAGGCCGCCCGGGCCGTGTGGGAGGGCGACGTGCTGCACGCTGCCAACATCTCCGGCGGGCTCCACCACGCGATGCCGGGGATGGCCAGCGGCTTCTGCGTCTACAACGACCCGGCCATCGCGATCCAGTGGCTGCTCGACCACGGGGCGGAGCGGGTCGCCTACGTCGACGTGGACGTGCACCACGGCGACGGCGTACAGACAGTGTTCTACAACGACCCGCGTGTACTGACCGTGAGCCTGCACGAGTCGCCGACGACCCTGTTCCCGGGCACGGGCGGCCCGGGGGAGACCGGTGGGCCGGATGCGGAGGGCACTGCGGTCAACATCCCGCTGCCGCCCGGTACCGGAGATGCGGGCTGGCTCCGGGCGTTCCACGCGATCGTGCCGGACGTGGTGAAGGCGTTCAAGCCGTCGGTGCTCGTCACCCAGCACGGCTGCGACTCCCATGCGGAGGACCCGCTGGCGCACCTGACCAAGACGGTCGACGGCCAGCGCGCGGCGTACCTGGCCCTGCACGACCTGGCCCACCAGGTCTGCGACGGCAAATGGGTGTCGACCGGTGGTGGGGGCTACGCGATCATCGACGTCGTACCGCGCGCCTGGACCCATCTGCTGGCGATCGTGGCCGGAGAGCCGATCGACCCGGAGACGGCGGTGCCGGAGTCGTGGCGCGAGGACATCCGGATCAGGTTCGACCGGGTCGCGCCGTTGCGGATGACGGACGGGCGCGCTCCGACGTACGCCGACTGGTCGACCGGGTACAACCCCGACACCTGGCTGGATCGCTCGATCAAGGCGACCCGGGACATCAGCTTCCCGCTGCTCGGCCTCGATCCGACGTACTAGATCCAGCCTGGATCCGGCCACTGCGACACTCCGATCCGGCTGAACCATCCAGTCACACCAGGCACCCTCTTTCCCATTCGCACCAACAGCCACTACGCTCTGTCCATGCACGGGCGGAGGTGCCGGAGGGGAAGCCGGCGCACGATCCGTGCTGGAAGTGCGGTGCGTTATGGCATCAAAGAAGTCCGGTGGTGAGTCGCCGCTCGCCGAGGTGAAGTTTCTGACCGTGGCGGAGGTCGCCACGGCCATGCGCGTGTCCAAGATGACGGTGTACCGGTTGGTGCACTCCGGAGAGCTGCCCGCGGTGCGGGTGGGTCGGTCGTTCCGGGTGTCTGAGGGCGCGGTGCACGACTACCTCAAAGGCGCGTTCTTCCAAACCGGATAACCACGAGAAGCACAGCGGCCGGAATCCCCTCGGGGACCGGCCGCTGCGCCTTGTCCGCATCCAGCCACCGCGGGGCCGGCGCGGGGCCTGCGCTGGCTCAGGTGAGCCTGGGGAACAGTGGCGTTGCGGGTGGGAGGACGCCGTCGATCGGGGTGCACTGGGTGGTGATGCGGGCGGCCGCGCTCGGCAGGAAAGGCGACAGCTCGCCGGCCAGTGCGAGGCAGGCGTGCTGGAGGGTGGCCAGGACCTTTGCCAGCAAGGGGTCCTGGGTCTTGGCGAGCTGCCACGGCTCGGTGGTCTCGATGTAGCGGTTGGCGGACTCGACGATGTCCCACAGCGCGGTGGCCGCTTTGCGGAAGTCGTAGTTCGCCAGGGCGGCCTCGATGCTGTCGGGTGCGTTGCTGACAGCGGTTCGGAGCTCTCCGGGGGCCGGTTGGAGGTTGGGGACGCGGCCGTCGTAGTACCGGTGGATCAGGGAGACGACGCGGTTGACGAGGTTGCCGAGGCCGCCGGCGAGGTCTGAGTTGCTGCGGGCGATCAGGCGTTCGCGGGTGAAGTCCGCGTCGCCGATCCGCGGGACGTCGCGGAGCAGCCACCAGCGGACGGCGTCGACGCCGACCTCGTCGACGAGGTCGGCCGGGTCGATCGTCGTACCGGCGGATTTGCTGATCTTGCGGCCGTCGACGGTGAGGTAGTCGTGGACGAGGATCTCGGTCGGGAGCTTGAGTCCCGCTGACAGCAGTGTCGCGGGCCAGTAGACGGCGTGGAAGCGGACGACTCCCTTGCCCAGCAGGTGAATCCGGTCGTCGGAAGTCTGCCACCAATGCTCCAGGTCGGCGCTGTCGGTGCCGTAGCCGAGACTCGACACATAGTTGCCCAGGGCATCCCACCAGACGTAGACGACCTGGTCGGGATCGCCAGGGACCGGGATGCCCCAGCCCCGAGCCCGGCGCTGCGAGCGCGAGACGGAGAAGTCGTGCAGCCCACCATCGATCAGGGCCAGTACTTCGTTGCGCCGGGTGGCTGGCTCGATTCTCAGCCGGCCGGTGGTGATCAGGTCGCGGAGTTGTTCGGAGTACCGGGAGAGGCGGAAGAACCAGTTCTCCTCCGCGACGAGCTGGGGCTCGGTGCCGTGGTCGGGGCAGCGGCCTTCGGTGAGGTCCTCCGGTTGGTAGAACTGTTCGCAGCCGACGCAGTACAGGCCCTCGTAGTGCTTGCGGTAGAGATCGCCGGCGTCGGCGCACCGCTGCCAGATGCGCTCGACACCGGCCCGGTGGCGTGGGTCGCTGCTGGTTCTGATGAAGTCGTCGAAGGACAGGTTGAGTGGCTCGCGCAGGCCTTCGAAGGCCGCTGCGTTGCGGTCGACCAGCTCCTGTACTGGGATGCCTTCCGCCTCGGCGGCGAGCACGTTCTTCAGGGAATTGTCGTCCGTACCGGTGAGGAAACGGACCTCGTCGCCGCGGCGGCGGCGATGCCGGGCGAGCACGTCGGCCTGGACCAGCTCGAGGGCGAAGCCCAGGTGCGGGCGGGCGTTGACGAACGGGATGGTGGTGGTCAGATAGGAACGCGTCATCGGGATCTCCTGCTGGATGGGAAGGAGAGCCGGGACGACGCCGCCCGGTGAAACGCGAACGAGGCCCCGACTCGGGGCCTCGGATCGAATACGTCCGTCGCTGTACCCCGCGCTAGCGGGGCATCATCTGCTGCGACGGGAAGCTGTTCACGGCTTTGAGATTACCAGGCTGGTGGTTGAGCCCATAGTCGATTCGGCGGCCACGGAAACTGTCGGTGGCCGGTGTTTGAGTGGAACCCAGTGAGGAAGCTGGGAGGCGGTCGGCATGAAGGTACGGGTGGAGCGGGATCTGCTTGTGGAGTCGGTGGCGTGGGTGGGGAAGAGTCTGCCCAGCCGGCCGAGTGTGCCGATTCTGGCGGGGTTGCTGATGGAGGCGTCGGAGGGGGAGCTGACGCTGTCGGGCTTCGACTACGAGACGTCGCATCGGGTGACTCTGCCGGCTCAGGTGGCCGATCCCGGGCGCTGCCTGGTGTCCGGCCGGCTGGTCGCCGACATCGTGAAAAGCCTTCCACACCAAGCAATCGACGTCAGCGTCGACGGCGCGAAGGTCCTGCTCGTCTGCGGCACCGCGCGCTTCACCCTGCAGACCCTCCCGGTCGACGAGTACCCGGAGTTGCCGGTCCAACCGGCGGACAGTGGTGTGCTCCGCAGCGAGGTCTTCGCGCAAGCCGTCGCCCAGGTGGCGGGTTCGGCGAGCCGCGACGACACGATGCCGGTCTTCACCGGCGTCCGGATGGAGATCGAAGGCTCCACGATCACCTTGCTGGCCACCGACCGCTACCGCCTGGCCGTCCGAGAACTGCAATGGGAGCCCAACCAGCCACCAGCTCCAGCCACCGACCCAGAAGGCACCGCGGCACCGACCACCGACCAGCCCTCGCCTGCGACTCCGACCACCGATCAGCCCTCGGCCGCAGCTCCGACCACGCCGTTGGCCACCATCCTGATCCCCGCTCGCGTGCTCTCCGATACCGCCAAGGCGATGACGGGCTCGACGCTCACCCTCTCCCTTGACCAGGAGGCTGCGGGTGGTGATGGGCTGGCTGGCTTTGCGGGTGAGGTCTCCGGCGGCTCTCGATGGACGACCACGCGGCTGCTGGATGGCAGTTTCCCCAGGGTCCGCAACCTGATCCCGGATCCCGCCGCGGTGCAGACCCGAGTGCGCATCAGCACGGCCACGCTGGTCGAAGCCGTCAAACGTGTTGCTCTCGTGGCCGAGCGCAACGCCCCGATCCGCATCACCTTCAGCGACGAGGGCGCGACCCTCGACGCCGGCAACGGTGAGGAGGCCCAAGCGTCGGAGTCCATCGAGGCCCGCCTGATCGGTGAGCCGGTCACGGTCGGTTTCAATCCGACGTACCTGCTGGACGGCCTGCACGCGATCGGCACCCCCGTCGCCCAACTCGCCTTCACCCAACCCACCAAGCCGGCCGAACTGACCGGCGCCACCGACCTGGAGGAAGACCCGCTGACGAACTTCCGCTACATCCTGATGCCGGTCCGCCTCCACAACAGCTGACCACGCGCGGCAAAGTCGATCGAGTTTCCAAGGTCCGTCCCGTTAGGTTTGTTCGATGCATGCTGGACCGGCGACGCCAGAAGCACTCCTGATCACCGGCACCGTCGGCGTCGGCAAGACGACAACCGCTTGGGCGATCGGTGAGCACCTGCAGGAGCTGGGCATCCCGCACGCGGTGATCGATCTGGACGAACTGAGGCGCGGATGGCCGGCCCCGGCCGGGGACCCCTTCAACCTGGAACTCGAACTGACCAACTTGGCCTCGGTCGCGAAGAACTACCGTGCTGCCGGCGCGATCCGGGTGGTCGCTTCTGGAGTAGTCGAGAGCCGCGCCGCCGTCCGCAGGTACGAGTCGGCCGTGGCGATGCCGCTGAAGCTCTGCCGGCTCAAGACCGATCTGGAACGCGTCCGCGCCCGGCTGACCGAACGGCACCCGCCGGGACCCGATCGGGACTGGCACCTTCGGCGCAGCGGCGAGTTGGACCTGATCCTGGACGCAGGCCTCGATGGAGACTGCGAACTTGTCGACCCAGCCCTCGATGCGCCGGCCCAAGTGGCGCGACGCGTGCTGCGGGCGATCGGCTGGACGTACTCGGTGTGAAAGCAACGCTTGCATCGCCCTGACAGCTCGTACTATCGGCATCTCCGACGAGGTGGGGGAGTTCCGGGATGGGATTCGACAGGCGGAAGTTGTCGGCGGATTTCGATGACGACCTGGACGAGTACGGCGAGCCCGGTCCGCTCAACCACAGCGCGCTGGAGCGACTGAAAGCGGCTCTCGGAGACAAGCTCGACCGTGCCCGGCCCGCGGAGACAGAGCAATGGGAACAGCAACTCCAGTCCGTGCACTCCGTCGGACTCGTGCCCTTGCTCGGCTGTCTGCGGCATCCCGATCCGGTGGTACGGCGGATCACCGCCTACCTGCTCACCTACGTCGACGACGACATCACGACACAGCTGCTCAACAGGCTGGCGGACGAAGAGGACGCGGCAACCCGGATGGCCCTCCTGGTCAGCCTCGCCGACCGGGATGCCGACCGGGTGCTGGCGTTAACGGAGCCGGGCAACTCCGACACGGACCGGCTCGGCGCCGCGTACGGGCTGACGTTGAGGCACCGACAGGCTGCGCTGGCGTCGCAGTACGGACAGGTCGGTGTGCTGTCGGCGCACCGTCAGGACGATGACGGCCCAGTGATCGCCGAGCAGGTGCTCGACGCGCTGGTGCTCTGCATCGGTCCGGCCGGCCGGACGATGACGATGGAACTGCCGTGGGCGGAGGGTGGCGGCTCCTGGGCACTCTGGGCGGTCCAACCGACGCTGCCTCCGACGGCTCTGCAGTACTGGCTGCAGCGCATGCTTGACCTCCCTTGGGCGACCGACCCGACGCTGTTCGGGAACCCTGGCTCACTCGTCCTGATGGCGACGCATCTGTACCAGACGCATCCGGAGCTGGCGATCGAGCTGGTGCCGCGGATCAGCGAGCTGGTCGCGACCACCGACCTGGGGATCGTCTCGACCGGCATACCGGATCTGCTGACCTGGTTCAAGCCTCGGCAGGGACCCGACGGCCCGATCCCCTGGGACCGGAGCGATCGACGGCTGGTCGATCTGCTCGAGCAGCTGGCGAATCTGTATGACCGGACACCGACGTCCGGCCTGCGCAGGATTCTCGTCGTGGCCGGTCATGCCCGCGCGGAGCAACTCCTGCTGGAACTGGTCGACCGGCGGCTCGTGAGCAACTCGGATGACCTACTCGCGTCGGCGATCGAGCACGCGCCCGCGCTGACTCCGCCGCTGGCCGCCCGATTCCGGCAGGAGAAGCAACTCGACCAGCTCAAGCAACTGGTGAACGCCTTTCCGGACAAGCAGGCGGTGCTTCCCGAGCTGACCGAGAAGCTGCTCGCTCTGCTGCAGTTCAGCGAGGACCAGACCACCCGTGATCCCGACGTCATCAAGGTGATGGTGATGATCTGCGAGCAGCTCGGGCGGTTCGGCGGCGCGGATCAGCAGGTACGCGCCGCCCTGCTGAGGGTCTGCGCAGGGAGCGATCTGGAGTCGCGGGCCTGGGCGGCCCGGGCCTTGATGGTGCTCGAACACCCGGCCGATGAAGTGGTACCGATCCTCGTCTCGGTGATCACCGACCATCCCAGCCGATCGACCAAGGTGCCGCCGAACGAGCCGGCCTGCGGTGACGGCGGGGGCAGCCTCGACTACCTGGCCCTGCTCTGGATCGATCAGTTCGGGCCGGCCGCGCGCGCCGCGGAGCCGGTACTGCGGACGCTGCTGTCCGAGGTGGATCCGAGCCCGTGGATCGACATCCGGGTCCAGGCCGCCAAGGCCTGGTTCAAGGTGACGGGCGACGTCGATACGGCTGTTCGCGTGCTCATCGAAGTACTGGAGACCAAGTCACTCGGTGAGGGCACCATTCTGGAGATCTCGCGGCTGGCCCCGGTACTTCCGGCGCTGGACGCGCTTGCCGGTGAAGGAAGCGCACGGGCCAAGCGGCTGGCGGCGTGGTACCGAACAACTTAGCCATCTCACAAGAGGCTGAGGGTCACGCCAAGGTACGCAGCGCCGAGGGCGGCGAGGATGCTGGCTGTGAGGTTGGCGATGGCTGGGAGTCTGGCGTTCTGTTCCCAGAGGCGGAGCGTTTCGTAGGAGAAGGTCGAGTACGTCGTGAGGGCGCCGCAGAAGCCGGTACCGACGAGGAGCTGGACCCAATGCGGGGCATCGGCGGTCGTACTGGCTCCTACGACGAAGCCGAGGATCGCTGAGCCGACGACGTTGACCGTGAAGGTGCCCCAGGGGAAGTCGCCGTCGTGGCGGGACTGGATCGCACGGTCGGTCAGGTAGCGCAGCGGCGCCCCGACGACCGCACCGGCGATGACGAACAGCACCTTCATCGAGCGCTCCGGCGGCTCCGGCGGACGAGGGTGCGGGTGAAATGCGTACCGGCGAAGACAGCGGCGACGGCGCCGATGACGGTCGCGAACAGGTAGCCCAGTGCGGTCACCGGATGGCCATCGGCCAGCAACCGCTGGAGGTCGACGGCGTACGTCGAGAACGTGGTGAACCCGCCCAGGATCCCCGTCCCCACGAACGGCCGCAGCAGCCGCTGCCCGATCCACACCTCGGACACCAGCACCATCAGTACGCCGATCAGCGCACACCCCACCACATTGATCACCATCGTTGCCCAAGGCCACGATCCGTGGCCGGCCGGCCACCCAACCCCAACGCCATAACGCGCCGACGCCCCGATCGCCCCACCGATCGCAATCACCCCAAGCACCGCAACGTCGCCTCGGCGCCGCGCCTCCACGCCCGGCGCCGCGCTTGTCGCGTCCCCGCTTGGTTCTCTGCCCGTCGCGCCGGGAACTGTTCCGGCGGGGTGCCACAGATCGACATCAGAGTCGATCGGTTCCCGCGGCGACGGATCCCTCTGCACTGACACCTCCCGGCCCTGGTGACAGCACGATAGTCCAGCCGCCTTTCCCTACAGCTCCAGCGCCCAGTCGCCGACCACTGCACAAGCTGGAGCAGGTCAGTTCCGGCGGGCCTTGAGGGCGAGGGCGTGCGGGACCGGCATGCCCTCGGGCTCTTCGACGCGTTCGAGGGTCAGCTCGGGCCGGAGGAACGCGTTGAGCAGTTCGGGCAACGGGAGATGACGCATGCCGACCCGCTGGCGGATGCCGTCGTCAGCCCAGATCGGTGACTCGTCGTGCCAGCCGGGGGTCCGGTACGACGGGTGGATCAGCCGCGTACCGTCCTCGTTCCACTGGACATGCGGACCGTTGAAGGCCGGGTGGACGCCGTAGCAGACCAGCAACCCGCCAGGGCGCAGTACGCGGACTGCTTCGCCCAAAGCGCTCGGGAAGTCATCCAGGTCGGTGGAGATCCACATCGCGATCACCGTGTCGAACGAGCCGTCGGCGAACGGCAGCCGGGCAGCGTCGGACTCGATCAGCGGGCCGTCGGTGCGCGTGCGGGCCAGCCGGAGCTGGTCCGACGAGCGGTCCACCCCGACGACCGTGCGGCCGCTGTCGCGGATGGTGTCGAAGTTGCGCCCGGTACCGCAGCCGAGGTCGAGGCAGGGGCCCGAACCGGGGCCGAGCAACTCGAGCAGACCGGGCTGATGGCGGGGTGCCCCGACCACGAACCGGGCGTCGTACCAATCGGCCAAACCGTTGTAGCGTGCGCCCATCGAGGCCTCCCCAGTCGACGAGAAACCATCCTATCCAGGCGGGGGACCGGCCTCACTTAGGTCAGGGAGGTGACCTACAGGTAGTCTTTCCTGACGCTCTCTTTAAGTTTGGAAGGTCCAACTGTGGGTTCAGTAATCAAGAAGCGCCGTAAGCGGATGGCGAAGAAGAAGCACCGCAAGCTGCTGAAGAAGACGCGGGTACAGCGCCGCAAGCTCGGCAAGTAGCCCTAGCTCTAATTGCACTGTGCGCCGCTCTGGATGTCCAGGGCGGCGTTCGATGGGGTTTTTGCTGTCTGGCTGGGGGTCACTCGTGGCACAGGTAGTGATGGTTACCGGCGTCTCTCGAGATGCCGGTGCTCGCTGTGCCCGCAGGCTCGCCGCTGACCCCGAGATCGACACCGTGATCGGGATCGACGTGGTGCCGCCAAGGGCCGAGCTCGGCCGGGTCCGGTTCGTCCGGGCGGACATCCGCAACCCCGTCATCGCAAAAGTCATCGCCGGTGAGGACGTCGACACAGTCGTCCACACGGGCGTCGTGGCGACCCCTGGCAGCGCCGGGGGACGGTCGTCGATGAAAGAGATCAACGTCATCGGCACCATGCAACTGCTCGCCGCGTGCCAGAAGGCGCCCGGCGTGCGCAAGCTCGTGGTCAAGTCGTCGACCACGGTGTACGGCGCCGGTCCGCGCGACCCGGCGATGTTCACCGAGGAGATGGCGCCGCGGGCGATCCACCAGACCGGGTTGAGCAAGGACGCGGTCGAGGTCGAGGGGTATGTGCGCGGGTTCGCCCGGCGCCGCCCCGACGTCTGCGTCACCACGCTGCGGATGGCCAACTGGATCGGTCCGCAGACCGACTCCCCGATCACCCGGTACTTCGCGATGCCGGTGGTGCCGACCGTCTTCGGCTTCGACGCCCGGCTGCAGTTCCTGCACGAGAACGACGGCGTCGAGGCGATCCACCACGCGACCGCGAACGATCTGCCCGGCACCTTCAACCTGGCCGGCGACGGCGTGGTCACCCTGTCCCAGGCGATCCGCCGCCTCGGCCGGCCCGCCTTCCGGCTCCCGTCGTTCACCGCAGCCAGTACGGCGGCCGTTGTACGCCGAGCCCGGCTGGCCGACTTCTCGCCGGACCAGATCACCTTCCTGACCTACGGCCGCGCGGTGGACACCACCCGGATGCGGAGCGAGTTCGGGTTCGAGCCGGAGTACACGACCGCCGGAGCCTTCGACGACTTCCGCGCCCACCTCGGTACCGGCGCCGTCACGCAGGCCTCGCGCCTGCTCACCGCCGGCCTGGGAGCACTGCGTGGCTGACGCCGACGTCATCCCGATCGGATCGGGCGGCCGCCCAGGCCGCGGCAGCGGACGCCGTACGACGCCCTCGTCCGCGGCACGCGCCCTCGCGGGCCCCGAGGCAGCCAAGGAACGGGCCGACCGGGCCCGCAACCGGACAACCAAGGCCCGCGTTGATGCCGAAGCCGTCCAGCCCGCTGAGCTCGGCAAGGCGAAGCGGCCTGGTAAGGCTCGGGTCGGCAAGGGCGCTGCCGGCGATCGCGGTCAGGCAGCCAAGCCCGAGCCGGCCGATGATGGTGTGAGCCCGTCGGCGGCAGCGGTAGAGGAGCTGGCTGCCGGGTTCGGCCCGCAGGCCGGCGACTTCGGCCAGACCAGTGCTGAGCCGCGCGGGCCGAAGGACTTCGCGCGGTTCGAGAAGATCGTCCGGGACACGCTGGGGGCCGACGGGGAGCGACAGTTGGCTGAGTTCCTGGCCTTCCTGCGGCGGCGGTTGACGGGGGAGTACGAGGTCGACGAGTTCGGCTTCGACCCCGATCTGACCGATCACGTGATGCTGAAGTTCCTGCGTCCGCTGGCGGAGAAGTGGTTCCGGGTCGAGGTGCGCGGGATCGAGAACATTCCCGAGACCGGCAGCGCGCTGATCGTCGCGAACCACTCCGGCACGATGCCGATCGACGGGCTGATCACCCAGCTGGTCGTGGCCGACCACACCAACCGGCCGCTGCGGACACTGGCCGCGGACCTGGTGTTCAAGACTCCGTTCGTCGGCGAGCTGTCCCGCAAGGGCGGGGCGACGCTGGCCAACAACGACGACGCCGAGCGGCTGCTCCGGCAGGGCAACCTGGTCGGGGTCTGGCCGGAGGGCTTCAAGGGGCTCGGCAAGCCGTTCAGCGAGCGGTACAAGCTGCAGCGGTTCGGTCGCGGCGGCTTCGTCAGCGCGGCCATGCGGACCGGCGTACCGATCGTGCCGTGCTCGATCGTCGGCGCCGAGGAGATCTACCCGCTGGTCGGCAACATGGCGTCGCTGGCCCGGCTGGTCGGGGTGCCGTACATCCCGGTCACCCCGTTCTTCCCACTGCTCGGCCCGCTCGGCCTGATCCCGCTCCCGTCGAAGTGGCTGATCGAGTTCGGCGAGCCGATCCGCACCGACGAGTTCCCCGACGGCGCCGCCGACGACCCGATGCTGGTCTTCAACGTCACCGACCAGGTCCGCGAAACCATCCAGCAAACCCTCTACACCCTCCTCATGCAACGCCGCAGCGTCTTCTTCTAACCCCCCGCCCCCCAACCTGCGGCCCCACCCACACCTGCGCCCGCCCGCGCCACCCCCGCCCGCGCCCCGCCCGCGCCACCCCCGCCCGCGCCACCCACACCTGCGCTCCGCCCGCGCTACCGGCCCCGGGCGCGCCCCGGACGTACCGGCCCACCCTCGCGACCTTGAGCACCCGCCAGTCGCCAACACCCCACGCCGCTGACTGTCCCGTGCCCAAAGTGCAAGCCGTCCGCCCGCGCCACCCCCACCCGCGCCCGCCCACTCGTGCACTTCGCCCGCGCCGCCCCGCTCCTGCACCCCGCCGGCCCGGGCGCGCCCCGGACGTACCGGCCCACCCTCGCGACCTTGAGCACCCGCCAGTCGCCAACACCCCACGCCCCTGACTGTCCCGTGCCCAAAGTGCAAGCCGTCCGCCCGCGCAGGGCTGCTCGACTACGACTTTGAGCACCCGCCAGTCGCCAACACCCCACGCCGCTGACTGTCCCGTGCTCAAAGTGCAAGCCGTCCGCCCGCGCAGGGCTGCTCGGCTACGACTTTGAGCACCCGGCAGTCGTCGACACCTCGCGTCGTTGACTGTCCCGTGCTCAAAGTGCGAGCCGTCCGCCTGCGCGGCGCTGCTCGACTACGACTTTGAGCACCCGCCAGTCGTCGACACCTCGCGCCGTTGACTGCCCCGTGCTCAAAGTGCGAGCCGTCCGCTCGCGCAGGGCTGCTCGTCTGCGACTTTGAGCACCTGCCAGTCGTCGACACCTCGCGTCGTCGACTGCGCCGTGCTCAAAGTGCGAGCTGTCGGCCGGGGGCCGAGCTTGAGTGGGACTTTGGGCACCCGGCAGTCGTCGGTGGCCGGCTTTGGTGACTGTCCGGTGCTCAAAGTGGGAGCTGTGTTCGTGGGGGTCGGGGACCTTGGGCACGGGACAGGCAGGGGGAGGGGGGATTGGTGGCTGGTGGGTGCTCAAAGTGGGGGGATGGCGGGGTGGGACGTGCGAAGAGCCCGGCTTCCGTGGGGAGGCCGGGCTCTTCGGGGTGGTGATCTGTTCCTGGGGTGGTGATCAGTTCCAGGGGGGTAGGAGGGTCTGGAGGACGCCTGGGAGGTTGATTGTTGGGAGGTTCAGGGTTGGAAAGGGCCAGGGCCAGCTCGGGGTGCCGGGGGTGGGCAGCGTGGGGACGATGGGTCCCGACGGTGTCGTGCTCGGCTTGGTCGAGGGCTTGGGTGGCGTCTTCAGGTCGGTCGGCTTGGTGGTCGGCTCCTGGACGATGGTGGTGTCCACCGTCTCGGGGGGAACCGTGGTGACCCCGGAGCTCGGCGGCTTGGCCGACGGCGCTGTCGTGGTCTTGCCGCTCGGGGACTGGCCCGCCTTGATCGGCGTGCTCGGCTCCGTGCCGGGGTTGATCGCGGGGGCCGGGCCGCCGTTCTTGGCCGGCTTCGGCTTGTCGCACTTCGGGCACGTCGTGGCCGCTCGGTTGGCCTGCTGCTCGAGCATCGACAACGCCTCGACAGCGGGTTTGAGCGACTCGGGTGGCAACTTCGGAGCGAGCTCACCGATGGCCTGGCGGGCGCTGGTGATGAACGCGGTGACCTCCGCGATGGAGGCCGGATCGCCGTCCTGCTGGTATGACGCGACGAGCCTGGTGATGCCCTTGCGCGCCTGGATGGTGAAGTCGGCCAGGGTGCTGTTGATGGTGGCCGCCTCGCCACCGTTGTTCACCAGCGCCTGGATCTCGGACAACCGGGTCTTGGCATGGTCGAGCTCGCGCCGGCCGCGGGAACCGTCCCCGACGCTGACGTTGGTGGAGACGTTCTCGATGCCGCGCTTCATCCCGTACAGCGCGTCGCCGGGCATCGCCTGCTGAGCGGCGGCGGCAGAACCGATGCCACCTCCGAGCAGGACCAGCGCGGCGGTACTGGCCACCAGCCGGATCCGCCGGCCGTGACGATGGCGGATATCTGTCACGGACGCGTCGTCGTCCTCGCGCTCGGGCGGATCGTCCGAGTTGTCCGGAAGGCTGGGTACCACGGTCGGAGTGTTCGTCGCGGCTCGCGCCGCGGCCTGCTCGAGGAGGCGGTGCCTCAGCTCGGCAGCGAACTCCGGTCGCGGTGTCACTGCGCCGGCGGTCCTCAGCCGTCCGACCAGCTCCACAGCTTCCATCAGCTCAGGGTCATCGCTCAGTCGCGAAGAGTGACGGGGCCCGTGATCGACGGCGTGCGCGAAGGTCTCCGCGCGCGCTCGAGCCCTGTGTAGGTCACTCATGAGTTCTCGTTCTCCTCAATGGCCGATCGGGGTCACCGAAAGGTCCTCACACAGGCAAACGAGGAAACTCCCTGACGGGTTACGAAAGACATTCGTTGTCATCCTCCTCACCTCAAGTCCTTGGGGATAACCTTCGCCAAGTGCCGGACGGCCCTCAGTTGCAGTTGCTTGACGGCGCCCTCGGATTTCTCCAGCGCCTTGGCCGTCTCCGCGATCGACAGACCGGCGAAGAATCGCATCGTCAGGCAGTCGCGCTGCTCCTCGGGCAGCGCGGCCACGGCGTCCCGGAGCACCTCGGCGGTGGCCGCGGCCAGCACGTCCACCTCCGGGCCTTCGGTCTGCCGGTCGTGCGTCTCGATCTCGTCGGTGACCACTTCGAGCCGGACCCGGCCCGATTTGTAGTGGTCGGTGATCAGGTTCCGGGCGATCGTCACCAGCCAGGCGCCGAAGTCCCGGCCCTGCCAGCGGAACGAGTCCAGCGCGCGCAGCGCCCGGACGAACGTCTCACTGGTCAGGTCCTCCGCGAGCGCCGATGACGACACCCGCGCGTAGATGTAGCGATACACGGTCAGCGAGTACTCGTCGTACAGCTCGCCGAACGCACCGACGTCCCCTGCCTGGGCGCGATCGACGAGCTCTGCGCGTCTCATCCCGTCCGGGCTTGGCTCCGGCGTCGTCAAGTTCTCTCCCCGTTCAACTGACACGTCTGCGTCTGACACGTCTTTGTAAGACACTGCCGCGGATGGCCACAGCGGCTGAGACAGCACCGAGCGTTACGCCTGAAGCACCCGCTGTCAACAGCGCGCGGCGTGCCGCCTTCCGTCCGGTCCGATAATCGCGCACCTTCCAGCCGGCCACCTCGGCATGCCGGCGGAGCCTGGAATCGGGGTTGATCGCGCAGGGGTGGCCCACCAACTCGAGCATCGGCAGGTCGTTGACCGAATCCGAGTAGGCCGCACAATCGGCCAGGTGAGGCCCCTCGTGCGCCGCCAGCGCGCGGACCGCCTCCGCTTTCGCCGGACCATGCAAGATATCGCCGACCAAACGCCCTGTATAGACCCCGTCACGCGTTTCTGCAATCGTTCCCAGTGCTCCGGTCAGGCCGAGCCGGCGCGCCATCAGCCGGGCCACCTCGACCGGCGAGGCGGTCACCAGCCAGACCCGCTCGCCCGCGTCCAGGTGCGCTTGCGCGAAGGCTTTGGTGCCCGGCCAGATCCTGTCGGCCATCAGTTCGTCGAAGATCTCCTCGACCAGGATCTGTACCTCGGCCACCCGGTGCCCGGCGATGAACGAGAGCGCCGACGAGCGTGCGTTGGCGACCGATTCGGGTGTCTCGCCCTGCAGCCGGAACCTGAGCTGGTCGACCGCCTTGCTGGCGATCTCGGCGCCGGTGAAGAACTTGCGCCGGTACAGACCTCTGGCCAGGTGGTACACCGAGGCGCCCTGCAGCATCGTGTTGTCGAGGTCGAAGAACGCGGCCGCGTGGGTCACCGGCGGGGTCTGCAACGCCGCCTCGAGTTCGGCGGCGGCGGCACTCGCCTGTCCGGCCAGTACCGACCGGGCGCGCAGATCGCGCGTCGTTGGTCGAGTCACAGGTAGGACCCTAGCGCCGTGCTCCGGGCCTCCGCACGTCGTCTCCGGCGCCCAGGCAGGCGCCTCGCGGCGTTGTCGGGAGGGCACGATGGAAAGCGCATCGAGCCCTCCCTCCGCCTTGCGAGCCACCTGCCTGGACACCGGAGCCACCGCACGGACTCCCGGAGCACGACCCTAGCGCTGTCGTGACAGACTCGCCTGGTGAACTTCAACTTCGCGGATGTTCTTCGTGACACAGCGCGACGTCACGGCGAACGTCAGGCGCTGGTCGACGGGGATCGGCGGCTGACCTACGGCCAGCTCGACGAGGCCGTCGACGCTGCTGCCCGGGGGTACTCGGCGGCGGGTCTCGTACCGGGGTACCGGGTGGTGCTGCTGATGGCGAACAGCATCGAGTTCGTGACCTCCTACCTGGGATGTCTTCGCGCCGGACTGGTCGCCGTGCCGCTCAACACGGGCCTGACCAAGGGCGAGATCGGCAACGTGATCGCGCACTCCGGCGCCCGGCTGGCGGTCGCCGACGGGGATCTGGCGGACAAGCTCGACGGCATCAGGGTGGTCCGGCCCGGCGAGCTCGGCGGTGACGCTCCGCTTACGCCGCAGACCGACCCGGAGGCCCTCGCGGTCCTGCTCTACACGTCCGGTACGAGCGGCGACCCGCGCGCGGCGATGCTGACCCACCGGGCGCTCGGCGCGAACGTCCAGAACCTGGCCGACCTCGGCGAGGACCGGATGGGCCCCGACGACGTCGTGCTCGGCGTGTTGCCGATGTTCCACGCGTTCGGCCTCAACGCGGTGCTCGGCTGGGCCGTCGCGACCGGCGCGCAACTGATCATCGAGGCACGGTTCGACTCGACCGCCACCATCGACCTGATCCGGCAGTACGGCGTGACGCGCCTCCCGCTGGCGCCGCCGGCTCTCAACGCCTTCATCGCCCGGCCGGACCTGAAGGAAGCGCTCAGTACGGTCAAGGTCGTGCTCACCGGCGCGTCGACGCTCGATCGTGGGCTCGCGGACCGGTTCGAGCAGGCCACCGGCCTGTTCGTGCACCAGGGATACGGCCTGACCGAGGCCTCGCCCGGCGTCACCGCGACGCTCGGCGAGCACGACCCGAAGCCCGGCTCAGTCGGCCGGCCGCTGCCGCACGTGGAGCTGCGGATCGCCGACGAGCAGGGCGAGGACGTCGAGGGCGACGACCCGGGCGAGATCCTGATCCGCGGCAAGAACCTGTTCTCGGGCTACTGGCCGGACGGCGTCGACGGCCCGGACGGCGAGGGCTGGTACCGCACCGGCGACGTCGGCTTCCTCGACGCCGACGGCGACCTGTTCCTGGTCGACCGGCTCCGCGAGCTGATCATCGTGTCCGGTTTCAACGTGTTCCCGAGCGAGGTCGAGGAGGTCCTCGTTCAGGCGCCGGGAGTGCGGGAGGCGGCGGTCATCGGCGTACCGTCCGAGGACACCGGCGAGGCGGTCAAGGCCTTCGTCGTACCGGCGACCGGCGCGGCACTCGACCCGGGCACGATCGGCGAGTACGCCGCGACCCGGCTGGCCCGGTTCAAGTGCCCGGTCGAGATCGAGGTGGTCGACCACCTGCCGCACTCGGTCACCGGCAAGGTCGCCAAGGGCCGCCTGAGGGAGGCCGACCGATGAGCGATCGCGTCACCCTCTACGGCAAGCCCGGCTGTCACCTCTGCGACGACGCCC
Source organism: Kribbella sp. NPDC051620 (assembly GCF_044453825.1). Taxonomy (NCBI): domain Bacteria; kingdom Bacillati; phylum Actinomycetota; class Actinomycetes; order Propionibacteriales; family Kribbellaceae; genus Kribbella; species Kribbella sp. NPDC051620. The sequence continues at coordinate 414,809 of NZ_JBITDB010000005.1, forward strand.
GGGCGATCGTCGCCGGAGTCTGCGCCGAGCTCGGCGTCACCTGGAGTGAGATCGACATCACTCAGGACGAGCAGCTCTTCAAGGAGTACGGCGAACAGATCCCGGTCACCTTCGTCGACGGCCGCCAGCACGACTTCTGGCGGGTCGACCCGGTCAGGCTGAAGAGGGCCTTGACAACTTAGTGCTCTTGACCACTTGCCAGTCTCTCGATTTTGTTCTCACGTTCACAAGCTCCTAGAGTGGGGTGGTCGCCAGCCGTGAGGCGGTGACTCGCGAACCACCCCGAGTAACAGCTCTAGCCAGGAGAATTGTGACGCCTGCCCGCAGCCGTCGCCCCGGCGCGCCGACGAGAACCGAACGCGGCATTCCCGAGGCCACTGTCGCGCGCTTGCCGGTGTACCTGCGGGCCCTGACCGCCTTGTCGGACAGTGGCATCGCCACCGCGTCGAGCGAGGATCTGGCGACCGCGGCCGGGGTCAACTCGGCCAAGCTGCGCAAGGACCTGTCCTACCTGGGCTCCTACGGCACCCGCGGGGTCGGCTACGACGTCGAGTACCTGCGCTACCAGATCGCCCGCGAGATCGGCGTCACCCAGGACTGGGCGGTCGTCATCGTCGGGATCGGAAACCTGGGCCACGCGCTGGCCAACTACTCCGGCTTCGGCACCCGCGGCTTCCGGATCGTCGCCCTGCTGGACGCGGATCCGACGCTGGTCGGCGAGCAGATCGGCGACATGATCGTCCGGGACTTCGCCGAGCTGGAGGAGATCGTCGCGGCCGACCGGGTCTCGATCGGTGTGATCACCACTCCGGCCGGTCCGGCCCAGGAGGTCTGCGACCGGCTTGTATCAGCCGGCGTCACCAGCATCCTCAACTTCGCACCGGTGGTACTGACCGTGCCGACCGGCGTCGACATCCGCAAGGTGGACCTCTCGATCGAGTTGCAGATCCTGGCGTACCACGAACAACGAAAGTCCGGAGAGGCGGCGCTCCCCGAGGTGCCCGAACTGCCAGCGATGAACGGTGTGGTCTCCGATCTGCCCAGTGTCGGCGGGGGTGTGCTGTGAGTTACCTGGTCGTCGGTATCTCCCACAGGTCAGCCGACATCTCCGTACTCGAGCGGGTGGCCCTCGATCCGGACGCCGCGACCAAGCTCGCGCTCGCGGTCCAGCACACCCCGGCGGTGACCGAGTCGGCCGTCCTGGCCACCTGCAACCGCACCGAGGTCTACGCGAACGTCGACCGCTTCCACGCCGGGATGGACGAGGTCACCGCGATCCTCTCCGACGTCACCGGCGTACCGCTGCTCGACCTGGCCGAGCACCTCTATGTGCACTTCGAGGAAGGCGCCGTCTCGCACCTGTTCCAGGTCGCCGTCGGGCTGGACTCGATGATCGTCGGCGAGAGCCAGATCCTCGGCCAGCTGAAGGAGACGCTGCGGATCGGTCAGGACCTGGAGACGATCAGCTCCGCCCTGAACCCCCTGTTCCAGCAGGCATTGCGGGTCGGCAAGCGGGCTCGGTCCGAGACCGGCATCGACGCGGCCGGCCGGTCGGTTGTCTCCGCGGGACTCGAGGCCGTCGGCGGCTACGAAGGCCGCCGTGCTCTCGTCGTCGGCGCCGGCTCGATGGCTTCGCTGGCGGCCCAGACGCTGCTCAACGGCGGTGCGGCGAGCGTGACGATCGCCAACCGCAGCTACGACCGCGCGGTCGCGCTGGCGGACCGGATCGGCGGTACGGCGATCAAGCTCGCCGACGTCCCCGGCGCCATGCGCGAGGCCGACCTGATCGTCTCCTGCACCGGCGCGCGGGGCGTGGTACTGACCGAAGAGATGGTCCGCGACGCCGCCGACGGGCGGCCGCTCGGAGTACTGGACATCGCGCTGCCACGGGATGTCGATCCCGCGGCCGCGCGGATCGAGGGCGTCACCCTGGTGACGCTGGCCGATCTCGCCGGTACGGCGGGTGGCAGCGCGGCCGACATCGACGAGGTACGCCGGATCGTCGGCGAGGAGACGGGTGCCTTCGAGGCGACCCGCCGCGCCGCATCCGTGCTGCCGACCGTGGTCGCGCTCCGGACGATGGCCAGCGAGCTGGTCGACGCAGAGCTGGCCAGGCTGGACCGCAAGCTGCCCGGGCTGGACGAGGTCCAGCGCGGCGAGGTGGCCCGGACCATCCGGCGGGTGGTCGACAAGGTGCTGCACACGCCGACCGTGCGGGTGAAGGAACTGGCCGCCGATCCGGGCGGCCCGACCTATGCCGACGCGCTGCGGGAGCTGTTCGCCCTCGATCCCGCCACCGTGGACGCGGTCACCGCTCCCAAGACTTCACAGGCAACCGGAGGTGATCCCGCATGATCAGGCTCGGAACGCGCAGGTCGGCGCTCGCGACAGTCCAGGCGAACCACATCGCCGACCGGCTGCGGGCCCTCGGTCACGAGGTCGAACTGGTCCCGATCGTCACCACCGGCGACACCAACCGCGCCCCGGTGGAGCAGATCGGCGGTACCGGCATCTTCGTCAGCGCACTGCGCGACGCGCTGCTGGCCGGTGAGATCGACATCGCGGTGCACTCGCTGAAGGACCTGCCGACGACGCCGGAGCCCGGGCTGACGCTCGGCGCGATCCCGGAGCGTGAGGACCCGCGGGACGTGCTGGTCGCCCGTGACGGACTGAGCCTCGGCGAGCTGCCGACCGGTGCGTTGGTCGGCACCGGCTCTGCCCGGCGTCAGGCCCAGCTGGAAGCGCTCGGACTGGGCCTCGAACTGACCGGGATCCGCGGCAATGTGGACACGCGGATCGCAATGGTCACGGATGGCAAATTGGACGCGGTGGTGCTCGCAAGGGCAGGGTTGGCCCGGTTGGGCCGGCTTTCGGAGGTCACCGAGACGCTGGATCCGATCCAGGTGCTGCCGGCACCGGGACAAGGTGCCCTGGGCATCGAATGCCGCGACGACGATGACGTGGTGCTCAAAGCCCTTGCGCCGTTGGAGGATCCCGCGGTACGCGCCGCGGTGACGGCCGAACGGCAGTTGCTGGCCACGCTCGAGGCAGGGTGCACGGCTCCGGTCGGCGCACTCGCGGAAGTGGTCGAAGGTGAGGACGGGCCGGAGCTGTGGCTCCGGGGAGCGCTCGGCCAGGACGGCGGCGTCCGGCGGCTGTCGGCGAACGGGTCGGTCGACGATCCACGCGCGGTCGGCCGGGCTCTCGCGCACGATTTGCTGGAGCAGACATGACACCGGCACGGGGAACGACGCACGCGAGCACGAGTACGGGTACGAGCACGAAGACGAGCAGGACAAGGGCAAAGGCGACAGCAGACGTGAGCAGCGCGAAGACAGCGGCCACCCCGGCACCCCAGAAGGTGCCGGCCAAGATCGCCGCCAGCACCACGACCGCCAAGCAGACCAGGCCACTGGGTCACGTGACCTTCGTCGGCGTCGGCCCGGGCGATCCCAGCCTGCTGACGATCGCCGGCCGGGACGTGCTGGCGAACGCCGACGCCGTCGTGGTCGAGGGTCCTGAGCACGACGCCTTCCTGGTGTACTGCAAGCCGGGCGTCGAGGTCATCGACGGCTCCGGCGCCGAGGGCAGCCGGGCGCTGCGGGTCGCGGCCCGGGCCCGGCTGGTGGTGAAGACCGCCAAGGCCTCGTCGAACGTGGTCCGGTTGCTGACCGGCGACCCGTTCACCTTCTCCAGCGGGGCCGAGGAGGCGTCCGCCTGCCGCAAGGCCGGCATCAGCTTCAACGTGGTTCCCGGGGTCAGCGAGGTGAGCGCCGTTCCGGCGTACGCCGGGATCCCGCTGACGATGAAGAGCGACCGCGAGGTCACGGTGCTCGACCTGGCCGAGGCCAAGCTCGACTTCAGCCGGCTGCACCCCAAGCAGACGCTGGTACTGCTGAACGCGACCGAGGTCCTGAAGGACACCACCGCCGCGCTGATCGAGTCCGGCTTCGACGCCGGTACGCCGGTCGCCGCGACCGTCGGCGGCACCACCACCGCGCAGACCTCGGTGGTCGGAACGCTCGGCACGATCGTGGCCGACCTGCGGGCCGCGAAGCTGGTCGGCGAGGCCGTGATCGTGGTCGGCGCGGTCGTCGAGCAGCGCGAGTCGCTGTCCTGGTTCGAGACCAAGCCGCTGTTCGGCTGGCGGATCCTGGTGCCGCGCACCAAGGACCAGGCCGGCCCGCTGATGGACCGGCTGCGCCGCTACGGCGCGATGCCGGAAGAGGTGCCGACGATCTCGGTCGAGCCGCCGCGCAACCCGCAGCAGATGGACAAGGCCATCCGTGGCCTGGTCGAGGGCCGGTACGAGTGGGTCGCCTTCACCTCGGTGAACGCGGTCAAGGCGGTCCGGGAGAAGTTCGACGAGTACGGTCTGGACGCCCGGGCGTTCTCCGGCCTCAAGATCGCCGCGGTCGGCGAGAAGACTGCCGAGGCCATCAGCGCCTGGGGCATCCGGCCGGACCTGCTGCCCTCGGGTGAGCAGTCCGCCGCCGGGCTGGTCGAGGACTGGCCGCCGTTCGACGAGGTGCTGGACCCGATCAACCGGGTCTTCCTGCCGCGGGCGGACATCGCCACCGAGACGCTGGTGGCCGGCCTGACCGATCTCGGCTGGGAGGTCGACGACGTCACGGCGTACCGGACCGTCCGGGCCGCGCCGCCGCCAGCGCCGACCCGCGAGGCGATCAAGTCGGGCAAGTTCGACGCGGTCGTCTTCACCTCGTCCTCGACCGTGCGCAACCTGGTCGGCATCGCCGGCAAGCCGCACGCGTCGACGGTGATCGCGGTGATCGGCCCGGCGACCCTGAAGACCGCCGAGGAGCACGGCCTGCGGGTCGACGCGATGGCCGAGGCCCCGTCCGCGGAGGAACTGGCCGACGCACTCGCTCGCTTCGGCGCGGATCGCCGTGACACGATGCTCGAGGCCGGTGAGCCGGTCACCCGTCCGTCCGAGCGCCGCTCGGGCTCCCGCAGGAAGAGCTAGCTGATGTCTGGTTTCCCGGAGGTTCGTCCGCGGCGGCTGCGGTCGTCGGCAGCGGTTCGGCGGCTGGTCGCCGAGACCACGATCGAGCCGCGGCAGCTGATACTGCCGATGTTCGTCCGGGAAGGCGCGCGCGAGCCGATCGCGATCAGTTCGATGCCGGGCGTCTACCAGCACACCCGCGACACCGCCCGGAAGGCCGTCGCAGAGGCGGCCGCGCTGGGCCTCGGCGGAGTGATGCTCTTCGGGGTGCCCACCTCGAAGGATGCCGTCGGTTCTGGTGCGGTCGACCCGGACGGCATTCTGAACGTGGCGATCCGGGACGCGGTGGCCGAAGCGGGTGACGACCTGCTGGTCATGTCGGACCTCTGCCTCGACGAGTTCACCGATCACGGGCACTGCGGCGTACTGGATGCCCAGGGCCGGGTCGACAACGACGCGACGCTTGAGATCTACGCGGAGATGGGTGTGGCCCAGGCTTCGGCGGGCGCTCACGTCGTCGGCCCTTCGGGGATGATGGACGGCCAGGTCGGCGTGATCCGGACCGCCCTCGACGGCGCCGGCTTCCAGGAGACGGTGATCCTCGCGTACGCCGTGAAGTACGCCTCGGCCTTCTACGGTCCCTTCCGTGAGGCCGTCGACTCGTCCCTCCAGGGTGACCGCAAGACCTACCAGCAGGACCCCGCGAACGCCCGCGACGCGATCCGCGAGGTCGACCTGGACATCGCTGAAGGTGCCGACATCGTGATGGTGAAGCCGGCCCTGGCGTACCTCGACATCATCCGCCAGGTTCGCGACCACGTGACCGTCCCGGTCGCCGCGTACAACATCTCCGGCGAGTACGCGATGGTCGAGGCCGCCGCCGCCAACGGCTGGATCGACCGCGAACGCGCCATCCTCGAAACCCTCAACTCGATCCGCCGGGCCGGCGCCGACACGATCCTCACCTACTGGGCCGCCGAGGCCGCCCAGTTGCTCGTCCGCCGCTGAGCCGTCTTGACCGCCCAGCGCGTCAGCCGGGACAACCTCGGCGCCTGGCTGTTCAAGTGCAATCCGAGGCTCACCGACCTGCCTGCGCTCCAGGAGCACGGCGTCAGCACGTGGTGTGTGCAGGACAACTACCGCTCGGCGCTCTTCGCGCCCGGCCAGCCTGCTGTTCTCTGGGTCAGCGGCTCGGCGCGCGCCACTCCGATCCCCGGCATCTGGGCGATCGGCCAAATCACCGGTCCGGCGGACTGGCAGGACCGGGGTACTGCGCCGAAGTACGTCGTACCGCTGACTCTGGAGTTCCTTCCCAGCCCGCTCCCAAGAACTGATCTGGTTGACCACCCGGCGTTGGCCGACATCGAGGTCATTCAGCAGCCGCAGATGAGCAACCCCAGCTATCTCACCACCACGGAGTACGCGCGCCTCCGCGAACTGCTCTAGCTCGCGGCCTTTGCGTCGTACCGGCGGAAGGTCTTGTTGGTGGCGAGGAGGAGGACACCGAGGACGCAGGCTGCGCCGCCGGTGAGGATGGCGGTGGCCGGGCCGAAGAGGCCGGCGACCGCGCCGGCTCGGGCGTTGCCGAGGTTGGGGCCGCCGAGGCCGATGATGAAGTCGAGGGAGTTGAGGCGGCCGCGAAGGTCGTCGGGGGTCTTGGTCTGCAGGATGGTGGCTCGGAAGACCGTGGTGATGATGTCGGCGGCGCCTGCGATGGCCAGGAACGCGACGGCTAGCCAGAGGTTGTGGGTGAGGCCGACCGAGCCGATCCCGGCGCCCCAGATCGCTACGGAGACAAGCATCGCGCGGCCCTGGTGGCGTAGGCGGGCCAGTGGACCGGAGAGGATGGCGGCGATCAGGCCACCGACTCCGATGGCCGCGAAGAGGTAGCCGACTGTTCGGGGACCGCCGCCGAAGCGGGTGGCCGCGAGGGCGGGGAAGAGCGCGGTCGGCATCGCGAGGACCGTTGCGTTGAGGTCGATCAGGAAGATCATCCCGATCAGCTTGTGGTTGACGGCGTACTTCACGCCCTCCACCACCGACCGCAGGCCGAGCTTCGACCCTCCGCTGTCGGGCGGCATCGGAGGCAGTCTCCGGACACTCACCAGCACCGCGACAAAGGTCAACGCATCCAGCCCGTACGCCGCTTCGAGCCCCGCCGCCGCGATGAGTACCCCCGCCAGCACCGGCGCGGCGATCACCGCCACCTGAAACGACAACTGGGACAACGCGGCAGCAGCCTGCAGCCGTTCCAGCGGTAGTACGCGCGGGATGAACGTACGACGAGCAGGAGTGTCGACCGCGGCCAGCGCGGCAGCTGTTGCCGTCAGCAAGTAAAGCAACCAGACCTGCCGCCAGTCGAGCAAAGCCTGCAAGGCGAACAGCAGCGAGACGACCATCAACCCACACCCGGTCAGCAACACCAGCCGCCGCCGATCCACCGCGTCGGCCAACGACCCGCCGAACAGCCCGAGCAGCAACGTCGGCACCAACGACGCCAAGCTGATCGCCCCGACCGCCACCGAAGACCCAGTGAGCTCGTACGTCTGAATGGCGACCGCCACCATCGTCATGAAACTCCCGATCGACGACAGCGACTGCCCCGCCCACAACCACCGGAACTCCACCGACTCCCGCAACGGCGTCACATCGGCGAACAACCCAGGGCCAGCCACAAACGCCGATTCTCACCCCCTGGTCCTCCGCGCGGCAACCGGATTTGGCGCGACCCGGCAGGATGATTCAATCAGCGACAGGGGAGGGCGACGTGACGACAACTTCACCAGAGCTCATCGGCAGCCGGCACCGGGGACTTGCGTGGTACGGGCTCTGGGCAGTCGTGAACACCGCCCTCGGCGTGCTGCTCGCCTACCCGCTGCTGATGCTGACCCTGATCGGCCTGCACGCCAGGGCGATGCTGTTCGACCGCCCCGACTCCCCGTTCTCGAACAACGAGATCCAAGGCGGCGAGGCCGACGGCTTCATCCCGCTCGGCATCGTCGCGGCGCTGCTGATCCTGGCCGTGGTGATCGGAATCAACCTGGCGCTGTTCCGTCGCCTCCGGCCGCCGTCCGCTGCTGCCATGGCCGGGCTGGTGCTGACGACAGTCGCACTGGTGATCGCCCCGTCGTTCCTGATCTGGTGAGGCTTCGGAGCCTCAGCGCTTGACGGTGTAGTCGGACTGGATCAGGCCGGCGCCGAGGGTGCGGGTGGCGTTGTGGGTGAGGGGGACGTCCTGGTCGAGGTCGCCGAACAGGGAGAGGCCGGAGCCGAGCAGGACGGGGACGACGGTGATGGTCAGCTCGTTGAGCAGGCCGGCCCGGAGGAAGGTCTGGATGACGCGGCCGCCGTCGGTGTAGATGCGCTTGGCGCCGCGGTCCTCCAGCGTCTGGACCAGGCCGTCGAGGGTCCGGTGCACGATGATCCGCTCGTCCGCATCGGCGTCCAGCGTCGTACTGAGCACCTCGACCTGCTTGCCCTCGTACGGCCAGAAGCCGAAGGTCAGCGCCTTCTCGTAGGTGTTGCGGCCCACGACGACGGTGTCGACGGCGGCCATGAACGCGTCGTACCCGGTGTCGCCGGCCTGCTCACCCCGCTCGGTCAACCAGTCGATCGACCCGTCCGGCCGCGCGATGAATCCGTCCAGGCTGGTGGCGATGAATACGGCCGCATGGAAGCTCACGCAACTATCTTTCCATGGTCCCTCAACGCGGCGGCGGACCCGCCGTACCGTCCAGCGAGTGCGCACAGGGCAACAGGATCTGCCGGTCGTAGTCACCGTCCGGATCGGTGAGCATCGTGGTGAGGAGCCGGACCGCGCGGCGCCCCATCGCATTCCGCGGGATCTGCAGCGTCGCCCACGGCACCGACCCGATCTCGACCTCGTCGTCGACCAGCAGGACGACGGACAGGTCACCGGGCACGGACAGTCCGCGGAGGCCGATCATTGCCGCGAGGACCCGCAGCAGGCTGACCGATTCGACCAGGATCGCGGTGGTCCCGGCGGCGAGCGCCTGGTCCAGCCAGCCCGTGGTCAGCCCGGACGGATGATCGAAGACGGGCTCCGGTACCGGCAGGTCGAACCGCTCCAGCGCTCCGGCGAAGCCGGTCCACCGATCGACCTGCGGCTCGTCCCGCTCGTGCTCACCGAGGTAGGCGAAGGCCCGGTGGCCGAGCGCGACCAGATCGTCGACGATCTCGCCGGTCGTGGTCCGGTAGTCGCCGCCGACATAACTGATCGCCGCTCCGGGCACCTCCCGATGACCGACGTAGACGAACGGATATCCCTCGTACGCCAGCCGGGCGAGATCCTCCCGGTCCGCGTGATGACCGAGCAGCAGGCTGCCGGAGGCCTGCCGGAGCCGGTTCGCGTCGTCGGCGAAGATCCGCCGGATGCCGTCCTCGTCCGGAGCGGCCGTGAACAGGACGAGGTTGCAGCCCTCCGCGGCCGCCTGCTCCTCGATCCCGCGCAGGAACTCGAAGTAGTAGTCGCGCGAACTCGTCGGGAAGATCGGCTCGAACGTGTGCACGCCGAGCAGGTGCGGCGTCGTCCGGGCGACCGCCCGCCGTGATCCGGTCGGCGCGTACTGCAGCCGCCGGGCCGCGTCCAGCACCTTGCGCTGCGTCCCCGCCGAGATCCGGCCGAGGTCGGCCGTCCCGTTCATCACCATCGACACGGTCGACTGCGAGACGCCGGCCGCTCTGGCGACGTCCGCCTGCCGTGAAACAGAACGCTTCATGCCGCCTCCCCCCTGGGCCACCCGACGATGCCACCCGATCCGGTCAGGTCGCGTCGCAGGGCGTCGTACTCCACGTCCTGGACGGCGACACCCGCCGAGATCGCGTGCGACGCCGCGCAGCCGGCCGCCTCGCCGACGGTCATGAACACCGGCTCCATCCGGACCGACGAGAACGCGACGTGCGAGGCGGACAGCGCCGCCGCGACCAGCAGGTTCGAGCACTCCGAGGCGGTGGGGACGATCGACCGGTAGGAGATTCCGAATGGCCGGGTCAGCGCCACCTGCACGTTCCCCTCGTTGCGCGGATGCCCCTCCACGAGGACCCGCTTCGCGTTGTGCGAGTCCATCACGTACGACGCGACCGCGATCGGATCGGGTCCGGCGATCCGCCCGGTGGCCTCGTGCTGGGTGATGACATGGTCGGCGATCATCCGGCGACCTTCCCGGATGTAGAGCTGATGCGGCCAGTGTGAGGTCGTACCGAACTCGCTCGGCGCCAGCCCGAACGCGCGCGTCCGCTCATGAATGGCGTCCGGCAGACCAGGATCCGTGGACAGGTAGTGCAGCAGCCCGGCCTGGTACCGGACGTGGTCCTGGAAGATCTCCTCCCGGCGCGCGTAGCCGGCCTCCGGCCACTCATCGCTCGCTCCGATGTGGTCGGAGGAGAATGCGCCGTGGTTGTTCATGTCGAACACCTTGTCATGTACCCGCGTCGTACGTCCGAACAACTCGTACGCACCGGCATCGATATACCGGCGGAGCAGCTCGTACCGCGAGGGGTCGTAGCCCTCCGGTCGGGGGAACGGCAACCGAAGAGGTCCGTCGGTCACCTGCAGGCGGAAGTTGTACGCCTGCACGTGGTGATCGCCGGACCCGATCGAGCCATGCGGTTCGGGGGAGATCCCGGCGAGCAGGCCGCTGCCCGGCCGGCCTGGTACGACGTACGGGTCGATCGGGCGCTCGAACTGGTGGTTGATGCTGCGCTGCACACCGGCGAGTGGTTCGCCGTACGTGCTGGTGGGCTCGCGGCCGACCGTGTACGAGACACCGGCCGCGGCGAGGAGATCACCTTCGTACGAGGCGTCCACGTAGACCTTGGCCTGGTAGGCCGAGCCGTCGTCGGTGCGGAGCTCGGTGATCCGGCCGGCCTGCCGCGTGACGTCGAGCAGGTGCCGGCGGCGGTGGAGCAGGACCCCGGCTTCGGCCAGCCAGCGCAGAAAGATCTCCTCGGCCACATGGGCCTCGACCCGCCAGTGCGGATCAGGAGCGTGATAGGCGGCCGACACCTCGGCGTAGAACGCGCGCGTCAGTCCGCCGATCGTGTTCGGGTCACCGACGTCGGTCTCGCCCAGGCCGGACGCGGTCATGCCGCCGACCCGGTCGTCGAACGCGAGCAGCACCACCCGGAGGCCGGCCCGCGCGGCCCGGACCGCGGCGGTGACTCCGCCGGAGGTCGCGCCGTAGACGACGACATCGGTGTCCAGCGGGTTGGCAGGTTCGGGCGCGGGCGGCAGCCGGTGGTAGTGGAGACCTTCCAGAGCGGGCGTCATGCGAACTGTTCTACCAGCTTCTCTGCTAATAATCAGCAAATACTTCACCACGCCGAAATCCGCCCGCAACAAGCTATTGACACCGGCCAGCCGTTCAAGCGTACGGTGATGCGCAGTTCGGGAAACTGATTCTTGCTGATCTATTAGCAGATATGGGGACGTTGTGACGGATCGAGAACTGAGCACCGGCCTGCTGGTGGTAGGCGGTGGTCTGGGTGGTGTCGCGGCGGCGCTGACGGCAGCCAAGCTCGGGCATCAGGTACTGCTGACCGAGGAGACGGACTGGCTCGGCGGCCAGCTGACCGCGCAGGCGGTGCCGTCCGACGAGCACCCGTGGATCGAGAGCCGGCACATCTCGTCCGGCTATCGCGACCTGCGCACCCGGATCCGCGACTACTACCGCCGCAACTACCCGCTGACTCCGGCGGCCGCGGCCGAGCCGGCGCTGAACCCCGGTCTCGGCAACGTCAGCCGGCTCTGCCACGAGCCGCGCGTCGGCGTCGCCGTGATCGACGAACTGCTCGCGCCGTACATCTCCGCGGGCCGGATCACCGTGCTGTTCAACCACGTTCCGACGGCAGCGACGACGGACGGGGACCGCGTCACCTCGGTCACGCTGGAGGGGCGCGGGGACCGGGTCACCGTGACCGCGCCGCTGGTCGTGGACGCGACCGAACTCGGCGACCTGCTTGAACTGGCCGGCGTCGAGCACGTCCTCGGAGCGGAGGCGCAGAGCGAGACGGGGGAGCAGTTCGCCGCCGAGGTCGCCGACCCGCTGGACCAGCAGGCGATCACCTGGTGCTTCCCGCTGGAGTACCGCCCCGGCGAGGACCACACCGTCGAGCGCCCGGCGTCGTACGACCACTGGAAGACCCATGAGGCTTCCTTCTGGCCGAGCCCGCAGCTGTCCTGGCGCAAGATCGACATCCGCACGATGGAGGCCCGGGAGAACCGGATCTTCGAGGTCGACATGGACCTTCCGCATGCCGCCGACCTGTGGCACTTCCGCCGGATCCGCGCCCGCAGCCAGTTCGACCCGGCCGTGATCGACACCGACATCTCGCTGGTGAACTGGCCGAACGTCGACTACTGGGAGGCCGCGCTGATCGGGCCCGGTACCGACCGGGAGCTCGCCCTGCGACGATGCCGCGAACTCTCGCTGTCCTACCTGCACTGGATGCAGACCGAGGCGCCCCGCCACGACGGCGGCCACGGTTACCCGGGTCTCAAGCTGCGCCCGGATCTCACCGGTACGACGGACGGTCTGGCCAAGGCGCCGTACATCCGGGAGTCGCGCCGGATCCGGGCCCGGTTCACGATCAAGGAGCAGCATGTCGCCGTGGTCGATCGGCCCGAGGGCGCCGGCGCGGAGTTCTTCAGCGACGGGGTCGGGGTCGGGCACTACAACATCGACCTGCATCCGAGCACGGCCGGCATCAACTACGTCAACCTCGAGGTGTACCCGTTCCAGCTCCCGCTCGGAGCGCTGATCCCGCAGCGGCTGCGGAATCTGTTGCCGGCGAACAAGAACATCGGCACCACCCATCTGACGAATGGTTGCTATCGGCTCCATCCGGTCGAGTGGAGCATCGGCGAGGCAGTCGGCGCGCTCGCGGCGCAGTGCCTCACCAACGGAACCGAACCGCACGCGGTCGCTGACTCGCCACAGCAGACCGAGGACCTGCAGCGGTTGCTCACCGGCACTCTGGGCGTACCGGTGAAATGGCCGGACGACATCGCCCGCACCCGGCCGTCGCAGGCAGCCCGCCCGACCCCGGTCCACGCCGCTCCCGAGCCCCGCGTGAAGGCGAGTTGACGATGGACTACGACGTCATCATCTATGGCGGCAGCCTGGCTGGCATCATGGCAGCGGTCCGGCTGCAGCTCAGGGGCTATCGCAGCCTGGTACTGGAGCCGACCGGCCATGTCGGCGGCATCGTCGCCGGCGGCCTGGTGAAGAGCGACACCCCGAACACGCTCGAAGCGCTGGCCGGCCTGACCCACAGCCGGTTCTTCAGCGGCATCGGAGCCGAGTACGGTGCGGACGGCCCGCAGTACCTCTTCGAGCCCAAGGTCGCCGAACGCGTCGCCCGTCAGCTCCTCGACGAGGCCAACGTCGACGTACTCGTCAACGAACGCATCCACGGACCGGCCGACGTCGAGGTCCGCGCCGACCGGATCCAGGCCGTCCGCACCAGCCAGGGATGGCGACGGGCACGCGCCTTCGTGGACGCGTCGTACGAGGGTGATCTACTCGCCGCGGCCGGCGTCCCGTACGCCGTCGGCCGCGAACCGGCGAGTCAGTACGACGAACCGCTCGGTGGATTCCTGCCCGACCGGGCGTACCGGCGGCAGGCGTTCCGGCCGAACACCTTCTATCCGGTCAGATCCGTGCCGACCGAGGCGCCGGGCGACGGCGACCTGAAGGTGCAGGCGTACAACTTCCGCGGAGTCCTGGACAAGGGCCCGGACCGGATGCCGTTCGAGCAGCCGGACGACTACGACCCGAAGCTCTACAGGTACCTGGGCCAACTGCTCGAGCAGCGCGGCATCGAGGGGTTGTCGTCGATCGTCACGCACACGGCTCTGCTGCCGAACGACAAGTACCAGACCAACCAGGCGCTGTTCTTCGGCTTCGACCTGCCCGGTGCGTCGTGGGACTACCCCGACGGGAGCTGGCAGCGCCGCGACGAGGTGATCGCCGAGCAGGTGCGGTGGCATCGGGGGATGCTCTACTGGCTTGCCAACGATCCGTCACTGCCCGAAGCCTTCCGCAAGGACGCGCAGACCTTCGGGTTGCCGCCGGACGAGTTCACCGACAGCCCTTACGGGCAAGGGTTTCCGCACGCGCTCTACATCCGCGAGGCGCGCCGGATGATCGGGCAGACCGTGCTCACCCAGCACGACCTGCGCAAGCCGGGCAACACGAAGGCGACGCCGGTCTGCTGCTGGAACTACGGCATCGACTGCCACATCGTCCAGTACTACCCAGAAGGCGACGACACGATCGTCGGCGAGGGATCGGTCACCGGAACCGAGAAGAACGGCCCGGTCGACCTGTACCAGTTGCCGGCCGAGGTGCTGTTCCCGGCCCGTGGCGGCATCGCGAACCTCGTCGTACCGATCTGTTTCTCGGCCAGTCACGTCGGCTATCTGTCCGCCCGGATGGAGCCGAACTACGGAATGCTCGGCGAGGCCGCGGGCGAGTTGCTGGCCCAGTCGTTGCGGACCGGGCAGGCCGTCCAGGACTACGACTACCCGGCGCTCGCCGCCGCCCTCACCGAACACGGCAGCGTCCTGACGCTGCCCGAACTCGACTCCTAGGAGAATGCCATGCAGTCCAACAGGCGACAGTTCCTCAAGCTGACCGGTGGGGTCTCGTTGCTCGCGGCAACCTCCGGGACGGTGCTGGCGGGCTGCGGCGACTCCGGCGACCCGGGCGACGCGGCGCGGGCCTCGAAGGCGACCCCGCCGGACTACGTACCGTACGGCCTGGTCAAACCGGACCTCCCGGGCACGGCGAACGGCGTGATGCCCGCGTTCTTCAAGTACCCACGGAAGCTGGTCGACGGGTACCACGACAAGCCCGGAGCGGGCGCGGGCGACGTCAAGATCCTCACCAACATGTTCAACCCGGCGCCGCCCGGTGTCGGCAGCAACGCGTACTGGAAGGCGCTGAACGACCGGATCGGCGCGAACCTCGACATCACCATGACCCCGGCCGCGGACTATGTCAGCAAGCTGTCGACGGTGATCGCCGGCGGTGACCTGCCGGACATCATGATGATCGCCTCGAAGCTGCCGAACCGTGGCGAGATGCTGTCGCGGCTGTGCGCGGACCTGACCCCGAGGTTGTCGGCGGCGGCGATCAAGGACTACCCGTTCCTGGCCAACCTGCCGACCGACTCCTGGTTCCCGACCATGTACAAGGGCGGGATCCACGCGATTCCGATCGCGCGGTCGGTGATCGGGACGATCATGTTCAGCCGGGCCGACCTGATCAAGGCCCGGTCGCTGAACCCCGAGCCGGCCAGCTACGCGGAGTTCGTGGAGGTGGCGAAGGGGCTGACCGATGCGAAGGGGAACCGCTGGGCATTCGGGAGCTCCAAGGGTGTGAGCACGTTCATCGGCAACATGCTCGGCGTACCGAACGTCTGGAAGCTCGACGGCGGGAAGTTCGTCTCCGAGCTGGAAGTGCCCGAACGCAAGGAAGCCGTCGCCCGGACCGCGGAGTTGTACAAGGCCGGGGTGTTCCATCCGGACGCCCTCGGCGGGAAGCTGCAGCTACGTGATCTGTTCGGCAACGGGACGATCGCGCTGAACGCCGACGGGTACGCAGCCTGGGACCTGATGGCCGACACCTACGGCGTCGACGTCGGCGGGATGCCCGTGCCCGGATTCGACGGCGGGAAGGGCGTGCAGCGGGAGGGCGCCGCGATCTTCGCGCTGACGGCGTTCAAGAAGGCGGGTGACGACCGGATCCGGCAGTTGCTCCGGATCTGCGACTGGCTGGCCGCGCCGCTCGGCACCAGCGAGTACATGTTCCGCCGGTTCGGCGTCGAGGGCGTCCACTACACCTGGCAGGACGACAAGCCGGTACGCACCTCGGTCGGCAAGACCCAGGTCAGTCTCCCCCTCGAGTACATCGCCGACGCGCCGCACGTGCTGGGTCCGTCGAACGAACAGCGCGTCCGGGTACAACGCGCGTACCAGGAGAAGATCGTGCCGAACCTGCTGGCCAATCCCGGCGCCGCGCTCTACTCCGCGACCGCCATCAGCAAGGCCGACGAGCTCGACAAGCTGGTCAACGCCGCCGAGCTGGACATCATCTCCGGCCGCAAGCCGCTCAGCTCCTGGGACGACGCCGTCCAGAACTGGAAGAAGCGCGGCGGCGACAAGATCCGCGAAGAATACGCGAACCAGTGAAGGCCGACCTGTCGCCGACCTCCAACCAGGCGGGCGCTCAGATCTACGAGACCGGTGCACGCAAGAAGAAGCCGGGACAGCAGTCGGGCTTCGACCGGTTCTGGCGTGACCGGTTCCTGCTGCTGATCGGGCTCCCTGGGATCGTGCTCCTGATCCTCTTCCACTACGTGCCGTTGCTGGGCAACGTGATCGCGTTCAAGGACTACCAGCCGTACCTCGGCATCACCGAGGCGCCGTGGGTGGGACTGGACAACTTCCGGGTGGTGATCGACGGCGACCCGGATTTCGTCAACGCGCTCGTCAACACCCTGGTGATCTCCTGTCTGCAGCTCGTGCTGGTGTTCCCGGTGCCGATCGCGTTGGCGTTGCTGCTCAACTCGCTGCTGAGCGAGCGGCTCAAGCGGGTCGCGCAGTCGATCCTGTACCTGCCGCACTTCATGTCCTGGGTGATCGTGGTCGCGATCTTCCAGCACATGCTCGGCAACGCCGGCCTGTACAACACCTGGGCCCGGGCCCATGACCTGCCGTTGCTGAGCATCATCGGCAATCCGGACCTCTTCATCGGTCTGATCACCAGCCAGGTGATCTGGAAGGACGCCGGCTGGGGAACGATCATCTTCCTGGCCGCGATGTCCCGGGTCGACACCCAGCTGTACGAATCCGTCGCCGTCGACGGTGGCGGCCGGCTGCGCCAGCTCTGGCACGTGACCTTGCCGGCGATCCGGCCGGTGATCGTCCTGCTGCTGATCCTGCGGCTCGGCGACGTGCTGTCGGTCGGCTTCGAGCAGATCTTCCTGCAGCAGGGACCGGTCGGACTGGATGCGTCCGAGGTGCTCGACACCTACGTCTACAACCGCGGCATCGTCGGCGGCGCCTGGGGCGTGGCCGCGGCGGTCGGCCTGGTGAAGGGCCTGATCGGCACGATTCTGGTGCTGGCCGCGAACAAGGTCGCCCATCTGTTCGGCGAGCGGGGGGTGTACGCGAAGTGGTAGCCCTGATCAGCGGTACGGCGCCGCCCACCAAGACGATCCGCGGCGCGAAGGGCGTCGTACTGATCTTCGCCTGCGCGCTGGTGATCGTCCCGTTCCTGGCCGTCATCTCCACCTCGCTGGCCGATCAGCAACAGATCACCAGCGCCGGCGGCTACGTCCTGTTCCCCGATCACCCGTCGTTCGCGGCGTACGAGGCGATCTTCCGCGGTGGCGTCGTCACCCGGGCGACGATCGTGTCGATCCTGCTCACCGTGGTCGGGTCCGGACTGTCGATCGTCGTCGTGGTGTCGATCGCGTACTCGCTGTCCCGGCCCGGATCGTGGGGCCAGCGGCCGCTGCTGTTCCTGGTCCTGTTCACGCTGCTCTTCAGCGCCGGCATCATCCCGAACTACCTGCTGATCAAGCAGCTCGGCCTGATCGACTCCTACTGGGCGCTGATCCTGCCCGGCCTGACCAGCGCGTTCCAGATCATCATCGTGCGCGCCTTCTTCCTCGACGTACCGGGCGAGATCATCGATGCGGCCCGGATCGACGGCGCGAACGAGCTCCAGATCCTGACCCGGGTGATGCTGCCGCTGTCGAAGGCGGTGGTCGCCGTGGTCGGACTGTTCAGCGCGGTCGGCTACTGGAACGCGTACTTCAACGCGATCCTCTACATCAACTCGCCGCAGAAGTGGCCGCTCCAGCTCGTCCTGCGCACGTACGTCGTCGACAACACCTCTGTCGGCGGCGATCTCCCCGGCGAGGTGATGCCGCCGCAGCAGTCGCTGCAGATGGCGATCCTGGTCGTCTCGCTCGTCCCGATCTGCCTGGTCTACCCCTTCCTGCAACGGCACTTCGCCAAGGGCATCGTGCTGGGGGCGGTGAAGGGCTGACTCCAGCCCTCCGAGAAAGGTCCGCCATGCCTTCCGACCAAAGACCCAGCTCTGCCCTGCCCGCCGACGAAAGTCCCAGCTCGGCCTTGCCCGCCGAAGAGTCCCGCCGCGGCTTGCTGAGCCGCCGCGCGCTCTCCGTCCTCGGCGTCACCGGCCTGGCCACCGCCGTCGCCGCTCAACCGGCGCACGCTGCCGGGAAGAAGCCGCTCGAAGTCGCCGCTTCCGGCGTCGTGACCAGCGTCGCCGACCTGCGCGCCACCCCAGGCACGGCCGACGGCGAGCAACTCCTCCTGCTCGGCTACTACGCCGACCGGCCCGGTCTCGGCGGCGGCGTCGTCCACTGGGACGCCGACGCCACCGAACCCGACGACGACGGTCTGGTCTTCGCCGTCGCCGGTACGGCCACCGGGCGCTGGAAACGGCCGCAGAGCAACGAGATCGAGCTGTCCTGGTACGGCGTCACGGGCGCGGGTACGACGAACGACTCCGGCCGGCTGCAGAAGGCGGTGAACGCCCTTCCTGGTGGTGGGACGATCACCATCGGCCCCGGCGTCGTCCGGCTCGAGAACACGATCACGGTCACCCGGGTCCCGGTGATCTTCGCCGGCGCCGGTGCCAGCGACGAGTTCAGCTCCGGCACCCAGATCCTGCTCGCCACCGGCGCCGCCGACGGGTTCGTCCTGTCCGGTGTCCACGGCGGCGGGTTCCGGGACCTCCAGATGCACGGCGAGAACCTGACCGGCGGTGCGATGATCCGCACCCAGCGAGAAGGGGAGATGGGCAACTACCTGATCTCGCTGTCGGACTGCCGGTTCATGGACGGCTACAACGGCGTGATCCTGCGCAGCGCCAACACGGTCCGCTTCCGCAACTGCGTCTGGAACGGGTTCACCGGCCAGCAGGTCATCCTGCTGAACGGCCAG
The DNA here is from genome assembly GCF_044453825.1 of Kribbella sp. NPDC051620. Taxonomy (NCBI): domain Bacteria; kingdom Bacillati; phylum Actinomycetota; class Actinomycetes; order Propionibacteriales; family Kribbellaceae; genus Kribbella; species Kribbella sp. NPDC051620. The sequence goes on from NZ_JBITDB010000005.1 coordinate 433,777, forward strand.
AACGACGTGTCCCGGGCGGATCCGGTCGAGTTCGTCCAGTGCGCCGTCGCCGCCGGTACCGCCAACCCCGGGGTCGACAACGTGGTGATCGACGGTCAGGGCGGTTCGATCAAGTTCATCGCGACGGCGATCCTGTTCGGTCGGCACGGGATCTGGATGCGCAACACCACCGGCGCGGGGCTGCCGAAGTTCCTGTACTTCGAGGGTGGTGGGTTCGAGAACGGTCACGGCGTACCGGTGTTGCTGGAGGCGGGTGCTCAGGCGCAGTTCATCAACACCTACATCTCGGCCGACAACGCCGAGGACGCGGTCCGGGTCGGGCCGGTCTTCACCGGCAGCGCGACGTTCGCGAACTCGGTGATCCGCGGTTGCGGCCGGCACGGGCTCGATCTCGCATCCAGCCGGATCACCGTCACCGGTTGCCTGATCGGCAACAACGGCCGGATGGCGCATCCGTCCTTCGCCCAGCAGATCACCGGCATCGCCGCGTCCGCGGCCGGAGTCCGGATCACCACCGCGGCCCCGCACACGTGGGAGACCGACGACCGGGTCACGTTGCAGGAGGTCGGCGGTGCGACCGAGCTGAACGCGGCGTGGCCGATCGCCGTGGTCAGCGCGACCTCGTTCGACCTGGTGGGTGCGAGCCTCGCGCATGCGTGGACCTCGGGCGGCCTCGTGTTCCGCAACGGATCCGGCATCAACCTGCGCTCGACCGCGAGCCGCGTCGTGATCACCGGCAACGTGATCGGCGGGCTCGCGGACGGCGTCAACCGGCAGGAGTACGGGATCGTCAACCGCAGTACCGACGTACTTGCTGCCAGCAACGATCTCACCGGCAACAACGCCGGGCCGTACCAGGCGTACGCCGCCGCGAGATTCACCGGAAACAAGGGGGTCGAGCAGACCGACGGCTGGCTCACCCTGCGCATCCCCTCGGCGGTGACCGATGGCGTCTACGACTTCACCGACCTCTTGTACGTCGACGGCCGCCCGATCCGGGTGACCCGCGTCGCCCGCTCACTCGCCGCCGGTACCTGCAACGTCCGGCTGGAGGCGAACGGCACTCCGGCCGGCACCGCATCGATCGACGCAACCACCACAGTCCAGACCACCAAACTCGCCGCCCCGATCCCGATCGACGGCACCTCCGCCCCCGTCCGCCTCCAACTCCGCGTCTCCAACGCCACCGCCGCCTCCGGCCTGACGCTGCAGTTCGGCTACCAGATCCAGTCCTGAGCCGGCGGTAGCCCGTCAGGCCAGCTGGCCCGGACGCAGACCGTCGGCTTCGCCGCCGCAGAGGGGGAGCTGGAAACGGGCCCGCGTCAAGACTTCGAGGTCGTCCGGAATCGGACATGGTAAATCGCGGAAAGGTCTTGTCTGAACCGGTTTGGTCAACTAACTTCAGCCGGGTTGGGCAAACGCTTTCCACTGACCTCGAGGCACGCTGGAGGCGAGAAAGATGAGCGCGCTGGGTGAGCTGGGCACGCTCGGGCGGAAGAAACCGCCGGGGCAGAAGCCAGACCGGGGTGGTGGGGTGGGGAAGGTATCCAAGAAAGACAATCTCGCTGCTTATTTGTTTCTGACGCCGTGGCTGCTCGGGCTGTTCGTGATCACGATCGGCCCGATGCTCGCGTCGCTCTATCTCGCCTTCACCGACTACAACCTGATCCAGGCGCCGCAGTGGATCGGGCTGGAGAACTTCACCCGGATGCTGTCCGACGAGCGGCTGCACAACTCGCTCCGGGTGACCTTCACCTACGTCTTCGTCTCGGTGCCGATCCAGCTCGCGATCGTCCTGCTGCTGGCGGTGGTACTGGATCGCGGCGTCCGCGGCATGGCCTTCTACCGGTCGATCTTCTACCTGCCGTCCCTGCTCGGCTCCAGCGTCGCGATTGCGGTTCTGTGGCGCCAGGTGTTCGGCACCGAGGGCCTGCTCAACCAGGCGCTCGCCACGATCGGCATCGACGGCAAGGGCTGGATCTCCGACCCAAGTACCGCGCTCGGCACCCTCGTCGTCCTCAACGTCTGGACGTTCGGCTCCCCGATGGTGATCTTCCTGGCCGGCCTGCGCCAGATCCCCGCCATGTACTACGAAGCCGCGTCGGTCGACGGCGCCGGCGTACTGCGCCGCTTCTTCAGCATCACGCTGCCGCTGCTCACCCCGATCATCTTCTTCAACCTGGTGCTGCAGATCATCCACGCGTTCCAGTCGTTCACCCAGGCGTTCGTCGTCTCCGGCGGCACCGGCGGCCCGTCCGACTCGACGATGTTCTTCACGCTCTACCTGTACGACCGCGGCTTCGGCCATTTCGACATGGGCTACGCCTCCGCGATGGCGTGGTTCCTGCTGGTGATCATCGGCGTCTTCACCGCCGTCAACTTCTTCGCTTCGAAGTACTGGGTGTTCTATGACGACTGAGACGCTCCGAACGACCGTGTCCGCGCGGCGGCAGACCGGCCTCAGCTGGGCCAGGGTCCGGCCCGCGGTGATCCACGTCGTGCTGGCCGGCGCGGCCCTGGTGATGCTCTATCCGGTGATCTGGATGGTGGTCAGCTCACTGCGGCCGGGCAACGAGATCTTCCGCGATCCCGGCATCCTGGTGAAGGACCTGCGGATCGAGAACTACCGGGCCGGCTGGAACGCCCTGACCGAGCCGTTCACCCGGTACCTGCTGAACTCCGCGGTGGTGGTGCTCGGCGCGATCCTGGGCAACCTGGTCTCCTGCTCGATGGCGGCCTACGCCTTCGCCCGGCTGGAGTTCACCGCGAAGAAGCTCTGGTTCGCGATCATGCTGCTCAGCATCATGCTGCCGATCCATGTGGTGATCGTGCCGCAGTACATCTTGTTCTCGCAGGCCGGCTGGATCAACACGTTCCTGCCGCTGGTGGTGCCGAAGCTGCTGGCCACCGACGCGTTCTTCGTCTTCTTGATGGTCCAGTTCATCCGCGGCATCCCGCGCGAGCTGGACGAGGCGGCCCGGATCGACGGCTGCGGCCGGGCCGGGATCTTCCTGCGGGTGATCCTGCCGCTGATGGTGCCGGCCCTGGCCACCACCGCGATCTTCACCTTCATCTGGACCTGGAACGACTTCTTCAGCCAGCTGATCTACCTGACCGATCCGAAGATGTACACCGTCCCGGTCGCGCTGCGCTCGTTCGTCGACGCCACCACGAGCACGTCCTGGGGGTCGATGTTCGCGATGTCGGTCGTCTCCCTGGTCCCGGTCTTCCTCGCCTTCCTGCTCGGTCAGCGGTTCCTGATCAAGGGCATCGCGACCACCGGCATCAAGTAACCCCTCCGAAAGGTGCACATCATGAGGCTGCACATCCCACGGACCGTGGCCGCCGCCGCGCTCGCGACAGTCCTGCTGGCCGCCAGTGCTTGTGGCGGTGACTCCGGCGGCCCGTCGTCTTCCTCCGAAGGCGGCAAGACCACCCTCCGGTTCACCTGGTGGGGATCGGACACCCGGACCAAGCTGACCCAGCAGGCCATCGACGCTTACCAGAAGGATCACCCGGACGTCACCATCAAGGGTGAGTTCGGCGAGTGGTCCGGCTACTGGGACAAGCTCGCCACCACGGTCGCGGCCAACAACGCGCCCGACATCATCCAGATGGACGAGAAGTACCTGCGGGAGTACGCCGACCGCGGCGCGCTGCTCGATCTGAAGAAGGCGGACGGACTCGACACCGGCAAGTTCGAGCCGGACACCTTGGCGGCGGGCGAGTTCGACGGCGGACTGTACGGGCTGAGTGCCGGGATCAACTCGTTCGCCGTGATCGCGAACCCGGCCGTCTTCAAGGCCGCCGGGGTGGCGCTGCCTGACGACACCACGTGGACCTGGGACGACTACGCGCGGATCTCCGCCGAGCTCTCCGCGAAGCTGAACGGCAAGGCGTGGGGGACCGGCACGCTCGGGCAGAACGAGGCGGGGCTGAACCTGTGGGCCCGGCAGAACGGCGAGTCGCTGTGGACCAAGGACGGCAAGCTCGGCGTCTCCCAGGACAAGGCGACCGGCTTCTTGCAGTACGTCCTGAAGTTGCGTGACACCAAGGCGCTGCCGCCGGCCGAGGCCGTCTCGCAGGACCTGAACGCGGCGCTCGACCAGTCGATGATGGCGACCGGCAAGCTGGCGATGGGCTTCATCTGGAGCAACCAGTTGCTGGCGATGGACAAGGCGTCCGGCCAGCAGATGAAGCTGCTCCGGATCCCGAGCGTCGACGGCAAGGCGGCCGACAACGGCTCGTACTACAAGGGCTCCATGTTCTGGTCGATCTCGTCGCGGACCAAGCAGCAGAAGGCGGCGGCTGAGTTCGTGAACTATCTGGCCAATGCGAGTGCCGCAGGGAACATCCTGCTCGCCGAGCGTGGGGTGCCGCCGAACATCGAGATCCGGACCGCGGTGGCGTCGAAGCTGCAGCCGGCCGATGCCACGTCCGCGAAGTTCATCCAGGACATCGGCAAGGAGCTCGGTGAGCCGTCGCCCGCGCCGCCGGTCGGCGGTGGGCAGGCGGAGAAGATCGTCCAGCGGTACACAACCGAGGTGCTGTTCGGCCGGCAGTCGCCGGACAAGGCGGCGAAAGCGATGCTGGACGAGATCAACGGAGAGCTCAAATAGTGTCAGTGCCACGGGTAGCTGTGGTAGGCATCCACGGCCACGGCACCTCCCACGTACGCCGAGCCGCCCAACTAGCCGCGACCGGTGCCTGCCACCTGGTCGCACTAGCCGACCCCCGCCCACCGACAGAACAACTATCTTCTGAAATCCGTGTGTACTCGGAGCTTTCGGCTTTGCTGGGTGTTGAGCAGGTTGATGTTGTTGTGCTCAGTACTCCGATCCACACTCATGCATCGCTGGCGGAGTTGGCCTTGCGGGCCGGTGCCGATGTGTTGCTGGAGAAGCCGCCGTTCGCCTCGATGGCGGAGTTCGAGCGGCTGCTGCAGGTGCTGGACGAGACCGGGCGGAGTTGTCAGGTCGGCTTCCAGGCGCATGGATCCGGTGCTGTGCGGACGCTCGGGTCAATGGTTGCTGAGGGCAACTTAGGTGAGATCCGGGGGATTGGTGCGACGGGCACTTGGGTGCGCAAACAGGCCTACTGGCAGCGAGCCAAGTGGGCCGGGCGGCGGATGCTGGACGGCGTACCGGTGGTCGATGGCGTGGTGACGAATCCGTTCGCCCATTCGGTGGCGGCCGCCCTGCTGGTCGACGGATCGGGGCGTGCCGATCAGGTCAGCGGGGTGGAGACTGAGCTCTTTCATGCCAACGACATCGAGGCCGACGACACCTCGACGGTTCGGATCCGGACGACGCGCGGCACCACGATCGTTGCCGCGTTCACCCTCTGCGCCGCGGCCGACGAACCACCCAAGGTCACTGTCTACGGGTCGAAGGGCCAGGCGGTACTGCGCTACACGACCGACGAGCTCGAGGTGGCCGGCACCACAACGCAGTACGGGCGGGATGACCTGCTGGAGAACCTTCTCGATCATCGGCGCGACGGAGTGCCGTTGATCGCGCCGCTGGAGGAGACGGGGGCGTTCATGCGGGTGCTCGACGCTGTTCGGTCGGCGCCGGCGCCCGGGGAGGTGCCGGCCAGTTGGATGGGGGATGGGGATGAGCGGCATCCCGTAGTACCGGGGATCGAGAAGTGGATCGAGCAGGCGGCCGAGCGGCAGCAGTTGTTCAGTGAGCTCGGCGTGCCCTGGGCCAACCAACAGAATCGGAGCTTCGACAGATGACGCAGAACCTCGGTTGCAACCACGCCATCGGCCGGTCCATCCAGGTCACGGCGGCCGATCGCGAGTTGTTCACCTACGTGTACCGGCCGACCGACCCGCAACTGGAGTCACCGCGGCCGTACCTGCACCCGATCCGTACTCTCGAGGGCGATCTGGTATCAGTCTTCCGGCCGCACGACCACGTCTGGCACAAGGGCATGACGTGGTCCTTGCCGCACTTCGGACATGAGAACTTCTGGGGTGGACCGACGTTCTCGACAGCGAATGGTTATGAGCAACTCGACAACAACGGCTCGATGGACCACGACCGGATCGACGCGCTCGACGTCTCCGACGACCTCGTCCGGTTCTCACATCACCTGTCGTGGCATCGGCAGGACGGCGTCCACGTGGTCGACGAGCAGCGCACGCTGACCACCCGGCTGGCCGACGACGGCTGGGTGCTCGTCTACGAGACGGCGATGACGAACGTCTCCGGCGAGACGGTCCAGATCGGCAGCCCGACGACGGCCGGCCGGCCCAACGCTGGGTACGGCGGCCTGTTCTGGCGCGGACCACGGTCCTTCACCGGCGGTACGGTGCTGGCGCCTCAAGGCCTCGGCGGCGACGAACTCCGCGGCCAGCGCGCGGCCTGGATGGGTTTCTCCGGCAAACACGACAGCGTCGACCGAGCCTCCACCCTGATCATCGTCGACGCCTCCGACAACCCCAACCACCCGCCGGAATGGTTCGTCCGCTCCGAAGACTTCGCCGCCGTCTGCCCGGCCCCCTTCTTCTCCGAAGAACTCCCCTTCACCCCAGGCGAAACCCTGACCTTCCGCTACGCCACCATCGTCGCCGACGAAGCCTCCGACGACTCCCGCTCCGCGCTGCTGGCCACCCAGGCGACCAAGGCCCTCACCGCCTGAGCTGCCGTCAGGACGTGTTCTGATCTGCTTCCAGCAGGTGTGAAGTGATCGCTTGAGGGGGAGGTAGGGGTAGCGGTAGAGAATCGTTTCCGGTATCGCCTCCCCTGAAGGGCCCGGGAACCGGTAGCCTCATCCAGCCACCTGGATGGCATCGCTGTCACCACCACCGACGAACTGCCGGAGAGCCCAAACCGGTCAGGAGACCACGTCTTGCAGGAGAACACCACCAGCACCAGTACTGGCGAGCTCGCCAACGTACCCCTAACCGGTGCTGACAAAGTCGCCTACGCCTTCTACGCCACCGCCGCCACCGCCGCCCTCGTGGGTCAGGTCTGGGCCGGCGTCACCCACATCCCGTGGCCGGACGAGGGCTTCTCGCCGTTCCTCAAGATCGCGCTGGTCACGCCGGCCGTCGCGGTCATCGAGCTCGGTGGCGTCGCCACCGCCGCCCTTGCCGACCTGCGCCGGCGCAAGGGTGAGCAGGCCTACGCCTACCGGGCGATGTCGCTGTTCGCCGCGATCGTCGCGCTCGTCTTCAACGTCGTCGGGCACTGGCGGCCGGAGGAGCGCTTCCTGGCATTCGGCTTCGGCGGCCTGTCCGCGTTCGCCTACGTGCTCTGGCTGATCCACAGCTCGGCGCGCCGTCGCGACGCGCTGCGCAAGGCCGGCCAGATGGCCACCACCGGACCCGTCTACGGCGTGGTCCAGTGGGTCCGCGAGCCCAAGGTCACCTGGGCGGCGCGCTCGATCGCGCTCGAGCACGGCCTCGGTCTGTACGAGAGCATCCGGGCCGCCCGGGTGCAGCGGCGCAACAACGCGCGCCGCGACGCCATCGCCGGCACCGTTGCGGAGTACATCCGCTCCGAGCACCAGGACGAGCGGCTCGCGAAGATCGCCGAGACGACCTACGACGCCGACCGGCTGGCCGGGATGCTCGAGGACCGGATCAACTACGAGGTCATCACCAACAAGCTGACGCTGGCGATCTCACCGCCGCCGCCACCCGAGCCGGAGCCGGCGCCCGAGGAGCGTGGCGATCTGCGCGCGGCCGTGTGGGTCGTCGAGGGCACGACGCCGCCACCGGTGCAGCAGATCCCGGTTCAGCAGTTGCCGGCCCAGCAGGTCCGGCCGACCGGCGGAGTGCCGCTGCGCGACGACGAGCAGTGGGGTGAGGCGATGACCGGCGAGTTGATGGCGGTCGACTACCTGCCCTACGACCGCAGTACCGAGGAAGCCGACGAGGCCGAGGTGATCGAGGAGGCTGCCGCGGCCGAGGCAGCAGCCGTCGCGGCGTCGCAGCCGGTCGTGGCCAAGCCGCGTCCGGAGTCCCCGTTCGCTGAGCACCCGGTCGACGAGCAGCCGCCTGCCGTCGACCAGCGCCCCGCCCAGCCGAGAGCAGCCGCCAAGACGGCGAAGCCCGCGGCGGGCAGGTCCGCCGCCGCGACGCCGAACGCTGCCGTAGCCAACTCGGCTGCCACGACCTCGAACGCTGCAGCGGCCAAGTCGGCCGGCGCAGCGCCGAAGAAGAAGGCGGTCGTCCGCAACGGCGCAGCCAAGCCTGCCGCGTCGGTGGTCGAGCAGACTCAGCCCGAGCCGGTCGTCACACAGCAGGTCGAGGAGCCGGCCGTCATCGCTCGCGAGGTGACCGCACGGACGACCCCGTCCCGTCCGGCGGCGCCGCGGCCGAAGTCCAACGGTGCCGGTGGCGACCTGGAGAAGAAGCGGATGCGCGCCTGGGCGCTGCTGTCCGACTGGCCCGAGGACCGTCCGCGCACCGCGGCGACCCTCGCCTCCGCGATCGCCTCGTCCGAGTCGGACGCCGCGCGCCTGCTCGCGGAGTACGACAAGGAGAACGGCACCAGCAACCTCACGCTGGTCGCCAACTCACAGAACTGATTCGGTTTGTAGCTGAAGGGGTGGCCTCGCGGGCCACCCCTTCAGCTGTTCAGCCGAGGTTGACCGGGAGCTCCGCCAGCCCGCTCACCAGAACTCGGCGCCACTTGAGCTCTTCGGCCGGCTTGGCCAGGCTCATCCTCGGGAAGCGGCGCAGCAGTGCGAGCAGCGACTCCTGCAGCTCGATCCGGGCCAGTTGCGCGCCGAGGCAGAAGTGCGGTCCGAAGCCGAACGACAGTTGCTTGTTGTCTTGGCGATCGAGCTGCAACTCGTCGGGATTCTCGAACTGGCGCGGATCCCGGTTCGCGGAGTTGAGCGCCGCCATCACGCCCTCACCCGCCTTGATCCGTACTCCGTGCAGCTCGACGTCCTCAACCGCCACCCGCAACTGGCCGACCTCGCTGAACCGGTTGAAGCGCAGCAGCTCCTCGACGGCGGACGGTACAAGGTCATGGTTGTCGACCAACCGGGCCCAGTTCTCCGGCCAGCGCAGCAAGGTCGCGACGCAACTCGAGATCTGGTTCGCCGACGTCTCGTGGCCGGCCACCAGCAGGTTGACGCCGAACGAGATCAGCTCGTCGTGGCTGAGCCGATCGCCTTCCTCCCGCGCCCGGACAAGCTCGTCGAGCAGGTCCTCGGCGGGCCGGTCGGTGGTCGCGAGCTTGCGGGTGACCAGCTCGTCGATGTACGCCGTCAGCTCCGTCATCGCCTGCTCGACGAGATCCTTCTCCGCCATCCGCATGCTGTACCCGAGTTCCGTCCATTCGCGGAACTGGTCGCGATCGGCGTACGGGACCCCGAGCAGCTGACAGATCACCTGGATCGGCAACGGCAGCGCGACGAGCTTCCGGATGTCGGCACCGTCGCCGGCCTTCGCGACGTCATCGGCCAGTTGCGCCGACAGCTCCGCGACCCAAGGGCGGGTGCGCTCGATCCGACGGTGCGCGAACGTCGTAGACACCAGCTTGCGCAGCCGGGTGTGCTCGGGCGGGTCGGTCGTGGTCAGGCTGTTCGGCATCGGCTTGGCCAGCGCGACTCTCGGGGCGCCCTGCTTGACGACCGCCGCGCGGGAGAACCGTGGATCGGCGAGCACCATCCGCACGTCGTCGTACCGGGTCACCAGCCAGACCTCGGCCCCCGCCAGCGTCCGCACCCGCGCCACCGGCCGCCCTTCGCGCAACTCGGCGAACGTCGGCGAAGGATCGAACTGGAACGCATCCGCGAACGGGATATCGAGTACCGGTTCCGTCATACCGTCGACCCTAGGCGAGTTAGGTAACCCTTCGCTCCCCGGCCAGCGGGTCGTCAGGTCTCCCAGACCGGTACCGATGGCAGGCCGCGGAGGCGGCGGGCGTCGTCGGTCAGCTCCTGGATCAGGGTGGTCTTGGCGGTGGTGTAGTCGAAGCCGGACAGTCCTTCGGTGGCGAGTCGGCGTTTCAGTTCGGAGTACCGGCGGACGGCCTCGGGGGTGGCGCGGAGGTGGTCGCGGAGGATGCGCTGGTTGAGGGTGTCCCAGGCGTCGGCGGGGAAGACGTGCAGGTTGCTGGTGAGGATGCCGTCGACCACGCGTGTGTAGGTGCGACGGCCGGGCGGGCCGGCCGGCTCGTGCTGGAAGCCGAGGTCCGCGAGCTCCAGATCCTTGCCCGAGGCAACTTCCAGCGAGACCGCCCGGGCGGCGATGTCGATGACGGGTTTCGCGACCAGGCCCGGTACCGCCGTACTGCCGATGTGCTCCAGCTCGGTCACGGTGTCCCCGAAGGCCTCCCGCAGCTTCGCCGCCAACGCTTCGTACCGCGCAGCCCACGCCTCGTCGTACTCCGCCAGAATCGTCACCCGGGCAGGGTAATCGGGGCGAAGGTCCGCCGGTATGCCGTTGGGGTCGTCGACAGGGTTTTGGCGAAGTGCTGGCGGAGCAGGAGTGGGCTGCCGAAGCCGCAGGAGGTGGCGATCTGGTCGATGGTGAGGTCGGTGGTCTCGAGGAGTTCCTGTGCGCGGTTGATGCGCAGGCGGATGAGCCACTGGAGCGGAGTACTGCCGGTCTGCGCACGGAACTGACGGCTCAGCGTGCGGGTGCTCATCGAGGCGTGGGCGGCGATCGAGGCGAGCGACAGCGGCTCGGCGAGGTGCTCCTGCATCCAGCGCGTCACCGGCTCCAACGATCCTTCACCGGCGACGGTCGGCGCAGTGATGAACTGCGCCTGGCCGCCATCGCGATGCGGAGCCATCACCAGCCGCCGTGCCACATTGGCCGCGACCGCCGACCCATGGTCCCGGCGTACCAGGTGAAGGCAGAGGTCGAGCCCGGCCGTCACGCCGGCCGAGGTCAGCAGATCGCCGTCGTCGAGGTAGAGCACATCGGTCGCCACCTCGACCTGCGGATACTCACGAGCGAGCCGCTCCGCATGCGCCCAATGCGTCGCGGCCATCCGCCCATCGAGCAGTCCGGCCGCCGCCAACGTGAACGCACCGGTGCAGATCGACGCGATCCGGATCCCTCGCCGATGCGCCTCCCGCACGAGCGCGACCACCTCGGCCGAGGCCGGGTACGCCGCCGGCACGATGACCGTGTCAGCCTCCAACGCCTGCTCGAAGCTGTACGGCGCGTGCGCCCGGAAGATCTCGACCCGGTGCGCGCGCACCGTAGTACCGGCCTGGTCGCCGCACACCCGTACGTCGTACAGCGGCTCCCCGCTCACCGGGTCATAGGCGGCCGCGAACACCTGACACGCGCCGGCCACCTCCAGCGCGACAGCGCCTTCGATGGCCAGCACGGCGACGATCTGCATGAGCCGACCGTAGTACGGCCTACTTCGTGCCGAAGGTGTAGATGGTGGTGGAGGTGAAGGTCTGGCCGGGGCGGAGGACGGTGGAGGGGAAGGTGGGCTGGTTGGGGGAGTCGGGGAAGTGCTGGGTCTCGAAGGCGAAGGCGTCGCCCTGCCGGTACGACTTGTTGCCGATCCCCTGGAAGGTGCCGTCGAGGAAGTTGCCGCTGTAGAACTGGGCGCCGGGCTCGCTGGTGTGCACGGTGACCGTGCGGCCTTCGGTCGGCTCCCAGAAGCGGGCGGCGAAGCGCAGGCCGTCGTGGCCGGGCTTGCCGCTGAGGACGAAGTTGTGGTCGTACCCACGCCCGATCACCAGTTGGGGGTGGTCGTCACGGATCCGCTTGCCGATCGCCGTCGGGGTGTTGAAGTCGAACGGCGTACCGGCCACCGGAGCCAGTTCACCGGTCGGGATCAGGCCCGCGTCGACCGGCGTGTACTTCGCGGCCTTCAGCTCCAGCACGTGGCCGTCGATCGAGCCGCTGCCCTCACCGGCGAGGTTGAAGTAGACGTGGTTGGTCAGGTTGAGCACGGTCGGCTTGCCGGTGACCGTCGCGAGGTAGTCGATCCGCAGGTTGTCCTGCTTGTCGAGCGTGTACGTGACCGTGCTGGTCAGCTCGCCCGGGAAGCCCATCTCGCCGTCCGGGCTGACATAGGTGAAGGCGACACCGACCGCCTTGTCGGTCTTCACCACCTTGGCCTTCCAGACCCGCTTGTCGAAGCCGGTCGTGCCGCCGTGCAACGCGTTCTCGCCGTCGTTGACCGGGATCTGGTAGGTGTGACCGTCCAGGGTGAACTTGCCCTTGGCGATCCGGTTGCCGTACCGCCCGATGGTGGCGCCGAAGTACGGGCTCAGCGCCGCGTAGTCGGGGAGGTTGTCGAAGCCGAGGCTGATGTTCTCGACCCGGCCGCGCCGGTCCGGCGTCTCGACCCGCTGGATGGTCGCCCCCCAGGTCAGCATCGAGATGGTGGTCCGGCCGTTGGTGAACGTGTAGACATCCACCGCGACGCCTTCGGGAGTGGTGCCGAACGGATCCTTGCGGATCTCGAGCTTTCCATGACCGTGCTGCGCATTCATGGCGGCGACCCTATCCGGGCTTGCGTCCGCGGTGCTGCTCAGCGCACCGGCCGCGGCGGCGCCGAGTCCGAGCGCGCCGGCGGTTCGCAGTACTTGCCGGCGGGGCAGGTTGTCTGACATGGAATCCCCTCACTTGTGCTGGGCGGTTGGTCGGCCGGGAGAGCGTGCACATGGCCGACCCGGGCACTGTAAGCAGGGTTGTCCAGTGTTTGGAATAGTTTGTAACGGTTCGAATTCGTCCGATGACTGACCGATTGCGGTCAAGGCTTTGGGACTCGTGACCAGATCGGTCCGGCTCGGGGCCGGTTGAAGCCTTACCCCGGGAGACCGGAGCGCTGACGATGGAGTCATGCCTCAGACAGCTCTGCTCGTGATCGACGTCCAGGAATCCTTCCGTGTCCGGGAGAACTGGAGCGTCGTCGACCACCCCGACATCGCCGACCGGGTGAACCGCTTGGTGCACGCCGCTCGCGCGAACGGCGACCTGGTGATCTGGGTGCTGCACACCGAGCCCGGCACCGGCACCGTCTTCGACCCGGCCGGCCCGCATGTCCGGCTGATCGAGGGACTCGAGCCGGCCGAGGGCGAGCCGGTGATCTCCAAGACGGCGCACAATGCCTTCACCACGACCAATCTCCAGCAGATCCTCACCGAGAACGGTGTCCGCGAGGTCGTCGTCAGCGGGATCCGGACCGAGCAGTGCTGCGAGACGACCGCCCGGGTCGCCTCCGATCTCGGGTACGGCGTGACGTTCGTGACCGAGGCGACGGCGACCATGCCGCTGCCGCACTGGACGATGCCGGCCGACGCGTCGCTGGCCGATGTACTGGCCGATCCGCGGACGCTGTCGACGGAGACGATCGCCGAGCGGACCGAGTACGTGCTGGCCGGCCGGTTCGCCACCATCCGGACACTGGACGAGGTGGCGCCGCCGGTTCTGGCATCCTGACCGGATCATGCCTACCCGGGTCGTGTTCTTCCTGCTGCCGAAGCTGCACCTGCTGGACCTCGCCGGTCCGGCCCAGGTGTTCTCGACCGCGAACGACCTCGGGTACGGCTACGACCTGACCTACGTCGCGGAGTCGTCGGAGATCGTTACCGCGCAAGGGGTGCCGATCACGGCGCGGTTGGAGTGGCCGGAGCTTGGGTGCGCCGACCTCATCGTCGTACCGGGTTGGCGGTCGCCGCGGTTCACGCCGACTCCGCACATGTCGGCGATGGCCAAGCATCGGCTGCAGGCTCATCATGCGGCTGGTGGTTCAGTGGCGAGCGTGTGCTCCGGCGCCGACGCGCTCGGTGCGGCCGGTCTGCTCGACGGGCGGCGCTACACGACGCATCACGACCTCACGGACGAGCTTGCGGCGCGGTACCCGAAGGCGCATATGGTCCGCGATGTCCTGTACGTCGTGGACGACCGGGTGATCACCTCGGCGGGGATCGCCAGCGGGATCGACCTGGCGCTGCATTTGGTCGCCGCCGCTCGCGGAGCCGAGGCGGCGGCGCGCGTCGCTCGCCAGATGGTCGTCTACGCCCGCCGCAACGGCGACGACCGCCAAGAGAGCGCGATGCTCCGCCACCGCGGCCACCTCAGCGACCTCGCCCACCGAGTCCAGGACATCATCGACAGCCGGTACGCCGACCAGCTCCGCCTGGCCGACCTGGCAGCCGGCGTGGGGGTGAGCGAGCGGACGTTGACCCGCATCTTCACCCAGGCCACCGGCCTCACCCCCTTGCGCTACCAGCAACTCCTCCGCCTCGAGCGAGCCGAACACCTAATCAGCCACGGCACAACCGTCGAATCCGCCGCCCGATCGGTCGGCTTCGAAGACGCCCGCATGCTGAGGCGTCTCCGCTCAAGATCCATCCCCGCATGACCCTGGGGGCCGGCGTACATATCCCCACCCGTGCTCGTGTTGCGTGAGCCCACCCGACCAGTTGTGGTGTGCTGTGTTGGGTGGGCAGCTCGGATGGCCGGGCCGGGGCCGGCGTACATGGCCCCACCTTGTGCTCGGTCTGAGCGTCGGGGTGCCCGCAGGATGCTCAGGCGAAGCACAGAGTCGGCCCTGCCAGTCCGGTGTCGGACTGGATCGCTTGAGGCTGTGCGGCGTGGGCTCGCTGTTGTTGCCCCCTTGGCTCCCACTTTGTGCACCGCCCAGCCATCTACTCGCGAGTAGAACGCCCATCCCGTGCACAAGGTGCCCTAGGCAACCCGACTCGCCACAACCTAGGGCGAGATGCGCCGGACCGAGCCAGCCAATTCGAGGCCCCTACCCGACGCGGTAGCCCGCCGGTGGCTTGGGTGGGCTCAAGATGTGGGGGCGCGACACGAGTACGGGTGGGGATAGGTGCGGGTAGACCTAGCACTACCCCTTCGTGGGGGCTGACACTCCTGAGAAGTCTGCAGCTAGCCGCCAGGCTCGGGGGGAGCGGGTAGAGCGCCCGTGCGGGGACGGCGAGAGGTTGACCAGGATGAGCAGGGGATCGGTGACGGTGCGGGTCGCGCGCTGGAGTGCTACCCATCCATGGCGGGCGATCGGCTTCTGGCTGATGCTTGTCGTCGTTGCGGTCGGGTTGATGATCGCGATACCCACCCAGAAGACGAAGGCCGAGGACACCTGGATCGGGCAGTCCGGTACCGCCTCGGAGCTGATTCGGGATGCCGGGCTGGAGGGCAAGCCGAGCGAGACGGTCCTGCTGACCGACCCGGACGGTCCGCTGGACAAGGCGGCTGCTACCGCAGCGTTCGCGCAGTTGCGGCAGAAGATGACGGCGATCGACGCGGTGGCCTCGGTGGGGCAGCCGGTCTGGTCGGGCGACGGCAAGGCCGCGCTGCTGCCGATCTCGTTGAAGGGTAACGAGGACGACGCCGCCGACAACGTCGACAAGTTGCTTGCAGCAACGGGTGAGGTACAGAAGGCGAATCCGGACCTGACGATCGAGCAGGCCGGTGGCGCGTCGCTGGACAAGGGGATCTGGAAGCAGGTCGGCGACGACCTCGCCCGGGCGGAGAAGATCAGTCTGCCGTTGACGTTCGGGCTGATGCTGCTCGCCTTCGGTGCGCTGATCGCGGCCGGAATCCCTGTCCTGCTCGCGTTCTCAGCCGTCGGCGCGGCGCTCGGGTTCTATGCGCCGCTGTCCTACGCCTTCCCGGACGGCGGCTCGGTGGCGAACGTCGTGCTGCTGATCGGTATGGCGGTCGGCGTCGACTACTCGCTCTTCTACCTCAAACGCGAGCGCGAGGAACGGCGGCGAGGTCATGGCACGGTCGACGCCGTCGAGATCGCCGCAGCGACCTCGGGGCACTCGGTGGTGATCTCCGGCTTCGCCGTCATCGTCTCGATGGCCGGCCTGTACGTCGCGCAGGACCCGGTCTTCTCGTCGATGGCCACGGCGACGATCGTTGTCGTCGCGGTGGCGGTACTCGGATCGCTCACCGTGCTGCCGGCGCTGTTGGCGAAGCTGGGGCATCGGGTCGACCGCCCGCGCGTTCCGTTGCTGTGGCGGCTCAACCGTCGCATCGGGCCGGGTGGCATCAGCCGGCGGATTCTGGCTCCCGTACTGCGCTTTCCCAAGGTCGCGCTGGTGATCTCGACCGTCGCGGTGGTGGCGCTCGCAGTACCGGCGCTGGGGATGAAGACCGAGCCGGGTGGTTTGAACACTCTGCCGCAGAGCATTCCCGAGGTGAAGACGATGACGGCGCTGCAGAAGGCGTTTCCCTCGGAGGGGATGAGTTTCGACATTGTTGCGCAGGGCAATGATGCCGAAGCGGGGCTGGCCAAGCTGCAGCAGTTGGCGGTCAGCGGCGGTGAGTTCGTGGCCGGCGATGAAATGAGGCAGGCGGGAGATACCGGCGTACTGACGTTGGTGTCGGTGCGGCCGGATACGAGTGAGGATGCGCGGCTGGCTCTGGAGAAGCTGCGTGATGAGCTGGTTCCGCAAGCGCTGGGGTCGACGAAATGGGCCGTCGGTGGGGAGACGGCGCAGTCGGTCGACTACGGGCAGCACCAGCGGGATCAACTGCCCTACGTGATTGCGTTCGTGCTCATCCTGACGCTGGTGATGATGGTGTTCACCTTCCGCAGCCTGGCGATCGCGCTTGTCACGACACTGCTCAATCTGGCATCGGTCGCGGCCTGCTTCGGCGTACTGTCCCTGGTCTTCCAGCACACCTGGGCCGAAGGGTTGCTGGACTTCACTTCACCCGGCTTCGTGGTGTCGTGGATCCCGGTGTTCCTGTTCGTCATCCTGGTCGGGCTGTCGATGGACTACCACGTGTTCGTCCTCGGGCGGATCCGTGAAGGCGTCCGCGACGGACTGTCGCCACAGGAGGCGGTACGCAAGGGCATCACCGAATCGGCCGGCGTGGTGACGAGCGCGGCGGCCGTGATGGTCTCGGTGTTCGCTGTCTTCGCCTCGCTCGGGATGATCGAGATGAAGCAGATGGGCGTCGGCCTGGCGGTCGCCGTACTGATCGACGCCACCCTGGTCCGGATCGTGATGCTGCCCTCCATCATGGTCCTGCTAGGCCGGAAGGCGTGGTGGCCGAACAAGCTGTCCGCCGCTCAGCAAAAGCCCTCCAGTGACCGTGAGCTAGTGACGGTCTGAGAATGCAGAGGGGGCCGGCGAGGTGCAACTCGCCGGCCCCCTCGTCTTGGTTCTTACAGGTTGTAAGCCGCGGTCAGCTTCGCGATCGCGTTGCTGAGCTCGCCGCTCAGCGCCAGGTGCTCAGCATCGGAGGTGAGCTTCGATGCCGCCTCGTTGAGGTTCTGGCCGATCTTGTTCTGGGCAATCCAGCGGGCCCCGGTGACGACGGCGTCGTCCTCGTTGGAGGTGTCCGCCGTCGTCAGCTGCAGAGCCGCTGCCGCCTGACCGAGCTCGGCCAGTACGGTCGTTGCCTGCGGCCCCGACCAGTCCTTCACCTTCAGGGCCTGGTCGAGATGCGCCGCGGCGGCAACGACATTCACGTCAGACGAAGCCCGGCGCAGCAGGTCCCGACGCGTGTCCGAGACGTTCTCCTGGGCAGACGCCTGCGTAGTGAGACCCCAGCCGAACGGGTACTGCGGGTCGTAGGCCGCGTCGCCGACATTGATCGGCTCCTGGGCCTCCGACTTCGGCCAGGTGACCGGCAGTCGGCCGCTGAACGGCTTCGTGCCGAACAGTACGTCCGCCACGCCGGCGCCCTCGGTGCCCGGCAGCCACGACGCGACCAGCGCGTTGATCTTGCCGAGCTGGTCAGCGATCATCTGCGGCCGGCCGGAGACGACCAGCACGACACACTTCATCGCGCCGCACACCTTGTCCACGGCGGCCTTGTCGGCGACAGTCAGGCCGAGCGTCCGGCCGTTGTTGCCGACGTCGCCGATCCCTTCGGCATAAGGCTTCTCGCCGACGACGACCACGCCCACGTCGTACCCGGTCAGCGGAGCCGAGGCGTCCTGGCTGAACGT
The DNA here is from genome assembly GCF_044453825.1 of Kribbella sp. NPDC051620. Taxonomy (NCBI): domain Bacteria; kingdom Bacillati; phylum Actinomycetota; class Actinomycetes; order Propionibacteriales; family Kribbellaceae; genus Kribbella; species Kribbella sp. NPDC051620. The sequence continues at coordinate 451,662 of NZ_JBITDB010000005.1, forward strand.
GGCCGCCGGTGCGACATGCTTGATCCCGTCGAGGATCGTCGTACCGGTGGTGGTGTTGCCGGAGCCGCCCTGCCAGGTGATGCTCCAGCCGCCCATCTGGTTGCCCAGGTCGTTGGCGTTGCTGCCGGCCACGTAGACCTTGGCGGTCGGTGCCAACGGCAACAGGTTGCCCTCGTTCTTGAGCAGTACCTGCGACTTGGCCGCCGCCTCCCGGCCGACCGCGCGGTGGGCCGCCGATCCGACAGTACCGAGCCGGGTCTTGTCGGCGTACGGGTGCTCGAACAGGCCGAGCTTGAACTTCTCGGTCAGGATCCGGCTGACGGCGTCGTCCACCCGGGCCTGGGTGACCCGGCCGGCGGTGACCTCGTCGGTCAGGCCCTGCGTGAAGCCCTGGTAGTTGGTCGGCACCATGATCATGTCGAGGCCGGCGTTGATCGACGTCCGGATGTCGCTCGGGTAGTCACCCGGCAGCTGGTCGATCGCCTGCCAGTCGCTGATCACGAACCCCTTGAAGCCCAGCTTGTCCTTCAGCGTGCCGTTGATCAGTGCGGCGTCGCCGTGCATCTTGGTCGGACCACTGATCGTCGCGCCGTTGTCATCGAGGATCTCGACGCTCGAGTACGACGGCATCACGGTGCCGACTCCGAGGTCGACCGCGGTCTTGAAAGGCGCGAGGTGGATGTCCTCGAGCTGCTTCTGCGTCACCTTGGTGATGCCCTGGTCGATCTTGTAGCTGCCCGTCGTGGACGACCCGTACGTCGTACCGCCGTCGCCGACGTAGTGCTTGGCGGTCGCGAGCACCTTGTTGTACTTGCTCAGCTCGCTGCCGTCGGCCTTGCCCTGCATACCGGTGATGACACTGGCCATCACCTTCACCAGCGCGGGGTCCTCGCTGTAGCCCTCGTACGAGCGGCCCCAGCGGTCGTCGCGGACGACGCAGAGGCAGGGGGCGAAGTCCCACGGGATGCCGGTGGCCCGGACCTCGGCCGCGGTCACCTCGCCGGTCTTCTGGGCCAGATCCTGGTCGTGGGTCGCGCCGATCCCGATGTTGTGCGGGAGGATCGTCGCGCCGATCACGTTGTTGTGGCCGTGGACCGCGTCGACGCCGTAGATCAGCGGCACCTGCAGGCGGGTCGCCTGCGCGTTCAGCTGGAAGGTGTCGATCATCGCGGCCCAGGCGGCCGGGGTGTTCGGCGACGGTACGGAGCCACCGCCGGACAGCAGCGAGCCGAGGGCGTAGGTCGCGATGTCGCTCTTGGAGCGCAGCGCGTTGCGCTCTGCCTGGGTCATCTGGCCGACCTTCTCGGCCAGCGTCATCCGGCCGAGCAGGTCCTGGACCCTGGTCTTCACGGGCAGGGCCGGGTTCAGGTACGGGAGGTCGTGCGCGTTGATGACGACCTTCGGCTGGGTGACCGGCGGCTTCGCGCCGGTGACGGTGAGGTCCAGCGGGATGGTCTCGGCGACCTCGGCCGTGGTGTCGCGCTGGGTGATGACCTTGACGGTCTGGGATGCGCCTGACGGCGTACCGGCCGGGAAGGTGATGACGCCGGAGACCGGGGTGTAGTCGCCTGCTCCGGCGGTGCCGGTTCCGGTGCGGTACTCGACCGTGACGGGCTCTTCCAGCGGTACGGAACCGGTGGTGGCGATGCTGAGCTTGACCTTCGCCGTACCGCCTTCCTTGACCGGATAGACGTCGGCGTCGGTGACGACGCTCGCCTTCAGCGCCGGGTCGGCCTTGCCGTAGACCTCGACCTGGTCGATCGCGAACTCACCAGGAGTCCCGACCGGCATGGTGATCGCGTAGCCCCACATCTTGTCGAGGTTCAGCACGTGGTCGATACCGCCGACGGGCTGGTAGTCACCGCGGTATGCCAGGTCGGCGAACGGGATCTCGACCAGGTGCCAGCCCTGCCAGTCGTCGGTGAAGCTGGTGTTCCACAGCTCCGACGCCTCGGCGTTCGCGCCGCCGTCCTTGATCTCGAAGAAGATCCGCTTGCCCGAGCCAGGCGGCAGCGGCGCGGTGTTCTGCCCGTACCACCAGAACCGGATGCCCTTGTGTGTCGACCAGTCCTGCGGGTTCTGGTCGTACTGCACGTCGTGGCTGAGACCGCCGTACCCGCTGATGTTGTACGTGCCGTGCAGCACCTTGTCGCCGGCCGGCGCGTCGGCGCGGGCCTGGAACTCCATCGTCGGCGGGTCGTCGGCATCGCTGCCCCACCCGAAGATGCCGGCGTTGGGCGGCGAGGCGAACTGCTCGCCGCCCTCGAACGCCGCCAGCACGAGCGGCGCCGGGTCATCGGCGTTGGCCTGCGCCGCCACCCCGAGCGGCAGCAGTCCGGCCAGCAACGCGACGGAGCTGACCACCGCCGTCCGCCGTCTGGAACGAATCGATCGATTGACAGGCCACCTGGGCATGGGCGACTCCTCCAGCTTCGCTGCGCGAGCCTCACGCACGCGTCGCGCCCGACTCTCAGCCCTCCGACCGATGGCGTCAATAGCCCACCGGTTCCGGAACTAGAGCGCTCTCACTCCGCAAGATTCCCCCCGCCGACCTCGTTTCTGAGGTAAGCACTGCCCAGTACTTCGGGCCGCATGTACGGCCGTGAGCCGCCCGGAACATGCCAGAACCGGACGAGCTCGGCCGTATCGATGACGACCTGCCCGTAGGAGGTGTGCCGGCGGGCCTGGACCCAGTCGATGAGTCCGGCCGGGTCGGGGATGTCGGTGGTGAAGTGGAGCAGGTTGAGGTACCAGATGTCGCGGCGGCCGTCGGGGAGTTCGTGCCAGGCGTCGGGGCCCAGTTCGAACCTGAGTTGGTCCATGAAGAGGTCGGCCTGGTCGTCGAGGGGGACGGCGCAGGCCATCACTGTGCCGCGGGTGAGGGTGAGGCCGGTGACCTCGAGCCGGGCGGGGCCGGTGGCTGCTCGTTCCATGGCGGAGCGGTAGCGCTTGATGGCCGGCTCGTCGGGGTCGACGATGGGGCGGTAGTACTCGAGCGCCCGGACCGTGAGGTGGGCTGAGCCTCGTTGGCCGGTCTGCCAGTGGCCCCCGCCGGCCAGCGCTGCAGCTTCGGTGGTCAGCTGGTCGAGGGTCCGGCTCAGTGGGGAGTCGGCCGGCGGGCGGAGTACGACGCTGACCGGCCAGCGGCCGCCTTCCTCGGGTGGGGCGTCCCGATTGTGGTTGCCGTTGGCGATCAACGGTGCGGCTTCGGTGAACAGTTGACTGAACTTGGGCGGGTGAATGGGGATTCCCCTCGTTGTCTGAGGTAGCTCTGGACAGGGTCTGGCTGGTGGGTCACCGTGGTGCGAGGTTCGTGAGGCTAGGGGAGGGGTTCTCTGTGAAGAGGTCGACGTATCTGGCGAGCAGTTTGTTGTTGATTGCTCCGACATTGGTTGCCGCGGCGGTGGTACAGCCTGCGGTGGCCGCACCGGTTGCGGCTCAACCATCGAAGATTCCGACACTGTTGAGGGACAGCGCGGCACTGGCGGCCGCTGCCTCGAAGGCGAAGGTCAGTACGGCCTCGCCCGAGGCGCGTTCGCTGGGGATCAGCAACAGTGGGCGGATCGGGGTGCAGATCTACGCTGCTTCACCGGTGACCGCTCAGCAGGAGGCGTCGCTCACCTCGCTCGGGGTGTCGGTGCTGAAGAACGCGGCCGATTTCAAGGCTGTGCCGGGGGCTGATCTACCGACGACCGGTCTGCTGTCCACGACCGTTCCGTACGACAAGCTCGACGCGGTGGCGGCGCTCGGCTGGGTCAGCGCGTTGCGGCCCTCGTTGCGGCCGGCGGTCGACGCCGGGCCGATCGAGGCCGAGAGTGTGCAGTTGCACAAGGCCGACCTGGCTCAGGCTCGGGGGCTGACCGGCAAGGGGCAGAAGGTCGGTGCCATCTCCGGCGATGTCGATCACCTGGCCGAGTCCGTCGCGCAGGGGGAACTGCCGGCCGACGTACAGGTCCTGCGGCAGGCGGCGTACGACGATGACGAAGGCACCGCGATGCTCGAGATCATCCACGACCTCGCCCCCGACGCGAAGCTCGCCTACGCCAGCACGCGGGACACCACGGCCGAGTACGTCGAGGCGTTCCACGAGCTCGCCAACGCGGGCGTGACGATGATCGCCGAGGACATCGCGCTCGACGACGAGCCGGCCTTCCAGCAGGGCATCGGCGCGGCGACCGCGGAGGGCCTCGCTCAGCACGGCATCTGGGTCAGCTCGTCGGCCGGCAACCTCGGTGGCCGGCACGCACCAAGGGTCACGGCCGTCGGTACCGGCCAGGGACCCGACGGCGCCGTCGGGCCGTTCACCGGCTGCCCGAACGCGGTCGACAACGTGGTGAAGCTGCGTGGCGAGGACACGACGTACGACCTCAACCTGCTGCCCGGTGCGACGGTCATGCCGACGCTGCAGTGGAGTGAGCCGCGCGCCGTCTTCCCGACCGCGGGCCAGGGCGGGTTCACCGACCTGAACCTGTACCTGATGGATGCCACCGGCACCAAGTGCCTCGCGGCCAGCAACGCGGTCCAGGCCGATGGGGTCGGCGACACCATCGAGCAGTTCATCTACGAGAACACGACCGGAGTGGCGCAGCCCGCCAAGCTCGTCGTGGACGTCCAGGGCACCTCGTCGGCCAAGAAGGCGCCGGTGCTCGACCTGCGCTGGCGCGCGCTGTCGGCCGGCGTACAGACGATCGACCCGCCGGAGCGGGCCGGCTCGATGAACCCGGACTCCAACTACCTGGGCTTCGCGACCAGCGCCGGCGCGGTCAACGCCAGCACCTCGGTCGACCCGAAGACGATCGCGCTGGAGGCGTTCAGCGCGGCCGGCCCGACCCAGATCATCACCACGACGCGCTGCCCGGGCAACAAGCCCGGTCCGTGCAAGGGAACCAGCGGCCCGCTGTCCCGGAGCTTCCCGGCGCCGTACTGGACTGCCTCTGACGGCGTCTCGGTCAGCGGCGTAGGACCGTTCGGCTCCGGCACCTGCCCGACCGCAGTGGAAGGCCAGTGCCGCTTCTTCGGTACTTCCGCCTCGGCCCCGTCAGCGGCCGGAGTGGCCGCCCTCACCCGGCAGGAGTTCGGCGGCAAGCTGCAGCCCATCCTGCTGAACACCATCCTCGCCGCCAGAGCCGTCCACCGCGACGGCGCCGCCTTCGGAGCCGGTGTGCTGAGCGCCCGCTAGGAGTCGGATTAAGAAGTTGGAGTGTGGTTATTCAGTGGTAATTCAGTAGGTGAGGTGCTGGACCGGCTCGGCACCTCACCTATTGGATGGAGGTATGACTACACGGTTCGGATTGTTCGTTCCCCAGGGATGGAAGATGGATCTGGCGGGGTTCAGTGACCCCGTCGAGCAGTGGGAGGCGATGACGGCCGTCGCGAAGAAGGCCGACGAGGGGTCCTGGGACTCCATCTGGCTGTTCGACCACTTCCACACGGTGCCGGAGCCGAGCACCGAGAGCACCTTCGAGGCCTGGACCGCGACTGCGGCGCTGGCCCGCGACACCAAGCGGGTGAACATCGGCCAGATGGTCGGCTGCAACGGTTACCGCAACCCGGCCCTCTACGCCAAGATCGCCTCGACCGTCGACGTCGCCAGCCACGGCCGGCTGTACGCCGGACTGGGCGCGGGCTGGTACGAGCACGAATGGAAGGCCTACGGCTACGAGTGGCCGGAGCTCAAGGACCGGATGGGCGCGTTCCGCGAGGCCACCGAGATCATCTACAAGATGTGGACCGAGGACGAGCCGGTCTTCGACGGCAAGTACTACTCGATCGACAAGCCGATCAACGAGCCGAAGGGTGTGCGCAAGCCGCACCCGAGCTTCTGGATCGGCGGCGGCGGGCCGAACGTCACCCTGAAGCTGGTCGCCAAGTACGCCGACGCGGCCAACATCGGCGGCGGCAACCCCGAGGTGATCAAGGAGAAGGCCGCGATCCTCAAGGGGCACTGCGACGCGATCGGGCGCGACTACGACGAGATCATCAAGTCGACCGGGATCAACGCGTTCCCGATCGACAAGGGCGACGACCCGGTCAAGGCGACGGAGAAGGCGCTCGGCCCGATGAACCGCGAAAAGTTCGACAACGACAACCTGATCGGCACCGAGGACGAGATCGCGAACAAGGTCGAGGCCGCGCTCGAGGCCGGCGCGGACTACGTGATCTTCTACGTCCCCGGCGTCGCCTACGACCTGGACCTGGTCGACCGGATGGAGCAGATCACCAAACGCTTCGCCTGAGCCTCGGCTTCCGAGCGGAAAGCTGAAACATCCTCAATTAAGCGCTTGATCACGTAAAGGGCGACGCCACGAAACCGGGGGGAGAGGTTCCGTGGCGTCGCCAGGGGCGCGCCCAAGGGAGGGGTGGGGGCAGGCGCGCCGGCCTTGGGGTGTCCGCTCAGCCGCCGAGGAGGCCGCCTCCGAGGACGCCGAGCAGACCGAGCAGCGAGAGCAGGTTGCGGATGACCTGGTCGACGGCCTTGGTGCCGCCGGTCTGGTACGCGGTCACGCACTTCTGCAGTTGCTGCTGGGTCGGGTGGGTGATGGTCACCTTCGCCAGCTCCGACTGGCAGTAGGTGGTCGCCTTGGTCAGCTCGGTCAGCGTGCTGCCGACCGTGCCGACGACCAGGCCGACCGAGGTCTGCAGCTTGGCGATCACCGGCGGGGCGGCCGGCGGCTGGGTCGTCGGCGGCTTGCTGGTCGGCGGGGTGCTGGGCTTGGGCGTCGGTGGCTTCGAGCTCGGCGGGGTCGACGGCTTGGTGGTCGTCGGTGGCCGCTTGGTCGGGGACGTGGTCGGCTTGCCGTCGCCGCCCTGAACCATCGTCGGCGTCGGGGTCGGCTTCACGCCCGGGTACGTCGGCAGGTTGACCGCCTGCGGCAGGTTCTGGTCGGCCGGCGCGTCGATGTTCGGATCGCCGACCACGCCACCGGCCCGGTCGACGCCCTGGTCGTCGCCCTCGGTGCCGTTGCCGACGGCGATCCAGCTGCCACCCGCGTACGCCTTGGCGATGCTGATCACCAGGTCGACGTACTGCTGGGAGTGGTTGTAGCGCAGGACTGCGGCGTTGAGGTCGGAAGCCTTGGACAGGTTCCCGCTGCCGGAGCACAGGTAGACGGCCGTCGACATCGCCGCGTCGTCGATGTCCTGCGGGTTCTTCACCCCGTCGCCGTCACCGTCGACGCCCATCAGCTGCCAGGTCTGCGGGATGAACTGCATCGGCCCGACCGCGCGGTCGTACGCCGCGTCGCCATCGAGCTTGCCGCCGTCGGTGTCGGTGATCTTCGCCGTGCCCGTACCGTCCAGCCGCGGGCCGAGAATGCCCGGCGTGACGACACCGTTCGTCATCAGCGAGTTGCCGCCGAAACGGCCGTGGTTCGACTCGACCCGGCCGATCGCGGCCACCAGGGTCCACGGCAGTTGACAGGTCGGATCGGCCTGCGCCATCACCTGTTGAGCCCGCGAGTACGCCTTCAGTGCCGCGTTGGGAATGCCGTTGCGAGACAGGCCGGAGACCACTTGGGTCGGCTGCTCACCGGGGTCGACACCATTGCCGACCACACCGGCGACCGCCACGTTCGCGGGGTCATCGATCGGCTGCTTCGGTACGACGACCGGGTTGTTCTTCCCCAGGCCCTGATCCAGCGCCGCCGTGGCGACCGCCGGATCGTCGGTGGCGCTGACGGTGAACGCGCTCGCGAACAACGCCAGCGGGATCAGTGGCGCCACCTGACGCCACCCGCTCCCGCCCATGGCGCGACGCTTGCCCTTCGCCATCGATGATCCCCTCCGTGACTCATCGACCTGCCCCGCCCCACACCGCGGGCAAATCTGCTCGTCGTGTACCGGTGCCACCGTCCGTTATCGGGTCTAACGCGCGTCCCGGGTGTGGGTTACGAGTCGGGCGCAGACAGTGCACGGACGGTCACCGGGTACCCATACTGGCGCGTAACAACCGACCTGTGAACCCCCTGGAGACTGCTTACTCCAAGAACTGCCCGATGAGAGCGTGCTCCCCGCCCACCCGGCGTACTGGTCTGTCGGGGAGAATGGCCGCCGTGCCCGACCTCACTGAGCAGTCAGCCAGCTTGTTCGACCGAGCCTCCGCCGTCACCCCGGGCGGGGTGAACTCCCCGGTCCGCGCGTTCCGGGCGGTCGGCGGCGTTCCGCGCTTCATGGCCTCCGGTGACGGATGTCACATCACCGACGTCGACGGGAACACCTACGTCGACCTGGTCTGTTCCTGGGGGCCGATGCTGCTCGGGCACGCGCACCCCGAGGTGACGGCGGCAGTCCAGGCCGCGGTCAGTCGCGGTACGTCGTACGGGACGCCGACCGAGAACGAGGTGTTGCTGGCCGAGGAGATCGTCGGCCGGACACCGGTCGACAAGGTCCGGCTGGTCTCGTCGGGCACGGAGGCGACGATGTCGGCGCTGCGGCTGGCCCGCGGGTTCACCGGTCGGGACAAGATCGTCAAGTTCGCCGGCTGCTACCACGGCCACGTCGACGCGCTGCTGGCCCAGGCGGGCTCGGGCGTCATCACCCTCGGCATCCCCGGTACGCCGGGTGTCACCGAAGCGACCACCGCCGACACGATCGTCCTGCCGTACAACGACCAGGCAGCCGTCACCGCCGCCTTCGCCCAGTACGGCGACCAGATCGCCGCCGTCATCACCGAGGCCTCGCCCGGCAACATGGGGGTCGTCCCGCCGCTCGACGACTTCAACGCTTTCCTGGCCGGTATCTGCAAGGCCAACGGTGCATTGTTCATCTCCGACGAGGTGATGACCGGCTTCCGGATCACCCGCTCCGGCTACTACGGGGTGGACGGCGTCCAGCCCGACCTGATGACGTTCGGCAAGGTGATGGGCGGCGGCTTCCCGGCGGCGGCGTTCGGTGGCCGCGCCGACGTGATGGCCCACCTCGCGCCGGAGGGTTCGGTCTACCAGGCCGGCACGCTGTCGGGGAACCCGGTCGCCACCGCGGCCGGTCTGGCCACGCTGCGGCTGGCGACCGACGAGGTCTACGCGAAGCTCGATCAGACCTCGGCCACCATCCGGCGACTGGTCGGCACGGCGCTGGACAAGGAAGGTGTGCCGTACGTCATCCAGAACGCCGGGAACCTCTTCAGTGTCTTCTTCGTGGAATCGGAGGAGGCAAGCGAGCCGATCCGCGACTTCGCCGATGCCGGAGCCCAGGTGCTGCCACGGTTCGCCGCTTTCTTCCATGCCATGCTGGACGCCGGCGTCTACCTGCCGCCGAGCGCCTTCGAGGCCTGGTTCGTGAGCGCCGCCATCGACGACGACGCGCTGGCCCAGCTCGAGACCGCACTTGCCTCCGCCGCCCGCGCGGCAGCGGCCGTAGAGAACTGAAGGGACCGGCGACGGTGACCGAAACGACGGTCGTGCACCTGATGCGTCACGGCGAGGTGCACAACCCGACCGGCGTGCTGTACGGCCGGATTCCCGACTTCCACCTGTCCGAACTCGGCCGCAAGATGGCCGACCGGGTCGCCGAGCACGTGGCCGGCCGCGACATCGTGCACCTGGTCAGCTCGCCGCTGGAGCGGGCCCAGGAGACGATGGAGCCGATCGCCAAGGTGTTCGGCCTGACGCCCGAGATCGACGAGCGGGTGATCGAGGCCGCGAACCAGTTCGAGGGCAAGAAGTTCGGCGTCGGCGACGGCGCGCTGCGCCAGCCGAGTGCCTGGTGGCTGCTGCGGAACCCGTGGAAGCCGTCCTGGGGCGAGCCGTACAGCCAGCTGGTACGCCGGATGCGCGACGCCATCGAGACGGCCCGGCAAAAGGCAGCCGGGCACGAAGCGCTGATCGTGTCGCACCAGCTGCCGATCTGGATCGTCCGGTCCGCGGTCGAGCACCGCCGGATGCTGCACGACCCACGCAAACGGCAGTGCAGCCTGGCCAGCCTGACCTCGTTCACCTTCCACGGCGACGCGATCGTCTCGGTCGGTTACGCCGAACCCGCCAAGGACCTGCTCCCGGTCAAGCAGCCCAAGAAGTTCACCGGCGGCGCGTGATGCGATTCGTCCGTACTACGTCCGTCGCGGCCGCCGTGCTGCTGGCCGCCACCGCCTGCAGTTCGGGTCAGGACGTGAAGGACACCCGCCAGGGGCAGACCGGCTTCGTCAGCGGCAGCGGCCGGGTCTCCAGCTTCGCGCCGGCCGACCGGGAGAAGGCGCCCGACTTCAAGGGCACCACGCTCGACGGCAAGGAATGGAACTTCGCCGACCAGACCGGCAAGGTCACCGTGCTGAACGTGTGGGGATCGTGGTGCCCGCCCTGCCGCAAGGAGGCGCCGGACTTCAGTGCCGCGGCCAAGGAGCTCGGGTCGAGCGTCCAGTTCATCGGCCTGAACACGCGCGATCTGGACCCGGCGCCGGCCAAGCGGTTCGTCGAGGCCTTCGAGGTGCCGTACCCGAGCATCTACGACCCGTCCGGCAAGCAGTTGCTGCTGTTCCGGGGCCAGAAGATCTCGCCGAGCTCGATCCCGGCGACGATCGTGATCGACAAGCAGGGCAAGGTCGCGTCCCGAGTGATCGGCAGCGTGACCAAGCAGACCCTGCTCGGAATGGTGCATGATGCTGCCGCGAGTTGACCAAAGAAATCGGCACAGTGGGTGAGTGGTTCGCCCAGTCGATGACTGGCTCGATGCTGGTGGCACTGCCGATCGCGGTGCTGGCCGGTGCGATCTCGTTCTTCTCACCGTGCGTGGTCCCGCTGTTACCGGGCTACCTGTCCTATGTGACCGGGCTGTCCGCGGCCGAGCTCGGATCCGAGCGCCGCGGCCGGATGCTGGCTGGGACGAGCTTGTTCGTGGCCGGCTTCTCCGCGGTGTTCATCCTGACCGGCGTGCTGTTCGGTGCCGTCGGCAACGCGCTGCTCGATCACCAGGCGGTGATCACCAAGGTGCTCGGTGGCGCGACGGTTCTGCTCGGCCTGATCTTCCTTGGTGGCTTCGGTTTCGCGCAGCGCGACGTGCGCGTGCACCGGGTGCCGGCCGTGGGGATCGCGGCGGCGCCGTTGCTCGGCGTGCTGTTCGGCTTCGGGTGGACGCCGTGTATCGGGCCGACCCTCGGTACGGTGATGAACCTGGCCGCGACCGAGGGAAGTACCGGCCGGGGTGCGATCCTGGCGCTGGTGTTCAGCCTCGGGCTGGGCATCCCGTTCATCGTCGCGGCGCTCGCCTTCCGGCGGATGCTCGGCGCGGTCGCCTGGGTGCGCAAGCACCAGGTGATGGTGATCCGGATCGGCGGCGTGCTGATGATCGCCGTGGGGCTACTGCTGCTGACAGGAGTGTGGGACTCGATGACCGCCGAGCTCAGGCAATGGGTCGCCAACTTCGGATCGGCGGTGTGACGTGACGGATGTGAAGGACCGCGTCGAGGCACCCGCCCCGCCACCCGACCTGCCCCAGCTCGGCCTGATCGGCTGGCTGCGCTGGACCTGGCGGCAGCTCACCTCGATGAAGACGGCGCTGGTACTGCTCTTCCTGCTCGCGCTGGGCGCGGTGCCGGGGTCGCTGATCCCGCAGACCGCGATCGATCCGGTCAAGGTCTCCGACTTCTTCGAGGCGCACCCGAAGCTCGGCCCGTTCTACGACAAGCTCGGGTTGTTCTCGGTCTACAAGTCGGCCTGGTTCTCGGCCATCTACCTGCTGCTGTTCATCTCGCTGATCGGCTGTGTGGTGCCGCGGCTGCAGGTCTACCTGAAGGCGATGCGGGCCCGGCCGCCGAAGCCGCCGCGCAACCTCGACCGGCTGGCGGGATACCAGTCCTTCGAGGCCGGTACCGACGGTGACGTGCTGGAGCTGGCCGCGACCGAGCTGCGCCGGCGGCGGTTCCGGGTCGAGCTGTACGACGGTGCGGTGGCGGCTGAGCGTGGCTATCTGCGCGAGGCGGGCAACCTGCTCTTCCACTTCTCCCTGATCCTGGCGCTGATCGGCGCCGCCTGGGGTGCGCTGTTCGGCTACCACGGCACCGTACTGGTTGTCGTGGGCAACGAGTTCTCCAACTCGATCGCGCAGTACGACGACTTCAGCCCGGGCCGGGTGTTCAAGCCGGACAACCTGCCGCCGTTCTCGCTGAAGGTGGACAGCTTCACGGTCAAGTTCCAGACCGACGGCCCGCAGCGGGGGGCGGCGCGCGAGTTCAAGGCGCCGATCACGTACCAGGAGACGCCGGACTCGCCGGCGAAGTCGTATGACCTGCAGGTGAACCATCCGTTGCAGGTCGACGGTACCGACGTGCACCTGCTCGGCCATGGCTATGCGCCGAAGGTGACGGTCCGGGACGGGAAGGGTGAGGTCGCCTTCTCCGGGCCGGCGCCGTTCCTGCCGCAGGACAGCAACTTCTCGTCGTTCGGGGTGATCAAGGCGCCGGACGCGCGGCCCGAACAGCTCGGTTTCGAAGGGTTCTTCCTGCCGACCGGCGTGATCGATCCGCAGCGCGGGCCGACGTCGGTCTTCCCGGACGCGCTCAACCCGGTGCTGGCGATGACGGCGTACTACGGCCGGCCGTCGGTCGAGACGGGCAAGCCGCAGTCGGTCTACCAGCTGGACAAGTCGAAGCTGACCCAGTTCGAGGGGGACGGCGGTGACAAGCTGCGGTTCCAGCTCGCGCCGGGGCAGAGCTTCAAGCTGCCGGACAACCGTGGCTCGATCACCTTCGATTCGTACGACCGGTGGGTGAAGCTGCAGATCAGCCACACACCTGGTCTGCACCTGGCGCTGGCCGGGATCCTGCTCGCCATCCTCGGGTTGATGGGCTCGCTGTTCATCCACCCGCGCCGTACCTGGGTGCGGGTCCGGACGCGGGACGGGCGTACCGTGGTCGAGGTCGCCGGGCTGGACCGGGGGCCCGAACGCGGCCTCGGGGACGAGATCCAGGCCATCGCAGTCGCCCTGAAGCCAGCGCCGCAATCAGCAGAACCGATGCAGGAGAAGCCATGAGCCCGGAGAACTACGCACACCTCTCCAACCTGGTCATCCCGACGGCAACCGTCATCTACATCATCGCGATGGTCTCCCACACCCTCGAGTGGGCCATCGGCCGGGCAGTCGTCACCAAAGCTGTCGCCGAGGATGACGCTGCTCTGGTCACGTCGGCCGTCGGCGTCGGCAACTCGGCGAGGGCTGGGTCAGCCGGCGGCGCAGATGTTGTTACGTCAGCCGGCACGCTTGCGTCAGGTTCTGGCTCGGCCACGCTGGTGTCCGGCTCCTCCTCCGCCGCCGCGGGCGGTGGGGATGCGGGGCGGTCGGAGCGGGCTGATGCTGCTAGTCGGGTTGGGTTGTTGTTGACCTGGTTGGCGTTTTTGCTGCATTTGACCGGGGTGGTTACTCGCGGGCTGGCGGCTGGGCGGGTGCCTTGGGGGAACATGTATGAGTTCTCCATCACCTCGTCGCTGGCGGTGGCGGCGGTTTATCTGCTGTTCGTGCATCGGTACAAGCTGCAGTGGCTGGGGCTTGGGGTGACGTTGTTCGTCGCCGCGGTGCTTGGGCTGGCGACGTTGGCGCTCTACACGCCGGCTGGTCCGTTGGTACCGGCGCTGCACTCCTACTGGCTGGTGATCCACGTTTCAGCCGCGGCGATCTCCGGCGGCGCGTTCACCATCGGCGGACTGGTCTCGATCCTGTACCTGGTCAAGGCGCGCGCCGAGCGGCGAGTGCTGGCCGGCGGGACGATGTCGGCGTCGCTGAAGCGGCTGCCGAGTGCCGAGGCGATGGACGGTACGGCGTACAAGGTGCTGGCGTTCGCGTTCCCGCTGTGGACCTTCGGGGTGCTCGTGGCCGGGCCGATCTGGGCGGAGTACGCCTGGGGCCGGTACTGGGGCTGGGACCCCAAGGAGGTCTGGTCGCTGGTCACCTGGGTCGTCTACGCGGCATACCTGCACGCCCGCGCGACGGCCGGCTGGCGTGGCCGCCGGGCCGCGACGATCGCGATCGTCGGCTGGTTCGTCTTCATCTTCAACTTCGTCGGCGTGAACCTGCTCGTGTCCGGCCTGCACTCCTACGCCGGGGTCTGAGCCATGAAGGAATTCGCCATCTACACCGGCCTGCGGCTGGCCCTGTTCGTGGTCACCTTCGGCATCCTCTGGGTCGCCCTCCACAGCTGGCTGAGCGCCTGGCCGCTGGCGCTGCTCGCCCTGTTCATCACCGCCATCCTGTCCCTGTTCGTCCTCCGCTCCGCCCGCGACCGGCTCGCCACCAAGATCGACGAACGAGCCACCCGGATGGCCGCCCGAATGGAAGCCGCCCGCTCGGCCGAGGACGAGGACTGACTCCACCGCGCAGCAGGCGCCGCCGGGAGGCGATTCCCCCCGGCGGCCCCACCCTCAGCCGGTCAGCCGGCGATGGTCCAGGCGGTGGTGTACCACGTGCTCGAGCTGGCTGACTTCATCCCGGTCTCGAGGTGCAGGAGCGTCTTGTGGCGGGTTCCGGCGCTTCGATCCAGCGACGTGTAGGTGAAGCTGGAGGAGTAGTACCTCACCGTCTCGGTCAGTGCGGCGCTCTTGGTGCTGTACTTGCCTGCCGACTTGGTGAGCACCTGCACCTTCAGCCGGACGACGTTCTTGTTGCCGACCGTCTTGTCGGTCTTCTTGAGATACGTGCACCACTTGTTCCGGCCGGCGCCGGACTTGCTCAGGCTCATCGTGCGGAGTTCGCCGATCTTGTTCCCGAACCCGTCCTTGCGCAGGGCGATCACGCCGACGACGCTCTTGTAGCCGAGCGCTTCACACGCCTGCGCGTGCTTGATCGGGCCGCCCGCGGCCTCGGCCGGGAGGGCGACGGCGGACAGCAGTCCCACCGGCAGTGCGAAGGTGCTGACCGCGACCAGGAGCTTCTTCTTCATGGTGACCCCGAAAGTTTGGTGAGGGCGGACATCTTCTGGCCCGCCTATGACTCGGCCGGGCCATCCTCGGTTCCCCGCCGGATCAACGCAAGCCAGGCGGGACGGAATAGGACCAGTCGTCCGCTGGTACTGAGAGTGACGTAGCCCACAGTCGGCTTCGGAAGAAAATCATTTGTGCAGGCCTTCACATGAGTCGTAACGTGGTTGATGAAACGAAACCGTTTCGTTCTATCAGCTACCAGCTGACTACCGAGGGTGATGCGAAGACCATGACGGATGTCGCCGAGACAGGGCCGCGGCAGCGGCCGCGGGTCGAGGGCGGGCGCGAGGAGGAGATTCTCGACGCGACCGTCGAGGTTCTTGCCGAGCTCGGCTACGACCGGCTGACGATGGACGCGGTGGCGACGGCCGCCAAGGCCAGCAAGGCGACGCTGTACCGGCGCTGGACGACCAAGGCGGAGTTGGTGGTCGACGCGATCAGCCGGGCCAAGGGCTGTCCACTGCCCGAGGACGTCGACACCGGCAGTCTGCGGGGCGACCTGATCTCGATGTCGTGCGGGCAGGGCGGGTTCACCGAGGAGATGCCGCTGTCGGTGATGGCCGGTCTGCTGACCGCGCTGCACCGCGACGAGGATCTCAAGGCGGCTTTCCAGGAGCAGTTCCTGGCGCCCCGGGTCGCGATCACCAACGGGGTCTACCAGCGCGCTGTCGAGCGCGGCGAGATCGGCGCCGACGTCGATGTCGAACTGCTCTCGGTGACGCTTCCGGCGATCATCATCCACCACGCGTTCGTCCTGGGTGTCACGCCGACGGACGACCTGATTCTCCGAGTGATCGACAACGTGATCATGCCTGCGGCGCGGGGGTCGCAGGCGAGCTGAGCCGGTGAGGGGCCGGCCGGCGACCTAGAAGCCAGTAACACCCAAGAGGGGATATTCCAGCATGTCTGAAGACGTCATCAAGGCCGACCCGCCAGAGGGGCGACCGGTCGACTCGGTGGCCGAACCGGCTACCCACGGCCACCGCAATCTCGGGATCGCGCTCGCGCTGATCAGCATGGCGCAGCTGATGGTGGTGCTCGACGGCACCATCGTCAACATCGCCCTGCCGCACATCCAGAAGGACCTCGGCTTCACCAACGGCTCGCTGCCCTGGGTGGTCAACGCCTACGCGCTGGCCTTCGGTGGACTGCTGCTGCTCGGTGGCCGGATCGGGGACATCCTCGGTCGCCGCAAGGTGTTCATGTTCGGCGTGGTGCTGTTCGGCGTCGCGTCGTTCTTCGGTGGTATCGCCCAGAACGAGACCATCCTGCTGGCCAGCCGGATCCTGCAGGGCCTGGGTGCCGCGGCGGCCTCGCCGAACGCGCTCGCCCTGATCACCACCACCTTCCCGGCCGGCAAGGAGCGCAACCGCGCGATGGCCGTCTACGCGGCGATGTCCGGCGCGGGTGCGGCCGTCGGCCTGATCCTCGGCGGTCTGCTGACCGAGGCGTCTTGGCGCTGGACCTTCTTCATCAACACCCCGATCGGCCTGATTGTCGCGGTGCTGGCGATCCGGTACCTGGGTGAGTCGGCGCGTCAGCACGGCAAGTTCGACCTGCCGGGCGCGATCACCGGGACGGTCGGTCTGACCTCGCTGGTCTACGGCCTGACCCACGCCGGCAGCAAGGGCTGGGGCAACAGCGCCACCCTCGCGTTCATCATCGGCGGTCTGGCCCTGATCGGTGTCTTCCTGCTGATCGAGGCCCGCTCGCGGCACGCGCTGATGCCGTTCCGGATCCTCGCGAACCGGACCCGCGGGATCAGCTTCTTCGTGATGCTGATCGTCGGCGCGGCACTGTTCTCGATGTTCTACTTCCTCGGCATCTTCATCCAGAACGTGCTCGGCTACAGCGCGCTGAAGACCGGCTTCGCCTTCCTGCCGTTCAGCTTCGGCATCGTGGTCGCGGCCCAGCTCGCCTCCACGCTGATCGCCCGGATGGATCCGCGCTGGATCTCGGGCGCCGGTGCGGCGATCGCCGCGGGTGGAATGTTCGGCTTCACCCAGCTCGAGGTGGGCTCCAGCTACGCCGCCCACCTGCTGCCGTACATCCTGCTGCTGTCCTTCGGGATGGGCCTGATCTTCGTGCCGCTCACGCTGACCGCGGTCAGTGGTGTCGCGGACGAGGACTCCGGGGTCGGCTCCGCGGTCCTGAACACGGTCCAGCAGATCGGTGGCGCGGTCGGCCTGGCGCTGCTGGGCACGGTCTCCACCAACGCGATCAAGGACAAGTTCACCGAGCTCGCGCCGGGGCTGGCCAAGGCATCGCAGGCCGCGCCGGATCAGGCCGGCGTACTGGCCAAGCAGGCCGAGGCAGTCGCCACCACGCACGGCTTCACCACCGCGTTCATGGTGTCGGCGATCATGTTCGTCGGGGCCGCGTTGTTCACCCTGGTCGGCCTCTCGGTCAAGCACCAGGACCTGGCCAACGACGGCAAGCCGGTGCACGTCGGCTGACGCCGGTACCGATCGCGAAGGGCCGTCTTCCGGAGGGGGAGGCGGCCCTTCGTCACGCCCGGGGCTACAGCGGTTTGCGCATCACGACTTCGCGGTGGATGCCATCGGGCATCAGCTCGCCCTCGATGTCGGTGTCGGCGAAACCGCTGCGCAGGTAGAGGTCGTGGGCCTTCTCGTTGCCGTCAGCAACCGACAGCTGGAGGGTGTGGGCGGCAGCCTCGTCGCGGGCCCATTGCTCGACCTCGGCCATCAGCCGGTCGCCGATGCCGCGACCACGGCCGGCCGGCGCGATCCACATCGAGATCAGCTCGACGACGCCGTTCTCGTCGGTACGCACGCCGCTGGCCATGCCCACCGGCGTACCGTCCGCGACGGCGACGAAGTTGCGGGAACCGGGCAGGTCGAGCCGGGCCCGCCAGCGTTCTTCCTCGGCGTCGACCCAGTCGGCCAGTTGCGAGCCGAAGGCGTACGGCGCTTCTTCGAGGGCGGTCAGCCGCAGCTCGCGCCAGAGC
This sequence comes from Kribbella sp. NPDC051620, assembly GCF_044453825.1. Classification (NCBI taxonomy): domain Bacteria; kingdom Bacillati; phylum Actinomycetota; class Actinomycetes; order Propionibacteriales; family Kribbellaceae; genus Kribbella; species Kribbella sp. NPDC051620. The sequence goes on from NZ_JBITDB010000005.1 coordinate 469,530, forward strand.
TGCCAGTCGTCGGTGGTGAGTTCGCGGATTTCGATCACCCCGCCACCTTCTCGCGGCGGGGTGATCTGTTTCAAACGACCAATCAGCGGGGCGGGAACTTCGAGGAGACCCAGTCGCGGACGCCGCCGAGGCCGTCGCCCATGTCGCGGAGCAGCTTGGCCAGCGGGTCCTGGGAGCGGCTGAAGGAGTCGGAGTACGACTTGGCCGCGTTCTTCGCCTCCTGGGTCATCGAGGCGTCGCCGTCCTCCTGCCGCTTCGGGTAGGTACCGGAGACGATCGAGGTGTACTCGCCCTCGTCCACCCAGCGGCGCAGTTCGTGCGCGCGGATGACGGCCAGCGGGTGCGACTGCGCCTCGAGCAGCAGCAGCTTGAGCACGCTGTCGCGCAGGTCGCCGGAGCTCTCGTACTCCGTGCCCTGGGCCAGGAAGGCGGTCGTGTCCAGCTGGTCGAGCTGCCCGCCGCTGGCGAGCTTCATCTGTACCCGCAGCGCGGCCGCCGGGTCCTGTACCGCGAGCAGGCCGGCCCGGTCGCCGGACAGCTCCGCCTTGCGCGACCACTCGTGCAGCGCGGCGATGATCGCCCGCAGGCCGAAGGCGCCGATCGGCATCCAGTTGACGGCGCCGGTGAGGCGCATCAGCCAGAGCAGCAGCGACTGGTACAGGGCGTGCCCGCTCTGCGCGTGGCCGAGCTCGTGGCCGAGGATGAACCGGGTCTCCTCGTCGTCGAGGCCCTGGACCAGCGCGCTGTTGAGCACGATGAACGGCTTGTCCATGCCGATCGTGACCGCGTTCCAGACCGGGCTGTTGGTGACGTACAGCTCGGGCAGTTGACGGACGTCGAGGGTCGTCGCGGCCTCGGTGTAGAGGGTGTGGATCTTGGGGAACTGGCGCTCGTCGACCCGGATCGCCGAGCCGAGGAACTGCAGCCGGAAGGCCCGCTCGTTGATCAGCCCGGACATCTTCCGCAGGATGAAGTCGAAGCCCTTGAGCTGGCGCAGCGCGACCAGGGCGCCGCGGTCGGCGGGGTGTTCCCAGGCCCGCGAGCTGATGTCGGTCAGAGTCACCCGCGGCCGCGTCGGCCGCTCTTCGTTCTCGCTCATCGTTCCCCCACGGGTCGGTCGTGTGCACCCAACCTAGCTCGCGCCGGGGTCCGGTTGCAGAGAGTAGGAATACCTAAACCGTCAGTACTGTCCTAGCCTGACCGCATGAGTAGCAACCGTCCAGTGCCGTCGCGGGAGGTTGATCGGCGCGACGACAAGGCCCGGGCCTGGGTCTCCGAGGCGATCCGGCTCGTCGAGGCCGATGCCAACCGCAGCGCCGACACCCACCTGCACGCGTTCCCGATGCCGGCCTCGGTCGGGGTCGACCTGTATCTCAAGGACGAGTCGGTGCATCCGACCGGCTCGCTCAAGCACCGGCTGGCCCGGTCGCTGTTCCTGTACGCGCTCTGCAACGGCTGGATCGGCGAGGGCACCACGGTGATCGAGGCGTCCAGCGGCTCCACCGCGGTCAGCGAGGCGTACTTCGCCCGGCTGCTCGGGCTGCCGTTCGTCGCGGTCATGCCGGCCTCGACCAGCCCGGAGAAGATCGGGCTGATCGAGTTCTACGGCGGCCGCTGTCACTTCGTCGAGCGCTCCGGGCAGATCTACGGCGAGGCCAAGCGGCTGGCCGAGGAGACCGGCGGGCACTACATGGACCAGTTCACCTACGCCGAGCGGGCGACCGACTGGCGGGGCAACAACAACATCGCCGAGTCGATCTTCAACCAGCTCTCGCTCGAGTTGCATCCGGTTCCGACCTGGATCGTGGTCGGCGCGGGCACCGGCGGCACCTCGGCGACGATCGGCCGGTACGTCCGGTACCAGCGGCACGACACGTCCGTCGCGGTGGTCGATCCGGAGAACTCGGCCTTCTTCCCCGCCTTCGAGTCGCTGGACGGCGACTTCGCGACCGGGCGGCCGTCCCGGATCGAGGGCATCGGGCGGCCGCGGGTGGAGCCGTCGTTCGTGCTCGGCGTGGTCGACCGGATGATCGCGGTGCCGGATGCCGCGTCGATCGCGGCCATGCGGTTCTGCTCGACAGTGACCGGGCGGCTGGTCGGTGGGTCGACCGGTACCAACCTGTGGGGGTCGTTGCGGCTGGCGGCGGAGATGCGGCGTACCGGCGTACAGGGGAGCATCGTGACGCTGCTGTGCGACAGCGGCGACCGGTATGGCGACACGTACTACGACGACGACTGGCTCAAGCGCAGTGGGATCGATCTGGCGCCGTATACCGAGACGCTGGAGGGGTTTGCCGAGACTGGTCGCTGGCGGGAGCCTGTGCGCTAGTTGCCTGCGCTAGTTGCCCAGGAAGAGGCCGACGGTCAGGCCGACGGCGTAGAGGAGCTCGGTGAGGCCGGTGCCTTGGAGCACTGGGATGAGTGCTGGGCCTACTGCGTCGCTCAGGACCGTCTTCACGGCCTTGGCGGCTAGTGGGAGGGCAATCAGCGCTAGGAGCGTCCAGGGGGTCGCCAGGGCTGAGACGGCTGCCAGGATGAAGGCGAGCGCTAGCAGTCCGGCGTACAGGCGTCTTGAGTTGGCGGCGCCTAGTACTACGGCCAGGGTGCGCTTGCCTGTGACTGAGTCGGTGGGGATGTCGCGGAGGTTGTTGGCGACCAGGAGTGCGCAGGCGATGCTGCCGATGGCTACTGCGCCGGCTACTGCGGTCCAGTGCAGCTTTTCGGCTTGGACGTAGGTAGTACCGAGCACTGCGACCAGGCCGAAGAAGAGGAAGACGCTGATCTCGCCTAGGGCGCGGTAGCCGTAGGGCTTTTTGCCGCCTGTGTAGAACCAAGCGCCGAGGATGGAGGCGGCGCCTAGGAGTACTAGCCACCAGGCGGTGGTCACGACCAGTACTAGGCCGAGTGCTGCGCCGATGCCGAAGCAGGTGAATGCCACTGCCTTCACTTGCTGCGGGGTGGCGACCTTGGCGCCTACCAGGCGTAGAGGGCCGACCCGGTTCTCGTCCGTGCCGCGGATGCCGTCGCTGTAGTCGTTCGCGTAGTTGACGCCGATCTGGAGTGCCAGGGCGACGCCTAGCGCGAGCACGGCCTTCCACCAGACGAAGGCGTCGAGGTAGGCGGCTGCGCCCGTGCCGACGAGCACCGGGGCGATCGCGGCGGGCAGGGTGCGAGGGCGAGCGCCTTCGATCCACTGGGCAGGGGTGGCCATGGCAACCGATTCTGTCAGCCGGTCGGTAGGGGCTTGTAGGCGGTACGGGACGCCGGGGCGCGTGGGGCGCGCCGTACGCTCGGAGGGACATGTCTACGTTGCGCCTGGTCCCTGGTACCCCGGATGCCGTGCTGTCGGCACTGACCGCCTTGCTGGACGGTACGGGTACTGCGTTCGCCCCGCTGCCGGGTGATCCAGCCGCTGCCGCACGCGTCCGCCAGGCGGTGGCCCCGGATGCGCCCCTCGAGTCATCCGACGTCGGCGTCGTCCTAGCCACCTCTGGGTCCTCCGGCGAGCCCAAAGGCGTAATGCTCTCCACCGCCGCCCTCATCGCCTCAGCCGTAGCCACCCACAACCGCCTCGGCGGCCCCGGCCAGTGGCTACTCCCCATGCAGCCGTACTTCGTAGGCGGCCTCCAGGTACTCACCCGCTCAGTCCTCGCCGGCTACGCCCCAGTCGTCGCCGGCGACTATCCGACCTTCGCCGCGGGGGTGATGGCGCTGAGCGCTCCCCGGCTCTACACGGCGATGGTCCCGACCCAGCTGGCCCGCTACCTGGAAACCCCCGAAGACCAGGACATGCTCCGCCGCTTCAACGCCATCATCATCGGCGGCGCAGCCATGTCCGCCGACCTGAAGCTGAGGGCCCGCGAGGCTGGTGTGACAGCAATCCCGTCATACGGCATGACAGAAACCGGCAGCGGCTGCGTCTACGCCGGCATACCCCTTGAGGGCACCTTGGTGCGCCTCGCCGAAGAACCGCCCGCCGGACCGCCCTCCGGGCGGTCCGGCGGGCGTAGGTGGGGAGCAGGCGGCGAGCCCGATGACGTGCTGGGCGGGGGACCGGCCGGACGTATCTGGATCAAGGGGCCGACCTTGTTCTCGGGGTATCGGTTGCAGCCGGGGCTGACTGCTGAGGTGCTGCGGGATGGGTGGTTCCGGACGCAGGATCGCGGAGAGATGGTCAATGGGCGGTTGCGGGTGGTGGGGCGGGTTGATGATGTGGTGATTTCTGGTGGGGTGAATGTGACGGTTACTGCCGTGCAGGCTCGGGTGTTGGAGCATCCGGATGTCAAGGATGCTGTTGTGCTTGGGGTTCCCGACAGTGAGTGGGGGGCTCGGGTGGTGGCGTTTGTGGTGGGGGAGGTGGGGCGTGAGGAGCTGCGGGACTTTGTGGGTGAGGTGTTGCCGCGGACTTGGGCTCCTCGGCAGGTGGTGGGGTTGAGCGCGTTGCCGATGCTTGCTTCGGGCAAGGTTGATCGGCAGAAGCTGCTGGACGGTGTGCGGTGATCACCTATGCGATCGGGTTGAAGAACAAGTTCCGCGGGATCACGGTGCGCGAGGGCATGCTGTTCGAAGGGCCGGCAGGGTGGGCCGAGTGGTCGCCGTTCCTGGACTATGACGATGCCACCTGTGTGGCTTGGCTACGGGCGGCGTACGAGGCTGCGTATGACGGGTGGCCTGCGGCGGTGCGTTCCGAAGTACCGGTGAACTGCACTGTGCCGGCGATCGGACCGGAGAAGGCTGCGGCGATCGTGCGCGCGTCCGGCTGCTCGACGGCCAAGGTGAAGGTGGCTGAGCCGGGTCAGACGCTGCAGGACGACCTGGAGCGGATCGAGGCCGTACGGGACGCTATCGGCGACGGCCAGGTCCGCATCGACGCCAACGGTGGCTGGTCTGTCGACGAGGCTCTGCGAGCGCTGAAGGAACTCCGGCGCTTCGACCTGGAGTATGTGGAGCAGCCCTGCGCCTCAGTGGAAGACCTGGCGGCAGTACGACGCCGTACCGACGTACTGGTCGCCGCAGATGAGTCCATCCGTCGGGCCGAGGATCCCCTGCTGGTGAAGAAGCTTGAGGCGGCCGATATCGCAGTACTGAAGGTGCAGCCGATCGGTGGCGTCCGAGCCTGCCTCGACATCGCCGAGCAGATCGGGCTGCCCGTGGTCGTCTCCTCCGCGCTGGAGACCTCCATCGGGATCGCTGCCGGGGTTGCGCTCGCAGCGGCTCTCCCGGAGCTGCCCTACGCCTGCGGCCTCGCCACTGTCTCCATGTTCACGGCAGAGGTCGTCGACGAACCGCTGCTGCCCATCAACGGCTTCCTGCCGGTGAAGCGCCTAGTACCAACGACAGAGTTGCCAACCGCCGACCAAGCGACCACTGCCAAGTGGGAGCAGCGGCTAGCGAGAGTCGAAGCATTGAAGGGGAGTGTGGGATGAACCCGTCCACGGCATTCGCGACTGTGGTGGTCGACGAGCTGATCAGGTCCGGCGTCCGCGAGGCCGTCCTGGCTCCCGGCTCCCGCAGCACCCCACTGGCTCTCGCGCTAGCCGCTGCCGACCGCGACGGGCGCCTCCGCCTCCACGTGCGCATCGATGAACGTACTGCGGGCTTCCTGGCGATCGGCCTGATCCGGGGCACCGGTCTGCCCGTGCCTGTGGTGACCACCTCCGGTACTGCGGTGGCCAACCTCTACCCCGCAGTGCTCGAGGCGTCCCACAGTGGCTTGCCGCTGGTGGTGCTGAGTGCAGACCGCCCGCCGGAGTTGCGGGGGACTGGCGCCAACCAGACGACCGACCAACTCAAGGTGTTCGGCGACGCTGTCCGCCTGTTCCACGAGATCGGTACGCCGAGCAAGCAGGTCGGCCAAGTCGCCTACTGGCGCTCGCAGGTCGCGCGCGCGGTGTCGACGGCTGTCGGCGCCCGCACGGCCGACCCCGGCCCGGTGCAACTCAACTGCCCGCTGGTCGAGCCGCTGGTACCAACCGACGACGGCGACTGGCCGGAGCCACTCGACGGCCGCACCACCGGCCCCTGGACGAGCGTGCACGCCACCGGAGCCCAGCCCTCCGCTGTAGCCCCCGGCCCCAAAACAGTCGTAGTAGCAGGCGACGGCGCCTCCCAGGCGGCGCGCCTCGCGGCCGAAGCCGGCAACTGGCCGCTCTTCGCCGAACCCTCCAGCCGAGCGCGCACCGGCCCAGCCGTCATCTCCACCTACCGATTGTTGCTAGCGGCAACTTCCATCGGTGAGGAGATCGAGCGGGTGATCGTGTTCGGGCATCCGACGCTGTCGCGGCCGATCTCCAAGCTGCTCGCGCGACCGGAGGTCGAGGTGATCGTGGTCGCGCCGACCGGCCTCTGGCCGGACGCCGCCCACCGCGCCGCGTCGGTCGTCACCGGCCTCGAGGTGATCGGCACGGACGGTACCGACTGGCTGGATCGCTGGCAGCACGCCGACCAGATAGCCCGGGCTGCAATGGACAAGGTGCTCACCGGCGGTCTATCCGGACCGCTGGTTGCTGCGGTGCTTGGCGAGGTGGTCGGAGCCGACGGCATGCTCGTCGTGGCCTCCTCCAACGCGGTCCGCGACCTCGATCTGGCTCCGGTCGTGCCGATTCGGACGGTGGCCAATCGTGGGCTGGCGGGGATCGATGGGACGCTCTCCACGGCAGTGGGTGCGGCGCTGGCCAACGCGGGTGCGACGTACGCGCTGGTGGGGGATCTCGCCTTCCTGCATGACTACAACGGTCTGGTGATCGGTCCGGCCGAGCCGCGGCCCGACCTGCGCATCGTGGTGCTCAACGACAACGGCGGTGGGATCTTCGCCACTCTCGAACAGGGTGGTGGCGACCACGCCGACTACTTCGAGCGCGTCTTCGGTACACCCCACAATGTCGACCTCGCAGCACTCTGCGCCGCCACCGGTACGCCACACCAAAAGGTCGAGACAGCAGACCAACTGCGGGAAGTACTAGCCCGCACAGTCGCCGGCATCGACGTCGTAGAGGTGAGGGTCGACCGCTCGGCCCACCGCGCCCTCCACGCCGAACTGCACCAGGCAGTCAGCCAGTTGTAGCGGCGACGGTGGCTGGTGCCGGGCGAGGTGGTTGCAGGGTGCGGAGCCGGCCGAGCAGGCAGCCGACTACGACCAGTACCAGTGCAGTGGTGACGAGGATGGGGATGATTGCGCCGCGCAGCGAGGAGTTGAGCGGTGAGGCGATGGTCAGGACGATGCTGACACCGATCAGAGCGGTGGTGAGCTTGCGGCCGGGACGGGCCACCGCCAGGAACGGCAGGCACCAGATGAAGTACCAGTCGTGCGCCGTCGGCCCCAACTGGACCAGTGCCAGCAAAGCGATCCCCACAGCCCGCGCAGCGTTGTGAATCGACGACCGCAACCCCAGTACTGCGATCAGCCCGATCGCGATCAGCATCGCCAGCAACCGCACGATCTGCAGCGCCTGCTGCGCCGCAGTGTCTTCCCCCAACCACGCCAGTACGCCGGAAGCCCCCAGCGCAACCAGGTTGGAGATAGACAACGGCGACTTGATCAACCCCGGTACGTCAAGCGCACTGAGCCACCCCGACCCCACCCCCGTCAGCTCGCCGATCGTCACCAGCGTCAGTACCGAGATAGCGCCCGCGATAGTCAGGCTGGCCAGCCGTAGCCGAGCCCGCCCGGCCAGTGGACTCATCACCGCGGCAATGGCAACAACCACCAACCTACCGGGCAGCTTCACCGCGGCCGCAGCCCCCGCAAGGACAGCAGCCGTTCCCCAGTGCCCGGTGAGGGCTATTGCGAAGGCAGCGCAGGCCAGTCCCAGCATGAGGATGTCGTTATGCGCAGCGCCCAGGCCATGCGCGATCAGCATCGGGTTGGCGACGACCAGCCAGGTTGCGACGGTCGGGTTGACCCGACAGGCGGTGGCCAAGCGCGGGACGGCCCAGGCGATCAGTACGAAGCCCAGTACTGCGAGCAGGCGGTGAGCCAGCATGAGCACGTACGGGTCCATGGTCAGCCGCGCCACGAGACCGCCGTACGCCAGTGGTATCGGACCGTACGGCGCAGGCGTCTGCATCCACATCGGGTCGACGGCCTCGATCACATGGCCGGACAGCACGCCCGGGCCGACGCTGTACGGGTCGTACCCCTTGGCGACCAGCGCGCCCTGTGCTGCATAACTCCAGACGTCCCGGCTGAACAACGGCGGCCCCAGCAGCAGCGGCACGCTGGTCCCCACGATGAACGGCGTCAACCGGTACCGCGCCCCGGCCAGCACCCGCCGTCCAACCGACAGCCAGGCCCACACCATCAGCCCCAGTCCGGCCACCATGAAGGCCAGTCCGGTCATCCGGCCCGGCAACGTCGACCGGAGTGCACTGGCGATCGGCAGCGACGCGACCCACGAGGACTCCGGTACCACCGACGTCACCAAGGACGAGGCGGCTACGACGCAGGAGCCGGCCACCCCACGAACCAGCGCCGACGGTACTCGCATACCGCCGACGCTAGTTCGCCAAAACGACCCCTCGATGAACATCAGACAAGGGGAAGGAGAGCTGAGAGGGCTAGGCGCTTTCCTTGCGGAACGTGCGGGCGCCGACGGCCAGGCCGACGACGGTGAGGAGCACCACCCAGAAGAGTCCCCACAGCGACGCGCTGCTGGAGATGTCGCCGCGGAAGAGGGCACGGACGCCGTTGACGACGTGCTTGAGTGGGCTGATGTCCGACAGCCGCTGCAACCACGTCGGGCCGATCTGCATCGGTAGGAGGATGCCGGACAGCAGCAGGAGCGGCATGGCGATGCCGTTGAGCAGCGGCGCCAGGGCGTCCTCGCTCTTGGTGATGAGCGCGACGGAATACGAGAGCGAGGCGAAGGTCGCGCCGAGCAGGGCGACGATCACCAGCGACAGCAGTACGCCGCCCCACGGTGCACGCAGTCCCAGTGGCAACGCGGCCAGCAGCAGGAGGATCGACTGCACGACGAGTACCAGGACGTCTCGTAGTACGCGGCCTGCCATCAGTGCGATCCGGGACGCCGGCGTGACCCGGTCGGCCTCGATCACGCCGGCCCGGTACTCCGCGATCAGCCCGAAGCCGACGAACATCGCTCCGAACATGCCGAGCTGGACGATCAGGCCGGGGATGAACACCTGGTAGGCGTTGGTGGTCGCGCCCTGGCTGATCTGCGCGGTGATCGGCTTGAGCAGCGGGCCGAACAGGAACAGGTACATCAGCGGCTGGCTGAGCATCAGGATCGACCACATCGGATTGCGCAACGACAGCCGCATCGCCCGGTTGAACACGATCCAGGTATCGGTCAGGACCTTCATGCGACCGCCTCCTCGTCCTGCGCCACCGGGGCGTCCTCGTCGCGTAGGGAGCGCCCGGTCATCGTCAGGAAGACGTCGTCCAGCGTCGGCCGGTGCACCTCGACGCCGTGCAACTCGATGCCCTGGGCATCGATCGAACGGAGCAGGGACGGAAGTACCGAACCGCCCTTGGGGATCCGGAAGGCGACCACGTCGCCGTCGGTCTCGACTGCGACCGCGCCCGGCAGCTCCGCGACGATCTTGCTCACCGGCGGCGCCTGGGTGGCGTCGGCCAGGCTCAGCCGGATGGCGTCGCCGGAGACCTGCTGCTTGAGCTCGTCGGGCTTGCCGGCCGCGACGATCTTGCCGTGGTCGATCACGAGGATCCGGTCGCAGAGCGCGTCCGCCTCGTCCAGGTAGTGGGTGGTGAGGAAGATCGTCGCGCCACGGTCGCGCAGACCGCGGATGTGCTCCCACAGGTTGGCCCGCGCCTGCGGGTCGAGGCCGGTGGTCGGCTCGTCCAGGAAGATCAGTTTGGGGTCGTGGATCAGCCCCATCACGATGTCGAGCCGGCGCCGCTGGCCGCCCGACAGGGTCTTGCATTGCCTCCGCCACAGGCCGGGCAGGTCGAGTTCGTCGAACAGCGCCTGGCCGTCGGCGGCCGCCTTCTTCTTGCTCACGCCGTACAGCCGGGCGTGGTCGACGACCTCGTCGCCGGCGATCGCCTCGGGCAGTGTCGAGCCGCTCTGCGGGACGTACCCGATCTTGCGGCGGACGCCGACCGGGTCTTTGGCCAGGTCGCAGCCGGCCACGGTCGCGGTCCCGCTGGTCGGCGTGATCAGAGTCGCCAGCATCCGCATCGTGGTGGTCTTGCCGGCCCCGTTCGGGCCGAGGAAGCCGACGATCTCCCCGTCGGCGACATCCAGGTCTACCCCCTGCACGGCCTGCACCGGCCCGCGCTTGGTCTTGAAGGTGCGGACGAGTCCGCGTGCTTCGATCATCATGCGGACCAGTCTCGGCAATCAACATTGAATAGTCAATGTTGATTAAAAACTCATTCAGATTGACCGGTCAGATGGACGGCGGCTCCGGGATGATGCCCCAGTGGGTGGCCATCCCGGGCTGCGGCTGCCAGTCCGGTGGCTCGCCCGCGAACGAGTACTCGCCGTCGGCCACCCGTTGCCGGAACGACCGGGTCCACTCCAGCTCGCCGCCGTAGCGGGCGGTGCTGATCCGGATCATCTCGACCACGTGATTCGGCGTACCGGGGTCTTCGACGATCTGGCGCTCCGCGAACGGGCTCTCCCGCTCGAACTGCTCCAGCTGGATGATCCGCGAGTCCAGCGCGACCAGCACCTCGTCGCGACGCAGCGACCAGAGGAAACTGAGGGCCGCCTGCATCTGGTCCGGCCGGAAGCCGTCAACCTTCCACAAGGCGTTGCGCAGCAGCGTGAAGTACTCCGACTCACCGTCGGTCGTCAGCTTGTACGACGTCCTGCCGGGCTTGTGGCCGGGGCCCTCCTCGAGCTCCAGCAGGTAGCCGTGCTTGGCCAGCGTGCGCAGCCCGGTGTAGATCGAGCCGGGGTTGATGTTCGCCCAGTGCTCCACCTGCCAGGTCATCAACTCGCGGCGCAACTGGTACCCGTAGGCCGGCTGGAAGATCCGAACGACTCCGAGCAGCAGCAATCGCGTGGTGGACATGCCCGCAGTGTAAATTCACCAGCCCGTACCCGGGCGCGACCCGTAGGCTGACTCGCCATGAGCGTGCGGCTGACCACCGACCCGGCGGAGTTCAAGGCAACCACTTTCCCTTTCCTGCGGCGGGATCCGGTCCTCAACTCCTACATCCTCAGCAACACTGAGGACCGGATCAGCGGCATCCTGCACGACCCCGCGCCGCCGGTGTTCTTGTCGATCCACGACGAGACGACGGACGAGGTGCTGGGCGCCGTCTTCTGCACCGCGCTCCGCGGCATCCAGCTCGGCGCGCTATCTGACGCCTTGGTCCCGGCGATCGTCGACGCCTGCGCCGCCCGAGCACCCAATCCCGACGTCATTGCCGGTACTGCGAGCGCCGCCTTGCTGTTGACCGAGCTGCTTGCCGCGCGCAGCGGCAAGACCTTCCGCCAGACGACCGGGATGCGCTTGCACAAACTCGGCACCTTCGTCGAACAGCACGCGAACGGTACTGCCCGTCAGGCGGTCGCGGCGGATGTGGAGGTTGTCGTCCCACTGCTGACCGCGTACGGAATCGAGCTCGGGCACCCCTTGCCACCCGACGAGCAGTACCGCTGGGTCCGTACCAGGATCGAGCGAGGCCGGCTCTGGCTCTGGGAAGACGACGGCCACGTGGTGAGCGTCGTCGGCCACCAGCAAACCCTCTTCAACTCCACCCGCGTAGGACCGGTCTACACCCCGCCCTTCGCCCGAGGCCACGGCTACGCCAGCGCCCTCACCGCCCACGTCACCCGCCTCCTCCAAGCCGCCGGCTCCGAGGTCTGCCTGAACACCGACCTGGCCAACCCCACCTCCAACAAGATCTACGCCGCCATCGGCTACCGCCCCCTCAACGACTTCATCGTCTACGAACTCACCTGATCCCGGGTAGCTGCCGTTGATCTCGGCGAGGTCGCTGCGGTTGGCCGCGCTGCGGCAGCCTGCTGTGGTTGGAGAGTTCCGCGGTGGATGCCGCCCAGGGGTTAACTCCTACCGAGAGGGTTCGCCCGTTGTTAGAGCAGTGGGCGAACCCTCCGGGGGCGGGTCCACTCCTCAACGGGTACCGCTGGCGTGATGCTTGACGCCAGCGGTCCGAGAACCCGCCAGCGGCCGACCCGGCAGCAGTCGCCGGCCCGGCGCCCAACCCCAGAGGACCCGCCGTGCTCGTCCCGGGCAGCAACACGGGTGCGCCTGGCGACGCGATCTGCGGTTGCCTTGCTGGTCGCCACTACTGATTCGGCTGGTTAGATCCAGCCGTGGGTTCGGGCTACCTGGACTGATTCGTAGCGGTTGGTGGTGTTTAGTTTGGTGGCGGCTGAGGAGAGGTAGTTGCGGACTGTGCCGGGGGAGAGGGAGGCGCGGCGGGCTATCTGTTCGATGGGGGCGCCGTCGGCGGCGTAGTCGAGGACTTCGGCTTCGCGTGGGGTGAGGGGGTTGTCGCCGGCGGAGATGGCTTCGGCGGCGAGTTCTGGGTCTACGTAGCGGCCGCCGGTGTGGATGGTGCGGATGACGTCGGCCAGGACCTGGGCTGAGACGGTTTTGGGGAGGAAGCCTCGGACGCCTGCGGTGAGGGATTGTTTGAGGTGGCCTGGGCGGGCGTGGCCGGTGACGATCAGGCAGCTGCAGGTGGGGAGTTCGGTGCGGAGGGCCTGTACTACGCCGATGCCGCCGATTGAGGATGAGCCGGTGACGCCGGGCATCTGGAGGTCCAGTACTGCGACATCGGGGCGGTGGCGGCGGGCCATGGCCAGGGCCTCGTCGGCGGAGGCTGCTTGGGCTACTACCTCCAGGTCGGTCTCCAGAGAGAGGAGGGCGGCCAGGGCGGTACGGATGAGGTGCTCGTCGTCGGCGAGCAGCAGGCGGATCATGAGGTCGCCGGGAGTTGGACGACGAGGATGAAGCGGCCGGGGGTGCTGCCGACGGTCAGAGTCCCGCCGAGGGAGCCGAGCCGCTCGCGCAGCCCGGCGATACCGGTGCCGCCCTCGGAGGTCTTCGGCTGCTCCGAGGTTGCCGAGACGCCGTCGTTCTCCATCCGCAAGAAGACGACGTCACCCATGCTGAGGTCGAGCTCGATCTTGCAGACGGTCGCGTTGCTGTGCTGGATGACGTTCGTGGTGCCTTCCCGGACCACCCAGCCGAGCGCCGTCTGGGTCGCGGGCGGCAGCGTCGCGCCGTCGCCGACGACGCGGCAGTTGACCCCGGCGGACCGGAGTACCGATTGGGCGCCGGCCAGTTCGGTGGCCAGGTCGGCGGCCCGATAGCCGCTGACGACGGCCCTCATCTCGCGGAGCGAGTCATGGGCGATCTGCCGGACGTCGAGCATCTGGCCGGCGGCGGTGGCGTCCCCTCGCGTCGCCAGCGCGGCAGCCAGCTCACTTCGTACCGCCACCAGGGACAGATTGTGGCCGAGCGTGTCGTGCAGATCGCGCGCGAACCGCAGCCGCTCCTCGGCGATCGCCAGCTGAGCGCTGACCGCGCGGGATCGGTCGATCTCCCAGCCCAGCCCGAGGGTCCAGGCCGAGAGGCGGCAGGTGAAGGCGACGAAGGCGACCGTGCTGAGGTAGGCGAACCCCGGCTGCACCCGAACTGCCAACGCTCCGGTCAGAACGCCGCCGGCAAGCACCACCCCGAAGAGGCTCATCCACCGCAGCATCGGCGTCAGTGCGAAGGTCAGGGCGCCGGCCAGCACCAGGATCACGCCGTCCCGGAGGTCCGAGTCGCCGGTCCAAGCGAACCTGGGGAAGGCCCACGCCGCCGCTGGGACACCGGCTACTGCCAAGGCGATCGGACCGATCAGCGCACGGTTGCTGACCTGCTCTCCATGCAGGTACCGCCCGAGACTCCCGCGGAGCAGGTAGATGTTGGCCGCGGTGTGTGCGGCGACGACGAGCAGAAAGACGGCTACGCCCAGGACGCGGTGTTGCCGCTCGCTGAAAACAGCCAGGACGGCGATCGGGATCTCGGCACAGCAAATGCCGTAGAGCGGCCAGCGCAGGGTGATGTCGAAGCGCTCAGCTCTGCTGCGCTCGAGCCACCAGCGCGGGACGGGAACCATGGTGGTCAGCCTGTCACGTCGCTCAACGACGGGGCTCCCAGCGGAACCAGCGGCGGGTCGCCAGCGCACCGACGACCACCCAGGCCAGGAGGACCAGCAGCGGCTGTACTGCGGGTGCGAACGACCCCGCGAAGCTGACTGTGTCCCCGCCTGGCGTGGTGCCCGACAGGCCGAGTCGCAGCAACTCGACTACCGGCGTGAGTGGCAGTAGCCGCGACAAGCGTTCCAGCCACTCCGGTAGCTCGGAGAGCGGGAAGTAGAGGCCACTGAAGTTCAGCGGAACGATCAGAAAGGGCAGCGTCGTCAACTGAGCCATCTCCACGCTGCGGGTCAGCGCGGTGGTAGCAGCCGCAAGCAAGGCGAACACAGCCGCGCCGAGCAACAGTGCGAGCACCACCAGCAGGAAGTTCACCGGTAGGGGCAGCCCGACCACTAGCGCGCTGGCCATGGCGGCGAGCACCGCCTGACCCCAGGCGATGACCACTGCGGGGATCGCGGCACCAGCCAGGATCTGCAGGTCGGTGGCCTCGCCGGTACGAAGCCGTTTGAGGACGAGTTCCTCGCGGCGGGCGACCAGCGAGCTGACGAGGTTGTAGTAGACGAAGAGGTTCAGCGACACGGCCGCGATCATGGTGAGGATCGCCGTGCCGGGGTCCGGGCCGACGACGGCCATCAGTTCTGCCGACGACTGCAGTCCGAGCACGACGAAGATCGGCAGACCGATGGCGACCAGCACAGCCACCGGGTTGCGGCGGAGCAGCAGAGCTTCCGACCAGGCCAGTGAGGTCATGCGACTGCTCCTTCGGTCGAGTCGGCGATCGGGTCCGACTCGGCGATCGCGAGGAAGGCCTCCTCCAGCGAGGCCGGGCGGGCGGTGAGTTCGGTCAGCTGGATACGGGCCGCTGCTGCCCAGGCCAGCAACGTGGTGAGGGTGAGCTGAAGGTCCTCGGTGTCGAGGAAGACCTTGCCGCTGCCGTTGAGGGTGGCAACAGCTCGGGGAAGATCCGGCAGGGTTGCATCGACCGGCAGGTGGAAGGAGATGCGGGCCGGACTGATGCCGGCGATCTCGGCCGGGGTGCCGAGGGCGACGATCCGGCCACGGTGCAGGATCGCGAGCCGGTCGGCCAGCTCGGCGGCTTCGGCGAGATAGTGCGTGGTCAGCAGGACGGTGGTACCCGACGACAGCAGCGCGGAGATCAGTTGCCAGGTGCGCTGCCGGTTCTCCGGATCCAGACCGGCGGTCGGTTCGTCGAGGAACAACAGGTCCGGTTGCCCGGCGATCGCGAGGCCGAGGCTCAGCCGTTGCCGCTCGCCTCCGGACAACTGGCGGACGCGGACGCCGGCTCGCGAGGTCAGCTCGACGAGTTCGAGGATCTCGCCGACCGGGCGCGGGGTGCTGAGCGTTCCGGTCCACATCCTGGTGGTCTCGGCGACGGTCAGATCGGCCGCGAAACCCCTGTCCTGCAACATGATTCCGATCCGCGGCCGAACCGCTCGCCGATCCCGGTACGGATCGTGGCCGAGCACCCGGACCGTACCGGACGTCGGCTGCGCGAGCCCTTCGAGCACCTCCAGCGTGGAGGTCTTGCCGGCGCCGTTGGTGCCGAGCAACGCGAAGAGCTCACCCCGGCGGACGGAGAAGTCGACGCCGCGAACGGCCTCGTACCCGGGCCTGCCGGCGTACCGGCGGGTGAGCCGCTCGACCTGGATGACCGCTGATTCGTCCATACGGATCAGCTTGGCGGCCGAGCGGCCCCGTACCGCGTGAAGCTGTCACCGGTACTGGTGACAAATGTCAGTTGACCTCGACCGTGGTGCCCGGGTTCAGCTGCTGGTACGGCCGGTCCTCGGCGTTGATGAAGCGCTGCATCATGCCCTGGCCGATCGGGCTGAGCAGGGCGTCGTGGATGCCGATCGTCTGGACCGCGTCGACGGCGCGGGCGTACTCGACGGCCGGCGGCAGCGCGAACCACGGACCCGAGATCGGCACCAGGTTCGTGTGCACCTTGCGGTCAGGACGCGTGAACGAATCGCCCGGGTGGTAGACCGCGTCCTCGATCAGATAGCCGACGTTCTCGCACGGAACACCCAACTCAGGAAGGATGATCGCGTGATCCTTGCCGTAGGCACGGACCGCGAAACCGGCCGCCTCGAAGACGGAGCCATCGGCAACGACATGGACCCGCTCACCCAGCTCGCCGAGCTGCGAGGCGACGCCGGCGTTGGTCCAGATCGGGGCATCCAGTGCCTTCACGCGATCGACGTCGAGGTGGTCCTGGTGCTCGTGCGTGACCAGGATCGCGTCCACGCTTTCAAAGGCCGCGTCCTCGGTGAAGCTGCCCGGATCGACCAGCAGCACCTTCCCGTCCTTCTCCAACCGGACACAAGCATGCGTGTACTTCGTGAGCTTCATCAATCTCCCAGAGCGTCTCGCATCGGAACCAATTTCGCGTTCGTCTCGGCCAGCTCGGCCTCTGGGTCGGAGCCGGCGACGATGCCGGCGCCGGCGAACAGGCGCATCCTGGTCGGGTCATCGGGGTCGGCCTGGCCGCAGCGCAGGGCGATGCACCACTCGCCGTCGCCGGCCGCGTCCATCCAGCCGACCGGGCCGCTGAACCGCCCGCGGGGCATGCCCTCGATCTCGCCGATCACGTCCCGCGCGACATCGGTCGGCGTACCGCAGATCGCCGCGGACGGGTGCAGCGCGGCGGCGAGGCCGAGTGCGGAGGCACCGTTGGCGGCGACGCCGGCCACGTCGGAGGCGAGATGCATCACGTTCGGCAGGTGCAGCACGAACGGCGTCTCGGGCACGTTCATCGACTTGCAGTGCGGCTTGAGCGCGTCGGCCACCGAGCGGACGGCGTACTCGTGCTCCTCGAGGTCCTTGCTCGATCGCGCCAGTGAGGCGGCCAGCGCGAGGTCGTGCGCGTCGTCACCGGTACGCCGGATGGTGCCGGCCAGCACCCGGGAGGTGATCAGGCCCTTCTCGCGCCGGACCAGCAGCTCCGGGGTGGCGCCGATCAGCCCGTCGACGGAGAACGTCCAGCAGTTCGGGTATGCCGCGGCGAGCCGGCGCAACGGCCAGCGCAGGTCGATCGGGTTGGGCGAGATCGCGATCAGGTCGCGGGCGAGCACCACCTTGTCGAGCTCGCCGTTGGTGATCCGCTTCACCGCGTCGGCGACGAGGCCGGACCACGCGGTACCGGACCGGGCGCCATCGGCGAAGGCGACCGCACCGACCGGCTCCGGCTCGTACGTCGTCAGCTCGGGCGGCGCCGCCAGCGAGCTGGCGCCGGAGATCGTCGTCACCCAGGTGATCCCGCCACGACGGCCGACGATCACCGCGGGCACCACCAGCTCACTGGCGTCGGTGTCGGTGAAACCGAACGAACCGAAGCAGACCAGTCCCGATCCTGGTACGCCGATCTCGTCGCGCACCACGGCGTTGGCGGTGAGCTCCTTCCACCAGGCCTGGGCCTCGGCGAACCGGTTGCTGCCGGCAACGTCCAGCCGGGCGGCGACGCCCCAGCCGACATGCCCGTCGCCACGGCGCACCCAGGCCAACCCGCCGGTCTCCGGCAGGTGGTCCATCAGCGCGGCGGCCACACCCTCGACGCGCTGGCTGCGAACCACCAGCTGCGGAGCCGGCACCGCGCCGCCGGATTGGAGCGGGTCAGACAAGCTCACAGCAACACTCCTCGCTCGCTTCCCGGCCCCGGGTCACGATGGCCGGCCGGCTCAATGGAGATTCGCTCACGAGATGCAAGCGTAGGCCGCCCCTGTAACCGGCGAATTTCGGTGCCCGTCGCAGCCGTGATGAACTAGACAGGTGACCAGGGCGGATCTCACCAAACAACCCGAAGCAGTGGCCGCGATGTTCGACAACGTGGCCGAGGGCTACGACCGGACCAACGCGGTCTTCACGATGGGGCTGGAGAAGGCCTACTGGCGGCCGCGGACGCTGGCCGAGATCGCGCCGCGGAAGGGAATGAAGATCCTCGACCTGGCCGCCGGGACCGGCGCGTCGAGCGTGAAGCTGCGCGAGGCCGGCGCCGAGGTGGTGTCGTGCGACTTCTCGGTCGGCATGCTCCGGGTCGGCAAGCGCCGCTACCCCGAGCTGGACCTGATCGCCGGTGACGCGCTGCGGCTGCCGTTCGCCGACGAGACCTTCGACGTGGTGACCATCTCCTGGGCGCTGCGGAACGTGCACGACGTCACAGTCGCGCTCGCCGAGATGCTCAGGGTGACCAAGCCCGGCGGCCGACTCGTGGTGCTGGAGAACTCACATCCGACCTGGACGCCGTTCCGGGTCGCCTACCTGGAGTACATGATGCGTGCCGTCCCCGTAGTCGCGAAGGCGGTCTCCACGAACCCCGACGCCTACGTCTACCTGGCCGAATCGGTCCGTGCCTGGCCCGCCCAGGCTCCCCTGGCCGACACGATCGCCGCCGCCGGCTGGACCCACGTCCAATGGCGCAACCTCACAGGTGGTCTGGTCGCGATTCACCGAGCCGTGAAGCCGGTCTAATTACGCAACGAAAAGGGCGCATAAATCGGTTGCTGGCAAGGGGTTCCGGGCCGGTTTCGTGTCCAAGTCAGGCAGTCCTAGACTGTCGGATGACCAGGCCTCGTGAATCCCTTCACGAGTGACACAGCCCTCCACCAGGCCGGGATGAGATGAGCCAGAGCGTGCCTAGCAGGCAGCAGGCCGAGACCGCTGATGTGATCGTCGTCGGCGCCGGGCCCGCAGGCTCGGCAGCCGCGTACCATCTGGCCAACGCCGGCCTCGACGTGCTGCTGCTCGAGAAGACCGCGTTCCCGCGCGAGAAGGTGTGTGGCGACGGCCTCACCCCGCGGGGGACCAAGCAGCTGATCAACATGGGCATCGACATCTCGCCCGAGGCCGGCTGGATCAAGAACTACGGTCTGCGGATCCGCGGCGCCGGGCACGAGCTGCAGCTCGACTGGCCCGACCTGGCCAGCCACCCGAACTACGGGCTGACCCGCAACCGGATGGACTTCGACGACATGCTGGCCCGCCAGGCCGTCAAGGCCGGCGCCCAGCTGCGCGAGCGGACCAACGTGACCGCGCCGATCCTGGACGACAAGGGCTTCATCGTCGGCGTCACCGCCAAGCCGGTCGACGACAACGGCCGGCGGGCCGGCGAGGACCTCGAGTTCCGCGCCCCGCTGGTGATGGCCGCCGACGGCAACTCGTCGCGGCTGAGCGTCTCGATGGGGCTGCACAAGCGCGACGACCGGCCGATGGGCGTCGCCGTCCGGACGTACTTCACCAGCCCGCGGCACGACGACGACTACCTCGAGTCCTGGCTGGAGCTGTGGACCGACGACCCGAAGAACCCGGGTCAGCGCAGCCTGCTGCCGGGGTACGGCTGGATCTTCGGGATGGGCGACGGCACCGTCAACGTCGGCCTCGGCATCCTGAACACCTCCGACGCCTTCGGCAAGGTCGACTACGCGGACCTGCTCAAGCAGTGGCTGAAGAACACGCCGGACGAGTGGCAGTTCCGCGACGAGTTCCAGACCATCCCGATCCGCGGGGCGGCGCTGCCGATGGGCTTCAACCGGCAGCCGCACTACACCCGCGGCCTGATGCTGCTCGGCGACGCGGGCGGGATGGTGAACCCGTTCAACGGTGAGGGCATCCCGTACGCGATGGAGTCCGGCGCGTTCGCGGCCGAGGTCGCCGCGCAGGCTCTGCGCCGGCAACCCAACCAGCGCGAGCGGGCGCTCTCGGCGTACCCGAAGGCGCTGAAGCAGGAGTACGGCGGCTACTACACGCTCGGCCGGGTGTTCGTGAAGCTGATCGGAAACCCGGAGGTGATGCGGCTGTGCACCAAGTACGGTCTGCCGCGCACCACCTTGATGAAGTTCACCCTGAAACTGCTCGCCAACCTCACCGACCCGCGCGACGGCGACGTGATGGACAAGATCATCAACGGTCTCACCAAGGTCGCTCCCGCCGCCTGATCGGTGGGGCGGGTGATCTGAGACACAGCAGTACTGGTAACACAGTGCTGCACCGCAAGAGGCAGTAACAGCACGACGAACACGACCGACCCACGCAGTACCGGACGCAAGTAAGGAGGGAGCAGCGCCAAGATGCACCCTTACGTACCGATCCTCATCCTCGGTGTGCTCGCGACGATCTTCGTGGCGGGCACCTTGGTGACCAGCGCGCTGGTCGGCCCGAAGCGCTACAACCGGGCCAAGCTCGACTCGTACGAGTGCGGCATCGAGCCGACGCCGCAGCCGGTCGGTGGTGGGCGTTTCCCGGTGAAGTACTACATCACCGCGATGCTCTTCATCGTGTTCGACATCGAGATCATCTTCCTCTACCCCTGGGCCGTCGCCTTCGACCAGATGGCGCTGTTCGGGTTGGTCGAGATGGTCATCTTCATCGTTACCGTCTTCGTCGCGTACGCCTACGTGTGGCGCCGCGGCGGACTGGAGTGGGACTGACCTATGGGTGTTGAAGAACAGCTTCCGGCCGGCGTACTGCTGACCACGATCGAGGGCCTGTCCGGCTACATGCGCAAGGCCTCGTTGTGGCCGGCAACCTTCGGGCTGGCCTGCTGCGCGATCGAGATGATGACCACCGGCGCCCCGCGTTACGACGCGGCCCGGTTCGGCATGGAGGTCTTCCGGGCGTCGCCGCGGCAGGCTGACCTGATGATCGTGGCCGGCCGGGTGAGCCAGAAGATGGCCCCCGTGCTGCGCCAGATCTACGACCAGATGCCGAACCCGAAGTGGGTGCTGGCGATGGGTGTCTGCGCCTCCTCGGGCGGCATGTTCAACAACTACGCGATCGTCCAGGGCGTGGACCACGTGGTCCCGGTCGACATGTACCTGCCCGGCTGCCCGCCGCGGCCGGAGATGCTGCTGGACGCGTTCCTCAAGCTGCACGAGGACATCCAGAACGGCAAGCTCGGCGCGAACAAGAAGGCGCTGCAGGCCGAGCAGGAGACTGCCGCCCTGGCCGCTTCCCCCACCCTTGAACTGAAGGGCCTGCTTCGGTGAGCGACACCCAACCCGAGAACCTTCCGGCGACCCAGCCGGGTTCGGACGCCCAGACGCCGGCGGCCGAGGTCATCGACCAGCGCGAGGGCATGTTCGGTGTCCGCGGTACCGGTGACACCTCCGGCTTCGGCGGTTTGCAGCGTCAGGTCGCACTGCCCGGCGGATCGGCCAAGCCGTACGGCGGCTGGTTCGACGGTGCCACCGAGAAGCTGGAGAGCCTGGTCGGCGAGGGCGCGATCGAGAAGGTCGTCGTCCAGCACAACGAGCTGACCCTGCACATCGCCCGCGAGCGGCTGGTCGAGGTCGCCCAGCAGTTGCGCGACGACGAGTCGCTGCGGTTCGAGTTCTGCTCCGGTGTCTCCGGCGTGCACTACCCGAACGAGACCGGGCGCGAGCTGCACGCGGTCTACCACCTGCTCTCGATCACGCACAACCGGCGGATCCGGCTCGAGGTGTCCTGCTCCGAGGCCGACCCGCACATCCCGTCCGTCGTCTCGGTCTACCCGGCCAACGACTGGCACGAGCGGGAGACCTGGGACTTCTTCGGCATCATCTTCGACGGACACCCGGCGCTGACCCGGATCCAGATGCCCGACGACTGGCCGGGTCACCCGCAACGCAAGGACTACCCGCTCGGCGGTATCGACGTCGAGTACAAGGGCGCCGTCATCCCGCCGCCCGACACGCGGAGGTCGTATAACTGATGACCACTACAGATCCCTACGCCGCCACCCGGGACACCACCGAGGGCAAGGTCTTCACCGTCACCGGTCAGGACTGGGACTCGGTCGTGTCCGGCCTGGGCGACGAGCCCGAAGAGCGCATCGTCGTCAACATGGGCCCGCAGCACCCGTCCACCCACGGCGTGCTCCGGCTCATCCTCGAGATCGAGGGTGAGAACGTGACCGAGGCCCGCTGCGGCATCGGCTACCTGCACACCGGTATCGAGAAGAACATGGAGTTCCGCTCCTGGACGCAGGGCGTCACGTTCTGCACCCGGATGGACTACCTGTCGCCGTTCTACAACGAGACGGCGTACTGCCTGGCGGTCGAGCGGCTGCTCGGCATCGAGGACCAGATCCCGGAGAAGGCCAACGTGATGCGGGTGCTCCTGATGGAGCTCAACCGGATCAGCAGCCACCTGGTCTGCATCGCCACCGGTGGGATGGAGATCGGCGCCCTGACGGTGATGACGATCGGCTTCCGTGAGCGCGAGATGACGCTCGACCTGTTCGAGCTGATCACCGGCCTGCGGATGAACCACGCGTTCATCCGGCCCGGCGGCGTCGCCCAGGACCTGCCGGCCGGCGCGCTGGACAAGATCCGGGAGTACATCACCTGGATGAACAAGCACCTGCCCGAGTACGCCGAACTCTGCAACGCGAACCCGATCTTCAAGGCCCGCCTGCAGGACGTCGGCTACCTGGACCTGACCGGGTGCATGGCGCTCGGCATCTCCGGCCCGCCGCTGCGCGCGACCGGGTACGGCCTGGACCTGCGCAAGACCCAGCCGTACTGCGGCTACGAGACCTACGACTTCGACGTACCGACCTGGGACACCGCCGACTCGTACGGCCGGTTCCGGGTGCGGCTGCAGGAGATGTGGGAGTCGCTGAAGATCGTCGAGCAGTGCGCCGACCGCCTGGCCAAGATGGAGGGCGAGCCGGTGATGGTGCAGGACAAGAAGATCGGCTGGCCGAGCCAGCTGGCCGTCGGCAACGACGGGATGGGCAACTCGCTCGACCACATCAAGCACATCATGGGCGAGTCGATGGAAGCCCTGATCCATCACTTCAAACTCGTCACCGAGGGCTTCCGGGTCCCGGCCGGGCAGGCCTACGTGGCGATCGAGTCGCCGCGCGGCGAGCTGGGCTGTCACCTGGTCTCCGACGGCGGCACCAAGCCGTACCGGGCGCACTTCCGCGACCCGTCGTTCGCAAACCTGCAGGCGATGCCGATCCTGTGCGAGGGCTCACAGGTCGCCGACGTGATCGTCGCCGTCGCCAGCCTTGACCCGGTGATGGGTGGAGTGGACCGATAGATGGCTGACACAACCGTTCCCTACAGCACAGGCGAGACGAAGATCGGTGACACCACGATCGCCGAGATGCGCGAGCTGGCCGCCCGGTACCCGGTCGGCCGCTCGGCCCTGCTGCCGATGCTGCACCTGGTGCAGTCGGTCGAGGGCCGGATCACCCCCGAGGGCATCGAGGCCTGCGCCCACGTGCTCGGGCTGACCGGCGCCGAGGTGTCGGCGGTGGCGACCTTCTACACGATGTACAAGCGCCGCCCGGTCGGCGACTACCACGTCGGCGTCTGCACCAACACGCTCTGCGCGGTGATGGGTGGCGACCTGATCTTCGAGCGCCTCAAGCAGCACCTGGACGTCGGCAACGACGAGACCACCGAGGACGGCAAGATCACCCTCGAGCACCTCGAGTGCAACGCCGCCTGCGACTACGCGCCGGTGATGATGGTGAACTGGGAGTTCTTCGACGACATGACGCCGGAGTCGGCGACCCAGCTCGTCGACGACCTGCGCGAGGGCACTGAGGTCAAGTCCCCGCGCGGTGCCACGATCTGCACCTGGAAGGAAGCCGAGCGCGTGCTGGCCGGCTTCCCCGACGGCCGGGCCGACGAGGGCCCGACCGGTGGCAAGGCGACGCTGGCCGGCCTGCGGCTGGCCCGCGAGCGCAACTGGACCGCCCCGGAGGGATCGCACTCCCGGAGCAGCAACGGCGCCGCCGCCGAGACAAGCGTCTCGCCGGAAGCCGCTTCCGGTCCGCGGCCGGAAGACCAGCCCGGCAAGGAATCCCAGGCTGTGCACACCGACGACAGCCGCAAGGAGGACTGACCGTGCTCACTCCAGTGCTGTCCGACAACTGGGACCAGATCCGCGCTTGGCAGCTCGCCTCGTACCAGCGTTCCGGCGGGTACGACGCGTTGCGCACCGCGCTGCGGATGCAGCCGGCCGACGTGGTCACCGCGGTCAAGGACTCCGGTCTGCGCGGCCGTGGTGGCGCGGGCTTCCCGACCGGCATGAAGTGGTCGTTCATCCCGCAGGACAACCCGAAGCCGAAGTACCTGGTGGTGAACGCCGACGAGTCCGAGCCGGGCACCTGCAAGGACATCCCGCTGATGCTCGCCTCGCCGCACACGCTGGTCGAGGGCGTCATCATCTCGGCGTACGCGATCAACGCGAACACCGCGTTCATCTACGTCCGCGGTGAGGTGCTGCACGTCGTCCGCCGGCTGCAGCAGGCGGTCGCCGAGGCGAAGGAAGCCGGCTTCATCGGCACCAACGTGCTCGGCACCGGCTACGACATCGACGTGATCGTGCATGCCGGCGCCGGCGCGTACATCTGCGGTGAAGAGACCGCGCTGCTCGACTCGCTGGAAGGTCGTCGTGGTCAACCCCGGCTGCGTCCTCCGTTCCCCGCGGTGGCCGGCCTGTACGGCTGCCCCACTGTCATCAACAACGTCGAGTCGATCGCATCCGTTCCCTCGATCATCAACAACGGCGCCGACTGGTTCGGCTCGATGGGCACCGAGAAGTCCAAGGGCCCGACGATCTACTCGCTGTCCGGCCACGTCACCCGGCCGGGTCAGTACGAGGCGCCGATGGGCATCACGCTGCGGCAGCTGCTCGACCTGGCCGGCGGGATCCGCGAGGGCCACGAGCTGAAGTTCTGGACCCCTGGTGGGTCCTCGACGCCGTTGCTGACCGCCGACCACCTCGACGTGCCGCTGGACTACGAAGGTGTCTCCGGGGCCGGCTCGCTGCTCGGCACCAAGGCGCTGCAGATCTTCGACGAGACGGTCTGCCCGGTCCGCGCCACGCTGCGCTGGACCGAGTTCTACAAGCACGAGTCCTGTGGCAAGTGCACCCCGTGCCGTGAGGGCACCTGGTGGCTGGTACAGATCCTGGAGCGGCTGGAGGCCGGCCAGGGCGACGAGAGCGACCTCGAGAAGCTGCTGGACCTGAGCGACAACATCACCGGCCGCTCGTTCTGCGCGCTGGCCGACGGCGCGACCGCGCCGATCACCAGCTCGATCCAGCACTTCAAGGACGACTACCTCGCGCACTTCACGAACGGCGGCTGCCCGTTCGACCCGATGGCGTCCACCGTCTTCGCGACCGCTGGAGCAACCGCATGACGATCCAAGCCAACCCGCCGGCGGGCCAGGTCGAAAAGGTCGACCTGGTCACCGTCACCATCGACGACGTCGAGGTGAAGGTCCCCAAGAACAGCCTGGCGATCCGGGCGGCCGAGCAGATCGGCGTCCAGATCCCGCGGTTCTGCGACCACCCGCTGCTCGACCCGGTCGCCGCCTGCCGTCAGTGCCTCGTCGAGGTCGTCGACGCGGGCAACGGCCGGGGGATGCCGAAGCCGCAGACCTCGTGCTCGCTGACCGTTGCCGACGGCATGGTCATCCGGACCCAGATCTCCTCGCCGGTGGCCGACAAGGCCCAGCAGGGGCAGATGGAGTTCCTGCTGATCAACCACCCGCTGGACTGCCCGGTCTGCGACAAGGGTGGCGAGTGCCCGCTGCAGAACCAGGCGATGACGAACGGCCGGGGCGAGAGCCGCTTCGAGGGCGTGAAGCGGACGTACCCCAAGCCGATCAACATCTCCGCCCAGGTGCTGCTGGACCGCGAGCGCTGCGTGCTCTGCGCCCGCTGCACCCGGTTCTCCCAGCAGATCGCCGGCGACCCGTTCATCGAGCTGCTCGAGCGCGGCGCGCTGCAGCAGGTGGGCATCTACGAGAAGGAGCCGTTCGAGAGCTACTTCTCCGGCAACACGATCCAGATCTGCCCGGTCGGCGCGCTGACCAGCGCGGCGTACCGGTTCCGGTCCCGGCCGTTCGACCTCGTCTCGGTGCCTTCGATCGCCGAGCACGACGCGTCCGGCGCGGCGATCCGGATCGACTACCGGCGCGGCAAGGTGATGCGCCGGCTGGCCGGTGACGACCCGGACGTCAACGAGGAGTGGATCTCCGACCGGGACCGGTTCGCGTTCAACTACGCGTACACCGGTGACCGGCTGACCCACCCGCTGATCCGCGAGGACGGCGAGCTGCGGCCTGCTTCCTGGCCGGAGGCGCTGGACTTCGCGGCGAAGAAGCTCGTCGCCGCGCGGGGCAACGCCGCCGTACTGACCGGTGGCCGGCTGACGCTCGAGGACGCCTACGCGTACTCGAAGTTCGCGCGCGTCGCCCTCGGTACCAACGACATCGACTTCCGTTCCCGGCCGTACTCGGCCGAGGAGGCCGACTTCCTGGCCGCCGCGGTCGCGGGCACCGGGCTCGGCACGACGTTCGCCGACCTGGAGAACGCCGCATCGGTACTGCTCGTGGGCTTCGAGCCCGAGGAGGAGTCGCCGTCGGTCTTCCTCCGGCTGCGCAAGGGCGTCAAGAAGAACGGCACCAAGGTCTTCACGGTCGCAGCGTTCGGATCGCGCGGGATCGAGAAGCTTTCGGGCGTCGTGGTCCAGAGCAGCCCGGGCACCGAGGCCGCCGTACTGAGTGATCTGCGCGGTACCGGCGAGACCGGGGCACTGGCGTTCGACGCACTCGGTGCCAACTCGGTCATCGTCGTCGGCGAGCGGCTCGCGTCCGTACAGGGCGCGTACTCCGCCGCGCTGCGGCTCGCGCTGGACACCGGAGCACAGCTGGTCTGGATCCCGCGTCGCGCGGGTGACCGTGGTGCGCTCGACGCGGGCTGCCTGCCGGGTCTGCTGCCGGGCGGTCGTCTGGTGTCGGACGCGGCCGCACGGGTCGACCTGCAGGCCGCCTGGGGCGTCGAGAACCTGCCCAGCACGACCGGCAAGGACGTCGGCGAGATCCTCGCCGCGGCCGGCTCGCTGCAGGCACTGGTCGTGGCGGGTGTCGAGATCGACGACCTGCCGGACCCGGCGGCTGCCCTGGCTGCGCTAGCCGCCGCGCCGTTCGTGGTCAGCTTCGAGGTTCGCAACTCGCAGGTGACCGAGCACGCCGACGTCGTCTTCCCGGTCGTACCGCCGGCGGAGAAGGACGGCACCTTCGTGAACTGGGAGGGCCGCGAGCGGTCCTTCCCGGTCGTGCTCAAGGTGCCGGCCGCGATGCCGGATGTCCGGGCGCTGGCCGCACTGGCCCAGGAGATGGACTCGCCGCTCGGCTTCAGCACCCCGCACGGGGCGAAGAAGGAGTACGACGAGCTCGGCCGCTGGGACGGCGACCGGGCCGGCGAACCGACGTACCAGGCGGGTCCGCCGCTCGGCGCGTTCGACTCGACCCGGCTGGCCACCTGGCGGATGCTGATCGACGACAGCCGCGGCAACGACGGCGAGCCGCACCTGGTCGCGACCGCCCGCCGGCCGGTGGCGCGGATCTCGCAGACCACGGCCCACCGGGTCGGCGTGAACGACGGCGACGAGCTCGTGGTGAGCACCGACGCCGGCTCGATCCGGTTGCCGGTGGCGATCACCGCGATGACCGACAACGTCGTCTGGCTGCCGGCCAACTCGGCCGACTCGCATGTCCGACGCTCGCTGCATGCCGATCACGGCTCGATCGTGACCATTGCCGGAGGGAACGCATGATGTCCATCCCGCTCGCCCTGCCGCTGGCGCCACCGCCCGATGCGGGGGTCGGCAACGACCCCTGGTGGGTGGTGCTGATCAAGGTACTGCTGATCTTCGTCTTCCTGATCGTGCTGACGCTCTTCAACATCTGGTGGGAGCGCCGGGTCGTGGCCTACATGCAGAACCGGATCGGGCCGAACGTGCACGGCCCGTTCGGTCTGCTCCAGTCGCTGGCCGACGGCATGAAGCTGATGTTCAAGGAAGACCTGATGCCGAAGGGCGTGGACAAGTTCGTCTACGTCGCGGCGCCGGTGATCGTCTCGATCCCGGCCTTCCTGACCTTCGCGGTGATCCCGTTCGGGCCGACGGTGAAGATCCCCTTCACCGACACCTACACCCGGTTGCAGCTGACCGACCTGCCGGTGTCGGTGCTGTACGTGATGGCGATCGCCTCGATCGGCATCTACGGCATCGTGCTCGGCGGCTGGTCCTCCAACTCGACGTACTCGCTGCTCGGTGGTCTGCGCTCCAGCGCCCAGATGATCTCGTACGAGGTCGCGATGGGCCTGGCCCTGGTGACCGTGTTCCTGTTCGCCGGCTCGATGTCCACCTCGGACATCGTCAACGCGCAGGCCTCGCACCAGACGCTGAACCTGTTCGGGGCGCACATCCCGATCCCGGGCTGGTACGCCGTACTGCTGTTCCCGTCGTTCGTGATCTACGTGATCTCGATGATCGGCGAGACGAACCGGGCGCCGTTCGACCTGCCGGAGGCCGAGGGCGAGCTGGTGGCCGGCTTCCTGACCGAGTACTCCTCGATGAAGTACGCGATGTTCTTCCTGGCCGAGTACATCAACATGGCGACCGTGTCCGCGCTGGCCACCACGCTGTTCCTGGGCGGCTGGCGGGCGCCCTGGCCGATCTCGCTGTGGGACGGCGCGAACTCCGGCTTCTGGCCGGTGCTGTGGTTCGTCGGCAAGATGATGTGCTTCATCTTCATGTACATCTGGCTGCGCGGAACGCTGCCGCGACTGCGCTACGACCAGTTCATGAAGCTGGGCTGGAAGATCCTGATCCCGGTATCGCTGGGCTGGATCCTGCTGGTCGCCACGGTCCGCGCGGTCGGCCGCGAGGTGGACAGCGGCAACCAGCGCAACTACCTGCTGGTGGCGGCCGGCATCGTCGCGGCCATCGCGGTGATCTCGATGTTCCTGCCGCAGAAGAAGACCGACCAGCCGGAGCCGGTGGAGGGCGAGGAGTTCGACGCCTTCGCCGGCGGCTTCCCGGTGCCACCACCACTCGTCGATTCCACGAGCACGGACGTTCGTAGCAAGGAAGGCAGCCGTGGCTAGCGTCAAAGAGTCCCTCTGGGATCCGGTCGCCGGATTCGGGGTCACCTTCCGGACGATGTTCCGGAAGACGTTCACCGAGCAGTACCCGTTCGACAAGAAGCCGACCGCGCCGCGGTTCCACGGCCGCCACCAGCTGAACCGCTGGCCCGACGGCCTGGAGAAGTGCATCGGCTGCGAGCTGTGCGCCTGGGCCTGCCCGGCGGACGCGATCTACGTCGAGGGCGCTGACAACGCTGTAGATTCAGCGGGCGGCTCCGGTCGTTTTTCGCCTGGTGAGCGCTACGGCCGCGTCTACCAGATCAACTACCTGCGCTGCATCCTCTGCGGCCTGTGCATCGAGGCGTGCCCGACCCGGGCGCTCACGATGACCAACGAGTACGAGCTGGCCGACCGCACCCGCGAGTCCCTCATCTACGAGAAGAAGGACCTGCTGGCTCCGCTGCTCCCCGGGATGGAGGAGCCGCCGCACGAGATGCAGCTCGGCAAGTCCCAGACCGACTACTACCTGGGCCTGACCGGCGCCGCGGTCGTACCGGAGAGCGCCTCGATCCACCCGGAGAGCTCGCTCAAGGGTGGTGCTGACCAGTGACCCCGCTCGTCACCGGCGGCCAGGTCGCGTTCTGGATGCTGGCCCCGATCATGGTGCTGGCCGCGATCGCGATGATCCTGGTCCGCAAGGCGGTGCACTCCGCGCTGCTGCTCGCCACCGTGATGATCTGCCTGGCCATCCAGTACGCGGCACAGGACGCGCCGTTCCTGTTCGCGGTCCAGATCATCGTCTACACCGGCGCGATCCTGATGCTGTTCCTGTTCGTCCTGATGCTGGTCGGCGTCGACGCCTCCGACTCGCTGGTCGAGACGATCCGCGGCCAGCGGCTGCTGGCCGGGCTGGCCTTCCTGGGGATCGCGGTGCTGCTGATCTTCGCGGTCGGCAACGCCAAGTACGGCGACCCGATCGGGCTCGGCCAGGCACAGCCGGACGGGAACGTGAAGGGGCTCGCGCAGCTGCTGTTCGGCAAGTACGTGTTCGCCTTCGAGGTCACCTCGGCGCTGCTGATCACCGCGGCGATGGGCGCGATGATGCTGGCGCACCGCGAGCGGCTGACCAAGAAGCTGACCCAGCGCGACCACGCCGAGGAGCGGATCCGCAAGTACGCCGAGGCCGGCGTGCACCCGGGCCCGTTGCCGACGCCGGGTGTGCTGGCCCGGCACAACGCCGTCGACACGCCGGCGCTGCTGCCCGACGGGTCGATCGCGCCGACCTCGGTTTCGCGCGTGCTGCAGGCACGTGGCACGGTGTTCCCCGAGACCGAGGAGCGCGACGAGATCGAGACGGTCCGCAAGATCGCCGACGGCGACGCGGGCGACGAGGTCCCGCCGGAACCCACCGGTACGGATCTGACCGGATTCCGTGAAGGAGACAACTCGTGAGCACCGAGCCGTACATCGTCTTGTCGGCGATGCTGTTCAGCATCGGCGCGCTCGGGGTGCTCGTCCGGCGCAACGCGATCGTCGTGTTCATGTGTGTGGAGCTGATGCTGAACGCGACGAACCTGGCGTTCGTCAGCTTCGCCCGCCAGCACGGCAACCTCGACGGCCAGATCGCCGCCTTCTTCGTGATGGTGGTGGCCGCGGCCGAGGTCGTGATCGGCCTGGCGATCATCATGGCCATCTTCCGCACCCGTCGCTCGGCCTCGGTCGACGACGCCAACCTGCTCAAGTACTGAGGTCTGAAACCGATGAGTCATGAGCTGACGTGGCTGCTGGTCGCGATCCCGGCGGTGTCCGCGGCGATCCTGCTGCTTGGTGGCAAAGCCACCAACGCGTGGGGTCACCTGCTGGGCACCGCGGCGTCGCTGGCCTCGTTCGTCTGCGGGGTCCTGCTGTTCTTCCAGATGCAGGGCAAGTCCGGCGAAGAGCGGTCCGAGACGGTCAAGCTGTTCGAGTGGTTCTCGGTCGGCAGCGTGCATGTGGATGTGACCCTGCTGGTCGACCAGCTGTCCATCCTGTTCGTGCTGCTGATCACGGGTGTCGGGTCGCTGATCCACATCTACTCGATCGGCTACATGGACCACGACCCGCGCAGGCGGCGCTTCTTCGGGTACCTGAACCTGTTCATCGCGTCGATGCTGCTGCTGGTGCTGGCCGCCGACTACCTGCTGGTCTTCGTCGGCTGGGAAGGCGTCGGTCTGGCGTCGTACCTGCTGATCGGGTTCTGGCAGCACAAGCACTCGGCCGCGACCGCCGCGAAGAAGGCATTCGTGGTGAACCGGGTCGGTGACATCGGCCTCTCGCTCGCGGTGATGAGCATGTGGGCGCTGTTCGGCTCCTCTGCCTTCGCGACCGTGAACGCCGGCGCCGAGCACGTCTCCAGCACCTGGGGCACGCTGCTCGGCCTGATGCTGCTGCTGGCGGCCTGCGGCAAGTCGGCGCAGGTGCCGCTGCAGTCCTGGCTGCTGGACGCGATGGAGGGCCCGACCCCGGTGTCGGCGCTGATCCACGCGGCGACGATGGTCACCGCGGGCGTCTACCTGGTGGTCCGCTCGCACGCGATCTACGAGGTCACCGACGCGGCCTCGACCGCGGTGGTGATCGTCGGCACGGTGACCGCGCTGGTCGGTGCGATCATCGGTTGCGCCAAGGACGACATCAAGAAGGCGCTGGCCGGTTCGACGATGAGCCAGATCGGCTACATGATGCTCGCCGCGGGCCTCGGCCCGGCGGGCTACGTGTTCGCGATCTTCCACCTGCTCACGCATGGGTTCTTCAAGGCCAACATGTTCCTCGGCGCCGGCTCCGTGATGCACGGGATGAACGACGACGTGAACATGCGCCACTACGGCGGCCTGGCGAAGTACATGAAGGTCACCTTCGTGACGTTCGCGTTCGGCTACCTGGCGATCCTCGGCATCCCGCCGTTCGCCGGCTTCTTCAGCAAGGACAAGATCATCGAGGCCGCGTTCGCGGACAACACGGTGATCGGTCTGTGCGCGCTGCTCGGCGCCGGGATCACCGCGTTCTACATGACCCGGTTGATGCTGATGACCTTCTTCGGCGAGAAGCGCTGGGAGAAGGACGTGCACCCGCACGAGTCGCCCGCGGTGATGACCGGTCCGCTGATCATCCTCGCGGCACTCTCCCTCGGTGGCGGCGCGCTGTACTTCGCCGGCCACTGGATCGTCGACTGGCTGGAGCCGGTGGTCGGTCACGAGGAGGAGCACGCTCCGGTCAGCGCCACGGTGATGACGGTGATCACCCTCGCGGTCGTTGCCGTCGGCATCGCGATCGCAGTACTGCGGTACCGCCGCGACATCCCGCGCGAGGCGCCCGTCCGGGTCTCGCCGGCCACCACCTTCGCCCGCCGTGACCTGTACGGCGACGCGCTCAACGAAGCCGTCCTGATGCGCCCGGGCCAGTACCTCACCCGGACGCTGGTCTGGCTCGACAACCGCGGAGTGGACGGCCTGGTCAACGGGCTGGCCGCACTCTTCGGCGGGCTGTCCGGCCGGCTGCGCCGGTTCCAGACGGGCTTCGTCCGTTCCTACGCACTCAGCATGGTCTTCGGCGCCGCATTCGTGGTCGTCGCCCTCCTCGCGGTGAGGTTGTCGTGAAAATCGGTTGGCTGACCCTGACGCTGCTCCTGCCGTTGGTAGGGGCCCTGGCGACGATCGCGGTGCCGAGAGCCAAGGCGCTGCTGTCCAAGCAGGTGGCACTGGTCTTCTCCCTCGTCACGCTGGCGCTGACCATCGTGATCGCTGTCGGCTACCACCAGAACGGTGCTGCTGACTACGAGGAGAACCACACCTGGATCAAGGCCTTCGGCGCGCACTACGCGCTCGGGCTGGACGGTGTCGGGATCGTGCTGGTGGTGCTCACCGCGCTGCTCACCCCGATCGTGCTGATCGCCTCCTGGAACGACGCGAAGACCGGTCGCTGGAGTGAGAAGTCGTTCTTCGCCTGGATCCTCGGCCTGGAGGCGCTGTCGATCGGCGTCTTCAGCGCCACCGACGTGTTCCTCTTCTACGTGCTGTTCGAGGCCACGCTGATCCCGATGTACTTCCTGATCGGTGGCTTCGGCGGTCCGCAGCGGTCGTACGCGGCGGTGAAGTTCCTGCTCTACTCGCTGCTCGGCGGTCTGCTGATGCTGGCGTCGGTGGTCGGTCTGTACGTGGTCTCGGCCAAGAACGGCGGCGACCCGTCGTACCTGCTGTCCGACCTGATGAAGGTCGACATGTCGCAGAACACCGAGCGCTGGCTGTTCCTCGGCTTCTTCTTCGCCTTCGCCGTGAAGGCGCCGATGGTGCCGTTCCACACCTGGCTGCCGGACGCCGCCGCCGAGGCGACGCCCGGTACGTCGGTGCTGCTGGTCGGCATCCTGGACAAGATCGGCACCTTCGGGATGATCCGGTTCTGCCTGGGACTGTTCCCGGAAGCGTCGAAGTGGGCCACTCCGGTCGTCCTGGTGCTCGCCTTGATCAGCGTCCTGTACGGCGCGCTGGTGGCGATCGGCCAGACCGACATCAAGCGGCTGATCGCCTACACCTCGATCTCGCACTTCGGCTTCATCGTGATGGGCATCTTCGCGCTCACCTCGCAGGGGCTGACCGGGTCGACGCTCTACATGTTCAACCACGGTCTCTCCACCGCGGCACTGTTCCTGGTGGCCGGCTACCTGATCTCGCGCCGCGGTTCGGCCCGGATCGCGGACTACGGCGGCGTCGAGAAGGTGGCTCCGGTACTGGCCGGCACCTTCCTGTTCGCCGGCCTGTCCAGCCTGGCGCTGCCCGGTCTGTCGCCGTTCATCTCCGAGTTCATGGTGCTGGCCGGAACGTTCAGCAAGCACAAGGTGATCGCGGTGATCGCGGTGCTCGGGATCGTGCTGGCCGCGCTCTACATCCTGATCATGTACCAACGCCTGATGACCGGTCCCGTCCGTGACGGGATCGAGAAGCTGAAGGACCTGAACTTCCGCGAGGTGTTCGCGATCGCGCCGCTGGTCGTGCTGATCATCGGGTTCGGCATCTACCCGAAGCCGATCGTCGACATCATCAAGCCGGCGGTCGAGTCGACGATGCAGCACGTGGGCGTCACCGACAAGGCCCCGCAGGTTCCCGTGACGGAGGGACAGAAGTGAGTGCAGTTCTCATGCCGCTGGCGGCGCAGGCTCTGCCGCTGGCGGACTTCGTCAAGCCGAAGATCGAGTACAACGAGCTGGCTCCGCTGCTCGCTGTCTTCGGCGCGGCCTGTGTCGGCGTCCTCGCCGAGGCGTTCGTGCCCCGCTACGTTCGGCACCTGGTCCAGCTGGCGATCGCGCTGATCGGCGTCGTCGCCGCCGGTGCCTGGACCATCCTGCTGATGAACGACAAGAAGGAACTGCTCGCGGCGCAGGGCGCGATCTCGGTGGACGGCCCCGCGCTGTTCACCTGGATCACGCTGCTCGCGCTGACGCTGGTCAGCATCCTGCTGTTCGCCGAGCGCTCGGTCGACGGCGGGCTGTCCGCGTTCGCCGGCCAGGCTGCCGCGGTACCGGGCAGTGAGGCGGAGCGTGAAGGCACCGCGCTCAAGGTCGAGCACACCGAGGTCTTCCCGCTGACGCTGTTCGCGGTCGGCGGCATGATGCTGTTCGCCTCGGCCAACGACCTGCTGGTGCTGTTCGTCGCGCTCGAGGTCTTCTCGCTGCCGCTGTACCTGCTCTGCGGGCTGGCGCGCCGTCGCCGGCTGATCTCGCAGGAAGCCGCGATGAAGTACTTCCTGCTCGGCGCCTTCGCCTCGGCCTTCCTGCTCTACGGCATCGCCCTGCTCTACGGGTACGCCGGAACCATGTCGCTCGGCGGCATCTCGGACGCGCTGGCCACCAAGACCGGTGGCGACGCGATCCTGCTCGCCGGTACCGGCCTGATCGGGGTCGGCCTGCTGTTCAAGGTCGGCGCGGTCCCGTTCCACTCGTGGACGCCGGACGTATACCAGGGTGCGCCGACGCCGGTCACCGGGTTCATGGCGGCCTGCACCAAGATCGCCGCGTTCATCGGGCTGATGCGGGTCTTCTACGTCGCCCTCGGCGGCAGCCGCTGGGACTGGGCGCCGATGATGTGGGTCGTCGCGATCCTCACCATGGTGGTCGGCTCGATCGTGGCGCTGACCCAGACCGACGTGAAGCGGATGCTCGCCTACTCGTCGATCGCGCACGCCGGCTTCCTGCTGACCGCGTTCGTCGGGCTCTCGCAGGCCGGCAGCGGGATCACCCACGGCATCACCTCGACGCAGGCGGTGCTGTTCTACCTGGTCTGCTACGGCTTCCCGACCATCGGCGCCTTCGCGCTGGTGACGCTGGTCCGCGACGCGGGCGGCGAGGCCACCCACCTGTCGCGCTGGGCCGGACTGGGCAAGAAGTCGCCGCTGCTGGCGGGCATCTTCGCCTTCTTCCTGCTCGGCTTCGCCGGTATCCCGCTGACCGCGGGCTTCACCGGCAAGTGGGCCGTGTTCACCGCGGCGTGGACCGGTGGCGCCTGGCCGCTGGTCGTGGTCGCGGTGCTCTGCAGCCTGGTCGCGGCGTTCTTCTACGTTCGCGTGATCGTGCTGATGTTCTTCTCCGACCTGCCGGCCGACGCGCCGGACGTGGCCCTGCCGGGCTGGCAGACCACCACGGCCGTCGCGCTGGGTCTGGCTGCCACGGTGGTACTCGGTATCGTTCCGGGACCGGTGCTCGACCTGGCCGCCCGGGCTGGTGAGTTCATCCGGTGAGCCAGTCCCCGCTGCCGGCCGAGAGCCTGGGCTTCGCGTTCGCCGACGAGGCGCTCGAAGCCCGGGTTCGCGCTGGGCTGGTCAAGGTCGAGCAGGCGCTGCGCGACTCCGCGCAGTCCGAGGCGCCGTTCGTCACCGCGGCCGTCCAGCACGTGATGGTTGCCGGTGGCAAGCGGTTCCGGCCGTTGCTGGTCTTGCTCGCCGCGGAGCTCGGCCCGTCGTCCTCGTCGTCTGAGGTGATCGACGCGGCGGTGGTGGTCGAGCTGACGCATGTCGCCACGCTGTACCACGATGACGTGATGGACGAGGCGGCGTTGCGTCGCGGCTCGTCGACGGCCAACGCGCGCTGGGACAACTCGGTCGCGATCCTGGCGGGGGACTGGTTGTTCGCCCGCGCGTCCGACCTGGTCGCTTCGCTCGGGCCCGAGGCGGTCCGGATCCAGTCGCGGACCTTCGGCCGGTTGGTCGAAGGGCAGATCCGGGAGACCTTGGGTGTGTCGGAGGGGCAGGATCCGCTGGCCCACTACTTGTCCGTGGTCGCGGACAAGACCGGCTCGTTGATCGCTACCTCGGCTTTGTTCGGTGCCCGCTTCGCGGGGGCGTCCGCGGAGGTCCAGGAGACCGTCCGGGCGTTCGGCGAGGAGATCGGGCAGGCGTTCCAGCTGGCCGACGACATCCTCGACATCATGTCCGAGGAGTCCGGGAAGACGCCTGGTACGGACCTCCGCGAAGGAGTTCCGACCCTCCCGGTGCTGATCTTCCGGGCCCAGGCCGATCCGTCGTCCCCGACCGACGCCCGGCTGCTCGAGTCGCTCGACTCCGACCTGACGGATGACGCCCGCCTGGCTGAGGCCCTTGGTCTGCTGCGTTCGCACCCGTCGCTCCAGCAGGCCGAGGACGACGTACGCCGGCGTGCTGATGATGCTCGCAAGTTGCTTTCGGATCTCCCGGAGGGACCGGGACGCTCAGCTCTGGAGTCCCTCTGCGATCTGGTGGTCACCCGCTCGGTCTGAGCGGGTAAAGGTGATCCGGGTCAGGCGGTCGGCTTGGTCCCGGGTCAGGATCGTCGCGGAGGTTGCCCCGGGCACGACTTGCCCGGGGTCGGTGATCGCCAGCTCCCGTAGTACCGGCCAGCGGCGGGCGTGGGTCTTCATGCTGCCTTTGCGGACGACGCGGTTGCGTTGGTGTTGGCCTTGGCGGGCCAGGTCGGCTGGTACGTCGAGCATGAGCAGGTGGACCGGGCGACCCGCGAGTTGGGCTGCCCGGCCGATCAGTTGCCTGGCCAGTGGCTTGGTCGCGCAGTCGTGGATGACCAGTGGGGTGTTGGTGCGCATGGCGCGGAGTACGCGGGCGTAGTAGGTCAGGTGGAGGGCCGGGCGCCAGATGGCGTACGGGAGCTTGCGAAGTACTGGCTTCCAGCGGTTGCGGATCGGTTCGGAGTCGAGCACCTGGACGGCGCCGGGCTCGGGGAAGAGTCGCCTGAGCAGAGTGCTCTTGCCGGACCCGGGAATGCCCGCCAGTACGACGATCGCGTTCGCTGGGTAGCGCATCCCCCGATCCTCTCCGCTCGCTCTGAGAGCCCGATGAGAATCCCCTGAGGACTACAGCCCGGCTAGCGGATGGTGGTGCTCAGGACTTGAGGTTGGCGAACCACTTGCGGGTGTTGTCGGCCGTGCCGGGGTAGGTGCTCTCGACCTGCTCGACGAGATCGGCGATCGTCTTGGCGGCGAGCTCGCGCCGGTAGGTGAGCTCGGCCTTGCGCATCGACATCGAGACTACGCAGGTCTTCCGGTAGTCGGCCTTTTCGTCGGCGCCCGGGCCGGCCTTCAGGATCTGCGTGCACCTGAAGGCGTCGTCGGATCCGTCGATCGCCACGACGACATCGAGCAAGGTGATCTTGTCGGGGGCTTTGGCTAGCTGGAATCCGCCTTTGGGTCCTGAGGTCGAGCTCAGGATGCCGGCTCGGGTCAGTGCTTGGAGTTGCTTGTTCAGGTAGGCGGTGGGGAGTTCGTAGAAGGCAGCGAGGCGCTTGGCGGTAACCGCTTCGCCGGGGATGAAGCACATGTTGACGCAACTGTGCACAGCCCACTCGACGCCTTCGTTCATCTTCATAATCTAGATAGTAAATATCCAGAAATATGCTGTCAACCGGACGCCGGACGTCAGGCTGCGGTGGTTGCTGGTTGGAGGCGGAGGGTGCGGCGGTGGTGGGTGAGGCTGTCTGTGGTGAAGACGGCGAGGGCCAGCCAGACGAGGGTGAAGCCGGCCCAGCGTACGGGGGACATGTGTTCGTGGAAGACGAGCGTGCCCAGGAGGAACTGGATGACCGGGGTCAGGTAGTTCAGCAGGCCCAGGGTTGTCATCGAGATGCGCGTGGCGGCGGCGCCGAACAAAAGGAGAGGGATTGCGGTCAGCGGGCCAGTGAGGAGTACCAATACGAAGTACCCAGGGCCGTGATTGGTGACGGTCGCGTTGCCGTGCAGGCCGAGGACCGCGATGGCGACGAGCGCGACCGGTGCGACGGTGGCTGATTCGATCGCCATGCCTTCGATCGCGCCGGCGTTGGCCTTCTTCTTGGCCAGGCCGTAGAAGCCGAAGGAGAAGGTCAGGAGCAGTGCCACCCACGGCGGGCGGCCGTTTTCGATGGTCATGCCGGCCACGGCGACGAAGGCGATCGCGACCGCCACCCACTGGACGGGGCGGAGACGTTCCTTCAGGAGGAGTACGCCGAGCAGGACCGTGAACAGCGGCGTGATGAAGTAGCCGAGCGACGCCTCGATGATCCGGTCGTTGTTGACGCTCCAGATGTACCCGCCCCAGTTGACCGTGATCAGTACGGCCCCGGCGATCAGCGGCCAGCGGCTGCGTCGGTCGGCGAGCAGGGTGCGGACCTGGCCGAAGCGACGGCGTACCAGCACCAACCCGGCGATCGTGACGAGCGACCAGAGGATGCGGTGGGCGAGGAGTTCGACCGCGCCGGACGAGCTGATCAGCTTCCAGTAGAGCGGGACGAGTCCCCAGAACAGATAGCAGCCGAGACCGAAAAGGAACCCTCTGCGCTGTTCTGGCACGCCTGCGAGTCTAGGTGAGTCGTCATTGGTGTCAACGTACTTTGCTCATGACGTGAGACGGGCTTTGCGGATGAGGTTGGATAGAGGGAGAAAGAGGAGGTACGGCGTGGGTGTGCGGACCGGTCTGGTCTCGGTGACGTTCCGGAAGTTGGCGGTCGACGAGGTCGTCGAGGTGGCCAAGAAGGCGGGGCTGGCGGCGATCGAGTGGGGTGGTGACATCCACGTCCCGCTCGGCGACCTGGCCGCCGCGCGCAAGGCCCGCGAGCTGTGCGAGGCGAACGGCCTGGCCATCGCGGCGTACGGGTCGTACCTGCGGGCCGGCAGCGTCGACCGCGAGGAGATCCGTACCGCGGTCAACACCGCCGCCGAGCTCGGCGCGCCCCGGATCCGGGTGTGGGCCGGAACAGTCGGTACTGCGGAAGCCGGCGTCGGCGACCGGATGGCGGTCACCCGGGGCCTGGCCGAGCTGGCCGACGTCGCGGCCGGCGCGGGAATCGAGATCGCGATGGAGTTCCACCGCGGCACCCTGACGGACGAGGTCGATTCCACCATCACGCTGCTACTCGATGTGGGTGCGCCGAACCTCACGACGTACTGGCAACC
This sequence comes from Kribbella sp. NPDC051620, assembly GCF_044453825.1. Lineage (NCBI taxonomy): Bacteria > Bacillati > Actinomycetota > Actinomycetes > Propionibacteriales > Kribbellaceae > Kribbella > Kribbella sp. NPDC051620. The sequence goes on from NZ_JBITDB010000005.1 coordinate 508,972, forward strand.
CCCGGTCGACCTGAGCGACGCCGAATGCCTGGAACAACTCGAATCCCTGATGCCCTGGCTCAGCACCGTCCACGTCTTCTCCTGGTGGCCCTCCAACAACCGCCTCCCCCTCGCCGGCCGAGAATCCCTCTGGCGCCCGGTCCTGGACCGCTTGTCCACCGAACCCCGAGAAATCAACGCCCTCCTCGAGTTCGTAGCCGACGACTCACTGGACCAGTTCTCCACCGACGCAGCCCAACTCCACAACTGGGTCTGATCACTCGGGCACGTAGACAGCGAGGTAAAGCTTTCCGTGCCTCGGTCGACCCTCAGTAAGGGCGAAGGTGGCAGTAGTCGCGGCCCGCTCACGCTGGTTGACAAGAACTGTCGAGAACCTGCCGCCCGATGGCTCCAACGTGACCTCGGGTCCCAGTCCGGTGAGTGTCGCGGATAGATCCATATCAGCACCTAGGGTGCTGCTTCCGTAGGCCAGCAGAAAGGGCTGCCCAGCCGGGAGAGGCACGGACACCTGATGGGTGTGCGCTGCGTCAACCTGTTCGAGGTGGGTGAGCGCGTAGGTCGATCCTGCGAATTCGCGGGTCGCAGGTAGCGAGATCTTGTTTCCGAGCACGTCGGAGATGAGATGACGTGGCTGAAGGAGATAAGCGCCGACGCCCAGGCGTGCCTTCGGCAGGTCGACCGGCCGGCCGTCGACATCAATGAGAGTGACCTCGACTTCGATGGTTTTGCCGGGTGTGCCGTGATCCGGCAGTTCGATATCGCCGTGCGCGCCGGCATCTGTCGCCTGGCCGTCGCAAACCGCGCTTCCCCGCGTTCCGGCGCTGGTCCGCAGCTTCATCAAGTACTGAACGCCCGGCCGTCCGGCGGGGACCGCGCAATACATGCGGAGACCGAGCTGAGCAGTGCTGGCCGTGGCGAAGCTGAGCTTCAGGGTTGTCTGACCCAGCTCGCCGACCGTCGCCGCGGCAAGGGTGTCGCCGGCGACCTTGGCCCGGTACCGGACCCCATCCTTGACGTAGTCGGCGGGTCCGCCGGGGAACGAGGGCTCGGTGGCGCCTTCACCGACGGTCGGCGTCGTGTAGATGCCGAGTGCGACTTGAGCCGACTCGTACTCGAATTCTCCTGTCGCGGTTTGCCGAACCTGGAAGGTGATGTGCGCCGCAGTGCCGATCGGGGTACTCGGCCAATGGATGTCGTCGGGTGGCAATGAGATCGCCTGTACCGGGGTGTGGCCGGTGTCGTTGCACGGCCGTTCGAGCAGCACCCGGTCGTTGAGCGTCACTGTCAAAGTCTTCGGCTTGCCGGTCGTCGGGCGGCAATACATCCGGAAGGTCACGCTGTCGGACGTCGGAGTCCAGGTGCTCGTGAGGAAGTTCTTGCCGACGGCCGCCGTCGTCAGGCGATCGGCGCCGACCGTACCGGGGATGGTGATGCCGTCGCGGGTGTAGTCGGCGGGCGGTTCCGCGGGGGGTGGGGTCGAGGTGTTGATGGCGTTGGGGAGGACGACGGCGATCAGCGCGATGGCGACCGCGGCGGTGGTGATGACGGTGGCGGCGCGGCGGCGGAGCAGGGTGGTTCGGCGACGGCGGATGGCCGGCAGCGGGAGGGCACTGGTGGGATCGACTTCGCCGGCCTGGTCGGTCAGGTGGGCGCGGAGGTCTTCGAGGTTCATGCGCGCCGCTCCTTCGCGGGGGTGTGGTCGACGAGGCTTGGGTCGATGCGGAGTTTGGCCAGGGCTCGGCTGGATTGGCTTTTGACGGTGCCGATCGAGCAGTTGAGGAGGCGGGCGGTTTCGGCTTCGGTGAGGTCTTCGTAGAAGCGGAGGACTATGACTGCTCGCATGCGTTTGGGGAGCCGTCTCAGGGCCTCGGTGAGGTCGGTGCGGTCCTCGACCTCGGTGCGGGCGTTGGGGGTGGGGGTGTGCGGGAGGTCGTCGGTGGGGTACTCCGAGTTCCAGCGGCGGCGCCACCAGGCTGTGTAGGTGTTGAGCATGGTGCGGCGGACGTACGGCATCGGGTTGTCGCGGGCGATGCGCTTCCAGACCAGCCAGCATTTGGCGAGGGTGGTTTGGACCAGGTCTTCGGCTGAGGCCCGGTTCTGGGTGAGCAGGTACGCAGTACGCAGCAGGGCCGCGTACTGCGTACTGGCGAACTCCTCGAAGTCCGTGGAGCCGCTCATCCCAGCCCTGGTCGTGTGCACACCTGAGATGAGCGGATGAGCGGCCCCGATGGTTGCATCCGGATCAGTCGGCGGGCAGGTAGAGGGCGAGGATGAGATGGCCGGGGCCCTTGCCCATGCCGGTGGCGGTGAGGGTTGCCGAGCCGGCTGCGCGGGCCGGCTCGCCCGCGGTGCCGTAGCCGCCGGCGCCGCTGTGAGCCGGTGAGTCGGATAGGCCGGTGACCTCGATCATGGATTTCTCGTCGACCTTGCCGGTGCTGCCGTAGGAGACCAGGAACGGGGTGTCGGCCGGGGTCTTGATCGTGAGGCGGTTGGCGCCGGGGAACGGGACCTTCTTCAGTTCGGTGAGGCGGTAGTTGCGTCCGTCGTACTCGCGGACCTCGTCGAAGCCCATGCCGTCGACGGTCTGCTGCTTGCCCTTGGAGTAGATGCCCAGGCCGATCCAGTCGTTCTCCCGGGTGACCGGCTTGCCGTTCTTGTCCTCCAGCCGGACGGTCACCTTGACCTGCTCTCCGGCCGCGGGCGGCTTGGCGCCGGTGGTGGAGCTGCTGCCGGTACCGGCGTCGAGCGAGCCTCCGGAACAACTCATCGAGGTGGCCGGCTCGCCGTTGAAGCTAATGGCCAGTTGGTACTGCGGGAACTGGCCGCTGCCGGTCACCATCGCTGTGCAGAGCGGGCTGAAGCTGAGCTGGCTGCCGGTCGCGGTGACGGTGAGGTCGAACTGGTTCTTGCCACGGTCGGCGACCAGCGCGCCGAGCAACGTGTCTCCGCCCACCTTGGCGCGGTAGCGGACGCCGTCCTTGACGTAGTCGGCATCGGAGGTCGGCGGAGTCCGTCCGGGTGGGCCTTCCGGCGGCATGGCCGCGCTGTGATAGATGCCTAGGGCAATTTGTGTGCTGCGGTCCTCGATCGGCCGGCCGGTCTCGTCAGTGAGCTGGACGACGACCCGGGCGGCTTTGCCGGGCGTTGTCGCCATCCAGAGGATGTCGTTGGCCTGGATGTTGACCCCCGCGCCGGGCTGGTCCGATTCGCTGTTCGGGAAGCACTCGCTGTTACCCACGACGTAGTCGTTGACGGTGACCTGCACGTGCTGGATCTCGTTCTTGCCTGACTGGCAGATCCCTTCGAACCTGAGGTCCTGGCGCTCCTGCGGTGTCCAGCTGAAGTCGAGCTTGTTCTCGCCGAGCTCGCCGACCCAGCCCTTCAGCAACTTGTCCTGGCCCTCGACAGCCGAGATGGACATGCCGTTCTCGATGTAGTCGCGGGGGGTGGGAGTTTCGGCCGGTTGGGGAGTTGTGGTGGTCAGGCCTGGGAGTAGGCCGGTGGCGGCGGCTGCGATGAGGGCTACGCCGGCTACTGCGCCGGCGGCTCCGGCGGTGCGGCGGCGCTTGGTTTGGGTGATCTTGCGGTGGACGCCGGAGAGGAGGTCGGGGGTTTCGTCGGTGGTTTCGGCGCGGGCGTTGAGTTCGGCGCGCAGGTCGGTGAGCTTCATCGCGTGGCCTCCCGGTCGGCGGTGATGTCGGTGGTCAGCAGCGCGGGATCCAGGCGCAGTTTGGCGAATGCCTTGCTGGTCTGGCTTTTGACCGTGCCGGGGCTGCAGCCGAGGACCCGGGCGGTCTCTGCCTCGGACAGGTCCTCGTAGTAGCGCAGTACGACGACAGCGCGTTGCCGGCGGGGCAGGCGCTGCAAGGCTCGCCACACGTCGGTACGTTCCTCGGAGCTCGTCTGTACCGCGTGCTCCGGCATCTCGTCTGTTGGCTGCTCGCCGTTCCAGCGGCGGCGCCACCAGGAGGCGTAGGTGTTGACCATCACCTTGCGGACGTACGGCTCCGGGTCACCGCCCTCGATCCGGGACCAGGCGAACCAGGCCTTGGCCAGGGCCGTCTGGACCAGGTCTTCGGCCAGCGCGTGGTCCTGGGTCAGTAGGTAGGCGGTCCGCAGGAGTCTGCGAGACCGAGCGAGTACGAACGCGTCGAACCCTTCAGCAGCCGTCACCGGTCGCCCCGTTCCCCGTGCACGCAGTGTGAGCGTGCTGTCGTCAATGGTCACATCATGGAGGACCCGCGAGCCCGGTCGATCGGTTGCCCGCCATCCACCGTTCGTCGAAAAGTTTCCATTGAGCCCTGGTCAAGCGGTGGTTGTTGCCGGGACAGTGGCGGGGTCAGGCGCGTTTCGCCCCAAATGCGTTCGGAGGTATCACCGCATGAGCAGGTACTTCAGTAGTCGCGTGATCAGAATTCTGTCCGTCCTCGGTTTGTTCGCCGCCCTGCTGTTCGGCACGGTCGCGACCCAGGCGGTGACTCCGACCAAGGCGTACGCCGACGGTTGCTACACCTGGGGCCGCACGCTCAGCGAGGGTGCCAGCGGCGAAGACGTGCGGCAGTTGCAGATCCGGGTAGCCGGCTACCCGGCATACGGCGGGCACATCGCCGCGGACGGTGCCTTCGGTCCGGCGACCAAGGCGGCAGTCCAGCGGTTCCAGTCCGCCTATGGGCTGGGCGCCGACGGGATCGCCGGTTCCGCGACCTTCAGCAAGATCTACGCGCTGCAGGATGACGACTGCACCCCGATCCACTTCACCTACGCCGAGCTCGACGACGGCTGCGGTGGCAGCGGCTGGGACGGCGGGCCGCTGTCGGCGGCTGCGACCAAGGCGAACGCTCTGCAGACGATGTGGCAGCTCGAGGCCATGCGGCACGCGCTCGGCGATCAGCCCTTGACCGTCACCAGTGGCTTCCGCAGCATCCCCTGCAACAACTCAGTCGGCGGTGCGAGCAACAGCCAGCATCTGTACGGTCGCTCGGCCGACCTGGTCGGTGTCCACTCCCTGTGCACGCTGGCCAAGCAGGCCCGGTACCACGGGTTCGGCGGCATCTTCGGTCCCGGCTACCCGGGCCACGACGACCACACCCACGTCGACATCCGCACCAGCAACTCCTGGTCCGCGCCGAACTGCGGGATCTGATCCCACACCGGAGCCGGCGCGGAAACCATCCGCGCCGGCGCGGTCAGACTGCTCCGACCAGCTGGCCGAGCGTGCGGGTCAGACTGCTCGGACCAGCTGGTTGAGCGTGATGCCGGCCGCTCGGTCGAGGTGCTCCGCGCTGAGGCCGGCCGCGCGGGCGCCAACAACGTCCTTCTCGAGGTTGTCCCCGATCATCAGCGTCTCGGCCGGGTCGACGCCGAGTGCTTCGCAGGTCAGCAGGTAGGACTCCGACGCCGGCTTGCCGAAGCCGAGCCCCTCCGAGGTCGAGACGACGTCGATGTGGCCGGCCAGGCCGATCGCGGCCAGCTTCGCGTTCTGCTGGTGGATCGTGCCGTTGGTCAGTACGCCGATCCGCCAGCCATTGCTCTTGGCAACTTCCAGTGCCGGGAGGGCATCAGGGAAGGCCGTCCAGTACTGCGGGTAGCGGTCCAGGAACCCGGAGAAGAGCTCGTCCAGCTCGGCGTCGCCGGACGGTACCGGATGGCCGACCGCCGGGAGGAAGTCGCGCAGGCGGCCCCGGCGCTGGTCCTGATGGCTCAGCTCGCCCGCCAGCCAGAGCTCGAAGTTGCGATGCTCGGCCACGAACCACTGCGCCACGTGCTCGTCGGTCAGGGCACCGCCGCCGAGAACAGGCACCCAGGCGCGCAAGGTCGCGACGACGGACGAGTAGTGGTCGAAGAGCGTGTCGTCGAGGTCGAAGATGACGGCCTTCACGCAGGCACCACCGACGTCCGGTTGAGTTCACGGTGGTTCGCGTAGCCCGACAAGGCGAGGGTGAGGTCCAGCTCGGCCAGCAAGCAGCGCAGTACGTGCTCGACCCCGGCCTGGCCGGCGAGCGCGAGACCGTACAGGAACGGGCGGCCGAGGAGGATCGCCTTGGCACCCAGCGCGAGAGCCTTCGCGGCGTCGGCACCCGTCCTGACTCCAGAGTCGAACAACACGGTCACCTGTTCACCGACGGCGTCCGCGATCGCTGGGAGCGCGTCGAGGGCCGCGATCGCGCCGTCGACCTGGCGGCCACCGTGGTTCGACACGATCAGGCCGTCGACGCCGTGCTCGGCGGCGAGCTTGGCGTCGTCAACGGAGGTGATGCCCTTGAGCACGATCGGGCCGGCCCAGTTGTCGCGCAGGAAGGACAGCTCGTCCCAGCCCAGGCCGACGTTCGGGAACATCTGCGCCCAGTGCATCACCGCGGCCGTCGGGTCCTCAGCGATCGGCTTGGCGAGCTTCGCCTGGAAAGCAGGGTCGCTGAAGTAGTTGGCCAGCCCCTCGCCCTTCAGGAACGGCAGGAACCCGCGGTCGAGGTCGGCGGGCCGCCAGCCGATCGTGCCGGTGTCGAGGGTGACCACCAGGACTGAGTACCCGTTGTCCTTTGCGCGCTGGAGGAAGCTGAGGCAGACCTCTTTGTCGGTCGGCCAGTACAGCTGGTACCACTTGCTGTCCGCCTCGATCTGCTCGAATGAGTGACTGGCCTGGGTGGAATGCGTGTACGTCAACCCGAGCGCACTGGCTGCTCGCGCGGTCGCCAGCTCGCCGTCGGGATGCGCCAACGTCTGTACGCCGACGGGCGCGATCACTACGGGCGCGGGCATCTTGGTGCCGAGGATCGTGCAGGACAGATCTCGCTCGGTACTGCCGCGCAGCATCCGTGGGACGAGCCGCCACCGGTCGAACGCGGCCAGGTTGGCGCGAGCGGTCGAACCGCTGCCCGCACTCGGGACGATGTAGCCCATCGCCTCGACGGACAGACTGCCGGCAGCCTGGGACTCCAACCGGGACAGGTCGGTGGTGATCTCGGGCAGGGTGTTCTGGAACATTCCCTGCACGTAGATGCTCAGCTGGTGATCGCCGTAGTTGGCCATGCCGGATGCTTTCATGTCTGCTTGCTCCGCCTCAACGCCCCGAGTCCCACCAGGGTGAGCAAGCACGACAGCCAGGCGAACCAGTCGCCCAACTTCGTATAGACAGTGCCGTCGATTCCAGGGTGAACCTCGCCCAGGAGGGTGACGTCGGCGTCGGACGGCGCCGCAATCTGGCTGGTGACGCGGCCGTACGGGTCGCTGAGGGTGAGCAGGCCCTTGCTGCCGTTGCGGGCGATCGGAATGCCGTTCTCGATCCCGCGCAGCAGAGCATGCCGGCTGTGCAGCCAGCCGTCGCTGCCGAAGTCGAGCGCCGGGACGAGGAGGAGATCGGCCTTCTGCTGCCCGTACTGCCGGGCCAGCGCCGGGAAGTCCAGGTCCTTGCAGATCGTCACGCCCCAGCTGCCCATCATCGCGAGGTGGTCGCCCGGCTCGAAGGGTTCGATGCCTGGGATCAAGTGGTGCTTGTCGTACGAGAGGGGAGCGCCGCCGGCCGGGTGGAAGACGAGGGCGCGGTTGTAGTCGTTGCCGTGGTCGCCGAAGACGGTGAAACCGGCGACGAGCTCGATCTTGTTGTCCGTGGCGATCTTCTGCAGTCTGTGGTCCAGCTCCGGCAGCGCGCTCGCGTCCACATCGATGAACTTCTCGGGGAGTACCACGACCTGGGCGCCCTTGGCCGCGGCAGCCTCGATCTGCTTGGTGTAGCTGGTGAGGATCGCCGGGCCGTTGACGCCGGACCAACTGGTGTCGTCGATGCCGTTGCCGGCCGACACGATGCCTATCTCGAGGGCCTTGCCGGTCGGGTCGCCGGACAGTCGCCAGGCGCCGTACGAGAAGGTGCCGACGGCAACCAAGGTGAGGGCCGTCGCGAGCTGCAGGGCATTTCGCCGTGGGGCATGTGCGATCGCGGCGATGATGGCAGCGGGGGTGAGGAGCAAGAAGCTCAGGCCCCAAACCCCTGTCAGGGAAGCGATCTGGGCGATCGGGTGAACGTCTGCCTGAGTGTAGGCCAGGCTGGTGAAGGCGCCGTGTGGTGAGACGAGGGCGATCAGGTAGTCGGCGGCGGCCCAGCTTGCGGGTGCTGCGAGCGCTGCGATCGCGTAGCGGCCCTTGAGGATGAGGGCGCGGAAGAGTAGGACGGTCAGGGTGAAGACGCCGGCCAGCAGGACGAGGAAGGCCATCGCGGCCGGTGGGAGTTCGAGGTCGTTGAGCAGGTAGCTCCAGAGGTTGGCCAGGCCGAGGGACCAGCCGATGAAGGCGGTCAAGGCGGTCAGCTTCTTGGTCAGGTGCGGCGCGACGAGCAGGACTGGCAGGGGCGCCAGCCAGGTGAGGGCGGGGATGGTGTGGAGGCCGCTTCCGAAGTACAGGAGGAGGCCGGTGAGGAGGGCGGCCGCGGCGGCGTACAGGCGGCGGCTAGTGGCGGAGTCCATCGATCATCCTTTCGCCCAGGCTCAGGCACAGCGCGCGGAAGTCGGCTTCGGGCATGCCGATCCGGTCGCCGTGGTAGAGCTGGATCAGGCCGTGCAGGAAGGCGGCGATCATCAGGCTGGACTCCCAGATGTCGTCGTCGCGGAAGAGTTGCTGCGTGATGCCGTCGGCGATCGCATCGGCCAGCAGGGTGAAGGTGGGCGAGCGGCGGGCCTGGAAGTCCGCGGGGAACTGCCGTGCCTGGTCGCGCCGCTGGGTGAACATGTAGTCGTAGAGCCGCGGCTGGGCGAGCGCGAAGTCCACGTGGTCGACGAGCATCTCGCGCAGCCGCTGGTCGGCGGCGACGCTGCGCGGCTCGGCCTCCCAGCGCCGGACCAGCTCGCCGAACGCAGCGTCGGCGACCTCGTGCAGGAGCGCGTCGCGGTCGGGGAAGTACTGGTAGATCGCCATCGGGGTGATGCCGACCGCGGCGGCCACCTTGCGCATGCTGACGCCGTCGGCGCCCTTCTCCGTCAGCAAGTAGCTCGCTGCGGCCGTGATGCGGTCCTTGGTGCTCACCGTGGTCATGGAAATCAGTTAAACGCAAATACCTATACGGCGTATAGGGGAATTACCCTGACTCGTCCCTGGTTCGGGTGACGGCATGGGGGATGCGACAATCAGGTGTGACAAGTTCGGTGACTCCTGACAGTTCGCTGACCTCGCGGCATGTCGGGCTGGCGCTGCTGGCGCTGGCCACCGGTGGTTTCGCGATCGGGACCACCGAGTTCGTGACGATGGGGCTGCTGCCGCAGATCGCCGACGGAGTGCACATCTCGATCCCGACGGCGGGGCACGTCGTCTCGGCATACGCGATCGGCGTGGTCGTCGGGGCGCCGGTGATCGCGGCCCTCGGTGCCCGTACCGGACGTAAACGGTTGCTGCTCGGGCTGATGGCGGTCTTTGTCCTCGGCAACATTCTCTCGGCCGTTGCGAACAGTTACGAACTGCTGATGGCAGCGCGGTTCCTGACCGGGTTGCCGCACGGCGCGTTCTTCGGGATCGGCGCGGTGGTCGGGGCCTCGATGGTGCCGGTCAACCGGCGCGCGTGGGCGGTCTCGATGATGATGGTCGGGCTGCCGGTGGCGAACATCGTCGGTGTGCCGGTGACCACGTTGCTGGGGCAGAAGTTCGGCTGGCAACTGCCGTTCGTTGCCGTGGGCATCCTTGGTCTGCTGACCCTGATCGCGGTCTGGTTCTGGATCGGGCCGCAGCCGGTCGGCAACGACGTCAACGTCCGCAGTGAGCTGAGCGCGCTGGCCAAACCGCAGGTGTGGATGGCGCTGCTGGTCGGCATGGTCGGCTTCGGCGGGATGTTCGCGACGTACTCCTACATCACCCCGACGATGACGGATCTGGCCGGTTTCAGCGAGGCGGCGGTGACGATCGTGCTGGCGGTGTACGGCATCGGCATGACCGGCGGCACCCTGGTCGGCGGCCGGCTGGCGGACCGGGCCTTGATGCCCAGCCTGTACGGCGGGTTGGTGGCCGTCACTGTCGTGCTGACGACGTTCGGCTGGCTCGCGCAGAGCAAGCCGGGCGCGTTGGTCGGGGTCTTCTCGCTCGGCTTCAGCGCGAGCATCCTCATCCCGGCGCTGCAGACGCGGTTGATGGATGTGGCTCATGAGGGGCAGTCGCTGGCCGCGTCGCTCAATCACTCGACGCTCAATGTCGCCAATGCCCTCGGCGCCTGGCTTGGGAGCGTCGTCCTGTCGGCCGGTTACGGGTACGAGTGGCCGAGTCGCGTCGGCGCGGTGCTCGCTGTTGCCGGGCTGGTTCTGGCTCTGGCGTCGGGGCGGATGGACCGTCGTCGGGGTTAGTACGGGGTGTTGCCTGAGCCGGATCCTTTGCCGGGTTGGTTGAATCTAGGTATGGCGACAATGGTGTTGAGCGGGCCGGATCTGGTGCGCCGGCGTGGGCTGCGGCAGATGCGGATGGTGGCGCTGTCACTGCTCGTACTGGCGGCCGTGATCTACGTGCTGACGCTGCACCGCGAGGGCGGCTGGGGGTATGTCAACGCGGCCTCCGAGGCGGCGATGGTGGGCGCGCTGGCGGACTGGTTCGCGGTCACCGCGCTGTTCCGGCATCCGCTCGGGCTGCCGATCCCGCATACCGCGATCGTGCCGACGCGCAAGGACAGCCTGGCCGAGAGCCTGGAGCAGTTCGTCACCGAGAACTTCCTGTCCGAGGAGGTCGTCGCGGAGAAGATGCGGACGGCCGAGGTGAGCCGGCGGGCCGGCGAGTGGCTGGCCGCCGGCAATCACGCCGAGCGGATCGTCGAGGAGGGCGTCCGGACGATCGGCGCCGCACTGCCGAAGCTCGGCGACGACGACGTCACCGCTTTCGTCCGGGGCTCCTTGCTGCCGCGCTTCGCCGAGGAGCCGTTGAGCCCGATCGCCGGGCACTTCCTCGGCTCGGTGGTGGACGACGGGGCGCATCATGCGCTGTTCGACCTGCTGATGGTCGAGGCGTACGACTGGCTGGCCGAGAACCGGGAGCTGCTGACCGATGTGGTCGGGCCCCGGGCGCCGCGCTGGTCGCCGCGCTGGGTCGACTCGATCGTGATCGACCGGATCCACCGCGAGGCACTGAGCTGGCTGGCGGCGGTACGGGACGATCAGCAGCACCCGGCCCGCAAGGCGATCGACCGCCTGCTGCTCCAGCTCGCCGACGACCTGCAGCACGACCCCGAGATGATGGACCGCTTCGAGGCGTTCAAGCGCCGGATGCTCAGTCACCCCGACATGGGCAACAGCCTGACCGCCGTCTGGGACGCCGTCCGTACCGCCCTGATCGACGCCATCGGCGACCCCGAAGGCCCGCTCCGCCTCCGCGCCACCCAGACCATCAAGGACCTGGGCAAACGCCTGCAGACCGACTCGACCCTGATCACCAAGATCGACACCCGGGCAGCCGAGGCAGTCGGCTACGTGGTCCGTACCTACGGCACCGAGATCGTCTCCATCATCTCCGACACCATCGAACGCTGGGACGGCCACGAAGCAGCCGCCCGGATCGAACTCCACGTAGGCCGAGACCTCCAGTTCATCCGAATCAACGGCACCGTCGTAGGAGCCCTGGTAGGCCTGACCATCCACACCCTCAGCCAGCTGCTCTAGGCGGTGTCAAAAGCTGCAACAGAGGCCTCGACACGCCGGGCGAAGTGCATCAGACGGTAATCTTTGCCGGCTGGACCTGGGTGGGCTCAGCCGGGGGGAACGGATGAGGTGGCTGTGATGGACGTCGAGCCAATGGTCGACAAGACGGGCAAGAGCAAGCGGGGGCGGATCGCCTGGATCGCCGGCGCCACCGCTGCGGTGCTGGTGGTCGCCGGCGGGACGTACGGCGTGGTCGGGCGGGACGAGAAGCCGAAGGCGACTGCCGAGGCTTCCGTGACGCCGTCGGCGAGTGAGACGGTGTCGGCCGAGTTGGTTGCCGAGCGGAAGCTGCTGGCGGGGATCGACGCCACGCTCAAGGGCCGGGCGGCGGCGCTCATGGCGGGCAAGCTGCCGGCGTACCTGGCCTTCACGGATGCGAAGAACGCCAAGCTGGTGCAGAGCGACCGGCAACTGTTCGAGAACCTGCGCAAGATCGGGGTGCGGCAGGTCGGGTACATCCTGGCGCCGACGTTCTCGCCGGAGCCGCGGCCGAAATTCGGGCCGACCGCGCGGGCGGTGCAGATCAGGATGCTGGTGCAGATCAAGGGGATCGACTCGGCGCCGTGGGTCACCCAGATCGGCTATACGTTCGCCCAGCACGCGGGCCACTGGGTGGTGGTCGACAACGACGACGTCGAGGCGGCGGATCGCGGCGACAGCCGTCAGCCCTGGGAGCTCGGCCCGATCGAGGTCGCCCGCGGGCGCGGCGTACTGGTCGTCTCGTCTCCGGGGGAAGGGAAGAACGGCCGGCGCCTGGTCGAGGAGGCCGAGGCCGCGATCCCTGCGGTCCAGGCGGCGACGAAGCGCGCCCAGGCCGGCATCCTGGTCGTCGCGATGGCTGCTCCCCGATCCTGGAACACGAACCTGATCACCGGCGGGCATCCAGCCGGCGCCGTGGCCATCCCCGAGCAGTCCCCGACGAACGCCGATGCGAGCGAGGCCAAGGTCATCGGCAGCCGGGTGGTGATCAACCCCAGCGAGCGGAAGACGGCGGACCGGTTCCTGCTCGCCCACGAGTTCACCCATGCGGCGATGGCGCCGCTCGGGTACGGGGCGCCAATCTGGCTGGTGGAGGGGTACGCGCAGTACGTCCAGATGCATCTGCTGGAGCGGAGCAACTACAGCGACTGGGTCGGCAAGCAGCGGCGCGAGCTGCGGCAGAAGCCGATCAAGTCACTCGTCGTACTCCCCATCGACGGCGTCTTCCACGGGGACTACGACGAGGACAGCTACGGCGTCGCCTGGCTGATCGTCGAGTACATCGTGAACAAATACGGCCTGTCCACCCTCAACACCCTGTACGCCGCGACCGCGGGCCAGCCCGACGACCCCGCCCTGCGCGAAGCCGCCATCCGCAAACACCTGAAGGTCACCGAACCGGCCCTGGTCGCCGCAGTCAAGAAGTACACCGGCCCCTCCTGAACCGCGACGGCCAACTTGTCGTTCCTAGTCGACGGTCCAGTCGCCGTAGCCGGGGTAGCACATGTGCAACCATCGGTTCATGGATGCTTTCCAACTGCGTGATCTACGGCAGTACGACGAGATCGCCAACGTACTGGGCGTCCAATCCGACGCTGACTGGGCAGAGGACCGGGACTTGGTCGACCATCAGTTGCGGGACCCCTGGGAACCCAGCTGAGTGGTCCTCGACAGCCATGTCTTGATCGGTGACCTCGCGGAACCGGCCGTCAACCTCGGAGCCGATCTCTCGACCTGCTGATCGCGGCCACCGCCGCGACCCACGAAGCGGCCCTCTACACCTGCAATCCCAAGGACTTCCACGGACTCGACGACTATCTGCAGGTCATCGCCGTCTGACTGGGAAGTCCACGCCCCCGCGTCGTTGGAGGCGCGTGGGCGTGTTGTGATGCCTAGTCGACGGTCCAGGTGTCGGAGCCGGTGATGAGGGACTGGAGGTCTGGGTTGGGTTGGGAAGTGTCCTTGGAAGTTTGGACTTGCTGGCGGACCAGGTCGTCGTAGGCGGGGCGGGCTACTGAGCGGAAGATGCCGATGGGGGCCCGGTGGAGGACGCCGGCATCGGTGAGGCGGGACAGGGCGAAGGCGTAGGCGGGGTCTTCGGTGTGGGCGTCGTGGATGACCAGGTCGGATTCGCCACCGGGGAGGTCGGCTACCTCGCGGACTGCCAGGGAGGCGAAGCCGTCGCGGACGACGCCCAGATGGCCGTCGGTGCCGAAGCGGATGGGTTCGCCGTGGACGAGCGGGATGATCGCGTCGTCGCGGGTTTCGGGGTTCTTGAAGGCGTCGAAGGCGTTGTCGTTGAAGATCGGGCAGTTCTGGTAGATCTCGACGAACGCCGTGCCACGGTGCTCGGCCGCTGCCCGGAGTACCGACGTGAGGTGCTTGCGGTCCGAGTCGACCGTGCGGGCCACGAACGTCGCCTCCGCGCCCAACGCCAGGGAGACCGGGTTGAACGGGTTGTCCACCGAGCCCATCGGCGTCGACTTGGTGACCTTGCCCGGCTCGGAGGTCGGTGAGTACTGGCCCTTGGTGAGCCCGTAGATCCGGTTGTTGAAGAGCAGGATCTTCATGTTCACATTGCGCCGGAGCGTGTGGATCAGGTGGTTGCCGCCGATCGACAGCGCGTCGCCGTCACCGGTCACCACCCAGACGCTCAGGTCGGGCCGCGCCACCGCGAGCCCGGTCGCGATCGCCGGCGCGCGGCCGTGGATCGAGTGCATGCCGTAGGTCGACAGGTAGTACGGGAAGCGGGACGAGCAGCCGATGCCGGACACCATCGCGACGTTCTCGCGCTTGATCCCGAGCTCGGGCAGGAAGCCCTGAAAAGCAGCTAGTACCGCGTAGTCGCCGCACCCCGGGCACCAGCGGACTTCCTGGTCCGACACGTACTCCTTGCGGTTCTGCGGCTCGGTGGCGGCCGGTACTCCGGCCAGCCCGCCCGGCAGACTCGGTAGGCCGAGATCGACGGTGCTCATCGTGCTCCCTCCGGGTGGTGGATGCCGTTCGGCTGGACGTTCAGCGCCTCGCCATGGGTCAGGCTGGCGGCCGCGACGCCGAGGTGCCGCGCGTCGTCGTCGATGCCTTCGGTCTCCTCGACCAGGTTGCCGATCACCTCGGCCAGCTCGGCGGCGCCCAGCGGCATGCCACGGACCTGCGCGTACGAGACGACGTCGACCAGGTACTTCGCGCGCAGCAGCATCGCGAGCTGGCCGAGGTTCATCTCCGGCACCAGCACCTTCTCGTACCGCGCGAGCACCTCGCCCAGGTTGGCCGGGAACGGGTTGAGGTGGCGCAGATGCGCCTGCGCGATCTTGCCGCCGACCTTGCGGACCCGGCGGACGCCGGCGCCGATCGGCCCGTACGTGCTGCCCCAGCCAAGTACCAGGACCTTGGCCGTACCGTCCGGGTCGTCCACCTCGAGCGGCGGCACCGTGATGCCGTCGATCTTGGCCTGCCGGGTGCGGATCATCAGGTCGTGGTTCGCCGGGTCGTAGGAGATGTTGCCGGTCTTGTCCTCCTTCTCCAACCCGCCGATCCGGTGGTCCAGGCCGGCAGTACCGGGGATCGCCCAGGCGCGCGCCAGCGTCTCCGGGTCGCGCAGGTAGGGCAGGTAGACCGGCTCGCCCTTGTCGTTGGTCGCGTTCGGCCCGGTGGTGAAGTTCGGGTCGATTGTCGGCAGGTCCTCGATCTGCGGGACCTGCCAGGGCTCGGAGCCGTTGGCCAGGTAGCCGTCGGACAGCACGATCACCGGGGTGCGGTAGGTGACCGCGATCCGGGTCGCCTCGACGGCGATCGAGAAGCAGTCCGCGGGGGACTGGGCCGCGACCACCGGCAGCGGCGCCTCGCCGTTGCGGCCGAACATCACCTGCAGCAGGTCGGCCTGCTCGGTCTTGGTCGGCATACCTGTCGAGGGGCCGGCGCGCTGGATGTCGCAGACCACCAGCGGCAGCTCGAGCATCACGCCGAGGCCGATCGTCTCCGACTTGAGGCTGATCCCCGGGCCGGATGAGGTGGTCACGCCGAGCGCGCCGCCGAACGACGCGCCCAGCGCCGCGCCGACGCCGGCGATCTCGTCCTCGGCCTGGATCGTGGTCACATCGAACCGCTTCAGCTTCGACAGCTCATGCAGTACGTCGGAAGCCGGCGTGATCGGGTAGGCGCCGAGCACCAGCGGCAGCCCTGCCCGCTGGGCGCCCGCCACCAGGCCGTACGCCAGCGCGAGGTTGCCGGAGATGTTGCGGTACGTGCCGGTCGCCATCCGGGCCGGCTTCACTTCGTACCGGACCGAGAACTCCTCCGCCGTCTCGCCGAAGTTGTAGCCGGCCCGGAACGCGGCGATGTTGGCGTCGCGGATGTCGGGCTTGCCTGCGAACTTGGCCTGCAGGAACTCGATCGTCGACTCGACGGGCCGCTGGAACAGCCAGGAGACCAGGCCCAGCGCGTACATGTTCTTGGCCCGGGAAGCGTCCTTGCGGCTCAGCCCGAACTCCTTGACCGATTCCACCGTCATCCCGGTCAGGTTCAGCCCGACCACGTGGTACGCCTCGAGCTCACCCGATTCGAGCGGGTTCTGCTCGTACCCGATCCGCTTCAGGTTCCGCGCGGTGAAGTCGGCGGTGTCGATGATCAGGGTGGCGCCGCGCGGTACCTCGGGCAGGTTCGCCTTGAGGGCCGCCGGGTTCATCGCGATCAGCACGTCCGGCGCGTCACCCGGCGTCAGGATGTCGTGGTCGGCGAAGTGCAACTGGAACGACGAGACGCCCGGCAGGGTCCCGGCTGGTGCCCGGATCTCGGCCGGGAAGTTGGGCAGCGTCGACAGGTCGTTGCCGAACGATGCCGTCTCTGCGGTGAATCGGTCTCCGGTGAGCTGCATCCCATCGCCGGAGTCACCGGCGAAACGGATCACCACGCGGTCGAGCTGCTTGACCTCGATGGTCACGTGTCAGTCATCTCCAAGTCGAAGCTTGGGCCGGCCACTTCTCTTGTGAAGAAGAGGACGATCCCCCCAGTGGGCGATACCTCAATCTTAGTTCGCCCCTTGTACGGAACCATGTCCGAGACCGGAAGGTCCACAGCCTGGGATCAGCCGATACCGAGTTGCGCGCCCAGCCTTTCGGTGCGGCCGGCCCAACCTTTCAGTGTGACGCAGGGCAATCGTTCGCTTGCCATCCGCAGCCAGGTCGGGAAGAGTGTCTTCATCAAGCTGTGATCTACCCCGGGACCCACCCGGGCTCGAGGGAGTTCCACCATGGGCGTTCGTCCCATCCTTGCTCTGTTGGCCGTTCTGACCCTGCCGCTGAGTGGCTGCGCCGCTTCCGCGGTGCCGGCCGAGAGCGCGATGGCGGTCCAGGACGCGCACGAGGTGCCGTCCGTGGCCGCGACCACGCCGGTGCGGACCGTGAAGATCACCAGTATCAAGACCACCGACGCGACCAAGGGCGTGCTGACGGTGGTCGGGCAGATCACCCCCGCGCCGGTCGCCAGGTCGCGGGTCTCGCTGCAGCGCTGGTCGGGCGCACGCAAGTGGGAGGAGATCGGCTACGGCGTGACAGCGGGGACGAGCATCACGATCCCGCGGAAGCTGCCCGGGTCGATCAGGACGTACCGGCTCTCGATCGGTGCCCAGGCGCCGTACGCCGCTGCCGTCTCGCCGACGGTCAGGTTCTCGCACTACGTGTATCGCGGGATCTTCAAGAAGCCGCTGCTCGCCGCGGGCGGCAAGGGGCACCCGCAGTTCAACGTAGTACCGGTGAGCGAAGGGCCGCGACGCGCCGAGGCGGAGGTGCTGGCGGACAAGGCCGGCGTCGTCTGGGGTGAGGTCGACACCACCGGGTGCCGCTGGGTGCGGACGTGGCTGGGCAACATCACCGACGGCACGATCCGCGCGTCGCTGCTGAACGGCAACAAGCTGGTCGGCACCGTCGACATGAAGCAGGAGAGCGAGACCTGGCTGAACCGGGACATCCTCGGCGTCAACCGGCTCCGTCTGCAGATCGCCGACGTGAAATCCGGCTACGGCCCGATCGTCGCCATCGACGCGCTGCTGCTCTGTACGAACTAAGCTGACGCCCATGATCGGGCTCGTGTCGCAGACCTATGGCGTGGTCGGCGCGATCGTCGTCCTCGGCCTGCTCGGCCTCCTCGGCGCCTTCGCGCTGAACAAGGCGCTGACGATCACCTACTCGACCCCCGACAAACTCAAGACGTACGAGTCCGGCGTCGACCCGGTCGGCGAAGGCTGGGCCCAGGTCCACATCCGCTACTACCTGTTCGCCTACCTCTACGTCATCTTCGCGGTCGACGCCGTCTACCTCTTCCCCTGGGCCACCGTCTTCGCCACCGTAGGCGTAGCCAGCCTGATCGAAATGTTCATCTTCCTTGCCTTCGTAGCAGTAGGCCTCCTCTACGCCTACCGCAAGGGCATCCTTTCGTGGACCTGAGCGGGCTCCCGGAACACTTCGAGAAGTACCTCGGCGAGATCGAATGCGGCTGGACCACCGACCCGGACGGCCGGCCGATGCCGTTCAGCGTCGCTCGCTACCCGGAAGGTTCAGGCTCGGGCTCGTGCGCCTTCAGCACGATCGGTCTCAGCAAGCACGAACTGCACTGGCCCAACGGCCGGACCGTTCGGCAGGAGTTGCTGATGCTCGTCACCGACGAGCATCGCGACGGGTCGATCCCGGCGGTGCTCCAGCAAGTCGGCACGATGCTGATGGCCGAGCATCACGCAGTACGACTCGGCGATCTCTTCGGTCCGAACGGGCCGGTGGTCGCAGGGTCCGCGTTGGAGGCGTTCTGGGTCCACCAGCCGGTGTATCAGCCTGATGACTTCGCCGTCTTCAAGGACACCATCGTCATCGCCTGGCTGATCCCCATCTCGCCTGCGGAAGCCGATTTCGTCCGGCGGCGAGGCTCGGATGCCTTCCAGGAACTGCTGATCGAGCAGGACCCCAACCTGATGGATCTGTTCCGGGATTCAGTCGTCTGAGCCGGCGAGGGCTTGGGTGATGGACCAGTCCTGGCAGCCGATGCCTACTGATTTGAAGATGGTGCGGCCGGTGGGGGTGGGGTTGGTGGTCAGGGCTGTGCCGAGTTCCAGTAGCGCGGTTGGGGTGAGGGCGCCTGCTGCGAGCGCGTCGATGATTTCGCCGGATTCGTCCAGCGCTGCTTCTCGTTGGTCGACCATGACGAGGTCGGCGGTGGCGAGGAGGTTGCGGGGGAGTTCTCGCATGGTGGGGCGGAAGGCGCCGATGGCGTTGATGTGGACGCGGTCGGGGAGGGCGTCGGCGTCGAAGAGTGGGGTGCTGGACGAGGTGGCGCAGCAGATGATGTCGGGAGTGGCGATCGCGTCGTCGATCGAGGTGGTGGGGGTGAAGGTGACGGTGGGGAATTCGGCGGCGAGGGCTTCGGCCAAGGCGGTGGCTCGGCCTAGGTTGCGGCCGGTGATGGTGGCCGTGGCGATTCGGCGTACGGCGAGGACGGCTCGGACCTGATCGGCTGCTTGGGCGCCGGTGCCGATCAGGGTCAGGCGGGTCGCGTCGGGAGCGGCGAGCAAGTCTGTGGCGACGCCGACGACGGCGCCGGTGCGCAGGGTCGTGATCGAGGTGCCGTCGGCGACCAGTTGCTCGCCGCGGCCGGTCCAGATGACGGTCGCGCGGATCGCCGGTACCTGGCTGAGGTCGATGCCGATCGTCTTCACCACGGCGGTGCCGGTCGGGGAGTGGTACGCCGACATCACCAGCACCGCGCCGTCGCCGAAGATCTGTCGGGCGGGCAGGACGAAGTTCCCGGCCGCCAGCTCGACGAAGCCTTCGCGGACCGCGTCGATCGCGGCCGGCATCGAGACGGTACGGCGTACGTCATCCGCGGTGAGGACCTTCATGAGCTCAGCACCTTCATGATCGGCGACGTTGTTCGGCGACGTTATAGCGTGGCGGCAGAGTCGAGAGCTGGAGGGCACCGATGACGGACCTGCATGGCGACGCGGTAGTGGCCGATGGGCACAACGACCTGCTGATGCTGGTGGCTCGGCGGCCGAAGGAGGTCTGGGTCGAGTACTTCCGTGACCGGTGGATTCCGCAGTTGCGGGCGGGCGGCATCGACGTACAGGTGCTGCCGGTGTTTCTCGACAGCGAGTTCCTGCCCGAGGGGGCGTTGCGCGAGACGCTGCGGATGATCGAGGCCGCACATCGGATCGCCGAGGGCAATGCCGACCAGGTGACGCTGTGCCGGACCGGTGCCGAGATCGACGAGACGGTCGCGGCCGGGCGGATCGCGCTGGTGCTCGCGCTCGAGGGGTGCCCGCAGATCGACAAGGACGTGGAGCTCTTCCAGACACTGGAGCGGCTCGGCGTACGGATGGCGTCGTTCACGCACTTCGGCCGGAGCGCGCTCGGCGACGGTTCGGGCGAGGACGCGACCGGGAGCCGGCTGACGAAGGCCGGGGTCGAGGCGGTCGGGTTGCTGGAGGAGCTCGACGTGCTGATCGATGTCTCCCACGTTGGCCGGCGCGGGGTCGAGCACATTCTCGAATTGGCGACCAAGCCTGTGGTCGCGTCGCACTCGAGCGCTTTCGCGGTACGTGAGCATCACCGCAACCTGACCGACGAGCAGCTTCGCGGGATCGCCGCGACCGGCGGGGTCGTCTGCGTCAACTTCTTCGCCGGCTTCCTGACCGCCGATCCGCGGCCGACGGTCGAGCACCTGGCCGACCACATCGAGTACGTCGTGAGCGTGGCCGGCGAGGACCATGTCGGGCTCGGCAGCGACTTCGTCGACGAGGTGTTCGCGGAGAAGATCCCCACCTGCGACCTGCCGCTGATCATCGAGGGCCTCGACACCGCCGTCCTGGTGCCCGGGCTGGAGGGTCCGGCCGGGATGCCGCTGGTCACCGAGGCGCTGCAGAAGCGCGGCCTCCCGGAGGCCGTCATCCGCAAGATCCTCGGTACCAACCTGGTCCGCGTTCTGCACCGTGATTGATCACCGAGAGTAATCGCCTGGACTCACTGGAGATTGTTGCCTCGTCACCCTTGGTCATTGCATCGGTCAACGGTTGTGTTCGGAAACCTCGCTCTGTAACGGATTGCGATGAGACCATCGCCATTTGCTGAGATCGGGGTTACAGTAATTACTGGGGGATACGGGGCGATCACGGGGTGGTGAGGCCATGTCTTGGCAACTCTGGGTATTGGTTGCGGCGACAGCTAGCGGTGTCGCGGCGATCCTGCTGGTGAAGTTCAGCCAGGCCCAAGAAGTCTTCGAGCGCATCACCGAGCCCGCCGCGCGACCACGCTCAGACCGGAACCCGCGACCACTGTCCGACCGGCCTGAGACCACAGTCGAGGACCTGATCAGGTACCGCCGCCGGCAGGAGCCGCGCCGCCTGACCTGGTTCCCATTACCCGCCCACCCCGAGCACCGCACACGCGGCCACCACTGACCCTGGGACGCGCCTAGCGGTGACCCGTGGGCGCTCACCTGCACAACGTCGGCTCCCGGGCCACTACCCCCCGGCCCCGGACCCAACAGTGCAGCTGGGCGCCCACCTCACATGCGATCCCACCGCCTACCCCACCCGTGCTCGCTCGTTGGGTGAGGGGAGCGTGTTGGTTGCGGGCTGGTGGTTTGGCTCCACCCGTGCTCGCTTGTCGGGCAGCAGTCTTGAGCCCACCCGAACCAGGAGGCGTCACGGCCTCTGAGGCTGCCCTCGCTGAGCGGGCGGATGGCGACCCGTTCGCGAATCGAACCGGGTGCTACTCAAAGACAAGTGACGCCCGGTTTTTCGCGGGCTCAGCGCGAAGGGGGCTCGGTTCAAGAAATTTTGGGAGCGTTGTCGATCTGCTCTGGGGCTGTTCGACCAGGGGGTGAGCAAGCAGTCAATCGACATCTTCTGAGGAGTTCACCATGACGCAGGACGCTGCCGCCGCCGGCCGGACCGGGCGCAAGGTCGTTGCCGCCTACTTTCTGTCTCTGGATGGGGTCGCTGAGGCGGCCGATCAGTTCATCACCGGGTGGGACGACGAGTTGGATGCCAGGGGTGCCGAGCTCATTGCGAGTCAGGACACGGTGATCCTCGGGCGCCGTACCTATGACGAGTGGGTCGGATTCTGGCCGGGCAGTGACATCGAGCCGTTCGCGTCGTTCGTCAACGCTGCTCCGAAGTTCGTCGCGACGTCGACGCCGCTCGCCGGCGAGTGGGCCAATTCGAGGGTGATCGAGGGTGACCTGGTCGACTTCGTGACGCGGTTGAAGGCCCAGCCGGGTGGCGACATCGGCATTCACGGCAGCATCTCGGTCACCCAGACGCTCCTGGCCGCCGGTCTGGTCGACGAGCTCCAGTTCGTCATCGCCCCGACCATCGCGCCGGCTGCCGGCAAGCGGCGGCTGCTCGACAACCTGCCGCCCATCCAGCTTGAAGCGATCAGCGGTACCACCTCCCCAACCGGCTACCTCCTGGTCACCTACCGCGTACTCCACTGACCACCCCACGTCGCGCCCGCAGCATCAGTGGGTCGGTAGAGCACAGGAGCTGGATGCCCCACCTCGCGCCGCCCCCGATCCGACTTTGGGCACCCACCAGTCGCCCGACTCACGGGTAGGCGACTAGCGGGTGCTCAAAGTGGGGCTTTGGTGAGCAGCGGCGGTCGGTCCGGCAGAGCCGACAGGAGCCCGAACGCGATGCGGCCGTCGGCGAGTGGTCGGGTGGCGTCGTTGCTGCGGGGAGCAATGTGAGTGCGGGTGCGGCCTGCCGGGTGCCACTCAGGGGACGAGTGGCACCCGGCACGGCGGCGCCCGGGAGTCGGGTCAGTAGCGCAATGCGGTCCGCGAATGGGTCGACGGGCTCAAGACTGTAGGGCGCAAGAGAGGCTTGAACCTCAGGCCCAGGGGTCGAAGGGGATGCCTGCTGGTTTGGAGGCGTTGAGGAGGTTGTGGAAGCGGTTGTCCTTGTCGGTGATCTTGATGGTGGCGGAGCCGAAGTCGGCGTTCATCAAGGTGTCGCGGAGGCCGGTGCTGGGCCAGCCGTTCCAGTCGACGAGCGGGGGGTAACGCCAGTTGTGGTAGTGGTTCTCCGGCGGCTCGTCGTTGGTGTTGGCCAGCCGGAAGAAGTGCGTGCTGAGGCCGTCCTTGTGGTAGACGACCTTCGGGTGTGAGCCGTCGAAACGGACCTGTGAGCGGGCGTACGTCACCTGGCTCGAGTGCTGCGTCGTGGTCACGTACTGGACCTCGTTGGCCGACTGGTTGATCCACGAGATGACGTGCTCGAAGTCGTGCCGGTGGCCACCGAGGCTGCTGCCGGCGACGGCCTGGTCCTTCTCGAAGTAGCTGGCGTAGACGACCGCGCACCAGCCGTTGTTGCACGACGAGCGGGCGTAGGTCTGCGAGTTGTCCAGGTCGGACTGGTCGTGGCAGTTGCCGTTGACGGCGCCGCTCGGGTTCAGGCCTGGGTTGAGGGTGCCGTCGGCTCCGATGGCGGGGGTGGCGTAGCAGCCGTCACCGTCGTAGTCGTAGGCCGGGGAGAAGGACTGCTCCCACCCGCCGGCGTTCTGCGGAAGGCCCGGGGGTGGCGCTGCGAATGCCAGGGCTGCGGAGGTGACCATCAGGGCGGCGGTACCGAGGGCGACGCCGACGGCACGGCGCCGGCGCTTGGACTGGGGCTTGGGGGCGGAAGGGGGCGACAGCTTGTCCATGCTTCGCTCTTTTCAACGATGTCGCTGGGCGATTGCGAACGTTGAAGAGGATGACACCTGAAGGGCACGTCAGTACATACTTCACGCGAATAAGAATCGACGCCGAGTGAACCTGCCCCCACAGCAAGTGAACAGTTCTACTCGAGCAACCCGTCCCGCCGAGCCACCGCGGCCGCCTCGGTACGGCTGCGCACACCCAGCTTGGCCAGGATGTTCGAGACGTGAACGCTCACCGTCTTCTCCGAGATGTACAGCTCCCGGGCAAGCTGCCGGTTGGTCCGGCCCTCGGCCAGCAGCGCCAGTACTTCGGACTCGCGCGCCGTCAGCGCCGCCGGCCCCGCGCCCGCCCCACCGCCCTCGGCCCCGCCCAACTCCTCCAGCAACGGCTTGGCACCGAGCCGGCGGGCGGTCTCCACAGCGAGCGCCACCTGCTCATTCGCGTCAGCCACCCGCCCAGCCGCACGCAGCGCGGCCGAGAAGTGCAACCGCGACCAAGCCTGCTGATGGACATCGCCGTACCCAAACGCGTCGACCGTCCGTTGCCAGGTGGCCACGTGCTCGGCCGGCGTCGGTGGGTCGATGTCGGCCAGCCAGCGGAGGCGCTCCCATTCCGCCTCCAGCCTGGCCAGCCACGCGATCCCCTCGACCCCGAGCACGCGGCCGGGCGGCATCCCCTTCTCAGCGGTCGACTGTCCGTCTGCCACCAGCTCGGCTCCGCGCGCCACCAACTCGGCCGCCGCGGACGGCTCATGGACGGCGCGATGGCACAGCACCTGCAGACCCAGCGTCGAGAACCGGATCCGGGCCATGAACCACTCGGTCTGGAAGATCTCCGCGCACAGCGACGACACGTCGGTGATCAGCTTCTCCGCCTCGGCCGGCCGGTTGAGCCTGAGATAGGCGTCGACCGCCGGTTGCAGGCCGATGATCGGCACCATGACGTCGAGCGTCCACCACTTGCGCAGCCGCTCCAGCTCCTCGGCGACCGACGTGTCGCCACGGGCGCCGCGAACATTCAGCCCCACTCCGCGCAGCGCGGCGTCCGCCGCGGCCGGTGTCATCGAGTCGGTCCGCGCGGTCGCTGCCGACTCGTCCCATTCGCCCAGTACGAACTGGGTCAGCGCCAGCGTCCGCCGAGCGTCGAACCCGTACGCCGCCCACTGACGCCCCAACTCGCCCGCACGTTCTGCCGCCAACTGGAGTGCATTCCGGGCGCTGGCGAGATCGCCCATCTCGTAGTGGTTCGACCCCAGCAAGAACCGGCTGCGTACCTCGGCCGCCGAGTCGCCAGCCAACTGAGCCCGTACTGCCGCCTCTTCCAGCTGCTTGGCCGCGGCCACGGGGTCGCCGGCCCGTCGACGCAGCTGGGCCAAGGTGATTCCGGCGTCGCTGGCCGCCGACTCCTGGCCGACTTCCCGCGCGATCTGCAACGCCTCATGGGCCCATCGCTCGGCCTCCATCGGCCGCCCGAGCGCATCCGAGACCCGCGCGTACATCGATGCCACCTGAGCCTTGAACACCGTCGCCGGCTCGTCCGAGGTCAACCGCAGCGCCTGCGAAATCGCCTCGTGCGCCTCTTGGTCGTTGTCGATGGTCAGCGCGATCTCGGCCAGCGGCATCAACAGCTCCGCTCGCTGGAGCCGCGGAGTGTCGGGCGGCAGCTCGCTCAGCGCCTTGCGCAGCAGCTTGACCGCGCGCAGGTGCTGGGCCGACAACGCAGCAGCGGTCGCCGTCTCGACGATCAGCCAGGTCTTGTCGATGCTCGCGTCGGGCGCTGCGTTAGGCAGCAGCTCCAGCGCCATCTCGTAGTGCTTCAGCGCCTCCTGCGGCGCTGCCACCGAGATGGCCTCCTGTCCAGCTCGTACCCGCGCCTCGAAGGCAGTAGCCAGGTCGTGGGACCTGGTCGCGTGCCCGGCCAGCTCTGCCGCAGTACCGGCGACGGTCTGGTCCTTCAGTGCTTTCGCGTACGCCGCGTGCTGCCGCACGCGCTCACCCGGGAGCAAGTCGTCATACACAGCCTCGGCCAGCAGCGCATGCCGGAAGTAGTAGCTCGCATTGCCTGGGTGCTCGATGATGTGCGCGTCGATGAGCTCCCGTAGCGCCGCATCCAGCTCACGGTCGGGCAGCCCAGCCACAGCAGTCAGGAGCGTGTGGGGAACGCGCCGGCCAGCCACTGCGATCACCCGAGCGACCTGCCGGGCGTCGTCCGACAGCGGGTCGAGCCGGACGAGCAGCAGGTCGGCCAGGTCGGGCGGCACTGCGTCTGCATCGCCCATCGACGCCGCAGCGACCAGCTCCTCGGTGAAGAACGCGTTGCCGCCCGCGCGCTCGAGGATGCGGAGCTCCTCCAGCTCAGACAGGGGCTCAGTGAGTAGAGCGGTCAGCAGCGTGCGGGAGTCGGTCGCGTCCAGCGGCAGCAGGCTCACCCGGCGTACGCGTGGGTTGCGGGACCACTCGGCGATCGGGCGGCGCAGCGGGTGCCGCCGGTGCAGGTCGTCGCTGCGGTAGGACACGACGAGCGCGAGCCGCTGCGAGGTGAGCCGGGTGATCAGGAACCCGATCAGGTCGCGGCTGGAGTCGTCGGCCCAGTGCGCGTCCTCGATGATCACCACCAGTGGCTCGCTGGTCGACAGCGCGGTGAAGGCGCCCAGTACGGCGTCGAAGAGCGCGGCCCGGTCGAGCTGGCCGTCCTGCGGGACGCTCTGCGCGCCGATCAGGCGGTGGGTCGGCAGCAGCCGGCCGATCGCCGGGAAGTTGGTCAGGACGCTCTCGACCACCTGCGGGCGCTCGTCGGCCAGCCGGCCGAAGATCTCGGTGAACGGCAGGTACGGCAGGCCGGCGTCGCCGAAGTCGGTGCAGTGCCCGACCAGCACGCCGAAGCCGCGCTCGTGCGCGCCGGTGGCCACCTCGTCGAGCATCCGGGTCTTGCCGACGCCGGCGTCACCGGACAGCAGGATCGCCCCGGCGCGGCGGGTCTTCGCCTCGTCCACGGCGCTGAGCAGTGCGGACAGCTCGGACGAGCGGCCGACGAGGGGTGTCGAGTTCCAGGGCACGTCGTCCATCTTCGCTCCTGGCACCGACACAAATCGACGGCATCCCGTCCGCGGTGCGTCCGCGGCGGAAAAAACGCCGTCCCCGACCGGGACTGTCCGGTCGGGGACGGTGGCCACGGCGGTCATGCCGCGGTGGTGGGTCGCAGTGCGTGGCGGGCGTGCAGCGGCTCGGGCTTCTCGGCCCGCTTCGCGCGCAGCCGGCGGCCGTTGGCCCGGCCGTACTCACGCTTGATCCGCTCCTGCCGGTAGGCGGTCTCCGCCTGGATCGACTGGGTGCTCATGAACATTGACATGGTGTGTTCCTCCCCTCAGGCGCTCTTGGTGAACAGGTGGACGATCCGGCGGGTGACCGGCTTGCCGGCGGACCGGCGGTAGTCGCGGGTGAGGCGCTCCTTGCGGTAGCTGACCTCTGCCTTGACCGACTCGTTCGTGAACATCTCGCTGCCTCCTGGCTGCCTTGGTTGATGCCCCTAATCTGCTCGTCTGAGGAGGGGCGGCACATCCGAACTAGTCCCTATCCAGGGGTCCAAGGGGCCTACTAGGTAATCCGGTTGACGCCTAGGAGCCCCTGGAACAGCAGTACGGCCGAGCCCCGGGTGAGGGGCTCGGCCGTACTGGGCTCAGGGGGTCGGTGGTGGTCGGGCGCTCACATCGCGTGCCTGGCCTGGACCACCGGCAGGCACTGTGTGGTGCTCACCGGCTTCTTGGGCGTGCGCCTGAACCACAGCAGCGGACGCTGGTAGTCACGCTTGAGTCGCTCCTGGCGGTAGGAGACCTCCGCTTGGAGCGCTGGCATCGAGAGGTTGAACATGGTGTCCTCCGGGAGCTTCGGTCGATGGCACGACTGTGCTCGCCTGAGGAGGAGGGCCACATCAGCACTACTCCCTATGCGCTGGCTACTGGTCCCTTAGATAGGCCTCTAGCTCGTCCCTAGTGGGCGCAGTGGCCGGTCCGCGCCGGGTCACCGCAAGGGCAGCCGCTGCATTCGCACGGCGGGCAGCCTCGGCCGGTTCCTTGCCCTGGGCAATCCCTGCCAGGAACGCCCCGGCATGCGCATCTCCAGCGCCATTGAGGTCCACAGCCTGTACTGCGAACCCATCCACCTGCGTAACGCCCTGACCCCGTACTGCGAGCACGCAGCCACCCGGTCCAGTGCGGACGAGCACATCGGCCCGACACGTCCTTCCCCGTACTGCGCGAGCCGAATCGACCGGATCGACCAGGCCGGTCAACAGGGTGGCCTCGCCGGCATTGGAACTCCACCAGTCGACGCGGTCGAGTACTGCCTCGAGCGCGTACTCGGGGATCTCGGCGACGAGTGGACCCGGGTCGAAGAAGACCTCGATGTCGTCGGGGAGCTTGGCGAGCCAGGGGAGCAGGGCGGCCCGGTTGGAGTCGTGCAACAGGCTGTACCCGGACAGGTACACGAGGTCGTCGTCGGCTGGTGCTGGGAGCTCGTCGCCGGTCAGAGTGGCCTCGGCTCCGCGGCTGGTGACGAAGGTGCGTTCGCCGGTCGGGTCGACGAGGGTGACGACGAAGCCGGTGTCCAGGTCTTCCCTTGCTGGGTGCAACCACTCGATACCCGCACCGGCGAGTGCTTCGCGGGCCATGGCGCCGAAGGGGCCGGTGCCGTGCGCACCGGCGTACAGGGTGGGGAGGCCCTGGCGGACGGCGGCGGCCATCACGTTGAAGCCGCCGCCGGGGGTGGTCGTGGTGCTGGAAGCGATGACGTCGCCGCCGTGGGGTGGCAGGTCGCCGACGGTCAGGACGAGGTCGATGACGACGTTGCCGAGGTGGAGGAGTCTCATCCTTCGCGGACCTTCAGGAGCTGGGTCGCGAGGGTGTCGAGGTCGAGGTTGTTGACCTCGGCAACGGTGGTGCGGGCGTGGGCGGGGAAGCCGTCGAGGCCGTGGCACGCGCCCGCGATCGCGCCGGCGATGGCGGCGATGGTGTCGGTGTCGCCACCGACCGAGGCGGCGAGGCGGACGGCGAGCCAGGGGTCGTCGGGGTAGGCGGCGAGGACGGCGAACGCGGCCGGTACGGACTCCTGGCTGGCCAGGCTGGTACCGACCAGGTCATACAGAAGTACAGACACGGCGCCCGGCCTAGGAGGGGTATCGCCAGACGCCGTGTCGAACATGGAGGCGGTCGGCTCGATGCGGGAGCCGGTCACCAGGGAGGTGGCCCATTTGATGCGGGTGGCGATGTCTGCGCCGGCTACCCAGTGGCCGCTGGTTGATGCTTTGGTGGCGGCTGCGATGGCTTGGGTGGTTGCTTCGGGGATGGTTGCGCCGTCGATGCCTGCGCTGACTGCTGCTGCGACGGCCGCGGCGGCGGAGAGGGCGAGGCCGGTGTTGTGGGTTGCGGCACTGGCGGCGATCACGCGCTCGATCAGCAGGTCGAGGTCTGTGGAAGGTGTGGCGATACCGACCGGCGTGATCCGCATCGCGGCGCCGTTGGTGGTCCCGTATCGCCCGGTCTCGTCGATGTCCTTGCCCTGCAGCAGTTCGTCGATCGCCCGCTTGGTCGACGGCCCGAGCAGATCGAGCGACCCGCGCGCCCGCATCCCGTCCTCCCACACCAGCAACCGCTGCGCCAGCTCCCGCCCGTCAACCTTCCCACCAGACTCCACCACCAGCCGCCCCAGCAACACAGCCTGCTCGGTGTCATCAGTAACCGCCCCAGCCCCCATCCCCGCCGCCAACGGCTGATCCTCAGGCGCCGGCTCGAACCCTCCGATCACCTCCCCGTACCGCTCCACAATCAACGCCCGAGGCAACGACTGAGTAGGCATCCCCAAGGCATCCCCAATAGCCAACCCATACAACGCGCCTGCCGCCCGAGACCACCTGGCGGAGTGACCGCTGATGCCCAAGGCGGAGCCGTCTGCCCCGCCCGCCCACCCCGCGGTAGAGGCGGTTGCGCTACCCGACTCCTCTTGGGTGAAGGCTTCTCCCGACTCGCCATGGGCCGGAGCGCCCGCTGCTCCCCGCCCAGGGGTGGCGC
Source organism: Kribbella sp. NPDC051620 (assembly GCF_044453825.1). NCBI lineage: Bacteria > Bacillati > Actinomycetota > Actinomycetes > Propionibacteriales > Kribbellaceae > Kribbella > Kribbella sp. NPDC051620. Next base: position 538,345 of record NZ_JBITDB010000005.1, read on the forward strand.
CGCTCGCGTGGGGGGCGGAAGCGTCCGCTGCTCTCCGCCCAGCGGCGGCACCGCTCGCCTGGGGGGCGGGGCCGCCCTTCCCTCCCATCCTGCCGATGCCGAAGGCGTCGGCGGGGCGCGCGGGCGTCATGGCGTGGGTCCCGAGTACGTGAGGCTCAGTTCGAAGTGTTCTGGGTCTAGGAGGCTGTCTACCTGTTCGGCGAAGCGGTTGTCGGGGGTGTAGCTGACTCGGCGGGTGTGGAGGAACCAGGTGCCTTCGGGGCGGCCAAGGAGGGTGGCTTCCCCGGGGTCCAGGGGGCGGCCGCGGAGGCGTTGTTCGCCGTGGTCGAGGTGTAGGCCGGCGCGGGCGAGGGTGGCGGTGATGGAGTTGTCGTCGAGGCCGCGTTCGGGGAGGTCGCGGAGTTCGTCCAGCGCGGGGATGCAACTGCGTTCGATCGAGATGGCCGCGCCGCCGACGATCACCCGCAGCCGCTCGATGACGATGACGTCGGGGGAGTCGAGGCCGAGCCGTTCGGCCAGTTCGTGGTCCTGTTCGTGGGCCAGCCGCAGCATCTGTACCCGCGTCTCGACGCCTTGCTGAGCCAGCGCATGCGACCACCCCAGCCGGTCGTCCAACGGCCGCCCATCAAACAGTACGAACGAACCTTTGCCGGTCCGAGTGGTGATCAATCCGTCTTCACTCAGTACTGCGAGCGCCGACCGCACCGTATTGCGGCTGACCGCAAACCGCTTGGCCAGTTCGACCTCGCCCGGCAGTTGATCGCCGTGCCCGACCCGTCCCGAGCGGATCTCCCGGGCCAGGATGGACGCGATCCGCTCGTGCTTGAGGTTCACCCCACGGATCACTGGTTGCGTACTTCCTCGACCGTCACGACCTCCAACATCGGCGAGTACAACCGCATGATGTCGAGTGTCTTCTGGTGACTGGCCTCATCGACCCCAGCGCACGCGTCGGCGACCACCTGAACCCGTACGCCGGCATCGACCGCCGCGAGTGCCGTCGTCAGCACGCAGCAGTCGGTCGTCACGCCGGACAGCACCAGCCGCCCGCCCGGCCCGACAGCCTCGGCCAACTCGGGCCCCCACTTGCCGAACGTCGTCTTGTCCAGCGTCGGCGCACCCCGGAACTCGTCCACCAGTTGATAGGCGTACGAGTCCGGCGGCTGCAACGCGAACGGCCACTGTTCGTAGTACGGGATCCAGGACCCGGCCGGCTCCGCGGGCGCGACGAAGCGGGTGAAGACAACAGTCGGGAAGATCTCGAGGAGTTGCTGCGTCGGCTTGATCACCCGCTGGAAGTCGGGTGTGGCCCAGCCGCTCTCCGGCTCGGCGAAGATCCGCTGCAGGTCGATCAGCGCGAGGACTGTCATGCGCCCACCTGCTCCCGAGCACCCACCTGCTCCTGGGCCCGCACCTGCGGCCGTGCGAGGAAGTACTGGACCAAGAAGCCGATCACCAGCGCGAAGAGCACGCCGAGGTTGGCGAACGCCCAGGCGCCTTCCTTGCCGCCCAGGCCGAGCGGCTTGAGCAGGTATCCCTGCCAGGTCAGCCAGTCGGCCAGGCCGTTGGTGACCAGACCCCATCCGATCGCCGTCCCGACCACAACGGTTGCTATCGGCAACCACTGGACATCGCCGTACCGGCCGCGCCGGTCGAACAACTCGGCCTCCGCGTAGTCGCGGCGACGGCTGGCGATGTCGGCGAGCATGATGCCGCACCAGGCCGCCACCGGGACGCCGAGCGTGATCAGGAAGCCCTGGAACTGGGACAGGAAGCTGTCGCTGGAGAAGAACACCACGTAGATCGTCCCGGCGATCATCACGATGCCGTCGATGAAGGCGGCCACGTACCGCGGCGCAGGCAGTCCGACCGAGAGCAACGCGAGGCCGGACGAGTAGATGTCCAGTACTGCGCCGCCCACGAGCCCGAGCACCGCGACGACCACGAACGGCACCAGGAACCAGGTCGGCAACGCCTCGGCCAGCGCGCCGATCGGGTCGGCCGCGATCGAGTCGCTCAGGTCCTTCGAGGAACCCGCCAGCAGGAGTCCGAAGACGAACAGTACGACGGGAGCAACCGAGGAGCCGAAGGTCGTCCAGCCGACCACACCCCGGCTGGACGCAGTACGGGGCAGGTAGCGGGAGTAATCGGCCGCGGCGTTGACCCAGCCGAGGCCGAAGCCGGTCATCAGGAAGACGAGGGCGCCGATCACCGCCTGGCTCGAGCCGCTCGGCAGGGCGCTGACGGCGCTCCAGTGGACCTGGTCGGCGACGAGGATGATGTAGACGACGGTCAGTACGCCGGTGACGACCGTGATGACCGTCTGCGCGCGCATGATCAGGTCGAAGCCGAGTACGCCGCAGGCGACGGTCAGCGTGCCGACGACGACGAGCGCGATCACCTTGGTGATGTCGCCGCCGCCCCAGCCGAGTCGCTCGAACACGGTCGCCGTGGCCAGCGTCGCGAGGATGGTCAGCACGGTCTCCCAGCCGACCGTCAGCAGCCAGCTGACCAGCGACGGAAGCTTGTTGCCCCGTACGCCGAACGCCGCCCGGCTCAGCACCAGCGTCGGCGCCGAGCCGCGCTTGCCGGCCAGCGCGATCAGGCCGCAGAGCAGGAACGAGAAGACGATCCCGATGACTCCGGCGATCACCGCTTGCCAGAACGAGATGCCGAACCCGAGCGCGAAGGCGCCGTAGCTGAGGCCGAGGACCGACACGTTCGCGCCGAACCACGGCCAGAAGAGCTGGCGCGGCGTTCCTTTGCGATCAACGTCGCTGATGACGTTCAGCCCGTTGCTCTCGACCGTGAGCGCCGTCCGTCCTTCGACAGCGTCTACCCGCAGCTGATCGGCCATTCGCGCTCCAACCCGAAATGAACCTGTCCAGTCCTGTCCATTTCACGGTAGGTCGCCGCTGTCACCGGGTCAAGGAGCCGTTGACCTAGACCATGCTCTAGGACCTAGCGTCGGGATCCCCGACGCTAGGAGCTGGCAGTGCAGAGGTTCGAGAACAAGGTGGCCTTCGTGACGGGCGCCGCCCATGGGATCGGGCGGGCGACAGTACTACGCCTGGCGGCGGAAGGGGCCGCCGACGGGGCGGCCGACATCGACGCCGAGGGGACCGCTGCCGTCGTCGCCGAAGCCGGTGGGTCCGTTGTTGCCCTCGACTGCGACATCACCTCCACTGCCTCTGTCGAGGCGGCTGTCGCGGCGACAGTGGAGCGGTTCGGGCGGCTCGACGTACTGGCGAATGTGGCCGGCCACAACCTCGCGCTGGAGGGTACTGACGACCAGTGGGGTCGGCAGTACGACTTCACGTTCATCGGAGCGACCCGCTGCATCCAAGCGTCGCTGCCGCATCTACTGGAGTCCCGCGGGTCCGTAGTACTGGTCGGGTCGATCAGTGGAGAGGTAGCGCTCGGTACTGCGCCCTATGCCGCCGCCAAGGCTGCCCTGGCCAACCTCGTCCGCAACCTGGCTGCCGACCACGGGCCGCGCGGTGTGCGCTTCAACGTGGTCGCGCCGGCCACTGTCGCTACTGATCGGTTTATCGGCAAGGAGGCGTTGCTGGAGGAGCTCAAGGCGATCTACCCGCTCGGCCGGGTCGGCACGGGTGAGGACGTGGCCGCGGCGATCGCCTTCCTCGCCTCCGACGACGCCTCGTGGATCACCGGCATCACGCTTCCGGTGGAGGGCGGACTGACAACGAGGCCCGGGCACTTGCTGAATCTGCTGTGATGGAGCCATGTCGACTAGTGCAGCCGTAGACGGGTTCTCGCTGGCTTACGACCGCGATGGGGAGGGTCCGGCCGTCGTACTGCTCCACGGCTGGCCCGGTGACAGGACTGACTATCGGCGGCTGGTGCCGTTGCTGGTGGAGCAGGGGCATGAGGTCGTCGTACCGGATCTGCGGGGGTTCGGGGAGTCGGACAAGCATGAGGCCGACCCGGCTGCGCAGTACGGGGTCGCTGGGCAGGCGCGGAGCGTACTGGGGTTGATCGAGGAGTTGGGGCTCGATCGGCCGGTACTGGCCGGGTACGACGTCGGCAGCCGGATTGCGCAGGGGATAGCGCGCAGTCACCCGGACCTGGTCGACGGGCTGGTGGTTGCTCCGCCGCTGCCGGGGATCGGGAAGCGGGTGTTCTCGGAGAAGGCGCAGGCGGAGTTCTGGTACCAGGCCTTCCACAAGCTGCCGGTGATCGAGTCGCTCGTCGACGGCCAGCCTGAGGCGGTACGGGCGTACCTGGAGCACTTCTGGACGCACTGGTCGGGTCCGGGCTTCGTACCGGAGCTGGATCACCTGGTGGAGATGTACTCGGCGCCGGGTGCGTTCACCGCCTCCATCAACTGGTACCGGGCCGGTGCCGGCTCGGTGGCGACCTCGGCGGCTGAGACGGCTCCGGCGTCGTATGACCGGATCGGCGTACCGACGGTGGTGCTGTGGCCGGAGTTCGATCCGCTGTTCCCGCGGGCCTGGTCGGACCGGCTCGACGACTTCTTCAGCGACGTCCGGCTGCGGCTGGTGGACGGGGTCGGGCACTATGCGCCACTCGAGTACCCGGAGATCCTCGCGGAGGAGATTGTCGGACTAGGCTGACCTCCATGCCTGACAGCCCTGTCCACCTGCCGACGCCAACGGTGCGACCGCAGGTGGGCGCCCTGGCCAGGCTCGCGCCCGAGCCGGTGCGCTATCTGCTGAACTGGGGCCGCAAGTACTCGCTCTGGGTGTTCAACTTCGGCCTCGCCTGCTGCGCGATCGAGTTCATCGCGGCCTCGATGGGCCGGCATGACTTCATCCGGCTGGGCGTGATCCCGTTCGCGCCCGGGCCGCGGCAGGCCGATCTGATGGTCGTGTCGGGGACCGTGACGGACAAGATGGCGCCGGCGATCAAGCGGCTGTACGACCAGATGCCGGAGCCGAAGTACGTGATCTCGTTCGGCTCCTGCTCCAACTCGGGCGGGCCGTACTGGGACTCGTACTGCGTGACGAAGGGCGTCGACCAGATCATCCCCGTCGACGTCTACGTGCCCGGCTGCCCGCCGCGACCGGAGGCGTTGCTGCAGGGCATCCTCAAACTGCAGGAGAAGATCGCCGGCGAGAACGTCACCAGCCGGTACGAGCCGTCGCCGCAGGCCTTGACCCGCGGCCTGATCGCACCGCCTTCCGCAGCAGGTCCCGAGGCGGGCGGCTCCGCTGAGGTGCGGTCGCAGTGAGCGATGATGCGCTCGGCGCGCTGACCGAGGCGGGCATCGCCGCGACCAAGGTGGACAGCTTCGGCCCGGAGACGATCGACGTACCGGCCGAGTCGTGGATCGCGACCCACGAGGTGCTGCGCGACGAGGTCGGGCTGACCTTCTTCGACTTCCTCACCGCGAGCGACGAACTCAACGACGGCTTCCGCGTCGTCACCCACCTGGCCGACTTCTGGGGCGGCGCGCACGTCGACCACCTGATCGTCCGCACCCTCATCCCCCGGGCGACTCCTTCCCTGGCGACACTTTCCGGCCTGTACGCGGGGGCGAACTGGCACGAGCGCGAGACGTTCGAGATGTTCGGCATCACCTTCGAGGACCATCCGAACCTGATCCCGCTGCTGCTGCCCGACGGTTTCGAGGGCAACCCGCTGCGCAAGGAGTTCGTACTCGCCTCGCGGATCGCCAAGCCCTGGCCAGGCGCCAAGGAGCCAGGCGAATCCGACCACGCCCCAAAGGCCGGCGCCCCCAGCCGCCGCCGCACCCTCCCCCCAGGAGTCCCCGACCCCGAGTCCTGGGGCCCGCGCCCACCGGGTTCACCCGACCCAGACCCACTGGCCCCGGCCCTGTCGGCGGCAACCCCGGCCCGCCCACGTCGAGCCGCAGGCGAGCGGCGTACGCCAAAACAAACCGAACCAAAGCCGGAAACCGAGTAGGCGACTGACTCCTCCAACCCTTCTGACCAGGTCACACGAGTTCGAGGCGCTCCAGCCGCTGACCGGTGATGGCTGCAATCAGATCGAAGTCCTTGTCGAGATGCAGGACGATCAGGCCGGCGAGTTCGGCGGTTGCCGCGATCAACAGGTCAGGCACAGATGGCGCATGATGTTCCCCGCTGGCAGCGAGCATCGCCTGAATGGCCACCGCCCGACGTTCGATCGCCGGCGTCGCGTTCTCGACCGGCATCGACGACACCGGAGGATGCTGGAGAGACAGTCGGTGTTCTTCGGCTGTCCGGGCGGAGAAGCCGACCTCGAGCAGAGTGACGGTGGCGATATGTACCAGCCCTCGGTCGATTCGGCTCGCCCATTCGTCGACCGCCGGGCTGTTCCCCAGACGTACCAGCGCTGACTTGTCCACCAGCCAGCGCCGGGTCTCGCCTTTCGGTGTCACGACCAGGCCTGGTCCATGACATCGGGATCAGCCAGATCCCGGGCTGTCTGCGAGAAGCGTTTGAGGTCGGCAACGGTCACCGGGTCATCGCTTCGGCCGGCCTCCTGACTGAGCTGGCGGCGGAGGTACTCGCTCCTCGACAGGCCGAGATGGCTGGCCCGATGGTCGATCACAGCGAGAACCTCATCGGGCACGTCGCGGATCAGTACGTCGCTCATGATCAGGCTCCTTCCTCTGATATCAGAGGATATCAGTCGCGAAAGTCGTCTGCGTGGTCTTCGGCCCATTGGTGGTAAGTGAGGGCGGGGCGAGTCAGGAGGGTCTCGACAGTGGTGGTTACTGGTTCGGGGTTGGCGACCAGGGAGTGCCAGTAGGTGAGGGCGGAGTCGATGAAGGACGGGTCGAGACCTTGGGTGAGCATTGACCGGCGGGCTTCCGGGGGTGGGGTTTCTTCGACCCGGAGTTGCCTGTTCAGGACAGTGGCGATGGTGGCCACCTGCTGGGCCTGGGTCAGGACCTCTGGGCCGGTCAGGGCGTAGGTCTGGCCGATGTGTTTGTCGTGCAGGAGGGCTTGTACTGCGACGTCGGCGATGTCGCGTTCATGGATGAGCGAACGGCCGGCGTTCGGGAAAGGCATCCGGACGACGTTGCCGGTGCGGATCTGTTCCGCCCACTCCAGGGTGCTGGCGGCGAACCCGCCAGGGCGGACGAACGTCCAGTCCGCGCCTGCGTCGGTCAGCAACACCTCGAGCTCGCCCCAAACGCCACTGGCCGACGGGTCGGCCTCGCTGACGCTCATCGACGACAGGTAGACAACTCGCCTCACCTGCTTGGTCAGGGCCGTCAGTACCGGAGCAGCGCCGTCGGCTGTGAAGGCCGGCCAGAGCAGGAACGCCGCGTCGACCTCGGCGGCGGCGCGCGAGACAGCAGCCGGGTTGTAGATGTCGCCCGGGACTACCTCCACCTCAGCAGGCAGTCCAGCGAGAGCCGGGGTGCGCACCAGCGCCCGCACGCCCACGCCCGCCTCCAGCAGACCCCGTACTACGTGACGCCCGACGCGCCCAGTCGCACCGGTGACGAGGATCGTGGTCATCTCGCGTCAACTCCGTTGGATCGGCGATTTGTCCACACCCTGGTACCTCAACTGCCGTTCAGGTCAAGCTGGAGTGGATAGGCTGCGGGCATGCTCGAATTCGTGGTGCGTGTGGTGGGGGTGCTGGTCGCGTTCCTCGTCGCGCCGCTCGTGGTCGGGCAGGCCGAGCACAAGGTGATGGCGCACATGCAGTCACGGCTCGGGCCGATGTACGCGGGCGCGTTCCACGGGTGGGCACAGCTGGTCGCTGATGGGGTGAAGTTCATCCAGAAGGAGAGCGTCACCCCGGCGGCCGCCGACAAGCGGGTCTTCGAGTGGGCGCCGATCGTCGCGATCCTGCCGTACATGGCCGCGCTCGCCGCGATCCCGCTGGCGCCGGGCATCGTCGGGGCCGACCTCGACTCGGGGCTGTTCTACGTGCTCGCGGTGATGAGCATCGGCGTACTGGGCTCGCTGATGGCCGGCTGGGCGAGCGGCAACAAGTACAGCCTGCTCGGCGGGTTGCGGGTGGCGGCGCAGTTGATGAGCTACGAGCTGCCGTTCGTACTGTCCGCCGCGAGCGTCGCGGTCGCCGCCGGCACGCTGAGTCTGAGCGGGATCGTCGGGGTCTGGAATCCGTGGTGGCTGCTCTGGCAGCTGCCGGGCATGGTGGTGTTCTTCATCGCCGGGCTGGCCGAGCTGCAACGGCCGCCGTTCGACATGCCGGTGGCCGATTCCGAGGTGATCTTCGGGCCATACACGGAGTACACCGGACTCCGGTTCGCGATGTTCCTGCTCGCGGAGTACGCCGGGATCGTGGTCCTCGCCGGGCTCACGACGGTCCTGTACCTGGGTGGCTGGAGCGGGCCGGGGCCGGACAGCATCGGTTGGATCTGGACCGTCTTGAAGGTCGCGGCCGTGTCGCTGCTGGTCATCTGGGTGCGGGTGGCGTTCCCGCGGCTGCGTGCGGACCAACTGCAGAAGCTCGCTTGGCAGGGCCTGGTGCCGGTGGCGCTCCTCCAGCTAGCGCTCACCGGCATCGGCGTCGTCCTCTTCTACTGACGGTCCCCACGTCCCAGGCATTGCCAGGTCAGGGCGTAGCTAGGGCCTCCGTGGGGGACAGGCGGGAGGCCCGGATGGCTGGGTAGAGGCCGGCCAGACCGCCGATCAGCAGGGTTGCCGCGATGCCGCCGGTCAGTGCCCAGAGGGGGAGGACCGTCAGCCAGCCCTGGTACGACGAGTAGGCGGCGGTGACTCCGCTGCCGAGGATCGCCCCGCCGATACCGCCCAGAGCGGACAGCAGCAGCGATTCGGTCAGGAACTGGGTCCGGATCTGGCCTCTGGTCGCGCCGAGCGAGCGCCGGAGGCCGATCTCGGCTCGGCGCTCCAGCACGGAGATCACCATGATGTTGGCGACGCCGACACCACCGACGACCAGTGCGACCGCGCCGAGCCCGAGCAGCAGGGCTGTGAACGCGTCACCGGCGGCCTGCTTCGCGGCGAGGGCGTCGGAGGGGCGGGAGACGTCGACCTCGTTCGGCGCCTCGGGGTTGGCGGTGGCGCCGAGTACCTCGCGGACTGATTCCACCTGGCTGTCCGGCGTACGGGTGTAGATCTTCGTCGCGTGCCCGTCGAAGCCCAGCGTGGCGTCCGCGGCGCGCCAGCCGATGAGAGCCGCGCTGTCCAGCTCCGGCGCCAGCGCGGCGGGCTCGAGGATGCCCAGGACGGTGAACCACTCATCGCCGATCAGCACCTTGGTATCCGCGCCGGACCGGTTGATCCCCAGCCGCTCAGCCGCCGCCGAGCCGAGCACCGTCGCCGGGTACGACCCGGTCGCCGCATCCAGCCACCGACCACTGCGCACCGTCGCCCCGATGGTCTCGAGCAAATCGGTCCGGGCGGCGTACGCGGCAATCCCGTTGGTCTGAACCGCCGGAATCCTGTCGCTGCGATAAACCGAAGCCCCATCCACCAACCCAATGGCCGACAACCCCTCCACCGGCCCGATCCGCCGAACCATCCCCTCCGCGGTCAACGGCAACTCGGCCGCCTCCCCGGTCAGCCGTGTCCCCGGCGCCACCGTCAGCAAATTGGTGCCCAACGCATCCAACGTCTCATCCAGCTCAGCCCGCGAAGAAGCCGAAATCCCCACCACACTCACCATCGCCGCAATCCCGATAGCAATCCCCAACGCCGACAAGAACGCCCGCAACGGCCGAGTCCGCAACCCCACCCCACCAACCCGCACCACATCCCCCACCCGCAACCGCCCACCCCGAAGCTCCCGCCCACCCCACCCCGGCGCTACCGCCCGCCCACCCCGCCCCGGCGCTGCCGCCGGTCCGCTCCGCCTGGAGCCGGCTGCCGGCCCACCTGATTCCAGCGACGCCGCTCGCCCACCCTGCCCTTGCGGCGGCACCCGCCCACCGCGTTCCGACGATGCCGTCGATGCACCCTGCTCGGGCGGTGCCATCTGTCCGCTTTGCTCAAGCGGTGATGCCGACCCATCGGCAGCTGCTTCTCGCGGCGTGGTGGGCGGTGTTGCTGGCTCGTGGTTTGTCATGCGTGGACCTCCTGGGTGATGTGGCCGTCGCGCATGTGGAGTTGGCGGGGGAGGGAGGCGGCGATGTCTCGGTCGTGGGTGATGATGACGACCGTCGTGCCGGTGGTGTGCAGGTCGCGGAGGAGTTGCATGACGCCTGCCCCGGAGGCTGAGTCGAGGGCGCCTGTTGGTTCGTCGGCCAGCAGGACGGCGGGGTCGCCGGCTACTGCTCGGGCGACCGCTACGCGTTGGCGTTCGCCGCCGGACAGTTGGTGGGGCTCGTGGTCCAGCCGGTGGCCCAGGCCGACTCGGTCGAGAGCGGCCGCGGCTTTCCTGCGACGTTCGGAGCGGCGCAAACCGGAGTACAGGAGACCGTCGGCGACGTTGTCCAGCGCCGGTACGCCGGAAGCGAGGTGGAACTGCTGGAAGACGAAGCCGATCCGGCTCGCCCGCAACGCCGAAAGGCCGGCGTCGGACAGTCGCGCCACGTCGTGCCGGTCGATCCGGACCTGACCCGATGTGGGCCGGTCAAGTGTGCCGATCATGTTCAGCATGGTCGACTTGCCCGATCCCGACGGGCCGACGATCGCGACCAATTCCCCGGCCGAGATCCGCAGCGAGACGCCGGCCAGCGCGGCGACCCCGCCGGCGTACACCTTCGTCACCTCGGTCAGCTCGATCACTTCGGCACCCCCACGGCGAGCCCCTCGACGATCCCGGGCCCGCTGACCTCGACCCGCCCAGCCGCGAACAACCCGGTCTTCACCGGCCGGTACTTCGGTGTACCAGCGACCTCGACCCCGAATCCGCCCTCCTGCAAGGCGAGCAGCGCCGAGACCGGCACGGTCAGCACACCCTTCCGCTCCGCCGCGGTGAACGTCACGTCGACCGAAGCCAGCGCATACGCCGCCACCGCCTTCTGGTTGCCCAAGGCAATGACAACGGAGATCGAGGTGGTCGGCTCCTGATCCGGCGACGCGGCCGGCACGATCACCGTCGACACCTCGGAGACCTTGCCCGCGACCGTCGTGTCGTCCGGCAACGTCACCGACACCGCCGCGCCCTTCTTGGCCAGCCTCTGGTCCGCGGCCTCCAACGAGACCGTCACGGCCTTCGTCGTTCCCGTATAGCTGAGCAACTTCTGGCCCGGAGCAACCGGATCGGACACCGCCGCCTCCAGACTGTCCACCCGCACCGCCGCAGGCGCGAACACCACCTGCCCCAGCTCAACCACCCCGGTCTCCGGCAGCCCGCGATCCTCCTGCCACTCCTCCACCGCCTCCGCGGTAGCCGAAGTGAACGAGTCGTCGACGGTAAACCCCTTGTATCCAAGAGCTCTGAGGTTCTGCTCAAGCTGCAGAACGTCAGGCCCCTCGCTGTCCTCCGCCATCCGCCGGTACGCCGGTAACGCGCCGTAAAACAGAGTCGTGGGCAAGTTATTAACCCGGTAAAGGTTTTGCCCCCGTTCGACCCGCTGCCCGCTCTCGGGCAGCCAAGTGAGCGTCCCGGCCGTCCGGTTGGTCGCCGTGGTCGTCGGGCCATAGGCGAGCTCACCATCAGCCGTCTCGGTGTCCTTCAGCGTCTGACGCGTGACCTTCGCAGTGTTGGTCAACCCAGCCGGATCCTCATCCGCTGCCTGACTGCTGTCGCTCCGACTCAGCAGCCCGGCCGTGAGCCCACCACCAGCCGCCAGCACAGCGACCGCCGTCAGCACAGTCCTCCGGGCCATCACTTACCTGCCAGGATCGGCTGGCAGGCCTCCTGCGCCTTCGGGAAGTCCGGGTCGTCCCCGGCTGACTTGTCGATCATGATGCCGCGCTGACCGGGCTTCGGGTCCGGGAACTTCTCCACCCCGTGCTCGCGCATGCAGGCGGCGAACTTCCGGCCGTTCTCCTCCAGCTTGGGGTCGGCACCCGACTCACCTTGCGGGCTGAACTCCTTGCAGGCGTCCATCGCCTTGTCCAGATCTTCTCTGGTGACTCCGCTGCTCGGATCGAGCTTGATCATCGGGCCCTTGCCCGGTTCGGGATCGGGCACGTCGACGCCGTTCTCCCGCAGGCACTGGGTGAACTTCACGCCCTTCTCGTCCCGGCTGAGCCCTTCGCCGCCGGGACTCGTACTGGTGCTCGTGGTGGGCTGGGTACCGCCGCCGGCAGCGACCTGGTTGCCCGGGCCGTCGTCAGAGCCGGAGCCGCAGCCGGTGAGGGCGATGGCCAATGCGAGCGTGGCCAGCGCGCCGAGGGAGAGCTTTCGCGTCACGGTCTTCTCCTTGAGGAATCGGGATGCTGGGCTCAAGAGAAGTCGCGACGGCGTTTCCCTGCCGTTTCCTGCTCGGGTAACACCAGGGAAACGCGGGCGTCGGCGATCATGGACAGTCACGACGGAAGGTGGCGTTGCGATGCGGGTGCTGGTGGCCGAGGACGAACCGTTGCTCGCGGCAGCGATCGCGGAGTGGTTGCGGGACGAGCCGCATGCCGTCGATGTCGCGCCGGACGGCGGGTCCGCACTCGAGCGGCTGGCGGTCAATCAGTACGACGTTCTGGTACTGGACCGCGACCTCCCCGTGGTCCACGGCGACGAGGTGTGCCGGCAGGTCGTCGCATCCGGCTCGGCCACCCGGGTGCTGATGCTCACGGCTGCAGCAGCCGTCACCGACCGGGTCGAGGGGCTAGGGCTCGGTGCTGACGACTACCTGACCAAGCCGTTCGCCTTCCCCGAGTTGGCGGCCCGCGTGCTTGCCCTGGGCCGGCGGAGTCGCCCTGCCGATCCACCCGTACTACGACGCGCCGGGCTCGCCCTGGATCCGTCGCGGCACGAGGTGTTCCGCGACGGGCGCTATGTGCCGCTGGCGAAGAAGGAGTTCGCAGTACTGGCTGAGCTGCTCCGTGCCGACGGCGCGACAGTGTCGGCGGAGCAGTTGCTGGAGAAGGCCTGGGACGAGCACGTCGACCCGTTCACCGGCGTGGTCCGGCTCACCATCCTCAAACTCCGCCGGAAGCTCGGCGAACCCGCCGTGGTCGAGACGGTCACCGGAGTCGGGTACCGGATCCCATGAAGCTGACGCTGCGAGCCCGCCTGATGCTGATCTACACGGGCCTGTTCCTGGCGGCCGGTGTTCTCCTGCTGGCGCTCACCTACGCCCTCTTCAGCAACCAGCTCTCCCGTGACCGGGTCATCATCCAGGGCACCTACCTGTCTCCGCCTTCCGCCGCTACGCCCAAGCCGAGTGGGCAACCGCCCCTCCAAGCGCAACTACCTCCCAAAGCGCTCTACGTGCTGAACAAGGCCGGGGATGTACTGACCGGGCCAGATGCCGAGCGCGCGATGCGGGAGCAGAACGCGCGGGTCAAGGCGGCTGCCACCCAGACGTTGCTGGCCCAGGGGAGCATCGCGCTGGTGCTGGTGGGCGGGCTGGCGGCTGGGTTCGGGTGGCTGGTCGCGGGGCGGGTACTGGCGCCTCTGCATCGGGTCACCGACACGGCCAAGCGGATCGCTGCTGCTCCGGCAGCCGGTCGGGGTCTGCATGAGCGGATCGCGTTGAAAGGGCCGGACGACGAGGTGAAGAACCTGGCCGATGCGTTCGACACCATGGTCGAGCGGCTCGACCACTCGTTCGACGGGCAGCGGAGGTTCGTCGCCAATGCGTCGCATGAGCTCCGTACGCCGCTGACGCTCGGTCGGGCCCTGGTCGAGGTCGCCATGCATCGCAAGACCGCGTCCGACGACGTGCGGCAGCTCGGCGAGACGCTGCTGGAGATCAACGCCCGGCATGAACAGCTCATCAGCGGGCTGCTTCTGCTGGCGGACTCGGAGAAGCAGGTTACGGCGACGTACCCGGTGAATCTTGCCGACGTGATCACGCATGTCGCCGCCCAGCTCACGCCGGAGGCCGAGACCGCTGGGGTCACCATCACCACGGAGCCTGGCGATGCGCCGACGACGGGCGATGCGCTGCTGCTCGAACGGCTTGTCCACAATCTCGTCGAGAACGGCATCCGCCACAACACGCCGGATGGCAGGGCCGGACGAGACGGTGGCGACCAGGCCGGGGGCTGGGTCCGCGTGGTGAGCCGGACGGTCGGTGACCGGGTGGAGGTCGAGGTGACTAACAGTGGGCCGAGCATTCCGCCGTACGAGGTGGAAGGGTTGTTCAAGCCGTTCCATCGGCTGGCCGACGATCGGCTGGTGGGGGCCAAGGGGGCGGGGTTGGGGTTGTCCATCGTGCAGTCGGTCGCGCAGGCGCATGGCGGGTCGGTCAGCGCGAAACCGCGGGACGCGGGCGGGTTGGCGATTATTGTGAGCTTGCCTGTCGATCCGGGCTGAGGGCGTTCGTGTAGGAGGTAAAGGAGGCAGCATGAAGCAGTACCTGCTCAGCATTTACCAGCCTGACGGACCGGTGCCGGCGCCCGAGATCCTCGAGCCGATCATGAAGAACCTCGCGGTCTGGAACGACGAGTTGCAGGCGGCCGGGGCGTGGGTGTTCAGCGCGGGGCTGCATCCGCCGGAGTCGGCGACGGTACTCCGCGCCGACGGCGACGAGGTCCTGCTGACCGACGGGCCCTTCACGGAGGGCAAGGAACATCTCGGCGGGTTCACCATCGTGCGGGCGGCCGACCTGGACGAGGCACTCGGCTGGGCCCGCAAACTGGCCGCCATCCTCAAACCGCTCTCCGTCGAAGTCCGCCCCGTCACCGAATGACCAACCACCCCGAAAGCCCCACCGAGCCCACCGGCCTCCAGCCGGCGGTTGCTGGGGAGGTGGACGGGCGGCGGCCGCCGGTTGCTGGGGAGGGGCGGGTGGCGGTTTCGGCGGGGGACGTGGCGGGGGTGTTCCGGGCGGAGCATGGGCGGGCGGTGGCCGTGCTGGCTCGGGTGTTCGGGGATCTCGACATCGCCGAGGACTCCGTCCAGGAGGCGTTCGCGAAGGCTTTGGAGAAGTGGCCGGAGAGTGGGCTGCCACCCAGTCCGGCCGGCTGGATCATCACGACCGCGCGCAACGGCGCGATCGACCGCCTGCGGCGCGAGTCCTCCCGTGAGGACAAGCACGCCCAGGCAGCGCTGCTGCATGCCCAGGACGAACCAGTGGAGGAGGGGGTTGTGCGCGACGACCGGCTCCGCCTGATCTTCACCTGCTGCCACCCCGCCCTCGCCCTGAACGTCCGCGTCGCCCTCACCCTCCGGCTGCTCGGCGGCCTCACCACGACCGAGATCGCGCACGCGTTCCTGGTCCCGGAATCGACGATGGCGCAGCGGATCGTCCGCGCGAAGGCGAAGATCCGCACCGCCGGCATCCCGTATCGCGTGCCGTACGAGGCCGACCTCCCCGAGCGCGTCCGCGGCGTACTCGCGGTCGTCTATCTGATCTTCAACGAGGGGTACGCCGCTTCGTCCGGCGACGACCTGATCCGCACGGAGCTCTGCCAGGAAGCCGTCCGCCTCGGCCGGCTGCTCGTCGAACTGATGCCCGACGAACCCGAAGCGCTCGGCCTCCTCGCGCTGATGCTGCTCCAGGAGTCCCGCCGGCCGGCCCGAGTCGACGCCACCGGCTCGATGGTGTTGCTGGCCGACCAGGACCGCGACCTCTGGGACCGCGAGCTCATCGCCGAAGGGCAGGACCTGGTACGCCGATGTCTGCGGCGCGGCCGGCCCGGGCCGTACCAGTTGCAAGCAGCCATGAACGCAGTCCACAGCGACGCCCCGACCGCCGCGGACACCGACTGGCGCCAGATCGTCCAGCTGTACGACCACCTGCTCACCCTCGACCCGACCCCCATCGTCGCCCTCAACCGCGCTGTCGCCGTCGGAGAACTCGAAGGCCCAGCCGCCGCCCTCGCCCTCGTCGACGACCTGGACCTGGGCAACTACTACCTCTTCCACGCGATCCGAGCCGAACTCCTCAAACGCCTGAACCGCCGGGAAGAGGCAGCCGTCGCATACCAAGCAGCCCTCGAACTGACCGAGAACACCGCAGAACGCAACTTCCTCCACCGCAGCCTCGAAGCCCTCTGATTCAGTGCCCGCGTAGGCTCGCGTGCCATGGGCGACGGGTTCGAACTGGTCTGTGAGGTCGAGCCGCCGACGCGGCCGGATCTGAAGAAGGTGCGGCATCAGATCGGGGTGATGAGCCCGATCGCGGATGCGTTTCTGATCCCGGACAACCACATCGGGCGGGCGACGGTCAGCAGTGTTGCCGTGGCCAACGAGGTGCAGGCGATGGGGGCGCGGGGGATCGCCTGCCTCAACTCCCGCGATCGCAACCTGCTCGGGTTCCGCCGGGACCTGCTCACCGCGGCGGCGTACGGGGTGGAGCAGTTCCTCTTCGTCCACGGCGACAACCCGACCGAGGGCGCCCGGACCAGTCAGCTCACCGTGCGGACGATGATCGACGAGGCCCGCGCGACCAGCTTCCCCGGGATCGAGCCGTTCCAGGTCGGCGCGGCGACCCGGCTGCGCGCGGTACCGGCTTGGAAGGCCGAGGCCGACTTCCTCTACGTGCAGGTCAGCTACGACCTCGACGAGCTGCTCAGGTGGCGCGACAGCGTTGAGCTGAACATTCCCGTGTACGCCGGGGTGATGGTGCTGGCGAGCGCCAAAATGGCTGCTGACCTGGCGAAACTGCCGCAGCTGACCATCCCGGACGCGCTCGTCGCCGCCGTCGAGCGGGACCGTGACGCGGGCGTCGAGGCCGCTTGCGAGCAGATCCTCAAGATCCGGGACAGCGGCGCGTTCCAGGGCGTTCATCTCATCCCCGTGAGCCGGTACCGGCAGGTTGCGGCGCGCTTGGAGCGGGAACTGTGACGTCTCGGGAGGCTGGTTGGCACCGTCACCGGCCGAAACCGACTAATGTCAGCGTGCAGAGCTGACCGAGGGAGGAGGGGGCATGGACGTACCGGGGAAGGGTCTGATCGATGGCCTGAAGGTCACCGCCAAGACGCTGGGCCGCCGTGCCGTCACCGAGCAGTACCCGGATGTGCAGCCTGAGCTGGCGCCCCGGACACGCGGCGTGATCGCGCTGATGGAGGAGAACTGCACCTCCTGCATGCTCTGCGCGCGGGAGTGCCCGAGCTGGTGCATCTACATCGACTCGCACACCGAGACCGCGCCGTCGGTCGGTGAGCAGGCCCGGGAGCGCAGCCGGAACGTGCTCGACCGGTTCGCGATCGACTTCAGCCTCTGCATGTACTGCGGGATCTGCATCGAGGCCTGCCCGTTCGACGCGCTGTTCTGGTCGCCGGAGTTCGAGTACGCCGAGACCGAGCTGCGCAACCTCACCCACGAGAAGGACCGGCTGCGCGACTGGATGTGGACCGTTCCAGCGCCCCAGCCGATCGACCCCGGCCCCTCGGTCATCGAACCGATCGACCCAGCTCCGAGCGCCATCGAGGCGGCCCCTGCCGCGGGATCCGCGAGCGCACCCGCGCCGCGCGAAGGCGGCTCGACTCCGCCCACCCCGGAGGGCGAGGAGTGACCACTGCGCTCTTCTCCATCGCGGGGGCGGTGGCGCTGCTGGCAGCGGTCATTACGGTCACCTCGCGCCGGATCGTGCACGCCGCGCTCTGGCTGGTCGTCACGCTCGGCGCGGTGGCCGGCTGCTTCGGCGCCCTGCATGCCGAGTTCGTCGCGCTGGTACAGATCCTCGTCTACGTCGGCGCGATCGTCGTCCTCGTCCTGTTCGCCCTGATGCTGACCAAGGCGCCGACCAACCCGCTGCCCGCGCTGACCACCCGCCGCAGCCCCTTCGCCGCCACGGTCGCGCTGGTTCTCGCGCTGATCCTCGGTACCGGCGTAGTTATTGCCTTCGGCAACCAAAAACTCAAGCCGGTACCGACGGGCAGCGCCGAATCCATCGGTACCGCCGTCTTCCGTACCTGGGTGCTCCCCTTCGAAGTCCTCTCGGTCCTGCTGCTGGCCGCCCTGATCGGCGCGATCGTGCTGTCCCAGCGCCCCGGGAAGAAGGGCGACTGACCATGCCGATCATCGTCCCGCTGCTGCTCGCCGTCGCGCTGTTCTGCATCGGCGTGTACGGCGTACTGGCCCGCCGCAACGCGATCACCATGCTGATGTCGTTCGAGCTGATGCTGAACGCGGTCAACCTCAACCTGGTCGCCTTCGACGCCTGGCGCGTCGACGGACTGGCGACCGGCCAGACCCTCGCGGTCTTCGTCATCACCCTCGCGGCCGCCGAGATCGGTCTCGGTCTCGCGATCATCCTGCTGCTCTTCCGGGGTCACGGCCATGTGGACGCGGATGCGGCTCGCGACCTGCTGGAGCAGAACGTGGAGGGGCAGTGATCGCCACCGCCTGGCGCGTGATCGGCGTCGGTTTCTCCCTGCTCGTCCTGCTGGCCGCCGGCCTGCTCTACGGCGTCGACCCCCAGCAGAAGCCCTTCGGCGGGACCTTCGTCGGCAACGACGTCTTCCTCGACTACAGCCTCCGTACCGACGACCTGACCGTGTTCATGCTCGCCATCGTCGGCGTCGTCTCGCTCTGCGTACAGGTCTACTCGATCGCCTACGTCCACGAACGTGTCGCCTCCTACACGGCCCTCGTCACGCTCTTCACCGCGTCGATGGTGACCGTCGTCGTCTCGGACAGCCTCTTCCTGCTGCTGATCGGCTGGGAACTGATGGGCGCCTGTTCGTATCTGCTGATCGGTCACTACTGGGAGCGCCGCGACGCCCGATCGGGGGCGATGAAGGCGTTCCTGATGACCCGGCTCGGCGACGTGGGCTTCCTGTTCGGCATCTTCGTCCTCGGTCTCGGGTACGGCACGTTCACCATCTCCGAGCTCGGCCACAGCCCGATCTCGTCCGGCACGCTGACCACCGGCACGATCCTGATCCTGGTCGGCATCGTCGGCAAGTCCGCGCAAGTCCCGCTGCAGACCTGGCTGCCGGACGCGATGCCCGGCCCGAGCCCGGTCAGTGCCCTGATCCACGCGGCCACGATGGTCGCCGCCGGTGTCTTCCTGATCGCCCGCCTGTACGACGTGTTCGCGGCGGCCGAGACGACCTTCACCGTGCTGGCCGTGATCGCCTGCGTGACGATGCTCTTCGCTGCCTTCTGCGCGATGGCGGCCGTCGAGGTCAAGCGCGTCCTCGCCTGGTCGACCGTGAGCCAGCTGGCGATCATGTTCGCCGGCCTCTCGCTCGGCACCCGCGAGGGTCGCCACGCCGCGCTCTTCCACTTGCTCACGCATGCGGCCTTCAAGGGGCTGCTCTTCCTCTGCGCCGGTGTCCTGCTGCATCAGGTCGGCAGCGCGGCTTTCGTCGTACTGCGTCGCTACACCCGGCGTGGTGCGCTGCGGAAACGGATGCCGGTCACCTTCATCACGATGACGATCGGGCTCGCCGCGCTGGCCGGCGTACCGGGTTTTGCCGGCTTCTTCTCCAAGGACTCGGTGATCGAGGCGGCCTGGGATCACGCGCGCGACGGCTCGACGACCGGCTGGGTCGTGCTCGTCTCGGTCTGCCTGACGGCTGCGCTGACCGCCTTCTACTGCGTCCGGTTGTGGTTGTGGGTCTTCTTCCGTACGCCGGCGCTGGCCGGCGCGCTCGGTGCGTTCGAGGACGACGACTCGATGGCGGATCTCGACGAGCCCGACTCGAGCAAGCTGCGGGACGGGTCCTGGCTGATGCTTGCGCCGTTGGTCCTGCTCGCTCTGGGCGCCATCGGACTCGGCTACGCGGATGGAGTCCATCTCAGGTGGCCGATCGCGTTGGTGACGACGGTGCTTGGACTGTTCGGAGCGCTGCCGGCGTACTCGTTGTGGCAACGCGGGGCTGATCCGCGACCGGTTCTGCTCGAGCGCGAGTTCGGGGCGGATTCGGCGTACCAGCGGATGTTCGTCGTGCCGGTTCAGTGGCTGGCGCGGTTGGCGGTCGGTGGGGATCGGGACGTGATCGGCGGGTATGTGCGTGGGGCTGGGCGGGCCGGAGTACTGGCTTCTGCTGGGTTCCGGAGGCTGCAGACGGGCAACGTGCAGACGTACTTGACGGCTGCTGTGATCGGAGCGGTCGCGCTCGCGATCCTGGCGGGGGTGATCGGCTCATGAGTGTGTTGCTGATCGCGTTGCTCGCGATACCGGCGCTGGCTGCCGCGATCCTGTGGGCACTGCCCGCTGATACCGGGGACCGCGTGGCGGCGATCGTCGGCTCGATCGTCTCCGGCCTCGTACTGGTCGGCTCGGCCGTGCTCTGGTGGCGGCTCCTCAGGCCCGACACCCCTGACCTCGACGGCGCCCAGACCGCCAACGTAGTCATCAGTAGCTACGGAAACGATCTGCCGCGGACCTTGCCGGGCAAGATCCATGCCTTCGCCGAGACGGACAGCTCCTGGATCCCGTCGCTCGACGTGCGGTTCCATCTCGGCGTCGACACCATCTCGCTGCCGCTGATCGTGCTGACCGCGCTGCTCGTCTTCCTCTGCTGCCTGTACTCGCTGCGGATCACCCCGCGGATCGGCCGGACCCGTTCGCTGATCGCCTTGCTGCTGGTCATCGAGACGGGGGTGATCGGGACCTTCTCGGCGCTCGACCTGGTGCTGTTCTTCCTGTTCTTCGAGGTCGTGCTGATCCCGATGTGGCTGGTGATCGACATCTGGGGCGACGATCACGACCCGGCCGGGCGCCGGCGGGCGGCGACCACGTTCGTGCTGATGACCGTGTTCGGGTCGGCGCTGATGCTGCTCGGCTTCCTGCTGGTTCATCGGCAGGCGGGGACGTTCGATCTCGAAGTACTGGGTTCGAACCCAGTCGCAGGCGGACACGGAATCGCACTGATCGCCGCCATCCTGATCGCCGTCGGGCTCGCGGTGAAGATGCCGCTCTGGCCGTTGCACATCTGGTTGCCGGACGCGCACGCCAAGGCCCCGACCGTCGGTTCGGTGCTGCTCGCCGGCGTACTGCTGAAGCTCGGCAGCTACGGCATGATCCGGATCCTGCTTCCCGTGCTGCCCGACGCGACGGCCACGATCGCGCCGTACCTGGCCGGCTTCTCGACCGTCGCGATCATCGCCGGTTCGCTGGCCTGCCTCGCGCAGACCGACGTCAAGCGGCTGATCGCGTACTCGAGCGTCGGCCACATGGGTTTCATCGGACTCGGCATCGCGACGATGTCGCCGGAGGGCCTGGCCGGCGCGCTGTACGCGAACATCGCCCACGGCATCATCACCGGCCTGCTGTTCTTCCTGGCCGGCGCGATCAAGGACCGTCACGACACCAGCGACCTGCGCGCTATCGGCCGTGCCCTGTACGCCCGGTTGCCGCGAATCGGCGGGCTGCTCACGTTCGCGTGTCTGGCGTCGCTCGGGCTGCCCGGGCTGGCGGGGTTCTGGGGCGAGATGCTGATCCTGCTGGGTGCTTACCATCCGGCCGATGTGTTGCCGCGGACAACGTTCCTGGTGCTGATGGTGATCGCTGGGCTGGGCGCAGTACTGACTGCGGCGTACTTCCTCAAGCTCATCCGCCAGCTCAACCAGGGTGATCCGGCCGAGAATCCGGCCAGCGCCTTCGCGGTGGACCTGAGCCGGATCGAGCTGATCACCTGGGCTCCGCTGGTCGTGCTGACGGTCGTCCTGGGACTCTGGCCGCCCTTCCTGCTCGACTACTGGACGTTCGCATGACGATCACCTGGACCGACTGGCAGACGATCGCCGTACCGCTGGTACTGGCGGTGGGCGCCGTCGCAGTGCTGCTGATCGACGGGTTCTGGAGCAGTGGTACCAAGCGCGCCAAGCACCTGGTGGTCACGCTGATCACCGGTGGTGTGATTCTCTTCGGTCTGGCCTTCGTGGTGGCGCAGCGCGACGCGTTCAAGCCGGCCTTCTGCCGCTTTGCCGTCGAGGGGCCGGCCGAGTGCAGCCTGGTGATCGACCCGCTGACGATCGGGTTGTGGGCGGTGCTGCTGATCGGCGGGCTCGGGGTCGTCGGGCTTTCGGCGTACCGGTTGCTGTCGGCCGACATTCCTGTAGGGGAGTACCACTTCCTGCTGCTCAGCGCGCTGGTCGGCGCGACCGTACTGGCCGGGGCGCGCGATCTGGCGACGGTGGTCATCGCCTTGGAGGTCGTCTCGCTGCCGAGCTTCGCGATGGTCGCGTTGCGGCGTGATCGGCGCGGGTCCGAGGCGGCGCTGAAGGCCTTCCTGGTGTCGGTGCTGTCGACGGCGGTGATGCTGTTCGGCATCTCGTACCTGTACGGCGTGACCGGGTCGCTGTACCTGCAGACGATCGCGAACCGGTTGCCGGGGATCGATCCGGATCTGCGGCGGGTGGCCTTCGCCGCGGGGCTGTTCGTGATCGTGGGGTTCGGGTTCAAGATCGCGGCGGTGCCGTTCCATGGCTGGCTTCCGGACACGTACGCCGGTGCGCCGGTCGAGGTGACCGCGTTCCTCGCCGTCGTCTCCAAGTCGGCCGGTGTGGCTGGTCTGCTGGTGCTGGTGACCTATGGGATCGCGCCGTCGGGGTCGGACCTGCGTCTGGTGGTGGCTCTGCTCGCTGCTGTGACCATGACCGTGGGCAACCTCGCCGCGCTGCGCCAGGTCGAGGCGGTCCGGTTGCTCGCCTGGTCGTCGATCGGTCAGGTCGGCTTCCTGCTCGCGCCGCTCGCGGTGGGGGACGCTCAAGCGGTTGTGGCGTACTTGGCGGCGTACGTCGTCGTCACGCTCGGCGCCTTCGGGGCGGTCGCCGTCGTTCAGCGCCACCGGCCGGGCGGGTTGTTGCTGTCGGACTATCGAGGCATGGTCCGCTCGGAGCCAGGCCTTGGTACGGCGCTCATCTTCTTCCTGGTCGTCCTCGCGGGCCTGCCGCCGGGGCTGGCGGGGCTCTTCACCAAGTTCGCCGCCTTCCAGTCCGTCATCGACGCCCACTATGGCTGGCTGGCGGTTGTGATGGCGCTCAACGTGATGATCGGCCTGGCCGTCTACCTGCGCTGGATCGCGGAACTGGTCCGGCTGCCGGTCGATGACCCGTTCTCCGTGGACATCGAGACCCCGGCGGTCACTGTCATCTCGCTGTGCGCCGGGGCGGCCGTCGTACTGTCGATCCTCCCCGGCACACTCTTCGCTTTGGTGAACTGACCTCTACTTGGCTGCCAGGGCGAGGCGCAGGATCGTGTCGTAGTCGACGAGCTCGACACCGGGCTCGGTCGTGGTCTCGCTGGTGGCGAGGACGAGCAGCTTGCGGGGGTCGGTGACCTCGACGTTGTACTTCGTCTTCGCGAACGCCTGGTTCTCCGCGTTCGTGAAGTACTCCCCGTACTGGGTGAGTCGTGCGACCCCGTCCTGCGCGGTGGTCGAGCGGCGGCGCTTCTTGCCGTCCTTACCCGTTTCGAGCAGCGGGAGGGCGAGGTCGCCGATGATGTGGCTGCCGTCCTCGCGCTCGAGGATGAAGTCGGGCGTCACCGAAGTACCGTCTGCTGCTTCGAGTACCGGCTCGCGGACCAGCTGGGTGGCGCTGAACGCGGACAGCAGGATCTCCTCGTGCTGCTGCAGGAACTCGCCGACCGTCGTCTTGTGCAGCCCGTGCTGGTACGTCGCGGCGAACGGCTCGGCCTTGAGCAGCTCCTCCACCTGACCGCGCGGCACGGCAAGCGTGCCGACCGGGTCGAGGTGCGCAGCCTCGTTGACCAGCTGCTGCAGGTACTGGCGGTACTTGTCGGCCGGCTCGGAGCGGTGGATCGCGATCGCCAGGAAGGTCCAGCGGACCCGCACGGAGGACTCGACGCTGGAGGCGAGCAGCACGCGCTGGAGTGTCGTGTAGTTGCCGGGGGAGAAGCTCAGCAGCTTGCTCTCACCGGTGCCGACCAGCTCACGGCCGATGATCCGCTCCGCGCTCGGGTAGCGGCTGTCCAGGGCGCTTCGCCCGTACTCGGTCGCGATCGTCGCGTCCTGGTACCGGTCGTCGTTCCGCAGCGCCACGACCGTACCGGCCTGGTCCTTGGCAGCTCCGAAGTACTCATCGATCCCAGCGGCCTTCTGCCGGCGCACGTCCAGCGACCGGAACTCCCTCGTCACCCCGACGAGCTCCAGGATGTTCCAGTCCGGCGTCTCCGTCAGCACCAGCTGCCGCGGATACAGCAACGGCCCCACCAACTCGCGCCCATGACTCCCCGGCAGGTGCTCACTCACGCTCTTGAGGTGCTCCCCCCAGAACTGACTGTTCACCTTCACGAACTCGGTGGGTTTCATCGCCCGCTCTCTCCTCGCTGACTAGCAATCCCGACACAACAGCCAACCCCCGCCGGCCAGGCCAGTATTCCCCGCCATCCCGGCACCGCCACCGCCGGGGCCCAACGAGAACAGCCCCTGACCTGTCTCCAGGTCAGGGGCTGTTCTCAGCTCCTGTGGCGGGTGCAGGGTTCGAACCTGCGTAGGCATAAGCCGACAGATTTACAGTCTGCTCCCTTTGGCCACTCGGGCAACCCGCCAGGGTGCTGCCGGTTCGTGAACCAGCGTGAGAGACGATACAACAGACAGTGCCCCTGACAGCAAATCGGTAACGACAGCTAGCTTCAGAAAGGACGTGCCCATGGCTTCGGAGTCCTCCTTCGACATCGTGAACAAGGTCGACCAGCAGGAGGTGGACAACGCCGTGAACCAGGCGGCCAAGGAGATCAGCCAGCGGTTCGACTTCAAGAACGTGGGCGCCGAGATCAAGTTGTCCGGCGAGGCGATCGACATGCAGGCCAACACCGAGGAGCGCTGCAACGCGGTGCTCGACGTGCTGAAGGACAAGCTGGTCAAGCGGCAGATCTCGCTCAAGGGCCTGGAGGTCGAGGAGCCCAAGCTGTCCGGCAAGATCTACAAGCTGCAGGCGACGATCAGCGCCGGCATCAGCCAGGAGAACGCGAAGAAGATCTCCAAACTGATCCGCGACGAGGGCCCGAAGGGCGTCAAGGCCCAGATCCAGGGCGACGAACTCCGCGTCTCCAGCAAGAGCCGCGACGACCTCCAGGCCGTCCAGTCCCTGATCAAGTCCCAGGACCTCGACTTCGCCGTCCAGTTCGTCAACTACCGCTGACCCTTTCGTGCCGGATCTGCGCAGGTGGATCGGGGACGACTTCGGTCTCGACGTGACCGAACTCACCCAGATCCACCACGGCGCCGACACCACCGCCGAGGTCTGGCGAGCCGACGGCTATGCCGTCAAGTGGAGCACCGGCGGCACAACCGCAGCACCCGAGACCACGTCGTACCTGGCTGAGGCCGGTGTCCGTGGCGCCCTAGCGCCGATCAGGACCCGCACCGGCGCCCTCTGGAGCAACCGAGCCGGCCGGCGCCTCTCATTGACCCCCTGGATCGACGGAGCCCGAGCCGCCGACACAGGCCTAACCACAGTCCAGTGGAGTCAGTACGGCGCCCTGCTGGCCGAGGTGCACTCCCAGGAGGTACCGGAGCGGCTCAAGTACCTACTGCCGCCCCTCAACCCCATCAACGCCCGCATGCTGGCCCTCGCCCGCGAACTCCGTCAGCGGTTCACCACCCAGGCCCCTGAAGACGACCTTGAGGCCGAGCTGGCCACCACCTGGCTGGCCCACCAGGACGAGATCGACGAACTCGTAGAGCGCAGTACCCGTGTACCGCCCCCTGGACTGCGCGTGATCTGCCACGCCGACCCACACCTGGGCAACGTCCTGGTCACCCCCGCGCAGCTCTACTTGATCGACTGGGACGACGCAGTGCTAGCTCCCATCGAACAAGACCTCCTCTTCATGCTCGGCGGCATGGGCGCCCTAGGCCCGGCCACCCCCGAAGCCCAACAAGCCTTCTTCACCGGCTACGGCCCAGCCGCCCTAGACCCCACCCGCCTCACCTACTACCGCACGGCCCGAGCCCTGGAAGACGTAGCCCAATGGGCCGAACAAGCCCTCACCAGCCCCAACCGCGAAGCCTCCCTAGCAATCCTCCAAGGCGTACTCGGCCCAGCCGGCCTCGCAGCACAAGCCCTCACCTGAGATGACAGATGCGTTCTGGTGTGCCGGGGGCGCCGTGGCGGATGGTTACGTGGGCGGGGCGTAGGGGGACGGCTTGCAGGCGGGGTTCGATTGCGGCGTACAGGTTGTCGGCGTTGGGGCCGTAGAGGTAGGTGACTGCTTCGCCTCCGCCGAATTCGTCGCCGTCGAAATACCCGAGGGTGCCGGCGTCGAGGATCGCTGCCAGGTCGTGCTCAAGGGCGCGTACGGTCTCACGTGCTTTGACGCTGCCGAAATGTTCTTCGCCGAGGGACAGGTTGATGATCACCGCGTGTTCAGGCATGGCGCATCCAGATGTTGGGTTCGGCGTAGAGGCCGGTGTTGGTACCGCATTCAGCGGTAGGTAGTAGACGTTGACGGCGGTGCCCTTGACGGTGTCCTTGCGGCCTAAGGTGAAGCCGAGGCGGTGGGTCAGGCGGGTGCTGGGGGCGTTGTCGGGGTGGATGACTGCGGTCAGGTAGTCGTCGGTGAGGTTGTTGCGGGCCCAGTCGATCCAGGCTTGGGCACCTTCGGTTGCCAGGCCGTGGCCCTGGGCGGACCGGGAGAGGGCGTAGCCGAGTTCGATCTCGCGCCACTCGGGCCAGGCGCTGAGGCCGATCCGTCCGATCAGTTGCCCGGTTTTCTTCCAGATCACCGCGCTCTGGCCGTGGCCTCGTTCGGCCCACTCCCGGGCGCATCGCTCGGTTTGGGCGAGGGTGGATTCGGGGGTCAGGGAGTCGCCGCCCACGTAGCGGGCGACGTCCGGGTCGGCGTAGATCGCCCACAGTTCGGCGGCGAACTCCGGGCCGAGGGGAACCAGTTCAAGCCGGGTGGTTTCCAGGATCACGCTGTCAGCCTGGCAGTCCGGAGGGTCCGGCTCGTACTGCGCGGGGGGCGCCGCCCAGTTCGCGGTGGCAGGTTTTGTTGAAGGCTTGTAGGTCGGGGATGCCTACGGTGGCGGCTATGGCGGGGATGGAGAGCGTGGTGGAGACCAGGAGGTGGCGGGCTCTGGCCATGCGGCGTTGGCGGATGTAGGCGACTACGGTCAGGCCGGTTTCGGTGCGGAAGAGTCTGGTGAGGTGGTTGTGGGAGACGCCGGCTGCGGCGGCCAGTGCGGGCACAGTCAGGGACCTGGCGAGGTTGGCCTCGATGTAGCTGATGGCTGCCGCCACTGCTGAGTGGCCGGCCGCTACGCCGCCTTCGGTCAGGGGCGCGGACAGTTGGGCGACCCGCCAGAGCGCGGCCCACACCTCGGCCACCACCCGGGGAGAGCCGCTTGGTGATGCCCCGATGGCTGAGCGGAGCATGTCGGAGAGGACCGGGGCCGTAGTACCGGCGTCCTGCACGGCCGGTACGTACAGCGGCTCGCCCACGATCCGCGGGCGGAAATGCACGAAGAGGTGCTCCGAGCGGCCCCGGTAGTCGAACTGCACCTGTACTCCGGCAGGCGTCAGGCTGACCGAGCCGGGTGCGACCGGATAGGTCGTCCCGCCGATGGTCAGGTCGGCCGAATACCCGTAGAGGTGCAGTTGCCACAGGTCGGGCAGCTGGAAGACATCCCGCAGGCTCCGCACCCCGTGTACCCCGACGCCGACGTTCACCAGCTCGGGCGGCTCGGCAAGGTGCAGCGGAATCATGGTGAGAAATTACCACCAGTGGTGAACTCAACCCACGCAAAAGCGGAACCGGCAAACCTAGCCTGGAGGAGTACCAACCACCACAGCACTAGTCGCCCCGAGAGGGAGAGACATGCCGAACCCGCATCACAAGAACCTCCTGACCTCCGTCCAGATGGCGAGTTTCGTCGCCACCGGCGCGTTCCGGATGGACGCCGTCGTACCCGACGAGATGAACCAGCAGGCGATCGAGGTCCTCAAGGCCGGCATCCCCGGCGTCCCCTACGGCACCCCGCTGTCGGAAGCGTTCGTGGACAGCGAGTTCGTCCAGCGGCTGGTGCAGCTGCCCGAGGTCGCCGGCGCCATCCACAGCCTGGTCGGCCCGGAGCCGACCGTCGACCACCACGCCGTGCACATCCGCAAGGCGCACGAGGGCGAGGCGCAGAACCTGCACGGTGACGCGATCATCGACGTCCGCGAGGACGCCTTCGATGTGCAGCTCATGTACTACCCCCAGGAGGTGACGCTCGAGATGGGCGGCACCCTGAGCGTCCCCGGCAGCCACCTGCGCCGCACCAACGAGTCCGACACCGGCCGGTACCAGAACTTGCTCGGCCAGACCCGGCTCACCTGCCCACCCGGCACGGTCGTGCTGCTCCACCACGGCATCTGGCACGGCGGCCGCAGGAACGACAGCGCCATCGACCGGTACATGTTCAAGATCCGCTTCAACCCGACCGTCCGCCAGGTCCGGCTGTGGAACACCGACGACCTGTACGACGACGCCGTCGCGCACGAGCTCGGCCAGTACTTCCCCTGGTACGAGAACGCCACCGGCCGACTGGAAATCTTTAACCGGGTCAAGCTTTGGCAGGCGTTGATCGGCGATGACACCTACGATCCGGAGTACTGGGTCACCCGGGTGACCAACCGTCCGCGCCGCGTCGTCGCCCAGCGCAGCCTCAACCCGCACGCCGCGAAGAAGGAGATGGCATGACCGCCACCACCGAGCAGCAGGCCGCAGCCGGTCAGCAAACGGTTCGCCAGCAAGTACTGGTCCTGTACCTGGCCTCGTCCGCGCTCGATTCGCGCACGGTCGGCTGGTCGACGTACGACGGGACCGGCGCGACGTCACCCACCACGGGTGACTCCGACGTCCCGCCGTACGCCAGTGGACTCGATGCGCTCAAGGACGGCTGGCGGCTCTTCCAGGCCGCGCAGTTGCTCCCACCGCAGCCGGGCCACGAGTACGACGTGTCGTTCCTCAAGCACGAGTTCTTCTTCGAGAAGCTCGTCCAGGTCTAGCAGGGCAGGACACAGACCGGTTTCGGCCAGTTCAGCGGCGTCCCCGTTGCGGTGAGGGCGCCGCTGCTCTGGTCGATGGTGAAGACCGCGATCGTGTCCGAGGTCTCGTTCGCCGCGTACAGCTGCAGACCATTCTTGCTGAAGGCGAGGTGCCGCGGACCCGTCCCTCCGGAGCCGATCGTCTGGATCAGCTCCGCCTCGAGGCCTTCCGCGCCCGTCTCGAAGACCGCGATCGTGTCGTCGCCACGGTTCGAGCCGTAGACGAACCGGCCATCCGCCGACACCAGCACCTCGGCCGGGAAGTTGTCGCCGTCGGCATCGTCCGGCCGCGTCGACACGGTCTCGGCGATCGCCAGCTTGCCCTCGGCGTGGCTGAGCACGATCAGCGTCGAGTCGAGTTCGTTGATCAGGTACGCCGCGTGGCCGCCCGGGTGGAAGACGAGATGCCGCGGCCCGGCGCCCGGGTGCGTCTGCAGCCGGCTCACCTCTTCCAACCGTCCCTCCTTGGTCAGCGTCGAGACGTACACGCTGTCCGACCCGAGATCGATGTCGAAGGCAAACGATCCGGACGGGTCGAAGGTGACCTGGTGGGCGTGCGGGCCTTCCTGGCGCTCCTCGTTCGGCCCGGTGCCCTCGCGCTGCAGGATCTGGGTCGGGTCGCCGAGCGAACCGTCGTCCTTGATCGGGTGGACCGCGATCGACCCGGAGCTGTAGTTGGCCGACAACAGGAACTTGCCGGACGGGTCGATCTCCAGGTGGCACGGGTCGGCGCCGCCGGTCGGCTGGTGGTTGATGAACTCCAGCGAGCCGCTGTCCGCGATCGCGAAGGCACTCACGCGGCCGGACGGCAGTTCGTTGGCCGCGTAGAGGTACCGGCCGTCGGCCGAGATGGTCAGGAACGACGGATTTGCGGTCGCGGCGACGACCTGCAGTTCTTCCGTGGTACCGAACCCGATGCCTTCACCGCCACCGTCCCGAAGGGTGTAACTGCCGACATAGATCTGCTCCGAGGTCATGCCCCCACCCTGCCAGCTAACTCGTCCGCAAGCACCCGTAGGCCTCGTAGGCTCAGCTCATGGACACCGCAGCCTTCCTCCGCCGCATCGGCGTCGCCTCGCATTCCGGACCGAGCGTCGAGGGCTTGTCGGAGCTTCACCAGGCCTTCGTCGGCGCGGTGCCGTACGAGAGCGTGCAGTACCAGTTCGGCCAGGGCGGATCGATGGAT
This sequence comes from Kribbella sp. NPDC051620, assembly GCF_044453825.1. Classification (NCBI taxonomy): domain Bacteria; kingdom Bacillati; phylum Actinomycetota; class Actinomycetes; order Propionibacteriales; family Kribbellaceae; genus Kribbella; species Kribbella sp. NPDC051620. The sequence goes on from NZ_JBITDB010000005.1 coordinate 568,418, forward strand.
CCCGAGGTGGTCGCGCGGCGAATCATCGCGCGGGAGGCCGGCGGGTACTGCTTCCAGCTCAACGGTGTCCTCGCGCATCTGCTGACTTCACTCGGGTACGACGTGACGCTGCACCGCGGCGGCGTCCAGACGGCCACCCGCCCGGCCGTCGTCGACGCCAGCCACATGGTGTTGACGGTCGTACTCGACGGCGGGACGTGGCTGGTCGACGCCGGCCTGGGCGACGGCCTGCTGACCCCGATGCCGTTGCAGGCCGGCGCGACGGCGTACCAGGATCCCTTCACCCTGACCCTGCGCGAGTCGGACCTCGTCGACGGCTGGCGCCTCGACCACGACCCCCGCGCCGGCCTGATCGGCATGGACTTCGAGTCGGCCCCCGCTGCGTTCACCAACTTCGAAGCCCAGCACAAACACCTCTCCTTGTCCCCGGACTCACCTTTCGTCCGCACCTGCTCCGCATTCCTCCTCCGGCCGGGACATATGGCGTCCATCCGCTCCGTCGGCCTGACGCAAACCTACAAAGACCGAATCGACAACAAAATCATCGATTCGCAGTCCGAGTACTACGAAGTCCTCGCCGACATCTTCCAGCTACCACTCCCGCATTACTCCGCCGCCGACCGCGACGCGTTATGGCGGCGCGTCTGGACCCAGTACGAGAACTTCCTGGCCGCCCAGCAAGCCAATTAGCTCACACCGGTACCTTGTCCCACTGCTGCGATTTGCTGTCACTGCAGGTGAAGTGGATCAGGCCGACGGTGTCGTCTCTCGGGCCGCCGGGTACTGCGAGGCACTTCCCGCTCTCCTGGTTGTGCAGTCTCCAACCGCGGTCGTAGGCCCAGCGCTGGTTCCTGTTTCCCGCGATGCAGGTGTACTGCCAGACGACCCCGCCACCGGCAGCCGTCAGGCACTTCGAGGTTCTCTTGTTCTTGAAGACATAGACAGTATTACTGAAGCCGTCGATGTCCACGTCGGTGGCTTCCCACTGTTGTTCCTGATGGCTGTCGTCGCCGCACGTGAACTGGATCACCTGGACCTGGTTGGCCGGGTTGTTACCCGGAATTGCCGCACACTTCATACTCTCCCAGGTCACGAGATTCACCAGCTGGGTGAATTGAGCGGTGTCTTCCGCTGCCGAACTGGCGTTCGCCGGGGCGGCCAGGCCGGCGGTCAGGAAACTGGCGGCGGCGGCGAAGGCGATCGCTCCGGCAATTCTTTGTCGAGCGCGCACAGGTGGTCCTCCGTTGTCGGTTGCTCGGGAGTCACAGGAAAGGCGATCCGGTGCTGTGGGGTCAACGGAGGAGCGAATAATTGCAGGTTGTTGCTGAATCAGGTGTTCAGGAGGGCGAGGTCGTCCTGGGTCAGGGTGAGAGCTGCCGCGGCGATGTTCTGGTCGAGGTGGGCCGGGTTGCCGGTGCCGGGGATGGCCAGGACGTTGGGGGATTGGTGGAGGGTCCAGGCCAGGCGGATCTGTTGGGCTGTGGAGTTGTGGGACTTGGCGACGGTTTGTACCGCGGTGTCGGCCGCGCCGGTCGTACCGGCGATGGCGAAGAAGGGGACGTAGGCGACGCCGCGGTCCGCGCAGACCTGGATGAAGGGGTCGTCGGTGCGGGACGTCTCCAGCGAGTAGCGGTTCTGGATGCAGACGACCGGGGCGATCGCCTCGGCCTCGTCGAGGTGGTGCGGGCTGACGTTGGAGATGCCGAGGTGGCGGATCAGGCCGGCGTCGCGGAACTCGGTGAGCCAGTGGAAGCGTTCGGCCAGGGACTCGCCGGGCTGGTTCATGATGCGCAGGTTGACCACGTCGAGGTGGTCGACGCCGAGCCGGCGCAGGTTCTCGTCGAGCTGGTCGCGCAGCTCGGCCGCGGTCGTCGCGTTGTAGAAACCGCGCGCCGGGCTGTCCCCCGGGCCGAGCTTCGTGGTGATGACGAGGTTGTCCGGGTACGGCGAGAGCGCCTCCCGGATCAGGTCGAGCGCCGGCCCGTAGAAGGCGGCGGTGTCGATGTGGTCCACGCCGAGCTCGACCGCGCGCCGCAGGACCTGGATGGCGACCTCCCGATCCGGACTTCCCGCCAACCGCATCGAGCCGAAGCCCATCCGGTTGACGGTGAAGTCGCCGAGCTTCCAGGTCCCCGCGGCTGCCGCGGCCAAGTCAGATGAAGGCACGCGACGAGCCTACTTACTCCTCGATCGCGCCACCGACACCGCGAAGATGCTCGCGAAAGGTGAGCGACGGACGCTCCTTGCGGGCCGCGAGGTACGCGTCGAAGCCGACCTGCCGGCGCAGCGACGTACCGGCCCTGATCAGTTCGGCCTGGCGTCGTTCGGTGGCCTGGATCGAGGTGGCGAGGTCGAGCAGCTCCTCGGCCCGGTCGGCCGGGATGAAGATGACACCGTCCTCGTCACCCAGTACCACGTCAGCCCGCGTGACCGTCCATTCGCCGACGACCGCGTACTCGAGCGCGTCCGGCGTCTGGGGGTCGAGCCGCAGCGGGCCGGTCGGCAGCGCGCCCAGGCTGTACACGGGCAGACCGACCGCCTGGATGTCGACCGTGTCGCGGTGCAGACCCCAGACGACGAGCCCGGTGAGGCCGGCCGCCTTCGCTTCCTCGGCGACCAGGTCACCGACGCAGGCTTCGTCGCGACGCCCGCCGTTGTCGACGACGAGAACATCACCGGCCTCGGCCGACTCGAACGCCTCCAGGAAGATGTCGACGCTGCCGACGTGGCGTACCGGAAGCACCCGGCCGGCGACGCGCCCCGAAGTGACGGGCAGCAGCGACACCGTCCGTACCGGAACGTCCGCCCGCAGGCACGCGTCGGCGACATGAGCAGTGGTCAGATTCTCGAACCGCTTCAGCAGATCAACCATTCCCTGACCTTAGTCAGAGAGCCGGTACGAGGGGAGATGGCTAACGGTCAAGGAACTGCAAGATCCCGGCGAGGTCGGGCTGGTAGCCGTCCGTGGTGTCGACCGTGAGGGTCGGGACCGGCAGCGTGATCGGATCGAACGCGGCATGCCCGCGATGCCACGTGTCCGCCGACCGGTGACCGTCTTCATGGGCCTTGCGCAGAGTGTTCTCGGCAGCCCGGTTGGTGATCCGGTCGTGCGCGACCTCAGCCGAGACCGTGCAGTGCACGATCCGCAGTTCGGCCAGTCCCAGGAACGGTGTCAGCCCCGGCCGCCAGACGCGGTCCTGGAAGGCGGCCTCGGCGACCACCGTCGAGCCGCGCCCGATCAGCAGGCCGATCACGTCGAAGAACGTCGCGAGCGTGCGCATCGTCAACGGGTCGGAAGGACCCGGTACGAAGCCAGGCGTCGCGTGCGCCATCCCCTCCTTGATCTCGTCCCGGCAGATCGCCGGGCAACCGACGGCGGCCGCGATCCGGTGGGCGAGCGTGGTCTTGCCGCTGCCCGGCGGACCGCTGACCACGATGAGCATGGGCTTCGACGACACTCGGGCACCTTAGCGGCTGGAACTGATCAGCATCTGTCCGGATATGACTGGACGGGCCAGGCCGGCATCAGCACGATGGCTGGGTGACCACGTACTCCGCAGTCCGTACCACCGGCATCTACTGCCGCCCTGGCTGCGGCGCCAAACCCCTGGCGGAGAACGTCGAGACCTTCGAGCTACCCGCAGCAGCCGAGGCCGCCGGCTACCGCGCCTGCCTGCGCTGCCGTCCGTACCGCGTCGCCGGCACCGTCGCCGACGAAGCCCCCGAACTCGTCTGTCGCGCGGTCCAGCTGATCATCACCGGCCTGCTCGACGACGCCGACGAGACCGCGTTGGCCGCGCGACTCGGCCTGTCGGCGCGCCACCTCCGCCGGATGTTCAATGACCACCTCGGAGTCACCCCCGACCAGTTCGCCCGTTCCCGTCGCGCGCATTTCGCCCGACGTCTGCTGGACGACTCGGAGCTGACGATCGCGGACATCGCCTTCGCGTCCGGCTTCGGCAGCCTGCGCCAGTTCAACCGGGCGATGCGCGAGATCTTCCGCTCGACCCCACGCGAGCTGCGCGACCGGCGTCGGCGTACCGACCGGCTCGCGGCCGACGGAGGCCTCGTACTGCGGATGCCGTACACCCCGCCGTACGACTGGCCGGCGATGCTCGACTTCCTCGAAGCAAACGCGATTCCCGGCGTCGAGTCGGTGGTCGACGGCGTCTACCGCCGTACGATCGCTCTCGACGGCGACCCCGGCCTGCTCGAACTCACCGCTGGCGGCCCGGACCACCTGCTGCTGCGAGCCCATCTCCCTTACTGGGAAGGCGTGATCCACGTCGTGGAACGCGCCAGCACCCTGGTCGGCCTCGAAACCGAACCCGTACTCGCCACCGCGCAGCTGAGCGGCGATCCCGTCATCGGCCCGCTGATCAAGCACCGTCCCGGACTCCGGGTTCCGGGAGCTTGGGGCCCGTTCGAGATCGCTGTAGCGGCGATCGTCAGGGATCAGCTCGGCATCGGTTCTGACGACCTACTCAAACAATTGGTAGAGACGGCCGGTACTCCGGTAGCCGGGCTCGGCCACGGCCTCACTCACGCGTTTCCTTCGGCGGAGACCCTGGCGACCCGTTACGACCAGCCAGGTCGCGTCAGCGACACCCTCCGCACACTGGCGGAAGAAGTTGCTGCAGGCAACATCAAACTGGACGGCGGCGAACCGCTCGAAGTCCTCGTCCCAGCCCTCACCCGCATCGACGGGATCAGCGAGGCTGCCGCGCACCACATCGCCCTCCGCCTGGGCGCCCGCGATGCCTTCCCGGGCGAGCCCACCACGAACTCAGAAGCCTGGCGTCCGTGGCGGGCTCTCGCCTACCTTCACCTATCGCAATAGCGCGTTGTGCTTGCCCAGCTCACCCAAGAACTCGTACGTGCCACTGGTGAGCACTTCCTGCGCGGCCGCAGCCGCCAGCCCATAAGCACCCGCACTGAGTGCCGGCCCAAGACTGATCCGTGCGACTCCCAATGCGGCCAGTTCGCCAACCGACAGCCCGCCAGGCCCAGTCATCACGTTCAGCGGAAGCGGTGACCCGGCAACGAGTTCGCGGATCGCCTCCGGGTCACCGACGCCCGGTACGAAGAGCACGTCGGCGCCGGCTTCGGCGTACAGGCGTGCCCTTTCCAGCGTCCCGGTCCCGTCGCCGAACAGATGCGTGTCGGTCCGGGCGTTGATGACGAGGTCGATGCCCGAGGCAACTGCTGCCGAGCGAGCCGCCGCGATCCGTGCGGCCAGTACGGACGGATCGCCGAGCACATGTCCGACGCTGTCCTCGAGGTTGATCCCGACGACGCCGATCTCGATCGCCTCGGCGACGGTCTCGCCGACCTCGGCCGGTGTGGCGCCGTACCCGGATTCCAGATCGGCGGTGAGTGGTACCGAGATGACCGCCGCGATGCGACGCAGTACCGCGAGCGCCGCGGCGCGGGTGAGACCACCCGCGTCCGCGACGCCCTCGGCCCACGAAACCCCCGCGCTCGTCGTCGCGACTGCCTTCGCTCCGGCCGCCTCGATCGCCCGCGCCGAACCGGGGTCCCACGCGTTCGGCAGGACCAGCGGTCCGTCGGCATGCAGCGCCCGGAAAGCCCGAGCCTGTGCCTTCCGGTCGGCGCTCATACCGCGACCAGCAGCTCGTGGTCGATCTCGACGAACTCCACGATCAGGTCCGCGAACTGCCCGGCGATCAGCTCCTTGTACGCCGACGAGCCGGTGTGCGCGTCGTACGCGGCCTGATCCGCGAAGTGCTCCACGAACAGCAGGTAGTCGGGCTTGGCCGGGTCGCGGTAGACCCGGAACGACAAAGTGCCCTCCTCCTGTCCGGGGCCCTGCGGCGCGAACGCGTGGACCAGCTCCTCGGCCTTGGCCTGGTTGCCGGTCTTGAGGTGGATGGGGAATGCCTTGGCAAGCACTTTCGTCCTCCTGGTGATTGATGCGAGGAGTCAAGATTCCCTTGCGAGGCCCCTCTCGGTCTGGCCATATTCGGCCATCTGCATGATCTCGAAATGCAAGACGATATGTCTCATTAGGTAAGATTCAGGGCTAGGGTCAGCGGCATGAAGAACGTGTACACGCACGGCCACCACGAATCCGTACTGCGCTCGCACAGCTGGCGCACGGCTGAGAACTCGGCCGGCTACCTGTTGCCGCACCTGCGTCCCGGCCAGTCCCTGCTAGACATCGGAGCCGGCCCCGGCACCATCACGGCCGACCTCGCCAGGCTCGTCCAGCCCGGCCGGACGACCGCGCTCGAGGCGAACGAGAGCGCGCTCGACATCACCCGCGCCACCTTCGCCGAGCTCGACATCGCGGTCGACTTCGTCGTCGGCGACGTCCACCACCTCGACCTGCCCGACGACTCCTTCGACGTCGTCCACGCCCACCAGGTCCTGCAGCACGTGGCCGACCCGGTCCAGGCGCTCCGCGAGATGCGCCGCGTCTGCAAACCCGGCGGCATCGTCGCGGCCCGCGACTCCGACTACCAAGCCTTCGCCTGGTTCCCCGAACTACCGGAACTCACCGAGTGGATGACCCTGTACCAACGCCTGGCCCGCGCCAACGGCGGCGAACCCGACGCCGGCCGCCGACTGCTTTCGTGGGCCCTCGCAGCCGGCTTCGAAAAGGTCGAGGCGACAGCCAGCAACTGGACCTTCACCACCGACGAGGATCGAGCCTGGTGGGGCGGCATGTGGGCCGACCGCATCCTCCAGTCCGCGATGGCTGAGCAGGCCCTCGCTTCCGGCGTACCGCAGCAGACTCTCGATGAGATCTCCAAGGCCTGGCAGACCTGGGCAGCCGACCCAGCCGCGTTCATCTCCCTACTCCACGGCGAAATTGTCGCCATTGCCTGAAACTGCTCAGCCGGCGAGGACGACGAGGTAGTTGTCGAGGTCGCGGAGCCAGAGTTCTCGGTGGCCTGCGTTGGGGTTGTGGTGGATGCCGGTCTGGACGGTGGCGGCGGCGGCTGCGGCGCGGTCGGCTGCCGCTTCCAGGTCGTCGACCTCGAACCAGAGCGCGACGCCGTTGCCGAGAGGCTGGCCGGGGTCGCCGATGGTGCCGTGGTGATGGCCGAGTTCCAGCTTGTGGAGTTGGAGGATCATCGCGTCGTCGACGACGATTTGCTCGTACTCGGGGCCGCCGTGGCCGCTCGTCGCGGCCAGCACAGCGCAGTACCAGCTGCTGCTCTTCTCGACGTCGGTGACGGCGATCATGGGTTGTGCTCGAACGGTCATGCTGATCAGGCTATGAGTCGCCGCGACCGCCGGTCTTGAACGAATGGGAGCGCTGGCGGGAGGTCTCGTACAGGACGGCCGTTGCCGCGTTGGCGGCGTTCAAGGAGCTGGCCGAACCGGTCATCGGGATGCGGATGAGGTGGTCGGCGAGGTCTTTCCAGGCGGCGCTGAGACCTGAGGTCTCGTTGCCGATCAGGAGCAGGGTCGGCCGGGTGAGGTCGAAGTCGAAGATGTCGGCCTCACCGTGCTCATCCGTGCCGACCACGACAACCGGCGTACCGGCTGCGCGCTGTTCCTCGATCCACACCATCACTTCCCGCTGCGACGGCACCCGCACGGCCGGTACCGCGAACAGCGACCCCGTGCTCGCCCGCACTGCCTTCGAATCGTAGACATCGGCGGCATGCCCGGTGACGATCACGCCGTCAGCACCGAACGCATCGGCCGACCGGATGATCGACCCGATGTTGCCCGGCCCGGTCGGCCGGTCGAACACCACGCCCAGGAAGTCCGGCCCGACCTTGATCCGATCCAGGTCATCCGCGGGCATCTCGACCACAGCGATCAACTCGGGCGGCGTCTCGCCCTTCTCGCCCAGTTCCGCGAGCAACTCCGGCGCCATGCTCACCCGCTCGACGCTGCGCTGACCCTGCAGCAGATCGGCCGCCCAGCGAGACAGTCCGCGCTCCGAGTCGTACAGGAACGCACGGATGGTCCAGCCGTGCTCGATCGCCAGGCTGATCGGCCGGACGCCCTGCACCAGGAACTCGCCGGCCCGCAGCCGCTTGTTCCGGTTGGTGAGCAGCGCCTCCCACACCTGGAAGCGAGCATTCCGGCTACTGATCCGCTGCGCCGCGGTCATCGGTCCTCCGTCTGGTCAGCCGAACGAACCCCCACAGTACGAGGCTCGGCAGCCAGACCAGCACCAGCCACGGAATCCACCAGGCTCCGAATCCTTTGGTGAGCTCTGGTTGCTGTTGAGCCGCGAACGGTCGCGCGGTCGCCGACCAGACTACGAACGCGTCGCCGATCGGCATCAGCCCAAGCGCGTACCGCTTCGTATGCAACCCACTGACCGGTACGCCGAGCAGCTCACCCTCCCGAGCCAGTACGCCGGCCAGCGGATCGTGCTGCACCCGGGCCGCCCCGAGCCCGACCGTCGTCGCCGACAAGCTGACCCCGAACAACAGCGGCCCGGAGTCGACATCTCCACTCCCATCGGTCCCCTCAGGAAACTCCCGAATCGCCGGTCCGAGCCCCGTGACGAACTTCTCCCGGAACATCTCGTACTGCGACCGCGCGAACCCCGGATCGATCTCCAGCAGGAACCGATGGATCAGCGTCTGGGAAGTACCCCGAGCGCCCGTGCTGACCGGTGTCACCTGGTGCGGCATCAGCCCGGTCGCTGGATCGAGTCGCGTCTTCACCCCGTCCACCCAGCGCTCCACGGTCGGCTGGAAACGAGGGGTGACCAGGTGGTCGTACAAGGCGATCGAGGCCATCGCAACGGTTGAGTCGACCGGCCAGGCCTGACCCGGATACGCATCCAGATATGGCGTTTGCGCCGCGTCGAACGCCTTGGCCAGCTCGGTCGAGGCTTTCGTGTACTCCGTCAGGTCGCGCGACTCGGCCGGCTGCAGTGCGACGATGCCGCCGCGGAGCCAGTTGGTCCAGCCCGCGTGGAATACGCCGTACCGGGGTGTGAGTCCGGCGAGGTCGAAGGGTCTCGTGCCGTCGGCGGTGTAGAGGCGGTCGAGTGCCCATTGCGCTTGGGTTGCCGCTTCGGCCCGGCGTACCGGCGAGTCGAGCCCGACCTGCACCCAGGAGAGTCCGTAGAGCACATTCATGAAGAAGTAGCCCTCGGGCTTCAGCCCCTGCGCGTCCTGATCGGCCCCGCCTTCGATCGCTTGCCGGAGGAACTGGAGTTGCTTGACCGCGCCGTCGATCGGCTCGCCGCGCGGCAGTACCAACCGCGCGGTCCCCAGCAATGACAACAAACTCGCCAGCACGGCGACACCGATCAGCAACTTCCGCAGCACTCGCATCCCCCTACGGCTCTGGTCCCTGAACCGTAGGGGTCCGCGAGGTCAGGCGATGACCTGGATCAGTCCAAGCGTGTTGCCGTCGGAGTCGGTAGTGCTCGCCAGGCGCTGGCGACCGCTGGAGACGAGTTGCGGGTCGGTCGATGTGATCCCCGAACCGGCCAAGGTCGACAGCGTCGTGTCGAGGTCGTCGACGGTGAAGTTGACCGTCGTGCGACCGGCCCGGTCCGGGTCCTGGAAGACCTGGACCACGCCGAGATCGCTCAGGTGCCACTCGGCCAGCGTGTCCATCGGGCGCTGGTCCGCGGGACGCCCGAAGAACGACTCGTACCACTGAGCCGCCCGCTCGAGTTCATGGACCGGAATCACCGCGAGCACTGCCTTGAACGCCACTGGATCCTCACCTCTTCGGAGTACCTAGGATTTGCTGCTGGTCTGGCGGGTCTCGATCACCCGGGCGCACAGCTCCATCAGCTCGGTCTCGTTCTTCACGATCTGCTTGGCTTTGGGGCCGAGGGCAATGATGTGCTCCTTGGACTCCTGCAGCCGTCCGAACAGGCGTTCCCGCTCGTTCGCGTCGTCGGTGTAGTCCGCGTCGAGGTAGGCGAGCGCGTCGCGGCGGATGTTCGCCATCGCCGTCTGGGTCCGGCCGCGGGTGCTGAACAGCGACGCGAGGATCGTGATCACCAGCACCACCAGGATCACCACCAGCGACAGGCCGGTGCTGATCTCCATCACCTCGATCGGCTCGCCGCCGTTGATGAACGGCAGGTTGTTCTCGTGCAGCGCGTGCAGGATCAGCTTCGCGCCGATGAAGGCGAGGATCGCGGCCAGCCCGAAGGACAGGTAGATCAGCCGGTCCAGCAGGCCGTCGAGCAGGAAGTACAGCTGCCGCAGGCCGAGCAGGCTGAACGCGGTCGCGGTGAAGACGACGTACACGTTCTGGGTCAGCCCGAAGATGGCCGGGATCGAGTCCAGCGCGAACATCAGGTCGGTACCGCCGATCGCGACCATCACGAGCAGCATCGGGGTCATCACCCGGCGGCCGTTCTGGTGGGTGATCAGCTTGTCGTCGTCGTAGTACTCGGTGGTCGGGAACAACCTGCGGGCCAGCCGGACGACGACGTTCTGGGCCGAGTGGGACTCCTCGGTCTGCGGTTTCAGCATGTTGCCGGCGGTGATCAGGAGCGCCAGGCCGAACAGGTAGAACACCCAGGCGAAGGTGTTCAGCAACGCCGAGCCGAGGAAGATGAAGCCGGCCCGGGCGATCAGCGAGATGACGATGCCGACCAGCAGCACCTTCTGCTGGTTCTCCCGGGGGACGCGGAAGCTGGTCATGATGATCAGGAAGACGAACAGGTTGTCGACCGACAGCGCCTTCTCGGTGATGTACCCGGCGAAGTACTCCGACCCCATCCCGGTCCCACCGATGACGAGCGTGCCGAGCCCGAACAGGATCGCGATCCCGACGTACAGGCTCGACCAGACCGCCGCCTCCCGCAGCGTCGGCACGTGCGCGCTCCGCACATGGAAGAAGTAGTCGAAGGCAAGCAGCCCGACGATCGCCAGCACCGTCAGCACCCAGACCAACGCAGAAACGCCCATCCCCATCATCCGATCACGAGGCACCCAACCGCCCCCACCCAATCACGCCCACCCAACCCATGTCCCCAACCAACTCACATTCCCCGGGGGTGGTCAGGTTGGTGGGGTGGGGATTGTGGTTTCTTTGCGGAGGGCCTGGAGGGTTTCTATTTCTCGGGTGATGTCTCGGCGTTTGGCTTCGAGGCGTTCGAGTTGGTCGGCCAGGAGTTGTTCGAGGACGCCGGTGCGGTCTTCGGGTGGGGACTCCAGGCAGGGGAGTAGCTCGTTGATGGTGGCGCTGCAGAGGCCGGCGGCGAAGAGGTGCTGGATGAGGACTACGCGTTCGGCCGTGGAGTCGTCGAAGTCGCGCCAGCCGCCGGGGGTACGCGCGGCGCGGATCAGCCCCTGCTCCTCGTAGTACCGCAGAGATCGCGCGCTGACGCCGCTCGCGTCAGCCAGCTCTCCGATCCGCATGAGCACCATTCTTGCAGTTGACGCCGGTGTGAGGTTTCACGATGGGGGCCGGATCAGGACCACGAAAGGACGCACCATGCACTGGCTCTACCTCGGCGTCGCCGTCGTCTTCGAGATCACCGTCGCGATCGCGGCCGGCAAGGCGCAAGGGTTCACCCGGCCGGCCTGGACCGTCGCGACGCTGGTCAGCGGTGGCATCGCGACGTACTTCCTCAGCCTTGCCCTGCTCACCTTCGACGTCGGCGTCGGGTACGCCGTCTGGACCTCGGTCGCCGGAATCGGGATCGCCGTCCTCGGCGCCGTCTTGTTCCGGCAACGTCTCGGCCGGCGAAAACTGATCGGTATCGCCGTCATCATCGTCGGCGTCGCCGGACTGCAGCTCAGCGGATCGACGCTGTGACGGGGCGGGCGCGCGGATGGCTGGTACTGCTTCTCGCCGGAGCCTTCGAGGTCGGCTACGCCCTGTCCGTCGGCGGAAGCCACGGCTTCAGCGTGCTCTCCTGGTCGCTCGTCGCGGTGCTGTTCTTCCTGCTGACGCTCTTCGCGCTGAGCGTCGCCCTGCGGACGATCGACCTAGGGATCGGCTACGCGGTCTGGGCCGGGATCGGCGCGGTCGGCGCCGCGCTGCTCGGTCCCGTCTTCTTCGACGAGACCCTCACCCCGGCCAAGGCGTTCTGGCTCACCGTGATCGTCACCGGGGTCGTCTGGCTCAAGCTGTCGGACCGGTCCAGACCCTCTCCCGATCCCGCTCCGTCGGCGGCTGGTTCAGCGACTTTTGACCAAGGCAACGAGGTACCGGGTGGAGCTCTTGGTCGGGTTGATGAAGGTGCAGGGGACCGGAGCGCCTAGCTGGAGGCAGTCGCCGACCGCCAGCTCGTGGAGCACCTCACCTTCCTGAAAATGCAGGTTGCCTTCCAGGATCCAGATCTGCTGGTACTTGAAGATGTACGCGTCCGCCGGGTACGAGACGGCGGCGCCCGGCGGCAGCTCGACCTCGACCAGCTCGAGCGGGCTGTCGCTGACGGGCGAGATGGCCCGGCGCCGGTACCCGGTCGCCGGGTCGGTCCAGGTGGGTTGATCCTCCGCTCGCCGGAGGAGCTCATCGGCACCGCCCTCGGCCCGCGCGACCAGCTCGGACAGCGTCAGCCCGAGCGCTCCGGAGAGCCTGCCGAGCAGTACTGCGGTCGGCTGCGCCTCTCCCCGCTCGATCTTCCCGATCATCGCCCGGGACACCCCGGAACGGTCGGCCAGCGCGTTGACCGACAGCTCGCGACCGACCCGCGCGGCCTGCAACGTCGCCGCCAGGGAGGCGGACAGCGGATCATCCATACTTGCCACTATAGCGGCATCTGTGGCTACTATCGTGGCATGGGAAAGATTCGCGAAGCGACCGCACTGGACGCCGAGGCCTGCGCGGCGATCTACGCGCCCTACGTCCGCGACACCGCCATCACCTTCGAACTCGACCCACCTTCGGTCGAGGAAATGGCCAGCCGAATCGAGGCAGCCACCCGAACCCACGCCTGGCTGGTCCTCGAGGACGACGACGGTACGGTCGTCGGCTACGCGTACGGCGGCGTCATGAAACCCCGCCCGGCGTACCGCTGGTCCTGCGAAGTCAGCATCTACATGGAACTGGGCCGCCGTCGAACCGGAGGCGGCCGAGCCCTGTACGAAGCCCTCTTCGACCGCCTGACCACCCGCGGCTACCGCACCGCCGTAGCCGGCATGACCCTCCCCAACCCAGCCAGCGAAGGCCTCCACACGGCCCTCGGCTTCGAACCCATCGGCACCTACCGAAAAATAGGCTGGAAACACAACACCTGGCACGACGTCCACTGGACCCAACGCCCCCTGGCAACAACCGACGACCCGCCAACCGAACCGACCTGACCGCTACGAGAGCAGATTGAGAAGGCGTTTGGCATGTAGCTCTGCGGTACCGGGTGGGTTGCGACGGCTGGATGGGCCGTCAGGGCGGAGGAGGGTCAGCCAGAAGGTCGCGTAGAGGCGGCGGGCGGCCTGGAGGCGGGCGGGGTCGACCGGGAAGTGCTCGAGGAACCCCGTCCAGTCGGTGGCCCGGGACGCGATGTGTTCGACGAGGTTGGCCAACTCGATCGCGAGATCGCTTCGGCCGGCGTCTTCGAAGTCGATGATGCGGATCCGGGTTCCGTCCCAGAGGTAGTTCGCGAGGTTCGGGTCGACGTGGCCGATGATGATGGCGACAGGTTTGATCAGCTCGTCTGCTGCCGAGCCGGCTAGCCAGTCGGCGGCTGCCTGCTGAGCTTCGGCGACTACGCCCGAGCCAGTCCACGATGAGATCCCTTGACGAACCCGATCGACGAAAGCCTCGTAGTCAACCGGTTCGACGCCTGCCGGAGAGACGGACCAGAGCTCACCAAGAGCAGCCCGGAGTCCTTGCAGTTGTTCTGTGGTCAGCGTGCCGCTCAACGGCTCACCCGGAAGCTTGCTCATCGTCACCGACGGCCGCGCCCCCGTCTGCACCAGTTCGATCGGCGCCGGTACGAGGTGAGGTTTCTCGGCATGGATCACCTGCAAAGCGGTCCACTCACGCAGATGCTCACCCCGCCCCCAATCGACGTAGGTCTTGGTGACAACCTCACCACTGACGTCGATCCGATGCGTGTGCGTCATCACCCTCCGATGGACAAGATGTCAGTACAGACCCATCTTCAGGTTCAGGTCCGTCAGTTCGTCGGCGGCCTATGACCGAGCCGACGATTTACAAGTGAAGGGTCCGTACCCAATGCAGCAAACGCAAGCAGCCGCGCAGGCGTGTACCTGACAGGGAACGGGCGGCCCGGCGTTCTCACAAAGCGGGCGACGAAGGAGCCCGCGCCCTGGGGTGGGTGGGAGCTCAGCGCGGGTGAGCGACGAAGGAGCAGAGCGCCGGCGTGGGGAAAACAGTCGGCTGGGTTACCAGTCGAGATGTTGGTTGTTTAGGCGGTCGGCGTACCAGGTGTGGATTGCTTCGATGGTTTCGGAGGGGAGGGGGGTGGCGGCTGCGGTGAGGCTGGATTGTAGGTGGGGGATTGAGCGGGTGCCGGGGATGACGGTGGAGACGCCGTTGTTGGCCAGGAGGAACTGGACGGCCGCGTCTACGAGGCTGGTGCCGGTGGGGAGCAGGGCGCGGAGTTCGTCGATGAGGGCGGCGCGGAGTGCGATGTCGGCAGGGGACCAGCGGGAGCGTACGTCGGTGAAGGTGCTGTTGGCGTCGTATTGGCCGGAGAGCCAGCCGGATTCCAGGGGGACCTTGACGATGACGCCGGCGCCGTTGGCGGGAGCTTCGGAGACGCTGGGCCAGGTCTCCTGGAAGAGTGCGGACATCCGGACCTCGAGCGCTTGCGAGCTGGTGTTCGTACACACGGTCCGGACGTCCTGGTCCCAGTCCACCGAGGCGCCGAAGGCGCGGATCAGGCCCTTGTCCCGCAGGGTTTCCAGGGCGGCGTAGTGGTCGGCACTGTTCAGTACCTCCGGCGGCGGGCTGTGCAGGACGACGACGTCGATGTAGTCGACGCCCATTCGCCGGGCGCTGCCCTCGACCGACGTCGCGACCGCGCCGACGGACCAGTCGGCGCGCCCGTCGTGAGTCGGCCCGACCTTGGTGCAGAGCACGACCTGGTCGCGGGAGACGCTCTGCAGCGCGGTGCCGACGTTCAATTCGCTCTGGCCGTCGGCGTACGCCGGCGCGGTGTCGATGAAATTGACCCCGGCGTCCAAGGCGGCGTGCACGATCCGCACCGCCTCGTCCGGGTCGGGGCCGGTCGGCCAGCTGGAGGACTTGCCGAGCTGCCACGCGCCCAGCCCGATCGTGGTGACATCGATACCGGAAGTACCGAGGGGACGCGTCTGCAGGGTCATGACGCCAAACCTAGTCGAGCGACGGGTGCTCCGGAGCGGTGCGGGAGGCCAGGTGCTCGCGCCACTTTTCCATGGCCTGGGTCAGGGCTTCGGTGACCAGGACCAGGAGCTCGGCTGAGTTGTTGAAGCGGACGCCGGCCGGAGTGGTGGGGCCCAGCAGGGTGGCGGCCTGGCGGGAGGCGGCGATCAGGGCGTTGTTCATCTGCAGGGACGCCAAGAGGTTGCGGAGCCAGATCTCGTCGTCGATGACGTAGCGCTCGCGGCGTTCGCCGGGGAGGCGTTCGCGCAGCAGCATTCCTTGTTGTTCGAGGAAGCCGACGGCGTGGGAGATGGATGCGGGGCTGACGCGGAGGCGCTGGACCAGGTCGGCCGCGCTGAGGGAGCCGGAGTCGGTGATGTGCAGGCAGGCCATCACGCGGGCTTCCATTCTGGGGAGGCCTTGCTGGACCAGGAGCTCGGTGAACGACTCGGTGAAGTCCTGGACGGCCTGGGGATCGCGGCCGTAGCTGCTGTCGGTAGGGGCCGGTGCCGGCGGTTGCGGCTGGTTGTTGCGGCGGGCACGGGTGCTGGTTGCCTGCTGGGCACGATCGGCCTGGTAGTCGTCGGGGCCGCCGTTGCGGGTGACCTCTCGCATGATCGTCGAGGCGGGGCGGTCCAGGCGCCGGCCGAGTTCCGCGTAGCCGAGTCCTTCGGCCAGCCCCGCGGCGATCAGCCGCCGGTCCTCCTCGGTGAGTCTGCCTCCGGGCATCGGTACTGGTCTCCTGTCGCTGTCGGACGCCGCCAAGTATGCATTCACCCTCAGGCCATTGCAATGCAATGCGGCTACAGTCATTGCGTTCATGCTCAGACTCATTGCAAAGCAAGCCGAAATCGTCCAAAAACAAGGCGAACAAGCTCGAAATCGATGTTGCAAGATCCATAAACGCAATGTAGCGTTCTTCTTGTTCGGAGATTCCTGAACACAAAGGCGCTAGGAGATCGTGATGGGAAACATGCAGATGGTGCCGGTCGACGACACGGCGCTGGCGATGACGGACAGCGGCGGCGCCGGACCGGCGATCGTGTACCTGAACGGCGCGTACGCCGACCAGCGGCCGTGGCGGCCGGTGATCGAGGCCCTCGGCAACGAGTACCGGCACATCACCTACGACGAGCGGGCGCGCGGCAAGTCGAAGCAGTCGGCGGACTACTCGTTCGAAGGAACCTTGCGGGACCTCGACGCCATTCTCAAGGCCACCGGGGTGGAGAAGCCGATCCTGGTCGGCTGGTCCTACGGCGCGACCATCGCGGCGCACTGGGCGGCGCGGCACCCGGAGCGGGTACTCGGTGTCGTCAACGTGGACGGCGCGATGCCGTACGGGTTGACCGGTGCGGAAGGACAGGAGCGGATCCGCAAGCTCTTCCACAAGATGCGGTTCATCCTGCCGCTGGCCCGGCCGTTCGGGATGGCGGCGCGGATGAGCGCCGCGATGCACGCCGAGGTCAACATCGAGATCAACGAGATCGTCGACTCGGTGGACGTACAGCTCGGCCAGATCACCTGCCCGGTGCGGTACGTGCTGGCCACCGGTTCCAACCTCGGTGGCGGCGAGGAGGAGATGGAGGCCGCGCGGGCTTCCCTCGACCCGGTACTGGAGCGCAACCCGAACATCCAGATCAGCGCCAAGGTCCCGAGCAACCACTCGAAGATCCTCAAGAAGGACTTCCGAGCCATCGCCCAGGCGGTCCGCGAAACCATCGCGGCCGCTCACCAGCTACACAACAACTGACAAGGAGAAACACCATGACCATCACCCTCAACGACCAGGACAAGAACACCCTCCGTACCGCCGCGTACGGCGCCGTCTCGCTGATCGCCGCCGCCGCGAGCAAGCCGCACAAGGTCGCGACCGACGGAACCATCGCCCTCACCTCCGCGACCGGCCTGGTCGGCCACGTCCTCAACGAGAAGTCCAAGGGCATGAACCTGAGCGGCAAGACCGTCGCCGAACTGGCCGACAACGTTCTGCCGGCCCTGACCGCGGCCATGACGCTGCTCAAGGACCAGGCTCCGGCCGAGGCGGACAACTTCCGCAGCACCGTCGTCCTCGCCATCGAGGCATCGCAGACCCACCTGGGTGAGCCCAGCCCGGTACTGGCCGACATGGCCCGCAAGATCACCGGTGCCCTCGACGCCGCATGACCCGGGAGAAAGCACGTCCAGCGGCTACCTGCTGCTGGACGTGCTCTTCATCGGTGGGCAGGTCCCGCCCGGAGTCGTGGCCAGTTCGAAGTGCCAGATCTCGTTGGCGAGTGTCTGGCAGAGCCCGAAGCGCGCGCCCTTGCGGTTCAGCCAATCGTCCGCGTCAGTAGGCCCGACGTCGACCGCGTCGCCGGTCACGTGGTGGGATTCCTCCGGGGTGGCGACGTACTCGCTGGCCTTTTCGCGGCTGCCGTAGCGCTTGATCGCCTTCTCCAGAAACTCTTGCTGGTACTCCTTGCTCCGCCAGCCGGTCGTGAGGTGGAGCTTGATCCCAGCCTGCTCGGCAGCGCGCGCAGCATCCTGGATCGCCTTCAAGAGCTGAGGATTCAGGTTGGCCACCCCGGGCAGCGAGGTGTCGAAGGGTGAGGCGTTGTCCGGCAGTACGCCGTCCTCCGGCCCCGGGTCGCCGCGATGGTGCTTGGTCGACTTCACCGGGTCCGGGGCGCCGGAGCCCGCGGGAGCGGAGGTGGCCGAGTGCGTGTTGTCGACCGAAGTACAGGCGGCCAGGGCGAAGCAGCTGACCGCGACAACGATCGCCAGGATGACCAGCAGGTTGAGCCGGCGCATTCTCTTGCGGGTGGCAACTAGATCGTCTGGGAGCATGCCGATCAGTTCACCGTGCACGACGTTGCCGGAGCGTCAACGTTTCCGGATACGTTTTCGATACGTCCGGCCTGCTTCAATGGTGGTCATGCGGGTTCTGGTCGTGGAGGACGAGGTGTACCTCGCCGAGGCGATCCGGGCCGGGCTGCGACTGGAGGCGATCGCGGCCGACCTCGCCTTCGACGGCGAGACCGCGCTGGAGTCGATCAGCATCAACGAGTACGACGTGGTCGTACTCGACCGGGACATCCCGCCGCCGAACGGTGACGAGGTGGCTCGCCGGATCCTCGCCCAGGGACTGCCGGTACGGATCCTGATGCTCACCGCGGCCGGTGATCTCGACGACAAGATCAGCGGCTTCGAGGTGGGCGCCGACGACTACCTGACCAAACCGTTCGAGCTGCGCGAGCTGGTCGTCCGGCTGCGGGCGCTGGCCCGGCGGCCGGCCGAGTCGGCGCCGACGGTGCTCGAGTACGCCGGGGTCAGCCTCGATCCGTTCCGGCGGGAGGTCTACCGGTCCGGGCGCTACGTGAAGCTGACCCGCAAACAGTTCTCTGTCCTGGAGGTGTTGATGACGGCCAAGGGTGGAGTGATCAGCGCCGAGACGCTGCTCGAACGCGCCTGGGACGAGAACGCCGATCCGTTCAGCAACACGGTCCGGATCACGATCTCCACGCTGCGCAAACGGCTCGGCGACCCCTGGGTGATCCACACCGTGCCCGGCGTCGGCTACCGGATCGGCGAGTCATGAGTACTACGCCCGCCGTACCGGCTGAACCGTTGATGAGCTGGCGGCCGCGGTTGACCGTGCGGCTCCGGTTGACGCTCAGTTATGCGTTGCTGCTGGTGCTTGCGGGTGGGGTGATCGGCATCATCATCTACGCGGTGATGCGGTTCGTGCCGAACTACCCGCTGACGGCGGCCAACCCGCGCGACCAGACGCCCGTGGCGACCCGGGGCGAGATCCTCGACACCGTCGTCAAGCTGACCCTGTATGCGCTGGCGCTGCTGGCCGCGATCGGGATGGGCGCCGGGTGGATCATCGCCGGGCGGATGCTGCGGCCGTTGCAGGAGATCACCTCGGCGGCGCGGCTCGCGGCGAACGGGTCGCTCGATCACCGGATCAGGCTGGGTGGGCCGCGGGACGAGTTCACCGATCTGTCCGACACGTTCGACGAGATGCTCGAGCGGCTGGAGCGGGCGTTCACGCAGTACCGGCGGTTCGCGGCGAATGCCTCGCACGAGCTGCGGACGCCGCATGCGGTGATGAAGACGATGCTCGAGGTGGCGATCGCGGATCCCGATCATCAGGATGTGCGCGAGCTGGCCCGCCGGTTGCACGAGACCAATCAGCGCGGGATCGACATCGTCGAGGCGCTGCTGGCGCTGGCCGCGCTCGGCAATCGGAAGGTCGAGCTGGAGCCGGTCAATCTCGCGTCGGTCGCGCGGCAGGCGGTCGCGGAGCTGCAGCCGGAGGCGGTGGCGGCCGGGGTCACGCTCACGACGGCGATCGAGGGGTCGATCGTCGACGGCAACGAGACGCTGCTGCACCAACTCATCGTCAACCTCGGCCAGAACGCGATCCGCCACAACCTCCCCGCCGGCGGTACTGCGCTGCTGACGGTGCAGTCCGGCGGCCGCCTGACCGTAGTCAACACCGGCGAGGTGATCGACCCCGCCAAGGTCACCACTCTCACCGAACCCTTCACCCGAGGCGCCCGCCTCGCCAAACACTCTGGGGGCGGCCATGGCTTAGGACTGACCTTGGTCGCCGCCATCACTACCGCCCACGGCGGCACACTGGATCTGGCAGCTCAGCCAACCGGCGGCCTCAAAGCCTCGGTCCACCTGCACCCCCTGCGAAGTTGACCTCTGTCCCGGGTGAGGATTGGGGTATGGGTGAGGTGACTGTGCGGCGGGCCGTCGAGGCGGATGAGGCGGCGCTGCTGGCGATCGAGTTGACCGTATGGGATGCGTCATCGGGTTTCCCGTCGATGACGCCGACCGACAAGAGCGAGTTCTTCAGCGAACGGAGTGGGCCGGACGCGCACCTGGTGGCCGAGGACGACGGCGAGGTGCTGGGCTATCTGCGGCTACAGGACAAGTACACGTTCCCCGAGGGCGACGGCGTGCTGTCGATCAACGGGGTGGCGGTGGCCAAGCAGGCGCAGGGGCGCGGGATCGGGTCGATCCTGCTCACCGCGGCGGCCGACGAGGGGAAGCGCCGCGGCGCCCGCAAGATCACCTTGAACGTGCACGGTACGAACACCGTCGCAAGGCGGCTGTACGAGCGCCACGGTTACGTCGTCGAGGGAACCCACCCACGCGAGTTCCTGATCGAGGGCCAGTCAGTCGACAAGCTGACCCTCGCGAAATTCCTCTAGGGATTGAGTCCGTGCTCCCGCAGCCACGGCTTCGGGTCGATCGGGTCGCCGCCGCCGGGCAGTACTTCAAAGTGCACGTGGGGCCCGGTCGTGTTACCGGTGACGCCGATCGCGCCGACCTGCGTGCCCGCCTGGACCGTGTCGCCGACGGAGACGTCGAACTCCGACATGTGGCTGTACGACGTGACGGTGCCGTCCGCGTGGCGGACCTTCACCTGACGGCCGTACGCGCCTTCGTAGTCGGCCTGGATCACTTCACCCGCCATCACCGAGCGGATCGGCGTACCGAGCGGAGCCGCGAAGTCGAGGCCGGTGTGGTTCCTGGCCCAGCGTCCGCCTGCCTGACCGAAGCCTGCCGTCAGGTGGTAGCCGGTCGTCGGCAGCACGACCTTCGGTGCGGCCGCTGCCTTGGCAAGGGCCTCGGCCTTAGCCGCAGCCGCTGCCTTGGCGAGCGCCTTGGCCTTGGCCGCGGCCTGTGCCTTGGCAGCCGACAGTGCCAGCGCACGGCGGGCAGTCAGCGTCGCGTTCGCGGTCAGCTTCGCCTGCCGAGCCTTGGCGACGGCGGCCGCGTCGGCCTGCGCCTTGCGGGTGGAGGCGAGCGACAGGTCGAAGCGGTCGAAGTCTCGCGAGGCGAGGTCACGACGCTCGACCCGTGCCGCGGTCATTGCTTCGAGTTGGCCGGCGGTTGCGCTGGTACCTGCGCTGGCCGGACCGGCTGAGGGGGAGAGGGCGACGGCGCTGGTACCGGCGGCGGCCGCGAGGGCAGCCGTGAGGCCGACCAGCTGGACGCCACGGACGGAAGTACGGCGGGACGTCAGGCGGTGCTTCGCCACCCGACGCGCGCCGGCCGGAGTACGACGAGGTGCCGTACGTCCTGCTTCCGACACGTCATGGTGAGGGGACACGAGAGCCTTCCAGAGTCGAGTAGCCGCCAGGGTCGTCCCCAGCGGCCCACCGACCATAACGAGGAGGTCACGGTCTCTTCAAACACCGTTTGCGATCAGATCACCGAAATTCCACCACGGACAGTGATCGGATCCGAGCCTGTTGTCGCCGGTCAGGCGTAAAAGTGACCAGTGAGTAGTTGAAGATCGCAGTGACCGGGATCACCCGGGTCGCAGCCGTCCAGAGCCCTCCGGGCGCGCTAAAGGCGTCCAGAATATGAGAGGTTTGTCGACTGACTTACTTCTCTTTCATTGTCATCTCATACTGGGTTCACCAGGCCCCAAGGAAGGAGACGGTGATGACAGAACCAGCCCGGCGCGAACTCGCCTTCTACCGTCTCCACATCGACCTGCAGCGCGTCTCCAGCGCCCTCTGTCTGCTCTGACAGCTCTCCAGAGCCACCCCTTTTAAGACACCTCTACGACGGCTCGACCGTCCGCAGCGCCGTGCCCGCAGATCCTGCGGGCGCCGGCGTCACCCCCGCCTGCCCGCCGCCCGGGAGATCAACTGTGTCGACCACTTCACTGACCTCGGCCACCGCCGCCGCCGATCCACCTGAAAGCCCTGCCCTGCAGGACGCCGACCTGCCCGTGATCGGGCGCCGGCACCCCTGGCGCTGGGTCGGTGTCGCCGTCGTCCTGGTGCTGCTGGCCATGTTCGCGCACGGCCTGATCACCAATCCGGGCTGGGACTGGCCGACGTTCTTCCAGTTCTTCACCACCCGGACGATCTTCTCGGCGCTGGCCGTGACGCTCCAGCTGACCTTGTACGGAACGGTTCTGGGCTTCGCGCTCGGCGCGGTGATCGCGACCATGCGGTTGTCCACCAGCCCGTTCCTGCAAGTAGTTGCCTGGGGCTACATCTGGGTGTTCCGGTCGATCCCGTTGATCGTCCAGCTGTTGTTCTGGTTCAACCTGGCCTATCTGTACCAGGAGCTGAGCATCGGTATCCCGTTCGGACCGGAGTTCGTGCGGTTCAGCACGAACAACCTGTTCGGGCCGCTCGGCGCCGCGGTACTGGGGCTCGCGCTGCACCAGGCCGCGTACGCGGCGGAGATCATCCGGGGCGGCATCATCTCGGTCGATCAGGGGCAGTCGGAGGCGGCGGCCGCACTCGGCATCCCGCGGAGCCGGCAGTTCTTCCGGATCGTGCTGCCGCAGGCGATGCGGTCGATCCTGCCGAACGGCGCGAACGAGGTGATCCAGCTCTTCAAGGGCACCTCGATCGTCTCGGTGATGGCAATCCCGGAACTCTTCTACCAGGTACAGGTGATCTACGGCCGCAACAGCCGGGTCGTTCCACTGCTGATGGTGGCGACGGTCTGGTACATCGTGCTCACCACCGTGCTGTCGATCGCCCAGTTCTATCTCGAGCGGTACTTCGCCCGCGGTACCAGCCGCTCGTTGCCCCCGACCCCGATCCAGCGGATCCGCCGAACCTGGCGGACCGTCCAGGCCAAGGCCGCGGCACGACCCGGAGCGGCGGTCGGCTCATGACCGCCATGCTCGATGTGAAGGGCGTGCACAAGAGCTTCGGCACGCTGGAGGTACTGCGCGGCGTCGACCTGGAGGTCCGGGCCGGCACCGTGACGGTGATCCTCGGGCCGTCGGGTTCGGGCAAGTCGACGCTGCTGCGGTCGATCAACCACCTGGAGAAGGTCGATCGCGGCCTGATCCGGATCGACGGTGAGCTGATCGGGTACAAGCGGCGCGGCGACAAGCTGCACGAGCTGCGTGAGCGGGAGATCCTGCACCAGCGCTCGCAGGTCGGGTTCGTGTTCCAGAACTTCAACCTGTTCGCGCATCTGACCGCACTGCAGAACGTCGTGGAGGCGCCCGTCTCGGCGCAGCGCCGGAAGCGTCGCGAGGTGGAGCCGGTCGCGCGGGAACTGCTGGAACGGGTCGGAGTCGGCGACAAGGCCGATGTCTACCCGCGCCAGCTGTCCGGCGGGCAACAGCAACGAGTAGCCATCGCACGGGCCCTGGCCCTGCGACCGAAGGTGCTGTTGTTCGACGAACCCACCAGCGCGCTCGACCCCGAACTGGTCGGCGAGGTGCTCGACGTGATCAAGGAGCTCGCCCGGGACGGCTCCACGATGGTCGTCGTCACCCACGAGATCGGCTTCGCCCGCGAGGTAGCCGACACGGTGGTCTTCATGGACGGCGGCGTGATCGTCGAGTCCGGTCCACCGCACGAAGTTCTCGACAACCCTTCCCATGAGCGCACCCGCGCCTTCATCTCCAAGGTCCTCTGATGAAACGATCTTTGCTCGCCGTCGCCCTGCTGCCGATCGCTTTTCTGGCGGCCTGCGGTGCAGATCCGGTGAATACCCAAAACGCCGCCGCCGACACCGGCGGCATCAACACCGCGCCCGAACAGAACAGGGTGGTGGCGGCGGCCAAGAACGACGCGGCCGCCGCGCTGCTGCCAGCCAAGGTTCGCGAGCGCGGCACCCTGGTGATCGGCGGCACCGTCGGTACGCCGCCGCTCGGTTTCGTTGCTGATGACAACAAGACCCCGATCGGGATCGAGATCGACATCGCCACCCTGGTGGCCAGTGAGCTCGGGCTGAAGCCGGAGTACCAGGTGACGAGCTGGGAGAACCTGTTCGTCGGGCTCGACTCGGCGAAGTACGACGTCGGCTTCTCCAACATCACGGTGACCGAGAAGCGCAAGCAGAAGTACGACTTCGCCACCTATCGCAAGGACGACATCTCGTTCGAGGCGAAGAAGGGCGGCAGTTGGCGGGTCAACAGCGGCAAGGACGTGGCCGGCAAGACGATCGCGGTCAGCAGCGGCACCAACCAGGAGAAGATCCTGGTCGACTGGAACGAGGCGAACATCAAGGCCGGGCTGCCGGCCGCCTCGATCAAGTACTTCCAGAGCGCGTCCGACACCTATCTGGCGCTCTCGTCGGGCCGGATCGACGCGTACTTCGGGCCGAACCCGAGCGTCGCCTACCACGTCAAGACGAGCGGCCAGACCGAGACGATCGGCAAGTTCTCCGGCGCCGGCCCGTCGCTGCAGGGGCTGATCGCGGCTACCACGAAGAAGGACAGCGGGCTGGTGAAGGCATTCCAGGCTGCTCTGAACGCGGCGATCGCGGACGGCAGCTACGCCAAGGTGCTGGCCCGCTGGAACGTCTCCAACGAAGCGGTCGACAAGTCCGAGATCAATCCGCCCGGCCTCCCGATCACGAGCTGAGGACAGCTTCTATGAAGAGAACATTCGCAGCCGGCTTGCTCTTGCTGGTCCTGGCAGGCTGTGCTGATCCGGTTGCCGAGGCGCCCAAGGGTAGTGACGCATCGGCGATCGCGTTCGACACGTCGGCCGGGCAGTCGCACATCACATCGGCCAAGGTGGACAGCATCGCGGCCGAGTTGCCGGCCGCGGTACGGGAGAGCGGGAAGCTGATCGTCGGCAGCGGTTCAGCCGGTGGCGGGTTGCCGCCGCTGGCGTTCACGGCCGATGACAACAAGACGCCGGTCGGGGTCGACATCGACTTCGCCTACCTGGTCGCCAGCGTGCTCGGGCTGCAGGTGGAGATCCAGACCACCAGTTGGGAGAACCTCTTCCTCGGGCTGGACTCCGGCAAGTACCAGGCCGGCATCTCGAACATCGGCGTCTCCGAGCTGCGCAAAGAGAAGTACGACTTCGCGACGTACCGGCTCGGGCTGCACGCCTGGGAGGCGAAGAAGGGGTCGGGCTGGAAGATCACCAAGCCGGCCGACATCGCCGGCAAGACGGTCGCGGTCAGCTCGGGCACCTTGCAGGAGGCGATCCTGCTCGACTGGAACAAGCAGAACGTCGCGGCGGGGCTGAAGCCCGCGACCCCGAAGTACTACCAGTCGGCGACCGACTACTACCTCGCGCTGGATTCAGGCCGGATCAGCCTGTACCTCGGGCCGAACCCGACCGCGACCTACCACGTGGCGACGTCGGGCAAGACCGAGATCGTCGGCACCGTCTCGTCGAGCTACCCGATCCAGGGGCTGGTCGGGGTGACCACCAAGAAGGGCAGCGGGCTGGCCAAGCCGTTCGCGGACGCGCTGAACGCGGCGATCGCGGACGGCAGCTACGCGAAGGTGCTGGCCAAGTGGCACCTGGAGGCGGAGGGCGTGCAGAAGTCGCTGGTGAACCCGCCCGGACTCCCCAAGAACAAGCAGAAGTGAGAGAAGGAGCAAGGGGCTCATGGCAACTATCGCGACCATCTCCAGCAGTCCGTCCGATGTGTCCCGGACCGACGCGGTGCTCTCCTATGTGACGAAGCGGCTGCTCAGTCACGGACACCGGGTCACGCCGATCGTCCTGCGCGACCTGCCGGCCTCGCCGTTGCTGCGAGGACAGGCCGACGACCCGGCGATCGCCCGGGCGGTCGAGACGCTGGCCGCTGCCGATGCGGTGGTGGTGACGACGCCGGTCTACAAGGCGGCGTACGCGGGACTGCTGAAGGTGTTCCTCGACCTGCTCCCGCAGTACGCCTTGCGAGGCAAGCCTGTGTTGCCGTTGGCAACGGGTGGATCACCGGCTCATGTGCTGGTGATCGACTACGCGCTCCGGCCGGTACTCACCAGCCTCGGCGCGGGCTCGATCGGGCAGGGGTGGTTCGTGTTGTCGTCGCACATCCGCCTGTATGACGGCGGCGGGCTGCTGCTCGATCCGGAGGCGTCGGTACCGCTCTATCAAGTGACCGAGGCGTTCTTGTCCACGGTGGAGGGGTCGCAGGTGGTGGAGAGTTTGCCGGTCCAGCCCTCAGCGTTGGAGGTCGTCCGGGCACGACCCGAGGACCCGGAGGCCGCGCCGCTCTTGGCCGACCTGGTCGTCGAGTACAGCACGCGGTACGGGCGTTCGAACGATCACACGTTGCTGACCGAGGTACCGCCGTCGGATTTCCATGCCGAGCGGGGTGGCTCGTTCGTCCTGCTGCGGCACGGCGGGCAGACCGTTGCCGGGGGCGCCATTCGCCGGTACGACGATCAGACCGCGGAGGTGAAGCGGATGTGGACCTCGCACCTGCATCGACGGCAAGGACTCGGCCGGCGGGTGCTGGCCGAGTTGGAGGTGGTGGCTCGTGATCTCGGCTATCGGCGGTTGTACCTGACCACCGGGCCGCGGCAGCCGGAGGCCAGTGCGTTGTATCTGGCGGCCGGGTTCGAGCCGCAGTTCGACGTGAACGCCGATCCGGATTCGATCGGGCCGCTGCCGTTCAGCAAGAACCTGCCGGTGAGCTTGCAGGTGGCGTCATGAGCCGGCGACTGATCACGGCCATCGAGATCGACGGCGCCGGCAGCGATCCTGCTGCTTGGCGAGGCGCCTCGGTGGATCCGTCGGCGATTCTGACCGGGGAGCTGGCTTTGCGTGCCGTCCAGCGGGCGGAGGCGGCGGGGATCGACTTCGCGACCTTCGTGGACACGCTGGAGGCGCCGGCCGATGACCCGACGCGGGTCAGCGCGCGGCTGGACGCGTTGGGGCTGGCCGCCCGGATCGCGCCGTCGACCGATCGGATCGGGCTGATCCCGACGGTGACGGTCACGCACACGGAGCCGTTCCATGTACAGGCGTCTGTTGCCACCCTCGACTATGTCTCGGCGGGGCGGGCGGGGTGGCTCGTTGAGGTGTCGACGAGTGCGGAGGCGGCCGCGGTCATCGGTCGCCGGGAGCCGGCGGAGGCTGCCGATACCTGGCGGGAGGCCCGGTACGTCGTCGATGTGAGCCGTCGGTTGTGGGACTCGTGGGAGGACGATGCGATCATCCGAGACGCGGCCAGTGGGCGGTTCATCGATCGCGATCGCATTCACTACGTCGACTACAGCTCGCCGTCGTTCTCGATCAAGGGGCCGTCGATCGTGCCGCGGCCGCCGCAGGGGCACCCGCTGACCGCGGTACGGCTGAGTTCCTTCGAGGCGTTGCAAGCAGCCGCGGATGCGGATCTGGTGTTGTTGCCGGGGGCAATTGATTTCGACGATCGGCTGGCCGCGGTACGGGCCGCGAGTCTCACTCCTCGGGTGCTGCTGTCCGTGAGCGTGCTGCTCGATGAAGCTTCGGCGGTACGACGGGCTGCCGGTGCTCCGGTTGATTACGCCGGCGGTGTGGAGGGGCTGGCCGAGCTGATCGAGGGCTGGAACGCGGCCGGCGTGGACGGGATCCATCTGCGACCGGCCTCGCTCGAGCTCGACGTACCGGTGATCGCGGAGCAGTTGGTGCCGTTGCTGCGGGAGCGCGGGTTGCTCGAGCCGGCGGTGGAGCGGGCGATGTCGTTGCGGAACCGGCTCGGGCTGAAGCGGCCGGCCAATCGGTATGCGGGGAGTGGGAGATGACGAAGCAGATCCACCTGGCGGCGCACTTTCCGGGCGTCAACAACACGACCGTCTGGTCCGATCCGGAGTCGGGGTCGCAGATCGACTTCGCGTCGTTCCGGCACCTGGCGGAGACGGCCGAGCGGGGGACCTTCGACTTCTTCTTCCTGGCCGAGGGATTGCGGCTGCGCGAGGTCAAGGGCCGGATCCACGACCTCGACGTCGTCGGCCGGCCGGAGTCGCTGACGGTGCTCAGCGCGCTGGCCGCGGTGACGACGCACCTCGGGCTCGCGGCGACGGTGAACTCGACCTTCAACGAGCCGTACGAACTGGCCAAGCGGCTCGCGACGCTCGACCACCTTTCAGGCGGGCGCGCCGCGTGGAACGTCGTCACCTCGTGGGATGCGTTCACCGGCGAGAACTTCCGGCGCGGTGGGTATCTGGACAAGAGCGATCGGTATGTCCGGGCGCAGGAGGCGCTGCGGGTGGTCCGGAAGCTCTGGGATTCATGGTCGTCCGAACTCGTGCTCGACCAGGAAGGTGGGGTCTTCGCTCGTGAGGGCGCTGGGGCCTTCGCGGACGAGGGCGCCCACTTCACCATCCGTGGGCGGTTCGGGTTGCCGCCGTCGCCGCAGGGGCATCCGGTGGTGATCCAGGCCGGGGACAGCGATCAGGGACGGGACTTCGCGGCCGAGGGTGCGGATGTGATCTTCAGCCGGCATGGGAGTTTCGAGGCGGGGCAGGCGTTCTACAAGGACGTGAAGGCGCGGCTGCCGCAGTACGGGCGGTCGGAGGATTCGCTGAAGATCATGCCGGCGGTGACGGTGGTTGTCGCCGACAACGATCGCGAGGCGGCGGACAAGGCGCAGTACATCCGCGAACAGCAGGTATCAGGCCCAACCGCGATCGTCCTGGCCGAACTCCTCTGGGGCCGGGACCTCTCGTCGTACGACCCCGATGGCCCGCTGCCTGCCGAGGATCCCGTCGTCGGTTCTGCAGTCACGCAGGGGCGGGTCGGCTACAACGACCCCGGGCCGATCGTCGCCGAGTGGCGGGCGCAGGCCGAAGCCCACAACTGGTCCCTCCGCCAAACCGTCATCAACCAGCAAAACCGCCAAACCTTCATCGGCTCACCGTCAACAGTCGCCACCGCCATGAACCGCCACATCCAGGAAGACGCCGCCGACGGCTTCGTCCTCGTCCCCCACCTAACCCCCGGAGGCCTAGACGACTTCGTCGACCAGGTAGTCCCGCTACTCCGCGACCGAGGCGTCCTCCGCTCGGAATACACCGGTACTACGCTCCGCCACCACCTCGGACTCGACGCATGACCACCTCACCCGAGGCCTGGTCAGCCCGCTCGGCCCGACGCCAGGCATCCACACCCAGCGGAGGTTCCGCGGCGCTCCTCTCCTCCGCCCGTGCCGCCGCAGGCGGCGCGGGCGGCGATCGCGCGGCGGCGATCGTCTTCGTGGGTGGTGGACCTAGGACGGTGGGGCTGCTTGAGCGATTTGCCGCGAGTGCTGGGGAATTGCTGGGGGATCGCGAGGTGGAGATCCATGTTGTCGACCCGTATCCCGCGGGTGGGGGGCGGATTTGGCGGCGGGAGCAGTCGCGGTTGTTGTGGATGAACTCGATGGCGTCCGATGTGACGATTTTTACGGATGAGTCGGTGGTTTGTGAGGGGCCGATCGTGCCGGGGCCGGATCTGGCGACCTGGGCGAACGGGGTGGGGGCGACGATCCTCGAAGAAGCCGGGCTGGAGACGACCGGGCCGATGGATTTTCCGCCTCGGTTGTTGCAGGCGGAATATCTGAGTTGGGTCTGGGATCGGGTCATCCGTTCCCTGCCGGCTCAGGTCAGTGTCACGACCCACCTGGAACGTGCGGTGTCGCTGACCTCCGGCTGGGGCAACCGCGTAGAGCTGGCATCCGGGGAGGTGCTGGAGGCGGACCTCGTCGTCCTCGCTCTCGGCTATCTCGACCGGGTGCCGACGGCTGACGAGGCGGCGCTGGCGGACGCCGCCTCGTCAGCCGGCCTGACCTACATCCCGCCCGGCTACACCGCCGACGTCGACCTGAGCGCTCTGCGACCGGCCGAGCCCGTGATCGTGCGCGGCTTCGGCCAGGCGTTCATCGACCTGATGGTCCTTCTCACGGAGGGACGCGGCGGCTGGTACGACAGCTGCAGCGGCCGCCTTGAGTACAACCCCTCCGGCAGCGAACCGATCCTGTACGTCGGTTCGCGCCGCGGCGTCCCGTACCACGCCAAACTCGGCTACACCGTCGCAGGCACGACCCCCGTCCCCACCCGGTACCTGACCAAGGCGGCCCTCGACGACCTGGGCGACGAGGTACTCGACTACGTCTCCCAGGTCCGCCCGCTGGTCGAGAAGGAACTCACCTTCGCCCACTACCAACAGCTCTTCCTGGCCCACCCCGAGCGAACCGCATGGCCCTGGCAGCAGTTCTTCGAAGTCCTCGACCGAACCTTGCCATCGGCCCCTGAATTCGTTGCTGCCGTCAACGAGGCCGTGCCGTCACCGGACGACCGCTTCGTCCTGGCCGACGTCGACAAGCCACTCGCGGGACTCACCTTCGAAGACCCCGGCCAGCTGGACCGCGAACTGGTGCGATTGATCGAGACCGACCTGCTCCGGCGCGCCGATCCCTCCTACTCGGCCGATCTCGCCGTCTTCAACGCGTTGCTGAGCGTCTACAGCGTGCTCTCGGTGGCGATCACCGAGGGCCGGCTCTCCGACGAGGACCGGGTCCGGCACGTCGAGACCGAGTGGCACGGCTTCTTCTCCTTCGTGGCCAGCGGTCCGCCGCCACGGCGGCTGGAGGAGCTCCTCGCCCTGCATCGCGCCGGACTGGTTCGCTTCGCTGGCCCATCGCTGGATGTTGCTCTGCGCAACGATCGTTTCGTGGCGTCCAGCCCGGCCCTGCCCAGGGAGATCGAGGCCCGCGCCTTCGTGGAGGCGCGGCTGCCGCGACCGGATGTCCTCGCGACTCCCGATCCTCTCCTGAAAGGGCTGCTCAAGTCGGGGTTGCTCGCCGCCGACGAGCTGATCGCCTCGGATGGTACGAGCCTGGGCGGCGGCCAGCTCAAGGCCGACGGCGAGTGCCGCGCGATCAAGGCCGACGGCTCGGTCCATCCATCACTGTTCCTGCTCGGCCCCTCGGTGTCCGGCTCGGCCGGATCCTCTGGGTTCTCCCGCCCACATTTCAACGGTCCGGGCTTCCGCCAGAACGACGCGGTCGCCCGTCAACTCCTTCAGCTAGTCGCTGTCCAGTCCGAGAAAGCAGGTCGACGTCATGCCAGTTGAGTTCCTCGGTATCGCCGGTACGAACCCGGCCAGCGAGGTCACGCCGCGAACCGGTGGCGCCCTCGATCTCGAGTACACCGCCAAGCTCGCCAGGGCACATGAGGACAACGGATGGGACCGGATCCTGTTCGCCTACCACTCGGGTTCGCCCGATCCGTCGCAGGTCGCGGCGTACGTGGCGAGCAAGACCGAGCGGATCAACCTGGTGGTGGCGCATCGGCCCAACGTGGCTTATCCGACCTTGACGGCGAAGACCTTTGCGACGCTGGACCACCTCAGTGGTGGGCGTTTCGAAGTACACGTGATCACTGGTGGGTCGATGGCCGACCAGGCCGCGGAGGGTGACTTCCTGGCCAAGGACGATCGGTACGCGCGGACGCGGGAGTTCATCCAGATCGTCAAGCGGGCTTGGACCTCGGACGAGCGGTTCGACTTCGCCGGCGAGCACTACCAGTTCGAGCAGTTCGTGGCGGACATCAAGCCGTTGCAGCAGCCGCGGCCGCGGATCTCGTTCGGTGGCTCGTCGGCGGCGGCCTATGCCGTCGGGGCGTCCGAGGCGGACATCTTCGCGCTGTGGGGCGAGCCGTTGGCCGGTACTGCCGAACAGTTGGCCACTATCGACGCGGAGGCCGCGAAGGCCGGGCGCCCCAGGCCGACCATCCAGATCGCGTTCCGGCCGATCCTGGCTCCGACCGAGGAGCTCGCCTGGGCGAAGGCGGAGCGAATCCTCGGGCGGATCAAGGACGCACAGGCCGGTGGAGCCACCCGCGGTCGGTACCGCGATCCGCGCAAGACGCCGGAGAACGCCGGCTCCCAGCGGCTGTTGAAGGCAGTCGAGGCCGGTGAGCGGCACGACCGCGCGCTGTGGACCGCACCGACCGGCCTGACCGGTGGCGGCGGCAACTCCACCGCACTCGTCGGTACGCCGGAGACGGTCGCCGCCGCGTTGCTCGACTACTACGACCTCGGCGTACGGATCTTCTCCGCCCGCGGCTACGACATCTACGACGACGCCGTCGACTTCGGCCGCTATGTCATCCCGCTCGTCCGCGAGGAAGTCGCCCGCCGCGAGAACGCCACCAGAGAGGACCTGGCCTCATGACCATCACGACCGAGCTGGAACACGACTGGCAGACCTGGCACTCGCTGCGAGAGCAGGACCTGAACACCGACTACGGCTGGCTCACCATCGTCGCCTTCAACTGGCTGGCTGATTCACCGTCTGCGCTCCCGGGGCTGCCCGGTCAGTGGTGGACTGCTGACGGCCTGGCTCATGTGACGGCGGTTGACGGTCTGACCCTGAATGGAGAGCCGGTGAAGGGCAGTGTCTCTGCCAGCGTCGCCGAGGCCGGGTCCCTGAGCTGGCTGCTGCACGGCGACAAGCTGGTCGAGCTAGTACTGCGCGGAGGCCGCTATGCGATCCGTCAGCGAGACCCACGCGCTGCTACCCGAGCCGGTTTCAGCGGGGTGCCCACCTTTGCGGTGGACCCGTCCTGGGTGGTCACCGGCCACTTCAGCCCGTACGACGAGCCTGTGCGGGTCGAGGTGGCTACTGCTCGCCCTGACCTTCGGCAGCACGTGACGGCCATCGGGACGGTTCACCTGGCGCTGGGCGATTCGGCGTACGAGCTGGTGGCGACCGCTGCGGGGGAGGGGAAGGTGTCGCTGTCGTTCCATGACGAGACCAACGGGGGTGAGACGACTCCCTGGCGCACAGTGACGACTGGACCGGTGCAGGCCGACCGCAGCGTGGTCGTGGACTTCAACCGGACCATCAACCTGCCGTACGCCTTCACCGACTACGGCACCTGCCCAGCGCCCGTCACCGGCAACCAGTTGGCGCTGGCAGTGACAGCCGGGGAGAAGAGTCCAAGGTGAAGTTCTGTACGTACACGCTGATCGACAACTCGCCGGACCCGATCAGCGGTCGCCAGCTCTCGACGTACGAGCGGTTCCAGCACGTGGTCCGGCAGGCGCAGTGGGCGGAGGAGCTCGGCTTCGACGGGTACGGGGTGGGGGAGCGGCATGCGCAGCGGTTCATCTCCTCCTCGCCGCCGGTGGTGCTCTCCTACATCGCTGCGTCGACCAGCCGGATCAGGCTGCTCACCACTGTGACCGTGCTGTCGCTGCTGGACCCAGTGCGGGTTGCTGAGGACTACGCGACGCTTGACCAGCTGTCGGGTGGGCGGCTCGACATCATCATCGGCAAGGGCAACGACCCGGATCAGAACGCACTGTTCGGGTACGACCTCGACGGGCAGTGGGACCGGAACAGGGAGAAGTACGAGCTGCTGCGGCGGCTACTGCGAGAGGAGTCGGTGTCCTGGTCCGGTACCTACCGGCCCTCGCTTGTGGATGCCACTACTCAACCGAGGCCGCTGCAGTCGCCGCTGCCGATCTGGCACGGCTCTGCGTCGTCCACGGAGTCCACTGAGCTCGCGGCGAAGTGGGGAGAGCCACTGTTCTCCGCGAACGGCTTCCACCCGATGGAGAAGTACGCAGGGTTGATTCGGCACTACCGGGAGCGCTGGGAGGCGTACGGGCACGACCCGGCCGATGCGGTGGTCGGGGCCGGGTTCAACGGGCTCTACGTGAAGAAGAGCTCGCAGGAGGCGGTGGAGGGGTACCGGCCGATCTTCGACGCCTTCATGGACTCACCGGGGGCCAAGCACAACAAGCTGCCGTTCACCACGCTGGAGGAGTTCCTGGAGCAGGGGTCCGTGCTGGTCGGGTCGCCGGAGCAGGTGATCGACAAGTTCGGGCGGTACCAGGAGGCGTTCGGGCACGAGCTGTCCGGCGTCTCGCTGGAGGTCGCCGGCCTGTCCGACGAGGAGAACAAGGCCAGTGTCGAGACCTTCGTCACCGAGGTCGTACCGGTACTGCGGGCGTCGTACCCCTCGCGCGTCTGGAATCAGGGCTAAAACTGGTCGGAAGCACTCCCGGGAACCGGTATGCTTCTCTGGTCGGAACGAGGGGCCTGCAAGGCACTTCTTCCCCGATTTCACATCGGGGCGGGAGACCGTGTAATCTCTCTCCTCGGCCCGCCCCTTTAGCTCAGTCGGCAGAGCGTCTCCATGGTAAGGAGAAGGTCTACGGTTCGATTCCGTAAAGGGGCTCAGAGATCGCGTCCCACCCGGTTCGCCGGGTGGGATGGCGGACTTACCCGGCGGGGTAGCTCAGGTGGTTAGAGCACACGGCTCATAATCGTGGTGTCGCGGGTTCGACTCCCGCCCCCGCTACTTCGAGAACGCGATCACTCCA
Source organism: Kribbella sp. NPDC051620 (assembly GCF_044453825.1). NCBI lineage: Bacteria > Bacillati > Actinomycetota > Actinomycetes > Propionibacteriales > Kribbellaceae > Kribbella > Kribbella sp. NPDC051620. The sequence continues at coordinate 602,692 of NZ_JBITDB010000005.1, forward strand.
GTTGCGCGTTCCCAACAAAAGAGGCAGTAATGGCTAAGGCAAGCGACGTCCGCCCGAAGATCACCCTTGCGTGCACGGTCTGCAAGGAGCGCAACTACATCACCAAGAAGAACCGGCGCAACGACCCGGACCGTCTTGAGCTGAAGAAGTACTGCGCCCGCTGCAACGACCACACCGACCACCGCGAGACCCGCTGACCTCCAGCTACTCTCCGCACCAGGGCCGCTCGCATCGCGAGCGGCCTTTTTGCTGTCCTCACCAGGGTCTTGCAACGTTGTAGAAGTTCTGCACAGACTGGCTTCCGAACCGACTGGTGAGGAGGGCGAGATGGCTGATCAGGAGATTCTCGTCGCGGCCGAGCCGCTGACCCGGGAGCAGCGCGCGGCGGCGGTGGCGCAGATTTACGACCAGGGCATCACCGGTTTCAAGGGCGCCTTCAGCCGCGAGTGGGTGCGCCGCCTGGGCGAGGACGTCGAGGTCGCGTTCCACGAAGCCCTCGAGCGTCCCGGCGGGGCTGTCGGTCGCGGCCCGCACCGGTACTACGTGGAGATCCATCCCGAGCAGTTGCGCGGATTCGCGGACCTGGCCGGACACCCGTGGATCACGGCGGTCGCCGAGGAAGTGCTCGGACCGGAGTACGAGATCGTCGAGGTGGGGTTCGACGTACCAGGGCCCGGCGCGCAGTACCAGCCGTGGCACCGGGACTTCCCGATGCCGGAGCCGACGCGGACACAGCGACGGCTGACGTCGCTGGCGGTCAACGTGACGACGGTCGACACCACCGACGAGATGGGCCCGTTCGAGATCGCGCCGGGGACCCAATGGGATGACAGCGACGAGTTCGAGCACGGCATGTTTCCGCCGAAGGACCACTACGGCCGGTATCAGGAGCTGGGCGTCCGGAAGTACCCCCGCATGGGTGACATCTCGATCAGGTCGGCGCTGACGATCCACCGTGGGACCGAGAACCGCTCGCAACTGTCTCGGCCGGTGCTCGTCCTCGGGCTCGACGCGCCCGGCGCAGGCAATGCGGAGCGGCACGATCTGGCCGTCACCACCGGCTACTGGGACCGCCTTCCGCAGCAGATCCGGGAGCATCTGCATTGCCCGGTGGTCGAGCGACTCGTACCGATCAACCAGAAGCACACTATCGAGGGCCTGGTGATGGGCGAGGCCGAAGGCTGACCATCAGACGGTAAGGATGGGTTTGCCGGCCTCATAGGCGGTCAGGCGGTCTTGGCGAGGGGTTAGGCAGCAGGAGCCGCAGACCGTGCCGCAGCCTTTGGTGCTCGTGTAGTAGAGGCAGCAGGTGTTGCGGAGGTACACGAGCTTGCCGGCGGCCTCGGTGACGTCGCCCAGGCGGGCGAGGCCGGCTGGAGCTTTGGCGACGAAGGTCTGCCAGCGTTCTAGGAGGAAGGATGGGGCGACCGTCTCCTGCTCGCGGGTGGCGGCGCAGAAGGCCATCGCGCAACCAGCGGCCACGCCGCCGTGGAGCTGGCGCAGGCCGGCCCGGGTGCGGCGGTGGAGCTCGGCTGAGAGGGGGAGCAGGTGCTGCGTCAGCACCACGTCGTACAGGGTTTGCAGGCCGCCGGGGAGGAAGTCGGCCGAGCGGATGGCGACGGACGCGATGCCGTGGCCGTCGTGGGGCTTCACCCAGAGGTTGTGCGGGCGGATGTCGAGTACGCGCCCTTCGAGGGCCCAGAGCAGCAGGGCAGTCGCTGGGGCGCGGCCTGCGTAGAAGGACATCAGGCTGAGCGCGTTCGCGTGGGCGGAGACGTGGTCGCTCGCGTCGTGGTCGCGTTTGAGCAGCTCTGTCAGCTCAGGACCATCCGGTTCGAGCAACCGATCGACTCGGAGCCAGTCCGTCCCGGTCGGCTCACCGATCTCCAGCCCGTACCTCGGGGCGTAGCGCGCCAAAGCGGCTACACCTCCCCGTCGTGCCGTCACGCGTGTCCTGCCCTTTCCATCTCGGGAGGAGTGGGTGGCGGCACTCTGGTCACAGTCTGCCAGTAGGGTTACTGGACATGACGATCGACGCCACGATGGTCGGCCGGAGCTATTCGGCCGCCGAGTCCTACCAGGTCGGCCGGGAGAAGATCCGGGAGTTCGCCGACGCGATCGGCGACCCCAACCCGGCGTACCGGGGGGTAAACGCGGTCGCGCCGCCGACCTTCGCCTTCATGGTCGCCAACCCGGCGCTGCTGGAGCTGCTGGCCGACGAGGAGCTCGGGCTGCGGCTGGACCGGATCGTGCACGGCGCGCAGAAGTTCAGCTACACCCGCCCGATCAAGGCCGGCGACGAGATCGCCGCGACCGCCACCATCACCACCGTGCGCAAGGCCGGTGACGTCGAGGTGATCATGTACGAGACCGCGCTGACCACCGTCGACGGCGAGCCGATCGCCACCTCCACGTCGACGATCTCGCACAACCGGGCGGACTCGTGAGGGGCCCGGTCGAGGTCGGCACCGAGCTGCCGCCGCTGACCGTCACGCTGCGCCGCGAGGACCTGGTCCGGTACGCCGGTGCCAGCGGCGACTTCAACCCGATCCACTGGAACGACCGGATGGCCGCGGCCCTCGGGCTGCCCGGCGTGATCGCGCACGGCATGCTCACGATGGCGAGCGCGGCCCGGGTCGTCACCGACTGGCTCGACGACCCGGCGGACCTGATCGAGTACGGGGTGCGGTTCACCAAGTTCGTCGTCGTACCGGATGACGACAAGGGCGCCACCGTCACCTTCTCGGCGAAGGTCGACAAGCTGACCGACGGCCACGCCGAGATCGACATCACCGCTCTGGCCGGCGAAGAAAAAGTCCTGGGCCGAGCCCGAGCGGTAGTGCGCCTCCCGTGACCACTCCGCAGCCCTCCACCCCCGCGAGCACCGCCGCGCCTGGCACGGCATCCGTTGCCGAGGACGTCCGGCTGGCGGAGTTCACCACGTTGCGGATCGGCGGTCCCGCCGATCGCCTGGTCGAGGTGACCAGCGAGCAGGAGTTGATCGACGCGATCCGTGAGGCGGACGCCGCGGCCCAGCCGGTGCTGTTGCTGTCCGGTGGCAGCAACGTCGTGATCGGCGACGAAGGCTTCCGCGGCACGGTCATCAAGATCGCCACCCGCGGCATCCGGGTCGACGCCGACGCCTGCTCCGGCGCGATGATCCACATCCAGGCCGGCGAGGACTGGGACGCCGTCGTCCAGCGCGCGATCGCCGAGGAGTGGAGCGGCCTGGAGTCGATGTCCGGCATCCCCGGCCTGGCCGGCTCGACACCGGTCCAGAACGTCGGCGCCTACGGCCACGAGGTCGCCGAGACGATCGCCTCCGTACGCGTCTGGGACCGCGTCGACAACGCGGTCCGGACGATCTTCGCCGCCGACTGCGGCTTCACCTACCGCAACTCCCGCTTCAAGGCCGACCCGAGCCGGTACGCCGTACTGGAGGTCGCCTTCCAGCTCCCCCTGGGCGACCTGTCCGCACCGATCGGGTACGCCGAACTCGCCCGCACCCTGGACGTCGAGCCCGGCTCCCGAGCCCCGATGACCGAGGTCCGCGAAGCCGTCCTCGCCCTCCGCCGCAGCAAAGGGATGGTCCTCGACCCCGAAGACCACGACACCTGGTCGGCCGGCTCCTTCTTCACCAACCCCCTCCTCGACGCCACCGCCGACGTCCCAGCCGGCGCCCCCCAATGGCCCCAACCCGACGGCCGGGTGAAAACCAGCGCCGCCTGGCTGATCGAACACGCCGGTATCGCCAAAGGCTTCTCCATCGGCGACGCCGCCGTCTCCAGCAAACACACCCTGGCGCTGACCAACCGGGGCAACGCCACCGCCAAGGAACTCCTGGCCCTGGCCACCCACGTCCGGACCCAGGTCCACCACGCCTTCAACATCACGCTCGTCAACGAACCGGTGCTGGTGAACTGCAGCCTCTGACGCGCTGATCGATTCATCGGCGATGCGCTTGCTGCTTGTTGCAGTGCCGTGCTCTTGCGCGGGGTTTTCGCTGCAATGACGCTGTATTCGTGTGCGAGTAAGTCCGCCCGAATTCGCACAGACCCAGTCTCAGCGCAACCGGAATTCGCGGTATTGCATTGGCCGCGATTCCTTTTCGTGCCGCGCCGCAGCTGCGCCGTCGCGTGTCCCCGCGACCATTTTCTCCTCCGGGCGGAGCTGCGAGGGGTGGAAACACGATGCAGAGAAAACGAATACTCGCGCTGGCGGCGGTTGCCGCACTGGCGGTGGGCTTCACGCCGGCCGCCAACGCCATCGCCGACCTGGCGGTGGCCGACGGCGACCCGGTGGTCAAACCGGGCAGTCCGGACTTGGGGCAGGTGGACCTGCGACAGCCCCCGGATGCCACCGGCAGTGTGCCGGTCGATCCGAACGCGGGTGCGGCCAGCAGCGACATCGCGACGCTGAACCAGCGGTACGCGCTCACCGCCGCTCAACGGGTGAAGGCCGAAACGATCATGCAGAACAGCCCGGTACTGGGGAACGCGCTCAAGAAGAAGAGTGCGGCCGAGATTCCGTACACGGTCGACCAGTTCGGTGCCTGGCGAGACGACGACACCGGCGTGATGCACGGCGCGATCTACGACATCACGATGAGCCGGCCGATCAACACCTTGATGTCGCGGTTGCCGGTGCTGACCGCTGACGGCCAGCCGTCGACCATCCAGGTCAAGCTGACGAACCTGCAGAAGTTCACCATGATCGTCTCCTTCGACACCCAGACGGTGGTCGAGGTCGATCCGATCGCCACCGAAGGCGCCATCTTCACTCCTGGCCCGGAGCTGACACCGCGGCCGACCCCGACGGGAGACGGTGATCAGTGATGCGAACGCGATTCAAGCGGCTGGCCGCGCTGGCAGGCGCCCTGGTTCTGGTCAGCTCGGTTTCCGGGCCGATGATCGCCCGGGCCGCCGAGGCAGGCAACGCGCACGGGCTGCGGATGGGTACCGACCTGTTCTGGAACTACGACTTCACCACCAAGGTCGGGGCCGGCTGGGACAAGGTCGACTGGAACGTGACGCTGCTGTTCTACAACAACGCCGAGGTCGACAAGGTGAAGACCTCCTCGGCGATGCGGTATTCGTACCCGTTCTCGGGCGGCTCGATGTACGCCTACATGAACGATGGTGCCGGCGGCTACTTCGACTCCGACCGGGGACCGAAGACGGACACCCCGAGTTGCTTCGGTGACACCCGGCACTTCCGGATCTACGCCGACTCGGACGACCGGATGTACACCACCGGGCTGGGCTACTGGGTCTTCGCGACGACGCACAAGGACTTCAACGAACTCTGCGCCGACTACTACGGGGACACCAACGGCACCGAGGCCGACGTCGCCAACCGGTTCGCGAACAAGGGGTACACGGTGCTGCGGAACTACAGCTACTTCTACAACTACGAGCCGTACCACCTCGATCCGCACAACAAGAAACACCGTTGGCAGTGCGACGGGTACGCCACCTACATCCGGATGTGAGTGGCATGCGCAGAGTCCTGGCGGTACTGGTGCTCGGCCTCGTCCTGCCCTGCTTCGCCTCGGTCGCAAGCGCGGCCGAGGCGCCGGCCCCGGTGCTGATCGAGTCCTCGAAGGCGTCGTGGCCGGTCGCCGAGCTCGACCCGGCGGCGCGGAGCGGCGTCCAGCTGGTCGGCGCCAAAGGTCAGCGCTACGACGTGAAGTTCCGGCTTCCCGAGGGTGCCGCCAACGGCAAGCCGGACTGGTACCTGATCAAGCTGGACCTGCGCTTGCGGTTCGCCGCCCAGGCGCGCGGCGAATGGGCGGTACTCGGTGAGATGAACGGCTTCACCGGTGCCCGGGTGGACTACTCGGTCGAGCAGGGACAGGCGACCGTGAGCAGCCTGTCCCTGCTCGGCGGCCGGCGGACCCGGACGACGGACGCGGCCGAGGTGACCGAGCAGTTCGTGAACTACGCCCAGGACGGTGGATTGATCCCGGGCAAGGTGAACGTGCTGACGTTCCGGATCGAGGCCGAGAAGGCCGCCGGACTGACCTCGGTGGAGGTGCTGCCGACCTCCGGCCTCGAACTGACCAAGGCCCAGCCGACCGAGATCGGGCTGGGTACTCCGGACAAGGCCCTGGTGGCGGCGGTCGGCGAGACCATCGAGGTCCCGTTCGGGCTCAGCCGCCGCGGTGGGCATCCCGACGCCCCGATCGACGTCGAACTGAGTCCATTGCGATCGGGAATGTCGGTGGTCGGGGAATCCCATCAGAAATTCTCCGCGGTGGGTGCGGGAATACGCGGGAAATTCGTCATCAAGGTGGAGAGCGCGGGTGAATACCGGGTCGGTGTCCGGGCGCTGGGCAGTTACAATCCGGCGGGCGGTGAGATCACCATTCTGGCCGGTCCGCGAGGTCCCGATCGGGTACGCTGGTGGTTGATCGTCCCGGTCGCACTGGTGATGCTGACGTTCGGGCTTCGGCAGTTTCTGCGGCACCGCAAGAACAAGGCGGAGGTCTGATGATGTCGACGACGAATGCCTCGGCCGTGCGAGGACGGCCCATGCTGGTCGCCGGCGGGCTGGCGGTGCTGGCGCTGATCCTGGGCCTGCTGTTCGGGGTGATCGTCGCTCTCCCAGTGGCTCTGCTGGGTGTGGTGGTGGCTCTGGTCCTTCTTCGCAGGACCCCTGGACCGGCGATTCTCGGGGCCGGGCTGAACGTCGCCGTTCTCGTGATCCTCTATCTGATCGCCATCCTCACGGGGAACTGACAGCCGGTCAGGTCAGGGCCTTGCCGGTTTCGTGGTCCATGGGGCTGAGAAGCGTCGCCGGGGCGCGGGTGAAGTCCAGAATGAGGCTGCGCATGGACTGCGCCCGCGGCTCGTCGACGTAGCTGGAGGCGGTGGTCATCGCGGCCACCTCGCTGATCCGGTGGACGAGTGGATGCATCCGGTACTCCGTACGGGTCTCCAGGACCGGCCTCAGAGTCTCCCGGGCGCCGTCCAGCTCGCCCAGGAGGAGGTGGGCCTTGACCTGCTGGAGGCGGGTCATGCGTTCGGAGCCGTGGTTGCGCAGGGCGTGGGGAGCGGACTCGAAGAGGGTGATGCTGCGGTTGGCGTGCTCCAGGGTCAGGTCGGGCTGGCCCAGAGTCAGGTAGGTGTCGGACCACAGACCTTCGGCGCGCTCCGGTGTGCAGAGGAAGAGGCCGCCCAGCTCGGGTGCCGACGGGTCAGGGGTGGTGCGCTTGGCCTGGTCGAGCATGACGCGGGCCTCGTCGGTCCGGCCGGCCCGGGCCAGGTCCAGGGCGGCGGCCGACGCCAGGAACAGTGCGGAGGTACCAGCGGCGTACCGCAGGCCGTCCAGGGCGAAGTCCACCGCGTGGCCGATGTCGTCCTGCCAGAAGGCAGCCGTGTGCTGGGTGGCGCGGACCCAGGCGCGCAGCTCGTCGTAGCCGGAGGCGTCGGCGCACGCCCAGGCCGTCCGGGTATGGCTCTCCGCGACCTCCGGCCGGCCCAGGTCGACCGACATCCAGCCGAGCAGGGTCAGGGCCCAGCCGGCAGCGGCGTACAGGTCGCGGGTCTGCTGCGGTGGCTGCCGGCCGCCGAGCAGTTTGAAGGCACGGTCGCGGACGGCGAGGCTGCGCTGGAACAGCGCCTTGGTCGGCACCTTGAGGTAGTTCTGCGCGATCCGCTGGATGTCCGCGTGCAGCTGCTCGACGGTGAGGCCACCCACGTTCGACTCCTCGGCCAGCGCGAGCAGCGAGACCGACTGGTCGCCCGCGTCGATCAGCTCGTCCTCCATCCCGGCCATCGAGCAGCTGGTCAGCTCCGGGGCCAGCGGCCCCGACGTCCCGACCTGGCCGAAGCCCAGCTCGCTGTCGGTGGCGACGTTCAGCACCTCGCGCAGCCCGGCCCGGTACGCCGCGTTCGGCCAGCGCACCGCACCGCGTTCGAGCTTGGCGATGTAGTGCCCGTCCAGCTCGTACCGCGTGTCGGTGGTGGCCCACAGCCAGGCGCAGACCGCCTCGGCCAGTTCCGCGCGGGACAGGTGCGCGCCCGGGGTGTTGGGGGACGGGGTCCGTTCCCGGGCGGCTCGCAACAACTCGTTCGACTCTGGCATGGCGGTAACTGTAGGTGCCCGGACACGCTCCGCGACGGTCTTCAGGCCCGTTGTGGATTACCTGCCCCAAGCTGCCCCGCGATGCCCCGAGCTGCCCCGTTTCCCAACCCCGCTTAGGCTTTGGCAGATGGCCGAAGAAGCAGTCACGACGTTGCGCGCCGAGCTGCGCCGGTTCGGGCGGGCCGAGGAGGCGTTCGCCCTGCTGGAGACCTTCCTCGAGGTCGCCCGGCCCCGGCTCGAGACGGCGTCCCTGGACCCCAGACAGCTGTACCTGCCGGAGGAGATGACCGACGACCGGGCCGTCGTCCGGGACCTGATCGATGCCATCGGCAACGAACCGGAACGGCAGCGCCGGCTCCTGGTCGTCGCCGAGCGCAGCTACGACCTGGATGACCCGCAGGCCCGCTGGGACTTCACCCGGCTCGCATACTGCTCGGACCTGGCGACCGTCTGGAGTCGCGGTCGCCGGACCACCTATTTCGAGGTGACCGACAAGAGCAGGGCGACGTACTGGCTGCCGGACACCCTCAAGATCCAGTACTTCGACGCGATCGCCGCCAAGGGCTGGGCGGTCCCCGAGGACTGGCTCAGCGCCCCCTCGAAGACCCCCAAACCCTGGTGGCGCCGCTTCTAGACGGCCGGCAGCTTCTCCAGCGCGGCAGCGACCGAAGCCTGCAAGTCGGCGTCGTCCCAGGCCCGGTCCGTCATCGCGCCCGAGAGATAGGCGTCGTACGCCGCCAGGTCCAGATGCCCGTGCCCGCAAAGCGCCGTGAGGATCACCTTCTCCTCGCCGGACTCCTTACAGCGCTGCGCCTCCTCGATCGCCGCGGCCAGCGCGTGCGTCGGCTCCGGCGCCGGCACGATCCCCTCCGACCGCGCGAACAGCACGCCGGCCGCGAAACACTCCGACTGCGGCTTGGCGATCGCTTCGATCTCGCCCGTCTCGTAGAGGTGGCTGATCAGCGGGCTCATCCCGTGGTACCGGAGCCCGCCGGCGTGGATCGGGTCCGGGACGAAGTCGTGCCCGAGCGTGTGCATCTTCATCAGCGGTGTCATCCCGATCGTGTCGCCGAAGTCGTAGGCGTAGGTGCCCTGCGTCAGCGACGGACACGCGGCCGGCTCCACGGCGCGTACGACCGGAGCCATTCGGCCCGCCCACTTCTCCCGCAGGAACGGGAACGCGAGCCCGCCGAAGTTCGACCCACCACCGGTGCAGCCGACCAGTACGTCGGGAGTCTCGCCGACCATCCCGAGCTGCATCAGCGCTTCCTCGCCGATGATCGTCTGGTGCAGCAGCACGTGGTTGAGCACGCTCCCGAGCGCGTAGTGCACGTCCGGATCGGCCATCGCCATCTCGACGGCCTCGCTGATCGCGATCCCGAGTGACCCGGTGGAGTCAGGGTTCTCGGCGAGGATCTTCCGCCCCGACTCGGTCAGGTCCGACGGGCTCGGGTGCACGGTCGCTCCGAACACCTCCATCATCGTCCGCCGGTACGGCTTCTGGTCGTACGAAGCCCGCACCTGCCAGACCTCGCAGTCCAGCCCGTACTGCGCGCACGCGAACGCCAGCGCGGTTCCCCACTGGCCGGCGCCCGTCTCGGTGGTGAGCTTCCGGACCCCCGATTTGGCGTTGTAGTAGGCCTGCGGCACGGCCGTGTTCGGCTTGTGCGACCCGGCCGGTGAGACGCCCTCGTACTTGTAGTAGATCCGCGCCGGGGTATCGAGCGCCTTCTCCAGCCGGTGCGCCCGATAGAGCGGACTCGGCCGCCACAGCCGGTAGACGTCGAGCACCTCGCCGGGAATGTCGATGTACTGCTCCTGCGAGACCTCTTGCATGATCAGGTCCATCGGGAACAGCGGCGCAAGATCGTCCGGCCCGACGGGTTGCCCGGTGCCCGGGTGCAGCACCGGCGGCGGTGGCGTCGGCAGATCGTGCAGCACGTTGTACCAGCGGGTCGGCAGCTCATCCTCGGGCAACAGGATCTTCGTCGGCGTCATGCACGCAAAGTAAGGCCTACAGCCCAGCCTTTTCCAGAGTGTCGACGCCGAGCCACGTGTCGATCTCACCGAGCAAACTCTTCTGTACTTCGGGTGGCGCGGTCGACGCGAGCACCGAGCCCTTTGCCAGGCCGGCCAGCTCGACGTCGGTGAAGCCGTGCACGCTGCGGGCGGTCTCGTACTGCTCGGCCAGCCGCGATCCGAACAGCAGCGGGTCGTCGGCTCCCAACGCAATCCGGGCGCCCGCCTCGTACAACTGCCGCAGCGGCACGTCCTCCGGTCGCCGGTAGACACCCAGCGACACGTTGGACGCGGGGCAGACCTCCAGCGCGACCTGCGCGTCGACCACTCGCTTCAGCAGGTCGGGGTCCTCGACGACTCGCACCCCATGCCCGATCCGGCCGGCACCCAGCTCGTCGAGGCACGTCCGAACGGTCGCGGGACCGCACAGCTCGCCGCCATGAGGTGCGGCCAGCAGACCCGCATGATGGGCTATCCGGAACGCCGGGGCGAACTCGGACGTAGTACCGCGTCGCTCGTCGTTGGACAGGCCGAAGCCGACCACTCCGCGCCCGACGTACTGCGCGGCGAGCCGGGCCAGGGTCCGGGCGTCGAGGGGATGCCGCGTGCGATTGGCGGCGATGACGACCTGGACTGAGATCCCGGTGCTCGCGGAGGCGTCGCGGGCGGCGTCGAGTACCAGGTCGGTGAACTCGGTGATGCCGCGGAAACGGCTCGCATACCCCGACGGATCGACCTGGATCTCCAGCCAGCGGGAGCCGTCGGCGCGGTCGTCCTCGGCGGCTTCGCGGACCAGGCGACGGACGTCGTCCTCGGTGCGCAGTACCGACCGGGCGACGTCGTACAGGCGCTGGAAGCGGAACCAGCCGCGCTCGTCGGCCGCGGACAGTTGCGGCGGCCAGTCGGTGCGCAGGGCGTCGGGCAGCCGGACGCCGTGCTTGTCGGCGAGCTCGACCAGCGTGAGGTGCCGCATCGAACCGCTGAAGTGCAGGTGCAGGTGGGTCTTCGGCAGCAGCCGCAGGTCCCGATCCGTCATTACAGAAGGTTACCGACAGACCGCCCGGAGAAGAAACCGGGCGGTCTGTCAGGGGTGGCCAGCTAGGAGTGGTCAGCCTGGGATGGTCAGCCGAGCAGCTTGGCGATCCGGCCGATGCCCTCGGTCAGATCGGCGTCGCCCAGGGCGTAGGACAGCCGCAGGTACCCGGGCGCGCCGAACGCCTCGCCGGGAACGACGGCGACCTCGACCTCGTCGAGGATGATGCCGGCCAGATCGGTCGAGGTGTTCGCGACCTTGCCGTTGATCTCCTTGCCGAGCACGCCCTTGACCGACGGGTACGCGTAGAACGCGCCGGTCGGCTCCGGGCACTCGATGCCGGGGATGTCGTTGAGCAGCTGGACCATCAGCTTGCGCCGCCGGTCGAAGGCAACCTTCATCTCCTCGACCGCGCTCAGGTCGGCCGTCAGCGCGGCGATCGCGGCCCGCTGGGCGACGTTGCAGACGTTCGAGGTCTGGTGCGACTGCAGGTTCGTCGCCGCCTTGATGACGTCCTTCGGGCCGATCATCCAGCCGACCCGCCAGCCGGTCATCGCGTACGTCTTGGCGACGCCGTTCAGCACAACGGTCTGGTTGGCCAGCTCCGGTACGGCCACGGGCAGCGAGGTCGACTTGGTGTCGCCGTAGGTGAGGTGCTCGTAGATCTCGTCGGTGATCACCCAGATGTCGTGCTCCAGCGCCCAGCGGCCGATCGCCTCGATCGCCTCCGGGGTGTCCACGGCGCCGGTCGGGTTGGACGGCGAGCAGAACAGCAGTGCCTTCGTCTTCTCGGTCCGGGCCGCCTCGAGCTGCTCGACGGTGACCAGGTAGTTCTGGCTCTCGTCGGCCAGCACCTCGACCGGTACGCCGCCGGCCAGCTGGATCGTCTCCGGGTACGTGGTCCAGTACGGCGCGGGCAGCAGCACCTCGTCGCCCGGGTCGAGCAGGGTGGCGAACGTGTTGTAGACCGCGTGCTTGCCGCCATTGGTCACCAGGACCTGCGACGCCTCGATCTCGTAGCCGGAATCCCGCTTCGTCTTCTCGACGATGGCCTGCTTGAGCTCGGGCAGACCACCCGCCGGGCTGTAGCGGTGGTTCTTGGGATCGCGGGCGGCCACGACGGCGGCCTCCACGATGTAGTCCGGGGTCGGGAAGTCCGGCTCACCGGCGCCGAAGCCGATCACCGGGCGGCCGGCCGCCTTGAGAGCCTTTGCCTTCGCGTCGACAGCGAGGGTGGCCGATTCACTGATTGCACCGATACGTGCGGAGATGCGGGAGACCATGGGCCCCATCCTGGCACTGACCGGCCGGTGGTCACATCCGGGTATCGCCAGGTGACCGGAACCATGGTGGCCCCCCTGGCGTTGGCATGGGCGTGGAGACGGTAAGGTTCTGCCCGCAGTACGACGCCCGGCCCGAAGTCCACGGAGGTTCGCCGCCGTGGCGGGGACCCGGAGCAGCCTGGGGCTCAGTTCGACCAGGTGGCTCCGACCCCGTACACTCTTCTAGTCCGGGCGTTGATGGCCCTGACTCGGCATGCCCGAGATCAGGTCCAGCGGCGTTCGGAACTTTGCAGAGGGCACTAGCTCAACTGGCAGAGCATCGGTCTCCAAAACCGAAGGTTGGGGGTTCAAGTCCCTCGTGCCCTGCAAATCCTGATCGGTACAAGGCCGGTCAGGCCGCCGCTAGCGAAAGAGGTAGGTCGTGACGGAGACGCGCACCCCGGCACCGTCCGGCGCCGGCAAGCCTGCGGAGAGCAAGGGCGGGAACCGCCTGCTGCGCTTCTACCGCCAGGTGGTCGCCGAGCTCCGCAAGGTGGTCTGGCCGACCCGCAAGCAGCTGTCCACCTACTTCGTGGTCGTGCTGACCTTCGTGGTGTTCGTCATCGCGATCGTGTCGGTGCTCGACCTCGCCTTCGGCTGGGCGATGTTCAAGATCTTCGGCTGACGCCACAGCCGCCGCCCGCAGCACAGCCGGAGCCCCCGGTTCCACCACCCGATGCACAGATGACGGAGTACAACGTGTCCGACCAGCGCGACGACGAGGTCCTCGACGAGGACGAGTTCGACGTAACCGCTGACTCCGACGACGACCTCGATCTCGACTTGGGTTTCGACGACTCCGACGACGATGACGACGACGACCTGTTCAAGGACATCGAGGTCGAGGTCGGCGACGATGACGAGGTACCGCTGGCCGCCGAGAGCGAGTACGCGGCCGACGACGAGGCCGAGGACGGCGCGGCCGACGCGGACGACTCCGACGACGAGCCGGTGGTGGTCGTAGCGGCCGCCGACGACGCGGAGGACGCCGAGGTGGTCACCGAGGCCGACATCGACGACGCCGCGGACGAGCTTGCCGAGCAGACCGCCGAGACGGCTCCGGACGACACCACCGAGGCGGCGCCCGAGGTCGACGAGGTCGTCTTCTCCGCCGCCGGTGACGACTCTGCCGATGAGGCGGACGAGGACGAAGCCGAGGAGGTCGAGCCGGCCGAGCCGGGCGACCCGCTGGAGGAGCTGCGCGCCACGCTGCGCTCCCAGATCGGCGACTGGTACGTGGTGCACACGTACTCAGGGATGGAGAACCGGGTCAAGGGCAACCTCGAGAACCGGATCAACTCCCTGAACATGGAGGACTTCATCTTCGAGATCGTCGTGCCGACCGAAGAGGTCGCCGAGATCAAGAACGGGCAGCGCCGGATGGTCAAGCGCACCGTGCTCCCCGGCTACGTGCTGGTCCGGATGGACCTGACCGACGAGTCCTGGTCGACCGTGCGGCACACGCCGTCGGTGACCGGCTTCGTCGGGAACAGCCAGAAGCCGGTCCCGCTCAGCCTCGAAGAGGTCGAGAAGATGCTCGCTCCGGCCGTCGTGGCGGCGGCCGAAGCGGCGGCTGCCGAGACCGGTGCCGCACCCACCAAGACCGCGGCCAAGAAGAAGGTCGAGGTCGCCGACTTCGGTGTGGGCGACTCGGTCATGGTCGTCGACGGGCCGTTCGCGACCCTGCACGCCACCATCACGGAGATCAATGCCGACGCCCAGCGGATCAAGGCGCTGGTGGAGATCTTCGGCCGGGAGACCCCGGTGGAACTCAGCTTCAGCCAGATCCAGAAAGTCTAAGGACCCGAGAGAATGCCTCCCAAGAAGAAGATCGCTGCCCTCGTGAAGGTGCAGCTCCAGGCCGGCGCCGCGACGCCGGCCCCGCCGGTCGGTACCGCGCTCGGTCCGCACGGCGTCAACATCATGGAGTTCTGCAAGGCGTACAACGCCCAGACCGAATCCATGCGCGGAAACGTCGTGCCGGTCGAGATCACCATCTACGAAGACCGCACCTTCACCTTCATCACCAAGACGCCGCCGGCGCCGGAGATGATCAAGAAGGCCGCGGGCCTGCAGAAGGGCTCGGCCGTCCCGCAGAAGGACAAGGTCGGCAAGATCACCAAGGACCAGGTCCGCGAGATCGCCACCACCAAGATGCCCGACCTGAACGCGCGCGACATCGACGCCGCGATGAAGATCATCGAGGGCACCGCGCGCTCGATGGGCGTCACGATCGAGAAGTAGCAGTACCTCTTTCCGGTTCACCTCGGTGAGCCAGCAGGAGTGGAAGGGCGAGCAGTTCGCCCGTTTACACCACGACGCGAACGCCGAACAACGCGTTCGTACACAGGAGATTTGAACATGGCACAGCGCAGCAAGAGCTACCGCGCGATCGCGGAGAAGATCGACTTCGACCACCTGTACACCCCGCTCGAGGCGATCAAGTTCGCCAAGCAGGGTGCGACCGGCAAGAAGTTCAACTCGACCATCGACGTCGCGATGCGGCTCGGGGTCGACCCTCGCAAGGCCGACCAGATGGTGCGCGGCACCGTCAACCTTCCGCACGGTACCGGCAAGACGGCACGGGTCCTCGTCTTCGCCACCGGTGAGAAGGCCGAGGCCGCACTGGCCGCCGGCGCCGACTACGTCGGTGACGACGACATGATCAAGAAGGTCACCGACGGCTGGCTCGACTTCGACGCCGTCGTCGCCACCCCGGACATGATGGGCAAGGTCGGCCGGCTGGGTCGCGTCCTCGGACCGCGTGGTCTGATGCCGAACCCGAAGACCGGCACGGTCACCCCGGACGTGACGAAGGCTGTCACGGACATCAAGGGCGGCAAGATCGAGTTCCGCGTCGACCGGCACGCGAACCTGCACTTCATCATCGGCAAGGTCTCCTTCGACGAGGCCCAGCTGGTGGAGAACTACAGCGCCGCACTGGAGGAGATTCTCCGGCTGAAGCCCTCCAGCTCGAAGGGTCGCTACATCAAGAAGACCGTCTTCTCGACGACGATGGGTCCGGGCGTCCAGGTTGACCCCAACCTGACCCGCAACCTGCTCGAGGAGAACGACGAGGCCTGAGCCTCTCCACTCCGTCTTCACCAGAACGCCCCGGTCTGTCGACCGGGGCGTTCTGCATATCCCCACGCGCCCTCCGCTGCTCGCCCCTTCGTCGCTCGCTGCTCCGGGCGCTCCCGCCCACCCTCCTGCGAATGCACGCGTGCTTCGCCCGCTTGGTGAGAGCTAGGTGCTGTCCCGCGCAGGGGTGGGTGCCTGGTGTGGTGCTGTCCCCACGCGCCCCTGCGCTGTTCGTTTCCGGCCGCCCTCGTGTGAGTGCACGCGGGCTCATGCGTCGATTACTTGGCTTGGGCAGGGTGGCTCCGATCCCACGCAGGGGAGTGTCTGGGGGTGGTGGTGCTGGGTGCGGGGCTGGGGTGCCTCGCGGAGGTGAGCACCTGGTGGGTGACGGGGCTCGGGCGGGCTGGTTGGGGTAGCCGCGGCCTGACCGGGGTGGTGGTCTGTGTGGGTGTGACTGGAGCGGGGCAGCTGTGGGCTGGTCGGGGTGGCCGCGGCCTGACCGAGTGGTGGGTCTGCGGGGGATGGCGGGTGGGCTGTGACCGGAGCGGTGTGGCGGGTGTCGAGTGACCGGAGTGACCGGTGCGGGGTGGCGGTGTGGCGGGGTGGCGGGTGACCGGAGTGACCGGGGGGCGGTGGCTGTGAGCCGGCCGGGTGGGCGGGGTCTGGCCGGATCGTGTGGCCTGGCTGTGGCGGGTGTGGCCGGCGTAGCTGCGGGCCGGGGTGGTGTGGCCAGGCGGGGGTAGCTGCGGGGTGGGCGGGATGGCGTGGGCTGGCCACCAGGGTGGTGGGCTGGCCAGGGGCGCGGGTGGTGGTTGGGGGTGGTGTGGTGGTGGGAGCTATCTGGCGATGAGGTCTGGGGTTAGGGCTGCGAGGGTGGGGGTGCCGGCTAGGCGCATGGCGTGTTCTAGTTCTTCGCCTAGGTCGGTTAGCAGGCGGGTGACTCCGGCGGAGCCGGCGACGGTTAGGGCCCAGAGGGCTGGGCGGCCGAGTAGGACGGCTCGGGCGCCTAGGGCCAGGGCGGCGAGGATGTGTTCGCCTCGGCGGATTCCGCCGTCTACGTAGAGTTCGGTGGGGGTGCCGGCCAGGGCTGCTGCTACCTCGGGGAGGGCTTGGGCGGTGGGGATTGCGCCGTCCAGTTGGCGGCCGCCGTGGTTGGAGACGATGATGCCGGCGGCGCCGGCGTCGGAGCAGCGCTTGGCGTCGTCGCCGCGGAGTACGCCTTTGACGAGGACCGGGAGGCCGGTGCGTTCGGTCAGCCAGCCGATGACGTCGGGGGTTAGGTCGTCGGCCTTGGCGAGGTCTTCGTCGGGATAGTCGTCCGCATCTAGGTTCGCGAGCAGGTCGCCGGGCTGGATCACCTCCCAGACGGTCGGGCCGTCGTCCTCCTTGCGCCCGACCACGGGAGTGTCTGCGGTCAGTACGACGGCACGCGCGCCACCCGCGACCGCCGCGTCGAGCATCTTCAGCGTGATGTCGCGGTTCTTCACCACATAGATCTGCACCCACCACGGCGTACCGACCGAACCGATGTCGGCGAAAGTGGTTCCGGCGTTGCTGGAGACTGCGAGCAGGGAGCCGGCGTCGCGGACGCCCGCGGCCATGGCCCGCTCGCCTGATGGATCGGCCTGGCGTTGCAGGGTTGTCGGCGCGACCAGCACCGGTAGGTCGACCGGTGTCCCCAGCACAGAGGTCGAGATGTCCACCGTCGACACATCAGTCAGCACCCGCGGCCGGAACCGGTACGAACTCCAAGCCGCCACCGCCTCCCCAGCGCTGACCCCACCCGCCGACCCCTGCCGAAAGTACCGGTGCACCGGCTCCGCCAACTTCTCCCCGGCAGCCGCTTCGAGCCCGTCAATCCATCGCATGCCCCCGATCCTTCCACCCACCCAGTGCCACCTTGAGCACCGCCCAGCCAGCCTTTCGCGCCTATCGTCCCCACCCGGTGCTCAAAGTCGGCCCGCAGATCGACCTTGAGCACCGGCTAGTCGCCTCTCGGGCCAGGGGTGACTGCTCGGTGCCCAAGGTCGCCGCGTCGCCTGGGCGGCTCGCTGAGGAGCGACTCGGGTAGTGCGGGGCGCGGGTGGAATAGGCGGGCGGAGTGGTTGGGTCCGCGGGTATTGTTGGGGGCGTGAAGCAGTACGGGCGGCGATTTTTGCGCCCCGGCCGGCACAGTGGTGCCGACGGGGTGAGTCGCTGCTGCGCTCTCTCCTGAGGTGACCGCGGCCGGTCGGGGTGTGTTCGCCCTCGGACCCGCTGCTCACAGGAGAGATAACCCATGGCTGTACTCACTGCCCAAGAACTCAACGACAACCTGGCCCTGCGCGACCTGGCCGACCCGGCTCAAGGCCCGCATGGGATCCAACTGATAGTGGACCAGGTACGCACAGCACTCGCCCAGGCCTGGCCGTACACGGAGATCTCGACCCGCCGAGATCATCCCGTCGTCACCCTCGCCGACAACTACGACAACCTCGGGTACGCCGCCGGCGCGGTGACCCGCGAAGAGCGCTACACCCGGTACGCCTCGCCGACCCAAGTACTGAGAAGCCACACCTCCGCGATGATCCCGCCCGCGTTGCGGGAGCTTGCCGCTTCGAAGGAGGCCTCCGACGTACTGATGGTCTGCGCCGGCATCTGCTACCGCCGCGACTCCGTCGACTGGCAACACACCGGTACGCCGCACCAGCTCGACCTCTGGCGGATCAGCCGCAACGTCACCCTCGGCGAGCCCGAGCTGGAGGCCATGATCGCCAACCTCGTCGAAACGGTCCTCCCCGGCCAGACCTACCGCACCGTCCCCGCCGTGCATCCGTACACGATCCACGGCCGTCAGATCGACGTCCTGCTCGACGACCAATGGATCGAGATCGGCGAGTGTGGGGTCGCGGCTCCGGCGGTACTCCGCAAGGCCGGGCTGGACGAGAGCTGGACGGGACTCGCGATGGGCCCCGGTCTCGACCGGCTGCTGATGCTGCGCAAGGGGATCCGGGACATCCGGTTGCTCAGGTCAACCGATCCACGAGTCGCCGAGCAGATGCTGGATCTCACGCCGTACAAGCCGGTCTCCGCAATGCCCGCCGTACGCCGCGACCTGTCGGTCGTGGTCGGCCCCGACGTCGACATCTCCGACGAGGTGCTCGGTGACCGGGTGCGGCAGGCCCTGGGCGTCGACGCCGATGCGGCGGAGTCGGTCGAGGTGCGCGGCGAGACGACGTACGACGACCTGCCCGCGGCCGCGCGAGAACGGCTCCAACTCGAGCAAGGTCAACGGAACGTGCTGGTCAGGCTGGTCCTCAGACCGCTCGACCGGACGCTGACCGATGCTGAGGCCAATCGACTCCGCGATCTGGTCTACGAGGCGCTACATGAGGGACCCGTGCTGGAACTGACAGGCCGATAGTCGCCCGCTCGGGACGCGGCGGCTTGAGGGTCCTGCTGGCGAGAACGAAAGCGGCGATCGCCAGCGGGACCTCCAGCACCAGGCCTTGGGCGAGCGCGAGATGGTGGTCGAGACCGGGACCGGAGGTGCTGATGTCGAACCAGGCGTCCGCGACCAGCAAGGTCCCGGCCGCGACTGCGGTCAGCGCCGCACGCGGATCGTGGCGATGCAGCAGGAAGGCGGTCAGACCGGCGGTGACGGCGATGGCCAGGTCGAGCCCGATCCAGGCCAGGTTCCAGTTGTTGGCCTGGTAGGTCGACGGCAACGTGACGGCAAGGATCAGCACCCAAGGCAGCAGCACGACCGCCACTCCGCCCGCGACCAGAGTCGCGATGCCGACCGCGGACCGGCGCGGACGGATCTTCCCGTCCAGCCGCCCCTCGGCGAGGTAGTCATCCAGCGCCTCGGCGACCCGGTCGTCGATGGCGTCTCCCAGCACATTGGGTATCAGCGTCGTCATGCCTTCGAGAATTCCTTGATGTGTGCCACGGCACAGCCCGGCCAGCCCACGAACCCGACCGGGGGATAACCCCCAGGTGCCTAGGGGGTTTCCCGGCTGCCGCTCGATCACCGGGCGTCGTAGGTTGTTGCCCATGGCCAATACCCCCGGCGCCGGCGTAGTGCCCAGGACGCCGTGGGCGCTCTGGCGTTCGCCGTACCTGTGGCTGGCGACCGTGCACCTGGTACTGGACACGGCTGTCGTGGTCGGCGGGGGACTGCTGGTCCTGGCGATGCTCTGCGTCGCCGTACTCGGCCTGCCGCTGGCGTACCTCGGCCTGCCGCTCACCATCTGGGCGAACCGGGTCGTGTACGCGTTGGGCGGCATGGAGCGGTCCCGCGCGCTCCTCACCCGCAACCAGGTGATCCGCGGGCTCATCCCGCCGCAGCGGACAGGTGCGGGCATCCCCGATGCCCGGGCCGCACTGTCCGATCGGGGGCTGTGGCGTCAGGTCCTGTACTTCGTACTGCTGCTCCCGCTCGCGATGGTCGGCCTAATCGGGGTCGTGCTGGCCTGGTCGGTACCGCCGGTGCTGATGGCTCTGCCGCTGTACTTCTCCAAGTTCGCGGCTGCCCGGGCGCAGCTCGGACCGTTCACGGTCGACACGGCCGACAAAGCTCTGGCCGTCTCGGGTATCGCGTTGCTCTTCCTGCTACTCGTCTCGCCGCTGCTGATCCGGGGTCTGTCGGGGAGAGGTGGCGAACTCGCCCGGGTGTGTCTGGGTCGGTCCGAGACGGGTGAGCTGGCCGAGCGCGTCGACCAACTGGTGACGAGCCGGCAGAAGGTGGTCGACTCGGCCGAGGCTGAGCGTCGGCGGATGGAACGGGATCTGCACGATGGCGCTCAGCAGCGGCTGGTGTCGCTGGCGATGACGCTCGGCCGGGCGAAGCACAAGGCGGGCGGTGTGGATACCGGCCTGCAGGCGCTGATCGGGGAGGCGCACGCCGAGGCGCTGCTGGCGATCGCTGAGCTGCGTGATCTGACCAGAGGGCTGCATCCGCCGGTACTGACCGATCGCGGGCTCGATGCGGCGATCTCGGCCGTGGCGGCCCGCGCGCCGCTGCCCGTGCGGGTCGACGTGCAGGTGTCGCCCAGACCGTCGCTGACGATCGAGTCGATCGCGTACTTCGTGGTGACCGAGGCGCTGACCAATGTCGCCAAGCACGCCAAGGCGGCTCGCGCGGAGGTCAGCATCCAGCGCATCGACGACGTACTGCGCATCGTCGTCACCGATGACGGCAACGGCGGCGCCGACGCCGACCTCGGCAGCGGCCTGCGCGGCCTGGCCGACCGAGTCTCCGGAGTCGACGGAAAGCTCACGATGGTCAGCCCCCTCGGCGGCCCAACCACCCTGACCGTGGAGGTCCCATGCGTGTCGTGATTGCCGAGGACTCGGTGCTGTTGCGTGAAGGGCTGGTGCGGCTGCTGGAGGAGCAGGACTGCGAAGTACTGGCTGTGGTCGGTGATGGGGACGGGCTGCTCAAGGCGGTCGATGAGCATCGGCCGGATGTCTGTGTCGTCGACGTCAGGATGCCGCCGACCTTCACCGACGAGGGGTTGCGCGCGGCGTTGGTGATTCGGCAGCGGTCGCCGGAGATCGGGGTGCTGGTGCTCTCGCAGTACGTCGAGGAGCGGTATGCGAGCGAACTGATCGGCAACAACCCCGGTGGCGTCGGCTACCTGCTCAAGGACCGGGTCGCGGATGTCGACCAGTTCATCGACGGGCTGCGCCGGGTCGCGGCCGGTGGTGCCGCGCTCGATCCCGAGGTGATCTCGCAACTCCTGGTCCGGTCACGCCGGGCCGACCCACTGGCAGCGCTGAGCCCACGCGAGCAGGACGTTCTGCGCGCGATGGCGGAGGGGCGTTCCAACGCCGGGATCGCGCAGGCCCTCGTGGTCGGTGAGGGCTCGGTGGAGAAGCACATCAGCAACATCTTCGCGAAGCTCGGCCTGGCTCCCACCGACGGCGAGCACCGCCGCGTCCGCGCAGTACTGAAGTTCCTGGAGAGCTGATGAGTCTGTCCGGTCCCCAGCGCAGGCTGCTCATCCTGGGCCTGATCCCGGTCATCGCCCTCGTCCTCGGCGGGGGAGCCGTCACCGTCGCCACGATTCGCGGCAAGGTCCACTACGACGTCTCCTCGGCGTACGCGCTCCCGCGCAACGGAGTCAGCATCGTCACCGACGTTCCGGTGACAGTGACGCCGAGCGCGGACGACAAGGTGCACGTCAACGTGGGTGGGAGCTACACCGATCTCGAGCCGTCGGTCGACGTGCGCAAGTCGGCGGGCGACGAATTGCAGGTCAGTACGGCCTGTCGCGGCTCTGGCTGCCGGATCGACCTGACCGTGCGGGTGCCGAGGTCGGCCTCGGTGAAGCTCACCACCTCGGGCGTCTCGGTCGATCTGGCCGGGCTGGCCGGTGACGTGCGGCTTGTCGCCGGCAACGGCTCGATCAACGCGGTCCAGCTGCAGAGCCAGGATGTGACGGTGACTGCCCGGGGTGGTTCGGTGGATCTGTCCTTCGACAGTCCGCCGCGCAACGTCGTGGTGAACACCACGAACGGCTCGCTCCAGGTGCTCGTCCCGACCGATTCGTACGCCATCGACGCCGCCGCGATGTACGGCAGCACCCAGCTCGACCTGCCCAACGAGCTGGGTGCGCAACGCCAACTCCACCTGCGCACGACCAACGGCAGCATCAGGGTGGCGCATCGAGCTAGATGATCACCCAGAGGAGAGACGCCATGCCGAAGCCGACCAGGGAGAGGATGGTTTCGAGGACGGACCAGGTCAGCAGGGTTTCCTTGACGGTCATGTTGAAGTACTTCGCGACGATCCAGAAGCCGCCGTCGTTGACGTGGCTGAGGATGATCGAGCCGGCGCAGATGGCCGCCGCGATCAACGCGAGGTGCGCCTGCGAGTAGCCGTCGGCCGTCAGCAGCGGACCGACGATGCCGCCGGTGGTCACGATCGCCACCGTCGCCGAGCCCTGCGCGATCCGCAGACCACACGAGATGACGTACGCGAGCAGCAGTACCGGAAGCCCTGCGCTGGAAAGGCTCTTGGCGAGCGCGGCACCGACACCGGTCGCGGAGATGACCGCGCCGAAGAACGCACCTGCGCCGACGACGAGCAGGATCATGCCGACCGGCTTGAGCGAGTTGCTGCTCAGCTCGCTGAACTCCGCCGTCGTCATACCGCGCCGGGCGCCGAGCAGGTAGTACGCGAGCAGAACGGCCAGCAACAGCGCGACGGCCGGGTTGCCGAGGAACGTGAGGAAGCTCAGCAGATCGCGATGCGGGTCGAGGATCAGCGTGCCGAAGGTCGCACCGAGGATCAGTACCAGCGGTAGCAGGATGACCGCCATCACCAGGCCGAGCGACGGCTCCGGCTTCTCTTCGCCCTCAACCTCAGCAGCGAGGAACTCGTCCGGCACGGTGACCGGTACCCGGGGAGCGATGTAGAGCGGCCACAGGATGCCGGCGACGGCGAACGCGGGCAGACCACAGGCCAGGCCGATGATGATCAGCCAGCCCATGTCGACGTGCAGCAGTCCGGCGACGGCAGTCGGGCCGGGGTGAGGTGGCAGGAAGGCGTGCGTCATCGAGAGCCCTGCCAGTACGGGCAAGGCGTAGAGCACCAGCGACTTGCCGCCGCGCTTCGCGGCGACGTACACGAGCGGGGCGAGCACGAAGATGCCGATGTCGAAGAAGACCGGGATGCCGAAGATCAGGCCGACCAGGCCCATCGCGACCGGGGTGCCCTTCGGTCCGAACAGCCTCAGCAGTCGCCGGCTGAGCACGTCGGCGCCACCGGACTTCTCCAGCAGCGCGCCGAGCACGGTACCGAGGCCGATGATGACCGCGATATGGCCGAGGATGCCGCCGAAGCCCTTCTCCAGCACGGAGTCGCTCGACTTGAGCGCGGTACCGACGATGGTTCGGACGTTCAGCCCGGCCGCCAGGGCCAGGAACAGGCCGGTGGCGAGCAGCGAGATGAACGGTTCGAGCTTGATCTTGATGATCAGGAACAACAGCAGCGCGATGGCCACCAGGCACAGCAGCAGCAAGCCTGCGGTGTCATGGTGCAGCCAGTCGATGGCTCCGGACATGGGGACACTCCGAGGGGGTTGGGGCGGATCAGCTCAATGCGGCGCAGAAAGCCTTGGCGTTGCTGGTGATCTGGGACCAGTTGGCGGCGGTGATGTCGGCGGGGGAGACGACGTCGGTACCGGCGCTGACCGCGAGCGCGCCGGCTTCGAGGAACTGCTTGGCGTTGCCGGCGTTGACGCCGCCGGAGGGCACCAGCGGTACGCCCGGGAACGGGCCGTTGAGATCCTTCAGGTACTTCGGGCCGAGGTGGTGCGCGGGGAAGATCTTGACCGCGTCCGCGCCGAGCGCCAGCGCCGTCATCACCTCGGAAGGTGTGAAGGACCCGAGCACGATGGGGATCCCGGCGTCGTGCGCGGCGGCGACGATCGCCGCCGCCTCCGGGCCTTGCCCGGGCGTGACCAGGAAGGCCGCGCCCGCGTCGATGGCTGACTGAGCCTGCGCGGCGGTCTGCACGGTGCCCGCGCCGACCACGGCTCCGGTATCACCGGAAGCGGCCCGCTCGAGGTGCCGGGGCAGGTCGGGGGTGGTGAACGTCAGCTCGATCACATGGATGCCACCGGCAACGAGTGCTGAGCACAGGTCGCGGGCGTCATCGAGAGCCGGAGCGCGTACGACGCTCAGCACCCGGTCAGCGCGGAGCAGGTCAAGCGTGGTCATATATTTCCTTCCTGGGTACTACGGCGGATGGCGCGGCCGGGGAGGGCGTTGGTGCGATGGCCGTTCTCGATGACGGGCACACCGCCGACCAGCACCCAGGGGATGCCCTCGGCCTGCTGCCGGGGGTTGTCGAAGGTAGCGGTGTCCCGTACGCCGGCAGGGTCGAAGAGCACGAGATCCGCGTGGTACCCCTCGCGGACCAGCCCCCGATCGTTCAGCCGCAACCGTCGAGCGGGCCGGCCGGTCAGATGGTGGATGCAGTCGGCTAGCTCGAGAACACCCAGCTCACGGACGTACTGGGACAGGTACCGGGGGAAGGTGCCCCACGCCCGCGGGTGCGGTTTGCCGCCGACCAGGATCGCATCCGAACCACCCGTGTGCGTCGGGTGCTTCATGATCGCCTGCACGTTCTCCTCGTGGCCGACATGCTGCAGGATCGTCGTCGCGAGGTTGTCCCGGATCAGCAGGTCGAAGAAGACCCAGGACGGCGGCTTGCCGATCCCGGCCGCGATCTCGGCGACAGTGTTGCCGACCGCGCCCCTGAGGGTCGGGTTCTTCACACCGCCGATCTCGATCGTGTTCCAGTCGGTGACGCAGCCGTGGCAGCCGTCGGTGCCGACCTGCTCCAGCTCGTAGGTGATCCGCTCGCGATCGGCCGGATCCGCCAGCCGGGCGAGCAGCGCGTCCGAGCCGCCCTCGGCACTCCAGCTCGGCAGGATCGCCGACAAGGTGGTTGCCCCAGGCAAGTACGGATAGGTGTCGGTGGTGATGTCGACGCCGTCGGCGAGCGCCTCGTCGATCATCGCCAGCAGGTCGACGCCGCGGCCCTTGTTCGGCTCGAAGTTCATCGTCGCGTGGGTCAGGTGCAGGGCGCATCCCGACTGCCGGGCGATCTCGATCATCTCGCCGTACGCCTCCAGTGCGCCCTTGCCGTACGAGCGCTGATGCGGGCTGTAGTAGCCGCCGTACTCCGCGACGACCCTGCACAGCTCGACGAGTTCAGCGGTGTCGGCGAACATGCCGGGCGTGTAGGTAAGCCCGCTGCTCATCCCGACTGCGCCCTGCTGGAGCCCCTCGGCCAGTAGCCGCTTCATCTCGTCCAGCTCGGCCGGCGTGGCTGGGCGGTTCGCAGTACCGACCACCATCATCCGCAGCGTGCCCTGCGGGACCAGGTACGCCGCGTTGCAGGCGATTCCCTGGTCGAGCCGATCGAGGTAGCCGGCAACCGTCGACCAGGAGAAGTCGAAGTCGTCGGGCTCGCCGTTCCAGCCCGCGATCTGGCGTCGGACGGCGGTCCTGGTCGGATCGTCGATCGGGGCGAACGACAGCCCGTCCTGGCCGAGCACCTCGAGCGTGACGCCCTGGCTGACCTTGGCCGTGTGGTCCGGGTTGGCCAGGATCTGCAGGTCCGAGTGCGCGTGCATGTCGATGAAACCGGGCGCGACGACCAGCCCGGTCGCGTCGATCACCCGGTCGGCCGGCAGGGCGTCGCTGCCGGGCAAGTAGTCGCCGGGCAAGTAGTTGCCGACGGCCACGATCCGGCCGGCGTCGACGGCGACGTCGGCGCGGAAACCCGCGGCACCGGTGCCGTCGATCACGGTCGCGCCCGTGATGAGGAGGTCTGTCATGAGAAGAAGGTTCGGACCAGGTCGACGACCACGGGGTCGTCGGCGTCCGGGTCGTCGATGACGGGGATCAGGTCCCACTTGTCGAAGGCCGTGCACGGATGGGACAACCCGACCCGCAGCTCGTCGCCGATCACCAAGGGAACGTCTGCCGGGAAGCGCAGGAAGCCGTGCTGGTCGTTCATCTTCGTCACCGTCATGCCCTCGACCGGCCGTACATGCTCGCCGGCGGATCGCGGGCGGAGCAGCTGAGGCATCGGCAGATCCTCGTCGAATGGTAAGTCGCGCTTACCAGCATCGAAGATCGCCAGCCCTGGTTCGGGTTGCGAGGTGATGCGGATCCAGCCGTGCATGGCGGGTGTCAGCCGGTCGCCATCGGTCCGGGGCTCGGCGCCCAGCGGCGAGATGCGACGGTAGTAGCCGTCGTCATGCGCGATATAGGCGCCCGACCGCAGTACGACCCGCGCGCCCTGCTGGGTCAGCGGAGCGAGTACCTGCGCCACCTGCTCGAAGTACGCGCTGCCACCCGCACTGACGACCGGTACCACGCCCTCGTCGTACTTGAGGCTCTGGTGCACAGCAGCCAGGTCCCGCAGGTAGGAGCGGACATGCTCAAGCCCCTCCTCGTCAGCCCCGTGTGCGATAGCCCCTTCATAGCCGGCCACCCCAGCAAGTCGCAGCGTCGGCGCAGCGGCGACAGCGGCAGCAATTGCGAGCGCAGTGTTGACACCACGAGCACCAGTCCGTCCACCGACTCCACCGACCTCGACCAGTACGTCGAGTGGCCGCGCCCCCGAATCGACGTGTGCTGCCCGCGCCGCCTCCATGATCTCGACAGTGCGCACCGAATCCGCCCACACCATCACGTGGAACGCGGGGTCGGCCGCGAGCTCATCGGCGATCCACCGGAGCTGCAGCGGCGACACCACGGCGTTCGCGATCATCACCCGGCTCACCCCGTAGGCCCGGGCGACTCCTAGCTGGTAGGCGTTCGCCAGCGTGATTCCCCAGGCTCCTGCGTCGAGCTGCTTGGCCCAGAGCGCCGGAGCCATCGTGGTCTTGCCGTGCGGCGCCAACTGGACCCCGTGCTCGGCGCACCAGCGGGCGAGCGTCTCGACGTTGTGCTGCAGGCCGGGCGCGGACAGAGTGAGCAGGGGAGTTGGCAGCTCGGACAGTCGCGGCTTGGCGGCCAGTACGTCGGCGACGGTCCGGCCCCAGAAGGCGGGCGGCAGCGCCTTGTCCCGCCAGCTCACCTGCTGGTCGGCCAGGGCTGCGACGGCGGCGGCATCGTACGAAGCTGACATGACGTCCTCTGCGCTGATTGCGTTATGCGCAACGTTCGTTGCGCATTCTGACCACTCGGTTGTAGCATCGCGCCAGAACTTCCGTCAACGACAGCTCGCCCGAGAGGACTCATCGATGGCCGATCTGGTACCTCGGGCGGTCTGTCTGGGCGAGGCGATGATCATGCTCGCCGCCGAGACCGGTGCCCCGCTGGAGGATGTCGAGACCTTCCGGCGCTCGGTCGGCGGCGCCGAGTGCAATGTCGCGGGTGGACTCGCCGCGCTGGGGATCCCGACGGGCTGGATCTCGAGGCTCGGCGCCGACGGCTTCGGGCGGCACGTGCTGCGCGACCTGGCGAGCCGTGGGGTCGAGGTGGGTGGAGTCGAGGACGATCCGATCCGGCCGACCGGGCTCTACGTGAAACACACGATCAACGGCCGGACGCGGATGCACTATTACCGCTCCGGCTCGGCTGCGGCCGCTATGGACACCGACTTCCTGGACAGGCCCGCGGTGCGCAATCGGTTGGTGGGTGCTGAGCTCGTGCACACCACTGGGATCACAGCGGCCATCTCCACTACGGCTGCCGCGTTGCTGGACCGGCTGGCCGCGCTGCGGGACACCTTGGGCTTCACCTTGAGTGTGGACCTCAATTGGCGGCCTGCGCTGTGGCGTGACACCGACCCTGCTCCGCTGTGGCGACTGCTGCGCGCGGCTGACGTTGTGCTGATCGGTGCGGACGAGGCTGCTGTCTTCGCGGGCACTGGTGACCCAGACGAGTTGCGGGAGTTGTTCGGGTCGCGCGCGACCATCGTGGTGAAGTCGGATGCTCATGTGGCAGTTGCGCTGGAGCCGGGTGGGCGGCGTACCGAAGTGCCGGCGCTCACCGTCGATGTAGTGGAGCCAGTGGGTGCGGGGGATGCCTTTGCGGCCGGCTACTTGGCTGGGACGTTGCAGGGGTTGCCGATGGAGCAGCGGCTGCGGTTGGGACACCTGAGTGCTGCGGCCGTACTGGCTGTGCCGGACGACCACGCGACGCCTCCCGATGCTCGGGTGCGGCAGGCGTTGCTGGACTGCTCCGATGAGGACTGGGCCAGCACGCTGGTCGGCCCGGCCGGTATCAGGTCTCCAGCGCTGATGGGAGGTGTGGTGTGAGTCAGAGCCTGGCCAGAGCCCTGCAGATCCTGGTGAGCTTGGGGGAGGGCGACCGATCCCTGGACCAGCTTGCGACCGAGCTCGACGTCCACAAGACGACAGTGCTCCGGCTGCTGCGGACCATGGAGGTCGAGCGGTTCGTACGCCGCGACGAGTCGCACCGCTACCGGCTGGGGTCCCGGCTGTTCTCACTGGCGGACTCCGCGAGGGAGCAGCACGTAGTACGGGCTGTTGCTGCTCCGCATCTGCGACAGCTCAACCAGCGGACCGGGCAGACGGTGCACCTGGCGGCGTACGAGAACGGGCAGGTCATCTACATCGACAAGCTCGACAGCGTGCAGTCGGTGCGGATGTACAGCCAGATCGGCGTACCGGCGGCACTGCACTGCACCGCGGTCGGCAAGGTGCTGCTCGCCGCGCAGCCGAAGCGCCAGCGGGAAGGCCTGCTGAAGACCATCGAGTACCACCGGTTCACGCCGAACACGATCACCGGACCGGACCAGCTGCGCGACGAGCTCGACCTGGTCCGGTCGCAGGGGTGGGCGCACGACCGGGCCGAGCACGAGTCGTTCATCAACTGCATCGGGGCGCCGATCACCGAGCGCTCCGGCCGGGTGGTGGGGGCGGTGTCGGTGTCGGTGCCGGACGTTCTGCTCAACTATGAGCAGGTGCTGGAACTGCTGCCCGACCTGCTCGCCACCACGGCCGCCATCGGCGCCGACTACAACTAGCCGACCACGCCAACGAACCGATCGAGAGGAACCCCTCGAATGTCTGACAAGACCGCCATCTCCACCCCCGACGCGCCCGCGCCGATGCCGATGTTCTCCCAGGGAGTCCGCAAGGGCAACGTGCTGCAGGTGTCCGGCCAGGGCTCGGTCGACCCGGAGAGCGGCGCGTTCGTCAACGAGGGCGACGTGAAGGCACAGACCACCCGCGTCCTGCAGAACATCGAGGCGATCCTGAAGGCCGGCGGCGCCACCTTCGACGACGTCGTGATGCTCCGCGTCTACCTCACCACCCGCGACGACTTCGCCCCGATGAACGAGGCCTACGCCGAGTTCGTCACCCCACGCACCCCCAGCGGCATCCTCCCCTCCCGCACCACCGTCTTCACCGGCCTCCCCCTCCCCCAGATGCTGGTAGAAATCGACGCCCTAGCCGTCCTCTCCTGACCGGCGAGCACGTGGTGCTACCCGGTAGCACCACGTGCGATGTCAGGCTATCCTGACGCCATGACCGCACAGACCGAGATCACTCAGCGCGACCTGCGGACGCGGTCGAAGGAGATCATGGACGCCGTACAGGGCGGGCAGGCCTTCACTGTCACCAGGGACGGTCATCGGATCGGCGAGCTGATCCCGCTCCGCGGCCGGCGGCGTTTCGTCCCCCGCGGCGAGTTCGCCGCGATGTCGCACTCGGCGCCGGACATCCGGCTGGAAGACTTCCGCGCCGACCAGCAGGCCGACATCGACCAGGAGGCAGACGACCCGTATGGCCGCTGATCACCGCCAGGGGCTGCTCGACACGAACATCGTGATCCTGCGGAAGTGGATAGATCCCGCTGAGCTACCCGACGAGATGGCCATCTCCGCCATCACTTTGGCCGAGCTCTCGGCGGGCCCCCATCAGGTGCGCTGCGACGCCGCCTACAACGAGCATGCGGAGCGGGCCCGGCGGATGGACGTCCTCCAGCGGGCCGAGAGCGAGTTCGACCCGATCCCGTTCGATGCCGAGGCTGCCCGCATCTACGGGCGGATCTGCGCGGCCGTCGTCGCTGCCGGACGGACACCGCGACGCCGGGTCGCCGACCTGATGATCGCCAGCATCGCCGTCGCCGAGGAGTTGCCACTCTTCACGACCAATCCCGAAGACTTCGAAGGTCTCGAAGAACTTCTCGTGGTCGTCCCGGTCGCGCATCCGTCCTGACCGGCTGTTGTCAGTCCTGGAAGTAGCTGGAGGTGGCCAGGTCTTCCAGGAGGGTTGGGCCCGTCGGGGTCCAGCCCAGGAGGGTTTGGGTGGCGGTGCTGGAGGTTAGTAGGTCCATGGCGAAGAAGGGGCCCAGCCAGCCGAGGGTGGTGGTGGCCTGTTCTGGGGTGACGGAGGTGGCGGGGATGTTCAGGCCTTGGGCGATGGCTTCGGCGATGTCCAAAGCTGGTACGCCTTCTTCGGCGACGGCGTGGAGGATGGCGCCGGACGGGGCCTTGTTGATGCCTAGGGCAACTAGGCGGGCGGCGTCGGAGCGGTGGACTGCCGGCCAGCGGTTGGTGCCGTCGGCGACGTATGCCGAGAAGCCGGCTGCCCGGGCGCCGGTGACGAGCATCCGGATCAGGCCGTGGTCGCCGTCGCCGTGGACGGTCGGGGCGAAGCGTACGACGATCGGGTGTACGCCCTTGTCCTGGTAGGACAGCGCGAGGTTCTCGGCGCCACCGCGGGGTGCGTCGGGACCGTGCAACGGCGACGGGTCGGCCTCGGTCGAGGCGCGACGGGGCACCGGGTTCATACCGCTGGCGATCAGCAACCTTCGCCCGGACCCGGCCAGCTCGTCCCCGAGCGTCTGGACCGCGATCCGCTCGGCGCTGTTCGCCGCGGCGTCGAAGGTGTGCTTGTTTGCCAGGTGGATGACGGCGTCGGCGCCGGCCGCGCCGGTCCGCAGCGCCTCGAGGTCGTCGAGGTCGCCGCGCAGTACCTCCACGCCCTTGCCTGCCAGTGAAGCCGCCGAGGCTTCCGAGCGGGCGAGGCCGACGACCTGATGTCCGTCGGCCAGCAGCTCGTCGACGGTCGCGGAGCCGATCCAGCCTGATGCTCCGGTGACGAATACGCGCATGGGGTTCTCCTCGAGAAAGTTGATGTCAGTGGCTGACATCAACCACAGTAGCTCGCGATGTCAGTCGCTGTCATCATCTAGACTGTCCGGCATGGTGCGATGGGAGCCGGGCGCGACGGATCGGCTGCGCGTCGCCGCGCTGGAGCTGTACGTCGAGCAGGGGTTCGAGCAGACGACGGTCGGCGAGATCGCCAAGAGCGTCGGCCTGACCGAACGCACCTTCTTCCGGCACTTCGCCGACAAGAAGGAAGTCCTCTTCGACGGCCAGGACCAGCTGCAGCAGGCGTTCGTCGACGCCATCGCCGCCGCACCGCCAGGCCCCCCGCTGAGCCTGATCGCCACCGCGCTGACCGAGGTCACCGGGTTCTTTCCCGAAGAACGCCGTACCTGGTCGAGGCAGCGCCACCAGGTGATCCAGGCCAACCAGCCACTCAAGGAGCGCGAACTCCTGAAACTGGCCGGTCTGACCACCGCGATCACCGAGGCACTCCGCGACCGCGGCATCAAAGACCCGGCGGCGACGCTCGCGGCCCAGACCTGCGTCACGGTCTTCTCCGTCGCCTTCCGGCAGTGGATCGCTGATGGTGAGACGCGATCGCTGGCCGACGTGAGCCGGGATACCTTGGCCGAGTTCAAGATCCTCGCCCTGGAGACAGCCGAGCCTTAAATGGCAGACCCCGTCAGCCTCTGGAAGATCGCGCCCTCGGTCTATCTGCCGGCGCTGCTGTACGGCATCGGCTCGGGAGCGATCGCCCCCGTCGTCGCTCTGTCGGCACTTCAGCTCGGCGCCCCGGTCGCGGTCGCCGGCCTTGTCGTCGCCGCTGCCGGTCTCGGTCAGGTGATCGGCGACATCCCGGCCGGCACGCTGGCGACCCGAGTCGGAGAGCGCCGGGCGATGGTCCTCGCCACGGTCCTGGTCACCGCCGCGCTGGCCGGCTGCCTGGTGGTCCCGACCGTCTGGGGCCTGGCCATCGCCATCGCCCTGACCGGGGTCGCCGGAGCCGTCTGGAACCTGGCCCGCCAGGCCTACCTCAGCGAAGCCGTACCACTGAACATGCGGGCCAGAGCGCTCTCGACCCTCGGCGGCGTCAGCCGGATCGGCGCGTTCATCGGCCCGTTCGTCGGCGCCTTCGCGATGAAGTTCCTCGGTACCGACGGCGCGTACTGGGTCCACCTGGTCGCCGCCGGGCTCGCCTGCGTGGTCCTGCTCAGCCTTCCCGACATCGAGTCGGTACGCCGCAAGCGGATGGCCACCCCGGTCGTCATGCAATCGACGACCGCCGTCATCCGCGAACATCTCCCGGTACTGCGAACGCTCGGCTCCGGCGCCCTCTTGGTCGGCGCCGTCCGGGCCTCTCGCCAGGTGGTGATCCCGTTGTGGGCCGAGCATCTCGGCCTGGATGCCCAGACGACCAGCATCATCTTCGGCATCTCCGGCGCCGTGGACATGCTGCTCTTCTATCCAGCGGGCTCGGTGATGGACCGCTTCGGCCGCAAATGGGTCGCGGTGCCGTCCATGTTCGTCCTCGGGCTGGCCCACTTGCTGCTCCCGCTGACCCACTCGGTCACGTCGCTGACGGCGGTCGCCCTGCTGATGGGGGTCGGCAACGGCCTCGGCGCCGGCGTGATCATGACGCTGGGCGCCGACGCCTCGCCGCCCGTCGGGAGGGCGCAGTTCCTCGGCGCGTTCAGGTTGTTCGCCGACGCGGGGAGTGGGGCAGGGCCGTTCCTGGTCGCCGCGGTCACGGCGGTGGCCGGGCTCGGGCCGGCGGTACTGTTCATGGGGCTCGTCGGCTGGGGTGCCGCGACCGCGATGAACCGCTGGATCCCGGCCCGTCCACAGGTACCGGAGTAACCGATTTGGTGCCCGCGTCACCGGCGGTTACTCTTGAGGCTGCCGAAGACCGCTGGTCGTTGCTCCCGGAGCAACTGAAAGTCCCATGAACTTCGTGGGCGGCCCGCGCAGGTGACAAGTAAGTGAAAGCAATTACTTCACGCCCTTGCGCCTGCGCAGGGGCGTTTTCGATTTTCTGGGTCTTGGCCGGCGCGGCGATAGAAGCCAACTCTGCTGAATTGCAGAGCGGAAGGAGACCCATGGCGAGGCCGGACAAGGCAGCCGACGTCGCGGAGCTGACTGAGAACTTCAGAAGCTCAGGCGCCGCCGTACTGACCGAGTACCGCGGACTCACCGTGGCGCAGTTGCGGCAGTTGCGCACTACGCTCGGTGACGACGTGCACTACGCCGTGGTGAAGAACACGCTGACCAAGATCGCGGCCAAGGACGCGGGTGTGGAGTCGTTCGACTCCCTGCTCGAGGGTCCGTCGGCCATCGCCTTCATCAAGGGCGACCCGGTGGTCGCGGCCAAGGGGCTGCGTGACTTCGCCAAGGCCAATCCCCTTCTCGTCATCAAGGGCGGTGTGCTGGACGGCAAGGCACTCGGCTCCGACGAGATCACCAAGCTCGCTGACCTGGAGTCGCGTGAGGTTCTCCTCTCGAAGCTCGCAGGTGCGATGAAGGCGGCCCCGCAGCAAGCGGTGTCGCTGTTCGCTGCTCCGCTCGCACAGGCTGCCCGCCTGTTCGCGGCGCTGCAGGACAAGCTGCCGGCCGACGCCGCCCCCGTGGCGGACGAGGCTCCGGCTGCGGAGGCTGTGCAGGACACAGTCGACGCGCCTGCCGAGGCGAGCACCGAGGAGACCGCGTCAGCTGACAGCTGACCCGTTCGATTCACTGCAGGACCCCAGTCAGTAATCACCTAGCAACACGTGAAGGAAGGACCGCCAAAATGGCGAAGCTCAGCACCGAAGAGCTGCTCGGTCAGTTCAAGGACCTCACCCTGCTCGAGCTCTCTGAGTTCGTGAAGGCCTTCGAGGAGGAGTTCGGCGTCACCGCCGCCGCTCCCGTCGCCGTCGCCCCTGCCGCCGGCGCTCCGGGCGCCCCGGCCGAAGAGGCCGCGGAGCAGGACGAGTTCGACGTCGTCCTCGAGTCGGCCGGCGACAAGAAGATCCAGGTCATCAAGGAGGTGCGCGGCCTCACGAGCCTCGGCCTGAAGGAGGCCAAGGACCTCGTCGAGAGCGCGCCGAAGGCCATCCTCGAGAAGGTCGACAAGGCTTCGGCCGAGAAGGCGAAGGAAGCCCTCGAGGGCGCCGGCGCCACCGTCACCCTCAAGTGACCTGTGCGGCGTAGCCGCACAACGAAGTGATACCAGTTGAAGGGCGGTCCTACGGGGCCGCCCTTCGGCATGTCCGGACCAGGTCTAAGATTCCCAAGGTTCCGGTGCGTGACCGAGACGTGACTCTTCGGTCGTGATCACTTGACAGGCAGGGGTTACGCAAAAGCGTACTCGTGCGTAACCTAAGCAACCGCGCCCTCGTTGAACCGGCGAAAGCACGTCGGTCGGGGCTGCGTGACGAACCCGTGAGGAGGACCGGTGGGCGTAGAGGTCCGTGTCGAAGGGCTGTCGAAGTCCTTCGGAAGCCAGCTGATCTGGGGCGACGTGTCCCTGACGCTGCCTGCCGGTGAGATCTGCGTCATGCTCGGCCCTTCCGGCACCGGGAAGTCCGTATTCCTGAAGACGCTGATCGGTCTGCTCAAGCCAGACAAGGGCCACGTGCACATCGAGGGCGTCGACATCGCCACCTGCTCCGAGCGCCAGCTCTACGAGATCCGCAAGCTCTTCGGCGTGCTGTTCCAGGACGGCGCGATGTTCGGCTCGATGAACCTGTACGACAACGTCGCCTTCCCCCTGCGCGAGCACACCAAGAAGTCAGAGTCCGAGGTCCGCTCCATCGTGATGGAGAAGATGGAGATGGTCGGTCTGGTCGGCGCGGAGAAGAAGCTCCCCGCCGAGATCTCGGGCGGCATGCGCAAGCGGGCCGGCCTGGCCCGCGCGCTTGTGCTCGAGCCGGAGATCCTGCTCTTCGACGAGCCAGACTCCGGCCTCGACCCGGTCCGGACGGCGTTCCTGAACCAGCTGATCATCGACCTGAACGAGATGACCCAGGCGACCTGCCTGATCGTCACCCACGACATCAACACCGCCCGGACGGTGCCGGACAACATCGGCCTGCTGTACCACCGGCACCTGGCCATGTTCGGCCCGCGCGAGATGCTGCTGTCCAGCGAGGAGCCGGTGGTCCGCCAGTTCCTGAACGCGCAGCGGATCGGCCCGATCGGTATGTCGGAGGAGAAGGACGCCGACGAGCTAGCGGCCGAGGCCGACCAAGAGCTGCCACCCTTGCCGCCGATCCCGATCCAGCAACTGCCCAGTTCCGGCGTACTGCGGCCCACCCAGCGCCCACCGGGCCAGTGGTGCGTGGACAACGGCGTGACCCCACCGCCCGGCTCCTTCGCCAGTGATGTGGTGACGACTTCGTGACTGTCGACGCCACCGCCCCGCTGAAGCATGCAGGATCGCTCTTCGCTTTTGCGTTGGACACCGCCAGGGCCTCGGTCCGGCGGCCGTTCCAGCTGCGCGAGTTCCTGCAGCAGGCGTGGTTCGTGGCGAGCGTGACGATCATCCCGACGGCCCTGGTCGCGATCCCGTTCGGCGCGGTGATCGCGCTGCAGGTCGGTGGGCTGATCAAGCAGTTCGGTGCACAGGCCTTCACCGGTTCCGCGGCCGTCCTGGCCGTAGTACGGGAGGCGTCCCCGATCGCTACCGCGCTGCTGATCGCGGGCGCGGGTGGCTCGGCGATCTGTGCCGACCTCGGCGCGCGCAAGATCCGCGAAGAACTCGACGCGATGATGGTGCTCGGCATCGACCCGATCCAGCGCCTGGTCGTCCCGCGGGTGCTGGCCACCATGCTGGTCGCGTTCTTCCTGAACGGGTTCGTCAGCGTGGTCGGCGTGATGGGCGGCTACGTCTTCAACGTGGTCCTCCAGGACGGTACGCCGGGCAGTTATATAGCCTCGTTCACGGCGCTCGCCCATCTGCCCGACCTGTGGCAGGGCCAGGCGAAGGCGCTGGTGTTCGGCTTCATCGCCGCGGTGGTCGCCTCTTACAAGGGTGTGAACGCCGGCGGTGGCCCGAAGGGCGTCGGCGACGCGGTGAACCAGTCCGTCGTGATCACCTTCATGCTGCTGTTCGTCGCGAACTTCTCGATGACGGCGATCTACTTCCAGCTCGTACCGCCGAAGGGAGCCTGACGATGTCCACCCTCGTCGACACCCTGGTGAAGAAGCCGCTCCACTCCTTGGACCGGCTCGGTGAGCAGCTCGCCTTCTACATCAAGGCGCTGGCCTGGTCCGGCAAGTCGGTCACCCGGTACCGCCGCGAGATCCTCCGCCTGCTCGCGGAGGTGACGCTCGGTACCGGCGCGCTGGCCGTGATCGGCGGCACCGTCGGCGTGATCACCTTCCTGGCCTTCTTCACCGGCACCGAGGTCGGCCTGCAGGGCTACTCGGCGCTGAACCAGATCGGCACCTCGGCCTTCGCCGGCTTCGTCAGCGCGTACATCAACACCCGCGAGATCGGGCCGCTGATCGCCGGCATCGCGCTCGCCGCGACCGTCGGCTGCGGCTTCACCGCCCAGCTCGGCGCGATGCGGATCAGCGAGGAGATCGACGCCCTCGAGGTGATGGCGGTCCCGTCGCTGCCCTACCTGGTCACCACCCGGATCATCGCCGGGCTGATCGCGGTCGTGCCGCTGTACGTCGTCGGCTTGCTGTCCTCGTACTTCGCCACCCGGCTGACCGTGACGACGTTCTACGGCCAGAGCACCGGGACGTACGACCATTACTTCCATCTGTTCCTACCACCGGGCGACGTGCTCTGGTCCTTCGGCAAGGTGCTCGTCTTCTCGGTCCTGGTGATCCTGGTGCACTGCTACCACGGGTACCACGCGACCGGCGGCCCGGCCGGCGTCGGCGTCGCGGTCGGTCGCGCGGTCCGGACCTCGATCGTCGTGATCAACGTCGTCGACCTGCTGCTGTCGATGGCGATCTGGGGCACCACGACCACCGTCAGGCTGGCGGGGTGACATGACCAGACGACTGCTCGGGACCGCGTTCATCGGGATGCTCTGCTTCCTGCTCTGGCTCACCTACGCCTTCTACGCGAAGGTCTTCACCGCCACCGTCGACGTGAAACTGCAGACCAGCCACATCGGCCTGCAGCTCAACCGGCACGCGGACGTGAAGCTGCGCGGCATCATCGTCGGCGAGGTCCGTGACGTCTCCACCGATGGCGACTTCGCCACCGTCGAGCTGGCGCTGAAGCCGGACCAGGTCAAAGAGATCTCCAGCCAGGTCAGCGCCCGGATCCTGCCCAAGACGCTGTTCGGCGAGAAGTACGTGGCGCTGGTACCACCGCCCGGCCCCGAAGGTCGCGCGATCAGGGCCGGCGACACCATCTCGCGGGACAAGACCGCGGTCGGCATCGAGATCGAGAAGGTGCTGAACGACGCGCTGCCGCTGCTGCAGGCCGTCGACCCGGCCGACCTGAACGCGACGCTGAACACGCTGGCGACCGCGCTGGAGGGCCGCGGCACCGAGATCGCCGACACCCTCACCCAGCTCGACGGCTACCTGAGGAAGCTCAACCCGAACGTGCCGAACCTGGTCGCGGCGCTGACCAAGCTGACCCAGGTCGCCAAGATCTACGGCGACGTCACGCCCGACCTGGCCCGCGCGCTGCGCAACCTGACCGTCACCGGCAACACGGTGGTGGAGAAGGAGAAGCAGTTGCAGACGTTCTTCACCGACGTGCAGACGCTGTCGACCACCGGCAACGCCTTCCTCAAGGAGAACGAGGACCGGGTGATCCGGCTCGGCGAGGTGAGCCGGCCGGTGCTCGACCTGCTGGAGCGGTACTCGCCGGAGTTCCCCTGCTTCCTCAAGGTGATGACGGACACCGCGCCGGTCCTGAGCGACACCTTCCGGGACGGCCGGCTGAACATCAACCTCGAGCTGATCACCAACCAGCCCACGCCGTACCAGCCGAACGAGACGCCGAAGTACGAAGACCATCGCGGCCCGACCTGCGTCGGCCGGAACTACACCGTGCCGGGGGAGCACCCGGGCCCGTACACGCAGGACAACCCGGCGCCCTACGTCACCGGTGAGGACGGCGTGATCGGCGACCACGGCAAGAACACCAAGTTCCCGATCAACCTCCAGCTGAACCGGGCGATGCCCGGCTTCGCCAGCGACACCGGCGGTGCCGGTACGCCGGCCGAGCAGAAGGTGATCGACGCCGTCGCCGGCCCCGCGATGGGCATCCCGGCGGACGAAGTACCGGACCTGACAACCCTGATGCTGGGCCCCCTGATGCGCGGTGGGCAGGTGAATCTCAAATGAAGCTGCTGGACAAGAAGACCTCGTTCGACACCGTGCGGCTGGCGATCTTCGTCGTGGTCACCACGATCGCGACGGCGTTGCTGGCCGTGACGATCGGCAACATCAGTTTCAACGCGACCACGAAGTACCGGGCGGTTTTCACCGATGTGGTCGGGCTGAACAAGGGTGACGACATCCGGATCGCCGGCGTCCGGGTCGGGCAGGTCGACAAGATCGCGATCTACCAGGACAAGCTGGCGATGGTGACCTTCAGCGTCGACTCCGGCCAGGTGCTCGACACCACGACGCACGCGACGATGCGCTACCGGAACCTGGTCGGCAACCGCTACATCGCGCTGACCGAGGGCGTCGGCGGCGGCACCCGGATGAAGAAGAACGGGATCATCGACAAGGACCGGACCGCGCCCGCGCTGGACCTGTCGGTGCTGTTCAACGGGTTCAAGCCGCTGTTCACCGCGCTCACCCCGAAGGACGTGAACCAGTTCGCGTTCGAGGTGATCAAGGTGCTGCAGGGTGAGGGCGGCACGATCGAGAGTCTGCTGGCCCGGACCGCCTCGCTGACCACCACGCTGGCCGACTCCGACCAGGTGATCGGCGACCTGATCACCAACCTGACCTCGACCCTGCAGATCGTCTCGCAGCGGCAGCAGAACTTCTCCCAGTTGCTGATCAACCTGCAGCAGTTCATCACCGGGCTGAGCCAGGACATCAACCCGATCCTCGGCTCACTCGGCTCGATCAACTCGCTGAACACCAAGACGGCCGGCCTGCTGCAGCAGACCCGGGTGCCGCTCAAGGCGGACCTCGACCGGCTGCGCGAGGTGTCGACCACGCTCGACGACACCCAGGCGATCTGGGTGAAGACCCTGCAGAACATGCCGACCAAGCTCGAGACGCTGACCCGGACCGCGACGTACGGGTCCTGGTTCAACTTCTACCTGTGCGGCTTCGACGGCAACGTCACGCTGCCGCTGGGCGTCCGGATCCCGATCAGCCACGACGTCAACTCGGCGAGGTGCGCCAAGTGAAGCCCTTCCGCGAACAGAACCAGGTCACCATCGGGGTGGTCGGGCTGACCGTGATCGGGCTGATCATGCTGGCCGCGTTCAAGGCGCAGGACCTGCCGCTGATCGGGGGCGGCACGAAGTACTCCGCGCAGTTCTCCGAGGCCGGCGGGCTGAAGCCCAACGACGAGATCCGGGTGGCCGGTGTCCGCGTCGGCCAGGTCCGCAAGGTCGAGCTCGAGGGCACCCACGTCCGGGTCGACTTCGTCGTCGACCGGGGCGTGAAGCTGGGCGACAAGACCGGCGCCGAGATGAAGATCAAGACGCTGCTCGGACAGAAGTACCTGAAGCTCGACCCGGAAGGTGGCGGCGAGCTCAAGGAGGGCTCGGTCATCCCGCTGGCCCGGACCATCGCGGCGTACGACGTCGTCGACGCGTTCACCGACCTGGCCAACACGACCGAGCGGATCGACACCGCGCAGCTCGCGAGGGCACTGGACACCTTGTCGGCGACCTTCAAGAACACTCCGGAAGAGGTCCAAGCCTCGCTCACCGGGCTGTCCAGGCTCTCCCGCAACGTCGCCAAGCGCGACGAGCAGCTGAAGCTGTTGCTGCAGCACTCCGACGTCGTCACCAAGGTCCTTGCCGATCGCAACCAGCAGCTGATCAAGCTGATGAAGGACGGCAACACCGTGTTCCAGGCGGTGCAGGCACGCCGGGCGCTGATCCACGAGCTGCTCGTCTCGACGCAGAAGCTGGCCGCGCAGATCAGAGCGCTCGTGCAGGAGAACCGCAAGGACCTGGCGCCGACCCTGACGAAGGTGAACGCGGTGCTGGCGACGTTGCTGAAGAACCAGAACGCGCTCGACGCCAGCATCAAGGGGCTCGCGCCGTACGCCCGGGTCTTCACCAACACGCTCGGTACCGGGCCTTGGTTCGACACCTATGTGCAGAACCTGGTGCCTGTACCGGAGATCCCGTTGCCGCAGATCCCGATCCCCGGGCTGCCACCGATCCTCAGCGGACTGACCGGGGGTGCGGGCCGATGAAGGTTGCGTCCCTGTCCCGGCTGATCGCGTTCGGTGTGGTCGTGGTGATCCTCGCCGTCAGCGTCATCTCGTTGTGGCCACACCCCGAGCGGGTCTCGGCGACGGCGTACTTCCCGCGCGCGGTCAGTGTCTACCCCGGCTCCGACGTCCGGATCCTCGGCATCAAGGTCGGCGAGATCGAGAGCGTCACGCCGGCCGGGCGCGCGGTCCGGGTGAAGTTCTGGTGGGAGGCCAAGCACAAGGTGCCGGCCGACGCGAAGGCGGTGATCGCGTCGCCGTCGATCGTCGCAGACCGCTACATCCAGCTCACCCCGGCGTACTCCAAGGGCGCCGTGATGGCCGACGGCGCGTCGATCCCACTGGAGCGCACGGCCGTCCCGCTCGAGCTCGACCAGATCTATCAGAGCCTCAACGACCTGTCCGTCGCGCTCGGGCCGAAAGGCGCCAACGACCAGGGCGCGCTGTCGCGGCTGCTCGACGTGTCCGCGGCCAACCTGAACGGCCAGGGCAAGAAGCTCAACCAGACCATCACCGACGTCTCGACGCTGACCCAGACCTTGTCGAGCAACTCCAAGAGTCTGTTCAGCACGATCCGGCAGTTGCAGACCTTCGTCTCCGCGCTGGCGGCCAACGACGGTCTGGTGAAGCAGTTCAACGCGAACTTCGCCGGCGTCACGACCACCCTGGCCGGCGAACGTCAGGACCTCTCGGCCGCGCTGTCCACGCTGGCAGCGGCGCTCGGCGAGGTCGCGAACTTCGTCAAGGACAACCGGTCGCTGCTGAAGACGACGATCTCCGGCGCCACCGACGTCTCCCAGATCCTGGTCAAGGAGAAGGCCGCGCTCGCCGAGATCATCGACACCGCGCCGCTCGGCCTGGGCAACCTGGCCCGCGTCTACAACCCGCAGTTCGGCACGCTGGACCAGCGGATCAACCTGGCCCAGCTGGACGATCCGGCGACCTTCATCTGCTCGCTGCTGCTCCAGGCCAACCAGCCGCTGTCGACCTGCTCGGCGCTCAAGCCGGTCTTCAACGCGTTGCCGAAGCTTCCGCTGCTGAGCGCCATCACCGGCTCGGGCGGACCGGCCGGTACGCCGTGGGCGCCGGCCCCGCAGCCCAAGCTGCCGAGCCCCGACCCCGTCGACGACACCCTCGGCGGCCTGGTCCCAGGTGGTGGCCGATGAGGCGGCTTCGTAGTACCGGCCTGGTGGCCGGGGTTGTCGCGATGGCGACCCTGCTCAGCGGGTGCGACTTCAGCGTGTACTCCCTGCCGTTGCCGGGTGGCGCCAAGATCAAGGGTCCGTCGTACACGGTGACGGTGGAGTTCACCGACGTCCTGGACCTGGTGCCGAAGTCGTCGGTGAAGGTCGACGACGTCACCGTCGGCACGGTCGAGAAGGTCTGGCTGGACGGGTACGTTGCCAAGGTCCGGGTCAAGCTGCCGAAGAGCCTGGAGCTGCCCGACAACGCCCGCGCGACGATCCGGCAGACCAGCCTGCTGGGCGAGAAGTTCGTCTCGCTGGAGCAGCCGTCCGGGAGCGAGAAGCCACACGGCAAGCTGGAGAACGGCGAGCTGATCCCGTTGTCCCGGACGACCAGCAACGTCGAGGTCGAAGAGGTCCTGTCGGCGCTCTCGCTGCTGCTCAACGGCGGCGGCGTGGCCCAGCTCCAGATCATCACCCAGGAGCTGAACAAGGCGCTGACCGGGAACGAGCCGGCCATCCGCAGCGTGCTGACCCAGCTGAACACCTTCGTCGGCACGCTGGACCAGAACAAGCAGAAGATCGTCACCGCGATCACCGCCGTCGACCAGCTGGCCAAACAGCTGAACGCGCAGAAGACGACGATCGCGACCGCGATCGACTCGCTGCCCAAGTCGATCGCCACCCTGGACAAGCAGCGCGCCGCGCTGGTCAAGACGCTGCAGGCACTGGCCTCGCTGGGCAACACCGCGACCCGGGTGATCACCGAGTCACAGAAGGACCTGGTCGCCAACCTGCAGTCGCTCTATCCGTTGCTGACCAAGCTTGCCGAGGCGGGGGAGAACCTGCCGAAGTCGCTCGAGCTGATGCTCACGTATCCGTTCCCGGACGCCGCGGCCGGTGCGGTCAAGGGCGACTTCACCAACCTGAACATCACCCTCGACGTGAACACGCAGAAGGCGCTGCAGGGCCTGCTCGGGCTGAACCTGCCGAACGTCGGCCTGACCCTGCCGACCACCGAGATCAGCCTGCCGCTGCACAATCCACCGAAGTTCCCGACCACCAAGCCGACGGCCGGCGGCCTGCCACCGCTGCCGATCCCGACCGGCGCCGGCACCACCTGCGTCACGATCCTCGGCCTGCCGGTCTGTACGCAGAAGCTCAACCGGGCCGGCTTCGATCCGGAGCTCGCCAAGGTCCTGATGCCGGGGGTGGCCAAGTGATCACCAGAACGGTCCGGCTCCAGCTGATGGTGTTCCTGCTGATCACCCTGGTCGGCATCGCCTACGTCGGCGCCAAGTACGCGCAGGTCGACAAGCTGCTGTTCGACGACGACTACACCGTCAGCGCGAGCTTCGCCGAGTCGGGCGGGATCTTCTCCGGCGCCGAGGTCACGTACCGCGGCCAGCCGGTCGGCCGGGTCGGCGAGCTGAAGCTGCTGTCCGACGGCGTCGAGGTCAACCTCGACATCGAGAAGAAGACCAAGATCCCGAACGACCTGCTCGCGGTCGTCGCCAACCGGTCCGCGATCGGCGAGCAGTACGTCGACCTGCAACCGCGCCGCGACGGCGGACCGTACCTGCAGAACCACTCGAAGATCAGCCGGCAGAACACGGCGCTGCCGATCGACACCACCGAGCTGCTGCTGAACCTGGACCAGCTGGTGAACTCGGTCGACAAGAACAGCCTGAAGACCACCGTCAAGGAGCTCGGCGACGCGCTCCGCGGCCGGGGCAGCGACCTGCAGAAGATCATCGACAGTTCCGGCGCGCTGATCAGCGACGCGGACGCGAACATCTTGCAGACGATCAAGCTGATCAACGACGGCAACACCGTCCTCGCCACCCAGGTGGCCAGCGGCGACGCGATCAAGACCTGGGCGAAGAACCTGGCGCTGCTGTCCGACACCTTGGTCAGCTCGGACGCCAATCTGCGGGCCGTGATCGACAACGGCTCGGCCGCATCGACTCAGTTGACCGCGCTGATCCAGGAGAACAAGGCCGACATCGCGGTGCTGCTCGGCAACCTGCTGACGGTGAGCGAGCTGACCGCGGTCCGGCTGGACGCCGTCGAGCAGCTGCTGGTGGTCTACCCGGCGGTGGCGATGGGCGGGTACGTCGTACCGGGCAAGGATCCGGGGACGGGGCATTACGACGCCCACTTCGGCCTGGTGCTCGGCTTCAGCCCGCCGGCTTGCCGGGCCGGGTACAACGGTACGGACAAGCGCGTTCCGCAGGACACCACCAACAAGCCGGCCAACACCAAGGCGGGCTGTACCGCGTCGCCGGGGTCGGGGATCAACGTCCGCGGCTCGCAGAACAAGCCGACGCCGTCGACGC
Organism: Kribbella sp. NPDC051620; assembly: GCF_044453825.1. NCBI lineage: Bacteria > Bacillati > Actinomycetota > Actinomycetes > Propionibacteriales > Kribbellaceae > Kribbella > Kribbella sp. NPDC051620. Next base: position 646,726 of record NZ_JBITDB010000005.1, read on the forward strand.
GGTCGTCCGACGCCAACCGGATCGGGTACGGCGTCGGGTACGACCCGGCCACGGGCGCTGCCGGTGGTACCGATGGAATGCCGTCACTGGTGCTCGGCTCGACCGGAGGACAGGAAGAGATGCTCGGCAAGGACTCGTGGAAGGCCCTCATCCTCGGACCGGTGACCGGCAAGTGAGCGGAACGGTGGGCCTCTCGATCGGCCTCGGCATCTTCCTGGTCACCGTCATCGTGCTGGGGATCAGGCAGCAGGTCCGGCGGCCGTCGGGCCGCGGGGCGATCGTGGTGGCGTGGGGCCTTAGCGTGCTCCTGCTGGTCGCGCTGGCCGGCGCGACGCTGTCCGTGATCGCTCTGCGCGGTCAGGATGCGCGGGCGAGTGAGCGCGAGGGGGCGATGAAGGCGGCTCGGCAGTTGGCGCTGGACTTCACCACCTACGACTACAGCACCTGGGACGCGGACGCGAAGCGGGTGCTGGACGACTCCACCGGGCAGTTCAAGGAGGAGTTCAAGTCGGGCTCGGACTCGGTCAAGACCGAGGTGGTCGCGAACAAGGCGACCTCGAAGGGCGATGTGAAGGAGGCCGCGGTGGTGTCGAACGACAAGGACTCGGCCCAGGTGCTGGTGATCGTGAACGCGGTCGTGACGAACACCGCCTCCAAGGACGGGGTCGAACGCCGGTACCGGATCAAGCTCGACCTGGTCCGCGAGAAGGACCGCTGGCTCACCGCCGACTTCCAGGTGGTCGGCTGATGCCCCGCAAGATCGCCGGCCAACGCCGCCGCCCCGAAACCACCCCCGAAGTCAACCCCCAAAACAACCAAATCAAGCCAGTGACTCAGCCCACACCAGACGCTGCGGACGCTCCTGCGGAGCGTCCGCAGGACAAGTTCGCCGTCACGCACGGTGACGAGAAGTCGCCTGCGCGGACCCGCGACGCATCGGCGATCGCCGATGCGGGCCCCGTTGCCACGCCCGCGACTGCCTCCGTCTCCACGCCGTGGGGGGGGGGGGGGGGGGGGGGGGGGGGGGGGGGGGGGGGGGGGGGGGGGGGGGGGGGGGGGGGGGGGGGGGTGTGGGTGGTGGGGGGGGGGGGGGGGGGGGGGGGGGGGGGGGGCGCGCGCGCCGCCCCCCCCCCCCCCCCCCCCCCCCCCCCCCCCCCGCCCGGCGCCCCCCCCCCCCCCCCCCCCCCCCCCCCCCCCCCCCCCCCCGCCGCCCCGGCGGCCGCCCCCCCCCACGGGGGTAGTGCTGTCGGCTGCTCTCGGGGTTCTGCTGGTCCTGATCTTGGCTCTGACCGCGATTCTGGGCGTGAAGGCCTGGAAGGGGAAAGAGGCCGAGGACGCTCGCGACCAGGCGGCTGCAGCGGGCAGGAAAGCGGCGGAGACCGCGCTCAGTTATGACTACCGGACGCTCGACAAGAGCTTCGCGGCGGCGCGGGCGACGATGACGCCGGAGTTCGCCGGGCAGTTCGACGCGACCGCCAAGGTGGCCGGCGAGCTCGCCACCAAGACCAAGGCGACGGTCCGCGCCGAGGTCCGCGAGGTGGGCGTCCGCGACGGCGACGCGAACCGGGTCACGCTGATCATCTTCGTCAACCAGACGACCACCAGCACGATCACGAAGGGTAGTCCCCGGGTCGACCTGAACCGGACGAGATTCACAATGGTCCGAAACGGCGATCAATGGCTGGTCCAGGAGATCGCCGGACTGTAGTCTCTAGGTGACTCCGGAGAGGTCGTCCGGGCGGCTCGCAGGCTGGTTACCTGCTGGAGAACCCGGGTCGATTCTTGACGGAGTGGGTGGTCCGACGGCATAGTGTCGGACCCCATTGGACAGACTTGCCCAGATCGGGTAGCCTATTGCTTTGCGCTGCCTTTAACCGCACCCTTGTTCATCCTCAGAACTTGACGAGGGTCGTTTGGCATGCGCTCCCAGCACCGAAGTGCCGCTTCGAAGTTACTTTGCGAGCCCGTGGAAGGACGCCCCTTGGTCGCCTCGCGCAACCCCCAGTCCGACAGCACTACGAATGTTTCCGGCGCACCCCGTCGCATCAGCTTCGCGAAGATCTCCGAACCTCTCGAGGTTCCGGATCTTCTTGCGTTGCAGGTGGACAGCTTTGACTGGCTGGTCGGAAACGAAACCTGGCAGGCCAGGGTGGCCGCCGCCGAGGCAGAGGGACGGACAGATCTGTCCTCCCCGTCCGGCCTCGAGGAGATCTTCGAGGAGATCTCCCCGATCGAGGACTTCAGCGGCACCATGTCGCTGTCGTTCCGCGACCACCGGTTCGAGCCCCCGAAGAACACGGTCGACGAGTGCAAGGAGCGTGACGTCACCTACTCGGCGCCGCTGTTCGTCACCGCCGAGTTCATGAACAACGAGACCGGCGAGATCAAGAGCCAGACCGTCTTCATGGGTGACTTCCCGTTGATGACGCGCAAGGGCACGTTCGTGATCAACGGCACCGAGCGTGTCGTCGTGTCCCAGCTGGTCCGCTCGCCCGGTGTGTACTTCGAGCGCACGCCGGACAAGACCTCGGACAAGGACATCTTCACCGCCAAGATCATCCCGTCGCGCGGTGCGTGGCTGGAGTTCGAGGTCGACAAGCGCGACATGGTGGGCGTGCGGCTGGACCGCAAGCGCAAGCAGAACGTCACCGTGCTGCTCAAGGCGCTCGGCTGGACCGACGCGCAGATCCTCGAGGAGTTCGGCGAGTACGAGTCGATCCGGCTCACCCTGGAGAAGGACCACACCTCCGGCCAGGACGACGCGCTGCTCGACATCTACCGCAAGCTGCGCCCCGGCGAACCGCCGACGCGTGAGGCTGCCCAGGCGCTGCTGGACAACTACTACTTCAACGGCAAGCGCTACGACCTGGCCAAGGTCGGCCGGTACAAGATCAACAAGAAGCTCGGCCGGGACGAGACGCACGACACCGCGGTGCTGACGATCAACGACATCGTCGCCACGATCAAGTACCTGGTGGCGCTGCACGAGGGCAAGACCGAGCTGACCGCGCCGCAGGGCGAGATCGTCGTCGAAGAGGACGACATCGACCACTTCGGCAACCGCCGGCTGCGCACGGTCGGCGAGCTGATCCAGAACCAGCTCCGCACCGGCCTGGCCCGGATGGAGCGGGTGGTCCGCGAGCGGATGACGACCCAGGACGTCGAGGCGATCACGCCGCAGACCCTGATCAACATCCGTCCGGTGGTTGCGGCGCTGAAGGAGTTCTTCGGTACTTCGCAGCTGTCGCAGTTCATGGACCAGACCAACCCGATCGCGGGCCTGACCCACAAGCGCCGCCTGTCGGCGCTTGGCCCGGGTGGTCTGTCGCGTGAGCGGGCCGGCTTCGAGGTTCGTGACGTGCACCCGTCGCACTACGGCCGGATGTGCCCGATCGAGACCCCGGAAGGCCCGAACATCGGCCTGATCGGCTCGCTCGCGACGTACGGCCGGGTGAACCCGTTCGGCTTCGTCGAGACGCCGTACCGCAAGGTCGTCGACGGCCGGGTCACCGACCAGGTCGACTACCTGACCGCGGACGAGGAGGACCGGTTCGTCATCGCTCAGGCCAACGCGGCGCTGACCGACGACGACGCGTTCGCCGAGGACCGGGTGCTGGTTCGCCGGCGCCACGGTGAGGTCGAGCTCGTGCTGGTCGACGACGTGGACTACATGGACGTCTCGCCGCGCCAGATGGTGTCGGTCGCGACGGCGATGATCCCGTTCCTCGAGCACGACGACGCCAACCGCGCCCTGATGGGCTCCAACATGCAGCGCCAGGCCGTTCCGCTGATCACCGCGGACGCCCCCCTGGTCGGTACCGGCATGGAGTTCCGCGGAGCGGTCGACGCTGGCGACGTGCTGGTGTCGGAGAAGGCCGGCGTCATCAAGGAGGTCTCGGCCGATCTGATCGAGGTCGCCGCCGACGACGGCACGTACCAGACGTACCGGCTGCAGAAGTTCCGTCGCTCGAACCAGGGCACCTGCATCAACCAGCGTCCGCTGGTCGACGCCGGGCAGCGGGTCGAGGTCGGCTCGCCGCTGGCCGACGGTCCGTGCACCGACGAGGGCGAGATGGCTCTCGGCCGGAACCTGCTCGTGGCGTTCATGCCGTGGGAGGGTCACAACTACGAAGACGCGATCATCCTGTCGCAGCGCGTCGTGCAGCAGGACCTGCTGACCTCGATCCACATCGAGGAGCACGAGGTCGACGCCCGCGACACCAAGCTCGGCCCGGAAGAGATCACCCGCGACATCCCCAACGTCTCCGACGAGATGCTGGCGGACCTGGACGAGCGGGGCATCATCCGGATCGGCGCGGAGGTCACCACCGGTGACATCTTGGTCGGCAAGGTCACGCCCAAGGGTGAGACCGAGCTGACCCCGGAGGAGCGGCTGCTCCGGGCGATCTTCGGTGAGAAGGCGCGCGAGGTGCGCGACACCTCGCTGAAGGTGCCGCACGGTGAGAACGGAACCGTCATCGGGGTCCGCGTCTTCGACCGCGACAACGGCGACGAGCTGCCGCCGGGCGTGAACCAGCTGGTCCGCGTGTACGTCGCGCAGAAGCGCAAGATCTCCGTCGGCGACAAGCTCGCCGGACGCCACGGCAACAAGGGCGTCATCTCGAAGATCCTGCCGGTCGAGGACATGCCGTTCATGGAGGACGGCACCCAGGTCGACATCATCTTGAACCCGCTGGGCGTGCCCGGCCGGATGAACGTCGGTCAGGTGCTCGAGACCCACCTCGGCTGGGTTGCCAGCCGCGGCTGGAAGGTCGACCCGGACAGCCCCGAAGAGTGGGCCCAGCGACTGATCAAGATCGGCGCCGGCGAAGCCGAGCCGTTCACGAACGTCGCCACCCCCGTCTTCGACGGCGCGCGCGAGGAAGAGGTCACCGGCCTGCTCGGCTCGACCCTGCCGAACCGCGACGGCGACCGGATGGTCGACAGCACCGGCAAGGCCAACCTGTTCGACGGCCGCTCGGGTGAGCCGTTCCCGCAGCCGGTCGGCGTCGGCTACATGTACATGCTGAAGCTGCACCACCTGGTGGACGACAAGATCCACGCCCGCTCGACCGGTCCGTACTCGATGATCACCCAGCAGCCGCTGGGTGGTAAGGCGCAGTTCGGTGGTCAGCGGTTCGGCGAGATGGAGGTGTGGGCCCTCGAGGCCTACGGTGCCGCCTTCGCGCTGCAGGAGCTGCTGACGATCAAGTCCGATGACGTGGTCGGCCGGGTCAAGGTGTACGAAGCGATCGTCAAGGGCGAGAACATCCCGGAGCCGGGTATCCCGGAGTCGTTCAAGGTTCTCGTCAAGGAAATGCAGTCCCTGTGTCTGAACGTTGAGGTGCTCTCGTCCGACGGAAGCCGGGTCGAGATGCGCGACAGCGAAGAGGATGTCTTCCGCGCGGCGGAGGAACTGGGAATCGACCTGTCCCGGCGTGAGCCGAACAGCGTCGAGGAGGTCTGAGCGGGTTGCCGCTTTCGATCAACAGTCAACTCACTCAGACCATTTTTACAATCGGGAGATAACACATCGTGCTCGACGTGAACTTCTTCGACGAGCTTCGGATCGGCCTGGCGACCGCGGATGAGATCCGCCAGTGGTCGCACGGTGAGGTCAAGAAGCCCGAGACGATCAACTACCGGACGCTCAAGCCTGAGCGTGACGGTCTGTTCTGCGAGAAGATCTTCGGTCCCACCCGGGACTGGGAGTGCTACTGCGGCAAGTACAAGCGTGTTCGCTTCAAGGGCATCATCTGTGAGCGGTGTGGCGTAGAGGTCACCCGTTCCAAGGTGCGCCGCGAGCGGATGGGCCACATCGAGCTGGCCGCGCCGGTCACCCACATCTGGTACTTCAAGGGTGTCCCGTCGCGACTCGGCTACCTGCTCGACCTCGCCCCGAAGGACCTCGAGAAGGTCATCTACTTCGCGGCGTACATGATCACCGACGTCGACGACGAGGCGCGGCACCGCGACCTCTCGTCGTTGGAGGGCCGGACCGATGTCGAGCGCAAGCAGCTCGAGGGCCGGCGCGACAACGACATCGAGACCCGGATGAAGAAGCTCGAGGAGGACCTCGCCCAGCTCGAGGCCGAGGGCGCGAAGGCCGACGTTCGCCGCAAGGTGAAGGAAGGCGCCGAGCGTGAGGTCAAGCAGCTGCGCGACCGTGCGCAGCGCGAGATCGACCGCCTCGACGAGGTGTGGAGCAGGTTCAAGAACCTCAAGGTCCAGGACCTGGAGGGCGACGAGATCCTGTACCGCGCCATGAAGGAGCGGTTCGGCAAGTACTTCGAGGGCGCGATGGGCGCGGCCGCGATTCAGCGGCGCCTGGAGACCTTCGACCTCAAGGCCGAGGCGGACAGCCTGCGCGAGACGATCAAGACCGGCAAGGGCCAGCGCAAGACCCGCGCCCTGAAGCGGCTCAAGGTCGTCACCGCGTTCCTGGCCACCAACAACAGCCCGATGGGCATGGTCCTGGACTGCGTCCCGGTCATCCCGCCGGACCTGCGGCCGATGGTCCAGCTCGACGGTGGCCGGTTCGCCACCTCCGACCTGAACGACCTGTACCGCCGGGTGATCAACCGGAACAACCGGCTCAAGCGACTGCTCGACCTCGGCGCTCCCGAGATCATCGTCAACAACGAGAAGCGGATGCTCCAGGAGGCCGTCGACGCGCTGTTCGACAACGGCCGTCGTGGACGTCCGGTCACCGGCCCGGGCAACCGGCCGCTGAAGTCGCTGTCCGACATGCTCAAGGGCAAGCAGGGTCGTTTCCGTCAGAACCTGCTGGGCAAGCGAGTCGACTACTCCGGCCGTTCGGTCATCGTCGTCGGCCCGCAGCTGAAGCTGCACCAGTGCGGTCTGCCGAAGGCGATGGCGCTGGAGCTGTTCAAGCCGTTCGTGATGAAGCGGCTGGTCGACCTCAACCACGCGCAGAACATCAAGTCCGCCAAGCGGATGGTCGAGCGTCAGCGCGCCCAGGTCTGGGACGTGCTGGAAGAGGTCATCACCGAGCACCCGGTACTGCTGAACCGCGCGCCTACCCTGCACCGACTGGGGATCCAGGCGTTCGAGCCGCAGCTGATCGAGGGCAAGGCGATCCAGATCCACCCGCTCGTCTGCTCCGCGTTCAACGCGGACTTCGACGGTGACCAGATGGCGGTGCACCTGCCGCTGTCGGCCGAGGCGCAGGCCGAGGCCCGGATCCTGATGCTGTCGACGAACAACATCCTGAAGCCTGCTGACGGCCGTCCGGTCACGATGCCGACCCAGGACATGATCATCGGCATCTACTTCCTGACGATGCTCAAGGAAGGCGAACTCGGCGAGGGCCGGGCGTTCAGCTCGATGGCGGAGGCGCTGATGGCCTTCGACCGCAAGGAGCTGTCGCTGCAGGCCAAGATCACGCTCCGGCTCGACCAGGCCGGTGCTCCGGCCGGCTCGACCGAGCGCCCGAACGGTGGGTTCTCGCTGGAGACCACGCTGGGTCGCGCCCTGTTCAACGAGGCGCTGCCGAGCGACTACACCTTCGTGGACACCGAGGTCGGCAAGAAGCAGCTGGGTTCGATCGTCAACGATCTGGCCGAGCGGTACTCCAAGGTCCAGGTGGCGTTCTGCCTGGACGCGCTGAAGGACCTCGGTTTCCGCTGGGCCACTCGTTCCGGTGTCACGGTGTCGATCGACGACTTCAGCACGCCGCCGAGCAAGCCGGAGATCATGGCTCGCTACGAGGCCCAGGCCGAGAAGGTCCAGAAGCAGTTCGAGCGGGGTCTGATCACCTCGTCCGAGCGGCGGCAGGAACTGATCGAGATCTGGACCGGCGCCAACGCCGAGGTCGGCAAGGCCATGGAGGAGAACTTCGCCAAGGCCAACCCGATCTGGATGATGGTGCACTCGGGTGCGCGAGGCAACATGATGCAGATCCGGCAGATCGCCGGTATGCGTGGTCTGGTGGCCAACCCGAAGGGCGAGATCATCGCCCGGCCGATCAAGTCCAACTTCCGCGAGGGCCTGTCGGTGGTCGAGTACTTCATCGCCACCCACGGTGCTCGTAAGGGTCTTGCCGACACCGCGCTGCGGACCGCCGACTCCGGGTACCTGACCCGTCGTCTGGTGGACGTGTCGCAGGACGTCATCATCCGCGAGGAGGACTGCGGCACCGAGCGTGGCCTGCCCAAGCAGATCGGCGAGGCCGGTCCGGACGGCAAGGTCGTGCACGCGGAGAACGTCGAGACGAGCGCCTACGCGCGGACCTTGGCGACCGACACCTTCGACGCCAAGGGCAACCTGGTGCTGGCAGCCGGCAGCGATCTGGGCGACGTGTCCATCGCGCTGCTGGTCGAGGCCGGTATCGAGCAGGTCAAGGTCCGCTCGGTACTGACCTGTGACGCCAAGACCGGTACCTGCGCGAAGTGCTACGGCCGTTCGCTGGCCACCGGCAAGCCGGTCGACATCGGTGAGGCGGTCGGCATCATCGCGGCCCAGTCCATCGGTGAGCCCGGTACGCAGCTGACCATGCGTACCTTCCACACCGGTGGTGTCGCGGGTGATGACATCACGCACGGTCTGCCGCGTGTGGTCGAGCTCTTCGAGGCCCGTCAGCCCAAGGGCAAGGCGCCGATCGGTGAAGCTGCCGGCCGGATCGCCATCGAGGACACCGACAAGACCCGGAAGCTGGTGCTCACCCCGGACGACGGTTCCGAGGAGGTCGCCTACCCGGTGTCGAAGCGGGCTCGGCTGCTGATCGAGGACGGTCAGCACGTCGAGGTCGGCCAGCAGCTGACGCAGGGTACGCCGGACCCGCAGGAGGTTCTGCGGATCCTGGGTATCCGGAAGGCGCAGGAGCACCTGGTGGACGAGGTCCAGGAGGTGTACCGGTCGCAGGGTGTGGCCATCCACGACAAGCACATCGAGATCATCGTCCGGCAGATGCTGCGCCGGATCACGGTGATCGAGTCCGGCGAGGCGAACCTGCTGCCGGGTGAGCTGGCGGACCGGCTGATGTTCGAGGCCGAGAACCGTCGGGTCGTGGCTGAGGGCGGTACGCCGGCCTCGGGTCGTCCGGTGCTGATGGGTATCACCAAGGCGTCGCTCGCGACCGAGTCGTGGCTGTCGGCCGCCTCCTTCCAGGAGACGACCCGGGTCCTGACCGAGGCCGCGATCCACGGCAAGTCCGACTCGCTGGTCGGTCTGAAGGAGAACGTCATCATCGGAAAGCTGATCCCGGCGGGTACCGGCATGGACCGTTACCGCAACATCCGGGTGGAGCCCACCGAGGAGGCGAAGGCCGCGATGTACTCGATGGTCGGCTACGAGTCGTACGACTACGACTTCGGCCCGTCCGCCGGGCAGTCGGTCCCGCTCGACGACTTCGACCTGGGCTCGTACCAGAACTGAAGTCCGTAGTACCCGCCGAGGGCGGCACTCCCATTCCGGGGGTGCCGCCCTCGCGGCGTTTCCACGTCGTTCGATCCCCTCGTTGCCCTTAGCAACAAGGGGAAACGGAGCCAGATCGTTGTACCCGCAGGGGTTGTGGAGCAGGCCGGCCGGGCGACACGCCGAGGGTGGTCAACTGGCTGCGGAGTGTTGCGAGGGGTCGGCGTGGAAGTGTCGGCGGGATGCGCGAAGATGACGCGTATGACGGACCTCCCGGCGTACCTGCAACCGTTCGTGCTGGACGTCGCGCAGGGTGCGGAGCACCGGGTCGACCGGGTCGGCGAGCTCGACTTCCACCGGCCTGCCGGGACCGCTCGCACCGGCGCGATCCTCTTGGTCCACGGTGGTCCCGGACCCGCCGATCTCGAGGTGTCGCCGCGGGACTGGCCGGTCTACCAGGGCTATGCCGCAGCCATCGCTCAGCGCGGCCAGGTGGCCGTCGTGGTCGATCACAGCCTGATCCGGGGGCTCGACCAGCTGGCCACCGCCGCGGACGACGTAGAGGCCGCTGTCGGCGTACTGCGGGCCGATCCGCAGGTAGACCCCGAGCGCGTCGTGCTGTGGTTCTTCTCCGGCGCCGGCCTGCTGGCGGGGGAGTGGCTGGACAGCCGCCCCGACTGGCTGCGTGCCGTCGCCCTGACCTATCCCATGCTCGCCACTCCGCCCGGTGTCGACGAACTGGTTTCCGCCGCCGAAGTGATCGGCAAACACAAGGACCTGCCGGTGCTGCTGACTACCGTCGGCCGCGAGCGCGAAGAGCTCGCCCGACCGGTGGCGGAGTTCGTCTCCGCCGGTGGCGCCGCGCTGGACATCATCGACGTACCGAAAGGGCAACACGGCTTCGACATGCTCGACCACAGCGAAGAGTCCCGCGCCGCGGTGACCAAGGCCCTCGACTGGGCCATCGCCCACCTGGGCGAAGACCCCACCGCACCCACCCAACTCCCCATCCCAGCCGCCACCATCCCGGCACCCACCCACCAACCCACCAAAACCCCCGCAGCAGCAACCCCAGCCACCCGCGCAACTGCCTCGCGGGGCGAGGCGGCGGTAGCGCCGGCCCGCTCAGCTGCCAGTAGCGCCGTCGCGCCGCAGGCATCGGCGGCCGCCGGCCTGGTGCCCGCACCGGCCGGCGCGGCGTCAGGTGGCACCGGCGCGACCACCCTCGGCGATGCCGAGCAGGCTGCTGTGCCCGCCAGCCAGCAGAGTGTGCAGGCGACCGCCACCGCCTTGTCTTCGCCGGTGCAGGAGGAGACTGTGGCTTCTCGGGTGGTGGGGCGGGAGCATGCTGCGTTTGAGGCACATGATCTTGAGGCGTTTTTGGCGATGTACTCGCCGACGGCTCTGCTGCAGTTTGCTGATGGGCCGGTGATGCGGGGAAGGCGTTCCCTGCGGGAGCACTACCGGCCGCAGTTCGAGGCGGGTGAGTGCAAGCGGGAGCTGGTCCAGCGGATGCTGGTCGGCGACTGGGTGATCGAGCAGACGATCACCAACCAGACCCCGACCGTCGCGCTGTATCAGGTACAGGACGGGCTGATCACCGAGGTCCGCTTCATCAGCTGAGACAGAGCTTGAAGTAGTTCGAGCGCACTGCGACCAGCCGGACGCAGTGCGCTCGACCTGTTCAGGCCATGATGCCGAGTGGCGTCGGCTTCCAACCCGGGAACACCTTGCCTGCTTGAGCTTCACTGAGCCCCAGCCGCCGCATCACGACCTCCGACAGCACGTCGCGGTAGTCGTTGGTGCCCGGCACATCACCTTGATCCAGTACGCCGGGCGCCAACCCCTCCCACTTCCCATGCACTCCACCCTTGACGCCCCCACCGAGCACCAGCGCCACCCCGCCATGCCCGTGATCCGTCCCGCTGTTCGCGTTCTGCTCCACCCGGCGACCGAACTCGCTCATGGTCACCACCGTGGTGTTGTCCAGATCAGGCCCGAGCTCAGCAGCAAATGCCGCCAGGGCCGTCGCCACCGTCTTCAGCGAGTTGGTCATGTCGCCACCATCGACCGTGCCGAGATCCGTGTGCATGTCCCAGCCACCCAGATCCACAGTGGCCACCCGTACTCCGGCCTTGGCCTTGATCAACTGCGCCAGCGTCGCCAGGGACGCCCCGAACTCCCCATCCGGATAGCCGCGCTCCTTGGCCGGCTTCTCCTGCTGCTTGGCGTACCCCTGCGCCCGCGCCGACGCCTGCAAGGCATCAAGCCCTTGCACCCCCAGCGGGTGGTCTATCCCGGTGTAGAGCGTCTTCAGCGCCGCCAGCGTCTGCGGTGCGACCCCGTCGATGCCCTTGACGGTGAAGTCCTTCAGCGAGCTCAGCATGATCGGGTTGGAGCTCCCCAGCAGCGACCGGCTCATCCGGGTGCCCAGACCCAGCCCGCGGAACGTAGTACCGGGCCCTAGCTCCTGCAGGACTCTGTCGAGCCACCCGGACTGCACGGAGGATCTAGCAGCTCCACCACGCTCCAGACAGTCCTGGGCCTGGAAGTGGCTGCGAGTCAGGTCAGGAGTAGACACAGCCGGTACTGCGGCCAGCCACCCCGTCGTCATCAGTGGCAGCAGGGGAGCAAGAGCTGGGTGCATGCCGAACCCACGCTGCAGGTTGAGCAGCGAAGCGGCCCGTACCGCGATCGACGGCCGAGCCTTGAGCAGCTCCGGGTCATCCGCAGGTACCAGCACGGACAACCCGTCCATGCCACCGCGAAGGAACACGACGATCAGCGTGCCACCCGGCGCAGCGCCGGGGTCCGCCCAGGAGACGCGGGTAGTCACCAGTTGAGTAGCAGCGACTCCCACCCCCAGGCCACCTGCCAGTAGGCGGCGCCGGGTGAAGCCCTTGCTCCACTGCGACTCTCTGTCCTCCGCATCGGCCACCACTGCCGCAGCGCTGGCCCGCAGAGCGGCGTCAGCCGGGGTAGGGCCCAGGCGCTGCCAGTCAGGGCAGTCGGGATGCAACGAAGCGAGCATGTCTCTCATGAGTGCGGTACTCCTGCTGGGCGGTGTGGGAAGAGTTGGTCAACGAGCAAGGAACTGTGGGGAGTCGAGGACCAGGGCGACTACATGGCCCGCCTGCCACTCCATCCGCCCCCGGTCGACCCGGGAGGTGAGCTTTGCTCCGACGAACGTCGCCAGAGCGGTGCGCTGCCGGGCGTCGGGCAGCTGCCCGAGCAACTGCACACCGAGTCGGTCGAACCACTCGCGGTAGGTATCGCCCTTCCGCGGTTGCAGAGCGGTCGGCAGCTTCGCCTGCTTCATCCCCTCCCACCAGCCGAACGTCATAGCGCGGTGCATCGACCAGCGCTCGAGCATCTGGCCGGCTGAGGCCCAGGCCGGTGCCACGTCCGGGTAGCCGTTGGGGGACGGCCAGGCGAGCGGTGCGTGGCCGAGGTTGTTGAGTTCCCAGTAGACGCCCTCCAGGCCCTTGGGCGTGGCCGGACCGAACGGCAGGTCGAGTGCCCGCGCACTGCTCACCACGTCTTCCAGCGGCCGCTTCGTCTTGCTGCCAAGGGAGTTCCAGAACTCACTACTGCGGAACAGAGCGCTCAGCATCGGCAGGATCGCCGTGTTGTTGCGCAGGTAGATCTGCGCCAGCCGATTGACCAGTGCAGCCGGGGGAGAGTCGTCTACGAACCGTACGACGAGCTTGCGGGCGATCGTCTTGGCAGTAGCCGGGTGCTTGGCCAGGTAGTCGAGATAGCGGTCGCCGACGGCCAGGCCCCCCTTACCCGAGCTGTTGGCCGCAGACCAGTCGAGTACCTTCACCCGCCCGGTCCGGTGCTTGTCGGCGTCGTATTCGAAGACACCGTCCTTGGTGGCGCCGCGGCCACTCAGTACATAGGCACTGGCCCGTACATCCTTCTCTGTATAGCCGGATGACACTCCAACCGTGTGCAGCTCCAGCAGCTCCCGGCCGAGGTTCTCGTTGACGCTGTCGCGGGTAGAGGCGTCGTTGTCGAGGAACCGCAGCATCGCGGGATGTCGCATGGCGGCCTGCAACATGTCGCTGTACCGCCCGAAGGCATGCCGCCTGATCACCGACACCGCGTACTGCGGCGCGACATCCCACCCGCGGTCCGACGGTGTCGCCACGTGCAGGTGGTTGGCGAAGACATCCACCACCACCTCGAACAACTGCCTGCTCCCGAAGACCTGACGACCGAGCGTCGCGATCCCGGTGTGGAACATCGCCTCCCACGAGTACTCATCGATCGACCTCCGGACGGTGGCGGGATCCGCACCCGCCAGCGGAACAGCACGCCAGACCCGGTCCCCGGCCGCATCCTTGGCCGTCGGCGACAACTGAGCCGCCAGCCACTTGTCGATCCCAAGCCGTTCAAGCGCCTGTACGTCGGCCGGCCGCGGCCCGAACGTCACGCGATTGAGCAGATGCCGCCGGGCCTGGGCACCGGTCAGGGGACCGCTCTTGCCGGTCAGCAATCCGGGGGAGGCGCGGCCGGCCTTGGCAGCGGCCGCATAACCGGCGTACTCGGTGGGCTTGCCGGTCTGCCCGGCGGCCTTGGAGCCCTTACCGGCGACGAAGCTGGAGTCGCGGTCCTCGCCGTCGGTGGCAAGACTCGGCTGCTGGGCGACCCGGGCGCGGGCCGCGACCGTAGTACCGGTTGGGTCTCCGGTCCGGGCAGAAGCCAGCACGCGGTTGCGGAGGGTGTCCGGGCGGCTGAGGATCTCGGCAGCCAACCCGCCGGCGGCCAGGGTGCCGGCGACGGCACCGATGGCCGCCCGGCGGGCTACCGGCGACAGGGTCCGTGGGGCGGGCGGACCTGGCGGCGGCTGCTCGTCCGCGGTGAGGCGGGGACGGTTCGAGGGGGCGGGACCGTGATCCACGAGCGTTTCTCCTGGCGAGAGCGGCGGCTGCGACAGATCCCCGTTACCAGGTCGTTACACCTGATGGGCGTGACTATGCCGCAAACTTCGCGGTCCGGAACCGGCCCGGGACGATGTTTACCGAGATCAGACATAAGGAATCCGAATGGCCCGGTCCGGCCGCGTCGAGAGTGCCGTCAGGGATCCGGTAGACTGGCAGTGCGGCTGCGCCTCTGCACAGCGCGGTGTTCTGTTTTGACCGTGCTTGAGGCAGCCGCTAGTCTTAACGATCGTGCCCGGGTCATCCTGGGCCGTCATGCGTGCCCCTCGTACTTTTCGGGTCAGCGCGTGGCACGGGACTTCTGCCGACAGTCAGAAAGTTTATGACTCCGGCGTGTCCGTGCCCTCGCGACACACCCGACCGCGGGGGTCAGGTGCGCAGCAACCGACCGGACGACAGAAAGAGACCTACGCGGTGCCCACCATCCAGCAGTTGGTCCGCAAGGGCCGCCAGGACAAGGTGTCCAAGAACAAGACGCCGGCCCTGAAGGGTTCCCCTCAGCGTCGTGGTGTGTGCACGCGCGTCTACACGACCACACCGAAGAAGCCGAACTCGGCGCTTCGCAAGGTCGCTCGTGTTCGCCTCACCAGCGGCATCGAGGTCACCGCCTACATCCCCGGCGTCGGCCACAACCTGCAGGAGCACTCCATCGTGCTCGTGCGCGGTGGTCGTGTGAAGGACCTCCCGGGTGTCCGGTACAAGATCATCCGCGGTTCGCTCGACACCCAGGGTGTGAAGAACCGGAAGCAGGCTCGCAGCCGGTACGGCGCGAAGAAGGAGAAGAGCTAATGCCCCGCAAGGGTCCCGCACCCAAGCGGCCGGTCATCATCGACCCGGTCTACAGTTCCCCGCTGGTCACCCAGTTGATCTCCAAGATCCTGGTGGACGGCAAGAAGCAGATCGCGCAGAGCATCGTCTACACCGCCCTCGAGGGCACCCGGACGAAGACGGGCACCGACCCGGTCATCACGCTCAAGCGCGCCCTGGACAACGTGAAGCCCAGCATCGAGGTGAAGAGCCGCCGCGTCGGTGGCGCCACCTACCAGGTGCCGATCGAGGTCAAGCCCGGTCGCTCGACCACGCTCGCCCTGCGCTGGCTCACGTCGTACTCCCGGGCCCGTCGCGAGAAGACCATGTCCGAGCGCCTGATGAACGAGATCCTGGACGCGTCCAACGGTCTCGGTGCCGCGGTCAAGCGCCGCGAGGACACGCACAAGATGGCCGACGCCAACAAGGCATTCGCCCACTACCGCTGGTGAGCCGGGGCCCGTTCCCGGGCCCCCGCGTTCACTCTTTTGAAGCTAGACAGAAGCGAGAGGTAGACCACCGAGGTGGCCGTACAAATCACCACCGACCTGAGCATGGTGCGCAACATCGGCATCATGGCCCACATCGACGCCGGCAAGACGACGACGACCGAGCGGATCCTGTTCTACACCGGTATCACGTACAAGATCGGTGAGGTCCACGACGGCGCGGCCACGATGGACTGGATGGAGCAGGAGCAGGAGCGCGGCATCACCATCACGTCCGCCGCGACGACCTGCACCTGGAAAGACCACACCATCAACATCATCGACACCCCCGGGCACGTCGACTTCACCGTCGAGGTCGAGCGCTCGCTGCGCGTCCTCGACGGCGCCGTCGCGGTCTTCGACGGTGTCGCTGGTGTCGAGCCGCAGTCCGAGACCGTGTGGCGCCAGGCGGACCGGTACGGCGTACCGCGGATCTGCTTCGTCAACAAGCTCGACCGCACCGGCGCCGAGTTCATGCGCTGCGTCGACATGATCGTCGACCGGCTGGCCGCGGTGCCGCTGGTGCTGCAGCTGCCGATCGGCGCCGAGTCCGACTTCATCGGCGTCGTCGACCTGGTCGGGATGCGCGCGCTGACCTGGCGTGGCGAGACCACGATGGGTGAGGACTACACCGTCGAGGAGATCCCGGCCACCCACACCGAGCTCGCCGCGGAGTGGCACGACAAGCTGATCGAGACGCTGGCCGAGGCCGACGACGAGATCATGGAGATGTACCTGGAAGGCGAAGAGCCGACCCAGGAGCAGGTCATGGCCGGCATCCGCCGCGCCACGATCGCCTCCAAGCTGACCCCGGTGCTGACCGGTACCGCGTTCAAGAACAAGGGCGTTCAGCCCCTGCTCGACGCGATCAACGCCTTCCTGCCGAGCCCGCTCGACGTCCCCGACATCGAGGGTCACGACATCAAGGACGGCACCGAGGTCGTGCTGCGCAAGCCGGACGACTCCGAGCCCTTCTCGGCGCTGGCCTTCAAGATCGCGGCCGACCCGCACCTGGGCAAGCTGACCTTCATCCGGGTCTACTCGGGCAAGCTCGAGACCGGCACCCAGGTGCTGAACCCGACCAAGGGCCGCAAGGAGCGGATCGGCAAGATCTACCGCATGCACGCGAACAAGCGTGAGGAGATCGCGTCGGTCGGCGCCGGCCACATCGTCGCCGTGATGGGTCTGAAGGACACCACCACCGGTGAGACGCTGTGCGACCCGGCCAAGCCGGTCCTGCTCGAGTCGATGACGTTCCCGGCGCCGGTCATCTCGGTCGCCATCGAGCCGAAGTCGAAGGCCGACCAGGAGAAGCTCGGCGTCGCGATCCAGCGCCTTGCCGACGAGGACCCGACCTTCCAGGTCCGGACCGACGAGGACACCGGCCAGACGATCATCGCCGGGATGGGCGAGCTGCACCTCGAGGTGCTGGTCGACCGGATGAAGCGCGAGTTCCGCGTCGAGGCCAACGTCGGCAAGCCCCAGGTCGCCTACCGCGAGACCATCAAGAAGAAGGTCGAGAAGGTCGACTACACGCACAAGAAGCAGACCGGTGGTTCGGGTCAGTTCGCGCGTGTGATCATCAGCATCGAGCCGACCGCGGTCGAGGCGGGTGGCGAGGGCGGTTACGAGTTCGTCAACGCCGTCACCGGTGGCCGGATCCCCCGGGAGTACATCCCGTCGGTGGACGAGGGCGCACAGGAAGCGATGGAGTTCGGCGTCCTGGCCGGCTACCCGATGGTGGACGTCAAGGTCACCCTGACCGACGGCGCCTACCACGATGTCGACTCGTCCGAGCTCGCCTTCAAGATCGCCGGTTCGATGGCCTTCAAGGACGCGGCCCGCCGCGCCCAGCCGGTCATCCTCGAGCCGATGTTCGCGGTCGAGGTCATCACACCCGAGGACTACATGGGTGAAGTGATCGGCGACCTCAACTCACGCCGCGGCCAGATCCAGTCGATGGACGAGGGCCCCGGTGGCAGCCGGGCCATCAAGGCCTCGGTGCCGTTGTCCGAGATGTTCGGGTATGTCGGGGACCTGCGGTCGAAGACCCAGGGCCGCGCGTCGTACTCGATGCAGTTCGATTCCTACGCCGAGGTTCCGAAGAACGTGGCGGAAGAGATCATCAAGAAGGCCCGCGGCGAGTAATCTCGCCCCGGACCAACCAACCCACAGCGCGTCGGCGTACGGCGTAAGTCAACATTTCCCAGGAGGGCCCCAGTGGCTAAGGCGAAGTTCGAGCGGACTAAGCCGCACGTCAACATCGGCACCATCGGTCACATCGACCACGGTAAGACCACTCTTACCGCGGCGATCACCAAGGTGTTGCACGACAAGTACCCGACCCTGAACGAGGCGTCGGCCTTCGATCAGATCGACAAGGCGCCGGAAGAGCGTCAGCGCGGTATCACCATCTCCATCGCGCACGTCGAGTACCAGACCGAGGCCCGGCACTACGCACACGTCGACTGCCCGGGTCACGCGGACTACATCAAGAACATGATCACCGGTGCGGCCCAGATGGACGGCGCGATCCTGGTCGTCGCCGCCACCGACGGCCCGATGCCGCAGACGCGTGAGCACGTGCTGCTCGCCCGTCAGGTCGGCGTGCCGGCGATGGTCGTCGCGCTGAACAAGTGCGACATGGTCGACGACGAGGAGATCCTGGAGCTCGTCGAGCTCGAGGTTCGCGAGCTGCTCTCCGAGCAGGAGTTCGACGGTGACAACGCGCCGGTCGTGCACGTTGCCGCCCACCCGGCCCTGCAGGGTGACGAGAAGTGGGGTGAGTCGATCCTGAAGCTGATGGATGCGGTCGACGCCTACATCCCGCAGCCGGTTCGCGAGATCGACAAGCCGTTCCTGATGCCGGTGGAGGATGTCTTCACCATCACGGGTCGCGGCACCGTCATCACCGGCCGGATCGAGCGCGGCGTGGTCAAGGTCAACGAGACCGTCGACCTGATCGGCATCCGTCCGGAGAAGCAGACCACCACGGTCACCGGCATCGAGATGTTCCGCAAGCTGCTCGACACCGGTGAAGCCGGCGAGAACGTCGGTCTGCTGCTTCGTGGCACCAAGCGCGAAGACGTGGAGCGCGGCATGGTCGTCATCAAGCCGGGCACCACGACCCCGCACACCAACTTCGACGCGTCGGTCTACATCCTGTCGAAGGAAGAGGGCGGCCGTCACACGCCGTTCTTCCAGAACTACCGCCCGCAGTTCTACTTCCGCACCACGGACGTCACCGGCGTCGTCACGCTGCCCGAGGGCACCGAGATGGTCATGCCGGGCGACAACACCGACATGACGGTCGAGCTGATCCAGCCGATCGCCATGGAAGAGGGCCTGAAGTTCGCGATCCGGGAAGGTGGCCGTACCGTCGGCGCCGGCCGGGTCACCAAGATCCTCAAGTGATTTCATGAGGTCCGCGAGGGCTCGTAAGTCGAGCCCTCGCGGATCTCTGCTTTAGGCGGTTTCCGCCTGAAGCCACCTCGATTGGCATTCCGATGCCGATCTCTGGCACAATATTCAGGTTGCTCAGGCGAGGTTGCCGGGGCGCGCCCCAGAGTGTTCTTCTGGCTGGTGCGCCGGACCGGAGACCATGCCGAGGTGCCGGTCCGAGACCGGGCCCCGATCTCCATCCCAGGGTCGAAAGTGTGTGGTGACGCGCGTGCCGCGTCCGCGACACACCCGACCGCGGGGGTCGGAGCGACAAAGACGAAGACAAAGAGAAGGACGTAGCGAAGCGATGGCGGGACAGAAGATCCGCATCCGGCTGAAGGCCTACGACCACGAGGTCATCGACAGTTCGGCGCGCAAGATCGTCGAGACGGTGACGCGTACTGGTGCGAAGGTTGCTGGCCCGGTGCCGTTGCCGACGGAAAAGAACGTGTTCTGCGTCATCCGCTCGCCGCACAAGTACAAGGACAGCCGCGAGCACTTCGAGATGCGCACCCACAAGCGGCTCATCGACATCATCGACCCCACGCCGAAGACCGTCGACTCGCTGATGCGTCTCGACCTGCCGGCCGGTGTCGACATCGAGATCAAGCTCTGAGGGACGCGAACAGCCAATGAGCAAAACCAAGAACACGCGCGGTCTGCTGGGCACCAAGCTCGGCATGACCCAGACCTGGGACGAGAACAACCGTGTCGTCCCCGTCACCGTGATCCAGGCCGGCCCGTGCGTGGTGACCGAGGTTCGTACCTCGGCCAGCCACGGCTACGACGGCGTGCAGATCGCGTTCGGCGACATCGACCCCCGCAAGGTGACCTCGCCGATGCGCGGCCACTTCGAGAAGGCCGGCGTGACTCCTCGCCGCCACCTGCTCGAGCTGCGCACCCCTGACGCCAGCGAGTACACGCTCGGCCAGGAGATCAAGGCCGAGGCGTTCACCGCGGGCGAGATCGTCGATGTCTCCGCCACCAGCAAGGGCAAGGGCTTCGCCGGTGTCATGAAGCGGCACGGCTTCCACGGCCTGCGCGCCACCCACGGTGTGCACAAGAAGCACCGCTCGCCGGGTTCCATCGGCGGCTGCGCGACCCCCGGTCGCGTCTTCAAGGGCATGCGGATGGCCGGCCGGATGGGCAACGAGAAGGTCACCACGCAGAACGTGACGGTCCACGCGATCGACGTCGAGCGCGGCCTGGTCCTGCTCAAGGGCGCCGTCCCCGGCCCCAAGGGCGGCCTCGTGCTGATCCGCAACGCCGCGAAGGGAGCTACCAAATGAGCACCGTTGACGTCGTCGTCGTGAAGGGCGACAAGGTCGCCAAGAAGGGCTCCGCGGAGCTCCCGGCCGAGCTGTTCGACGTCCAGGTCAACATTCCGTTGATCCACCAGGTCGTCGTGGCCCAGCTGGCCGCCGCCCGTCAGGGCACCCACAAGGTCAAGCGCCGTGGCGAGGTGTCCGGTGGTGGCGCCAAGCCGTACCGCCAGAAGGGCACCGGCCGCGCCCGTCAGGGCTCGACCCGCGCGCCGCAGTTCACCGGTGGTGGCGTCGTCCACGGCCCCACGCCGCGTGACTACAGCCAGCGGACCCCGAAGAAGATGATCGCCGCCGCCCTGCGCGGAGCGCTCTCCGACCGGGCCCGTGAAGGCCGCGTGCACGTGGTCGACCAGTTCGTCGACGGCGACGTGCCCTCGACGAAGGCCGCGAAGGCCGTCCTCGCCGAGGTCACCGAGTTCCTCAAGGTGCTCGTGGTGGTCGAGCGTGACGACGACGTCTCGCTGCTCAGCCTGCGCAACGTGCCGACCGTGCACCTGATCGCGGCCGACCAGCTGAACGCCTACGACGTGCTGTGCAACGACGCGATCATCTTCACCAGCAAGTCGCTGGAGACCTTCGTCGCCGGTACGCCCAAGGGCAAGTCCGTCAAGGCTGTCGCGACGTCGACCGAAGCCGAGCAGGAGGTAGAGGCATGAGCCACGGAGTCAACAAGGACCCGCGGGACGTGCTGCTGCGGCCGGTCGTGAGCGAGAAGAGCTACGGCCTGCTGGACGAGCAGAAGTACACGTTCGAGGTCGCCCCGGACGCCAACAAGACCGAGATCAAGCTCGCGGTCCAGAAGGTGTTCAAGGTCCGCGTGACCAGCGTCAACACGATCAACCGCAAGGGCAAGCGCCGCCGTACCCGTACGGGCTGGGGCAAGCGTCCTGACACCAAGCGAGCGATCGTCAGCCTTGCCGGCGACGACCGCATCGACATCTTCGGAGGCCAGTCGTAATGGGTATCCGCAAATACAAGCCGACAACGCCGGGCCGTCGTGGCTCGAGCGTGGCCGACTTCGTCGAGCTCACCCGTTCGACCCCCGAGAAGTCGCTGCTGCGTCCGCTGCCCAAGAAGGGCGGCCGGAACAGCTCCGGCAAGATCACCACCCGGCACCACGGTGGCGGTCACAAGCGGGCGTACCGCCTGATCGACTTCAAGCGGTACGACAAGGACGGCGTCCCGGCGAAGGTTGCCGAGATCGAGTACGACCCGAACCGCACCGCGCGGATCGCGCTGCTGCACTACGTCGACGGCGAGAAGCGCTACATCCTCGCCCCGGCCAAGCTGGAGCAGGGCACCATCGTGGAGAACGGCCCCGCGGCCGACATCAAGGTGGGCAACAACCTGCCGCTGCGCAACATCCCGGTCGGCTCCACGGTGCACGCCGTCGAGCTTCGTCCCGGTGGTGGCGCCAAGATGGCCCGCTCCGCCGGCGCCAGCGTTCAGCTGGTCGCCAAGGAGGGCCGGATGGCCACCCTGCGGATGCCGTCCGGCGAGGTCCGGATGGTCGACGTGCGCTGCCGCGCCACCCTCGGTGAGGTCGGCAACGGCGAGCAGTCGAACATCAACTGGGGCAAGGCCGGCCGGATGCGCTGGAAGGGCAAGCGCCCGACCGTCCGTGGTGTCGCGATGAACCCGGTCGACCACCCGCACGGTGGTGGTGAGGGCAAGACCTCCGGTGGACGTCACCCGGTGTCCCCCTGGGGCCAGCCTGAGGGCCGCACCCGCGGCCGCAAGGAAAGCGACCGCATGATCGTCCGGCGCCGCAAGGCCGGCAAGAAGCGCTGATAGGAGCCGGACAGAATGCCACGCAGCCTGAAGAAGGGCCCGTTCGTCGACCACCACCTGCTCAAGAAGGTGGAGGTGCAGAACGAAAAGGGCACCAAGAACGTGATCAAGACCTGGTCGCGCCGATCCATGATCATTCCGGACATGATCGGCCACACGCTCGCGGTGCACGACGGCCGCAAGCACGTCCCGGTGTTCGTCACCGACGCGATGGTCGGGCACAAGCTCGGCGAGTTCGCACCGACCCGGACGTTCAAGGGTCACGAGAAGGACGACCGCAAGGCACGGCGTCGCTGACCTCGGTCAGTGATTACGCGCAAGCAACCTACGGAGAGATTCGAACATCATGAGCGTTCAAGAGCGTAGGGCCGTCAGTGCCCGTCGCGAGAGCCTGCTGGGCGAGGAGCCCGGGGCCTTCGCGGTCGCGCGCTTCGTCCGCGTGACGCCTATGAAGGCGCGTCGCGTGGTCGACCTGGTGCGCGGCATGGGCATCGACGATGCACTCGCCACTCTGAAGTTCGCCCCGCAGGCCGCTGCCGCGACCGTGTACAAGGTCGTCGACAGCGCCGCGGCGAACGCCGAGGGCACCGAGCACCTGAGCCGGGCCGACCTGGTCGTGGTGAAGGCCTTCGTGGACGAGGGACCGACGCTGAAGCGTCACCGCCCGCGTGCACAGGGCCGGGCCACCCGGATCGACAAGCGGACCAGCCACATCACCGTCGTGGTCGGCCCCAAGGTCGAGGTCGCGCCGCCGGCCAAGAAGGCTGAGGCCAAGTTGGCCGACGCCAAGACTGACGACGCGAAGAAGGCGCCGGCCAAGAAGGCCACCGCCAAGAAGGCGCCGGCCAAGAAGGCGACCGCCAAAAAGGCTGAGAAGAAGGAGACCCGATAGTGGGCCAGAAGGTTAACCCGCACGGGTTCCGACTCGGCATCAGCACGGACCACAAGAGCCGTTGGTACGCCGACAAGCTCTACAAGGACTACGTGGGCGAGGACGTCAAGATCCGTCGCCTGCTGAGCAAGGGCATGGAGCGCGCCGGCATCTCCCGTGTGGAGATCGAGCGCACTCGTGACCGCGTTCGGGTCGACATCCACACCGCGCGTCCGGGCATCGTGATCGGTCGCCGCGGCGCCGAGGCGGACCGGATCCGGGGCAGCCTCGAGGAGCTCACCGGCAAGCAGGTGCAGCTGAACATCCTCGAGGTCAAGAACGCCGAGGTCGACGCCCAGCTCGTCGCCCAGGGTGTGGCCGAGCAGCTGTCCGGCCGCGTGGCGTTCCGCCGCGCGATGCGCAAGGCGATGCAGACCACCATGCGTGGCGGCGCCCTGGGCATCCGGATCCAGTGCTCCGGTCGTCTGGGTGGCGCCGAGATGTCGCGTTCGGAGTTCTACCGCGAAGGCCGTGTGCCGCTGCACACCCTGCGCGCGGACATCGACTACGGCTTCTACGAGGCACGTACGACCTTCGGCCGGATCGGCGTGAAGGTCTGGATCTACAAGGGCGACCTGGCCGGCACCCGCGCCGAGCGCGAGGCCCAGGCAGCTGCCCGCGCCGCGACCCAGCAGCGTGGCCGTCCGGCCCGCCGTGACGGTGGCGGTGGCGACCGCGGTGATCGCGGTGGCCGTGGCGGCGACCGTGGTGGCCGCCGTGACGGTGGCGCTGGCGCACCCCGCAACGAGGCTCCGAAGGCCGATGCAGCTCCGGCTGCGGAGAAGCCGGCCGAGACGACCGGAACGGAGAGCTGAACCGTGCTCATCCCCCGTAAGGTCAAGCACCGCAAGCAGCACCACCCGAAGCGCTCCGGCGCTGCCAAGGGCGGCACCACGCTGGCGTTCGGTGACTTCGGTATCCAGGCGCTGGAGAACCACTACGTCACCAACCGGCAGATCGAGTCCGCTCGTATCGCGATGACCCGGCACATCAAGCGTGGCGGGAAGGTCTGGATCAACATCTACCCGGACCGCCCGCTGACCAAGAAGCCGGCCGAGACCCGGATGGGTTCCGGTAAGGGTTCGCCCGAGTGGTGGATCGCGAACGTGAAGACCGGACGCGTGCTGTTCGAGCTGTCCGGTGTTCCCGAGGACGTCGCTCGCGAGGCCATGCGCCGCGCGATTCACAAGTTGCCGATGAAGTGCCGCTTCATCACCCGAGAGGCAGGTGAGAACTGATGGCTACCCTGACCGCCGCCGAACTGCGGAACCTGGGAAAGGACGAGCTTCTGGAGAAGCTCGGTAACGCCAAGGAGGAGCTGTTCAACCTCCGGTTCCAGGCTGCCACGGGTCAGCTGGAGTCCCACGGCCGGCTGCGCGCCGTCCGCAAGGACATCGCCCGCATCTACACGGTGCTGACCGAGCGTGCGCTCGGCATCACCGAAGAGGTTGACTCAGCTCCGGTGGCCGCGGCTGCCGATGACACCGCTGACGAGACCGCGGACGACAGCGAGAAGGCTGGGAGCAAGGCATGACCGAGAACGCAGCGAAGGACGAGACCGTGAGCACGACCCCCGACACGAAGCGCAGCGCCCGCAAGACGAGAGTCGGTCTGGTGCTGAGCGACAAGATGGACAAAACCGTCACCGTCGAGGTCGAGGACCGGGTCAAGCACAAGCTGTACGGCAAGGTCATCCGTCGTACCAGCAAGCTCAAGGCCCACGACGAGCAGAACGCCGCCGGGATCGGCGACCGGGTCCTCCTGATGGAGACCCGGCCGCTGTCGGCGACCAAGCGCTGGCGGATCGTGGAGATCCTCGAAAAGGCGAAGTGACCAGCGACGCCTCGCAGTACCCAATCGAAATTATTCGTTCCGCAAGGCTCACCGAGCGTGAGAACCAGCGAGACAACCAGGAGATCAACAGATGATCCAGCAGGAGTCGCGACTGAAGGTCGCCGACAACACGGGTGCCAAGGAGATCTTGTGCATCCGCGTTCTCGGTGGCTCCGGTCGGCGCTACGCCGGTGTCGGTGACACGATCGTCGCCACCGTCAAGGACGCGATCCCGGGTGGCGGCGTCAAGAAGGGCGACGTCGTCAAGGCTGTCATCGTGCGCACCGTGAAGGAGCGCCGGCGTCCGGACGGCTCCTACATCCGGTTCGACGAGAACGCCGCCGTGATCCTCAAGGCCGACGGCGAGCCGCGCGGCACCCGCATCTTCGGGCCGGTCGGCCGGGAGCTGCGCGAGAAGAAGTTCATGAAGATCATCTCGCTTGCTCCGGAGGTGCTCTGAGATGTCAGGTAAGCCCCAGCAGAAGGTGCAGCGGTCGCTGCACGTCAAGAAGGGTGATCTCGTCCGCGTGATCGCCGGCAAGTCCAAGGGCCTCGAGGGCAAGATCATCTCGGTCCTGCCCGAGGCCGAAAAGGTCATCGTCGAAGGCGTGAACCGGGTCAAGAAGCACACCAAGGTGCAGCAGGCCCAGCGCGGCGGCACCACGGGTGGCATCGTCACCCAGGAAGCCCCGATCCACGTCTCCAACGTGATGCTTCTGGTCGAGGTCGAGAAGGACGGCAAGAAGCAGAAGGTGACCACCCGCGTCGGTTACAACCGCGTCGAGGTGCAGAAGCGGCGCCCCGACGGCTCGACGTACACCGGTTTCCGGAGCGTTCGGATCGCGCGGCGTACCGGCGAGGAGATCTGATGACCACCGCAGCTCCCGAGGCGAAGACGTTGCCCCGGCTGAAGACCAAGTACCGCGAAGAGATCGTCGCGAAGCTGAACGAGGAGTTCAGCTTCGAGAACGTCATGCAGGTGCCCGGGCTCACCAAGATCGTGGTGAACATGGGTGTCGGCGAGGCGGCTCGCGACTCCAAGCTGATCGACGGCGCCATCAAGGACCTGGCCGCGATCACCGGCCAGAAGCCGTCGGTGACCAAGGCCCGCAAGTCGATCGCGCAGTTCAAGCTGCGTGAGGGCATGCCGATCGGCGCGCACGTCACGCTGCGCGGCGACCGGATGTGGGAGTTCCTGGACCGGTTGCTCTCGCTCGCACTGCCGCGTATCCGCGACTTCCGCGGCTTGTCGCCCAAGCAGTTCGACGGCAACGGCAACTACACCTTCGGTCTGACCGAGCAGGTGATGTTCCACGAGATCAACCAGGACAAGATCGACCGGGTTCGCGGAATGGACATCACCGTGGTGACCACCGCCAAGAACGACGACGAGGGGCGCGCGCTGCTGCGGCAGCTCGGCTTCCCGTTCAAGGAGAACTGACGTGGCGAAGACAGCACTCAAGGTCAAGCAGGCCCGGACGCCGAAGTTCGCGGTGCGTGGTTACACGCGCTGCCAGCGCTGCGGCCGGCCCAAGGCCGTCTTCCGCAAGTTCGGCCTGTGCCGGATCTGCCTGCGCGAGATGGCGCACCGGGGCGAGCTGCCCGGCGTCACCAAGTCCAGCTGGTGACCGTGCGTTCAGCCAGCACTGTTCTTTCTACTCAAAATCTAGTCACCGTAGGTCGCCATGAGGCGAAACCACGGCGGGAAAGAGGCCCCAGGCCATGACGATGACCGACCCGATCGCAGACATGCTCACTCGTCTGCGCAACGCCAACCAGGCGTATCACGAGTCGACCCAGATGCCGTACAGCAAGATCAAGCAGGGCATCGCCGACATCCTCCAGCAGGAGGGTTACATCTCCTCCTACCAGGTGGAGGAGCCCAAAGAGGGCACCGTCGGCAAGACGCTCGTTGTTGATCTGAAGTTCGGCCCGAGCCGGGAGCGCTCGATCGCAGGCGTTCGCCGGATCAGCAAGCCCGGCCTGCGGGTGTACGCGAAGTCGACCAATCTGCCCAAGGTGCTCGGTGGCCTCGGCGTCGCGATCATCTCGACGTCGCAGGGACTCCTGACCGACCGGCAGGCCAAGAACAAGGGCGTTGGCGGGGAAGTCCTCGCCTACGTCTGGTGACGAAGAACCGGAAGGAGGACCACTCTCATGTCTCGCATCGGTAAGCTCCCGATCACGGTCCCGTCCGGCGTCGACGTCACGATCGACGGCCAGACGGTCACTGTGAAGGGCCCCAAGGGTCAGCTCTCGCACGTTGTTGCGGAGCCCATCGTGGTCGACCGCGACGAGGACGGCACGATCGCCGTCAAGCGTCCGGACGACCAGCGCAAGAGCAAGGAACTGCACGGCCTGTCCCGCACGCTGATCGCCAACCTGGTGACCGGCGTGACGGACGGCTACGAGAAGAAGCTCGAGATCGTCGGCGTCGGGTACCGCGTCCTGGCCAAGGGACCGACCCAGCTGGAGTTCTCGCTCGGGTACAGCCACACCATCACCGTGGACGCCCCTGAGGGCATCACGTTCGTGGTCGAGGCTCCGACCAAGTTCTCGGTGCAGGGAATCGACAAGCAGTCGGTCGGCGAGGTAGCCGCCAACATCCGCAAGCTGCGCAAGCCCGAGCCGTACAAGGGCAAGGGTGTGCGGTACGCGGGCGAGCAGGTGCGCCGCAAGGTCGGAAAGGCTGGTAAGTAATGGCGATCGGATTGCGTCACAACAAGCACTCCGCCAAGAAGACCTCTTCCCGGCTGCGTCGCCAGATCCGCGTCCGCAAGAAGGTCAACGGCACGGCCGACCGGCCGCGCCTGGTGGTCAGCAAGTCGTCGAAGCACCTGTTCGCTCAGGTCATCGACGACGTCGCCGGCGTCACGCTGGTCTCGGCTTCCACGATGGAGGCCGACCTGCGCGGTGCGGAGGCGAACAAGACGGACAAGGCCAAGACCGTGGGCGGCCTGATCGCCGACCGCGCCAAGGCCGCTGGCATCGACGAGGTCGTCTTCGACCGCGCCGGGAACAAGTACCACGGCCGGATCGCGGCCCTGGCCGACGCCGCCCGTGAGGGCGGGCTCGGCTTCTGACATGGCGACACAAAGGGAAGAAGGTAGTTCGAAATGAGCGGAGGCCAGCAGCGTCGCGGAGGCGGCGCCGGTGGTGAGCGCCGTAACCGCGACGGTGGTCGTGGTGCGGCAGCTGACAAGACCGCCTACATCGAGCGCGTGGTAGCCATCAACCGTGTTGCCAAGGTCGTGAAGGGTGGTCGTCGCTTCAGCTTCACCGCCCTCGTGGTCGTCGGCGACGGTGAAGGCACCGTCGGTGTGGGTTACGGAAAGGCCAAGGAGGTGCCCGCGGCGATCGCCAAGGGTGTCGAGGAGGCCAAGAAGTCGTTCTTCAAGGTGCCGAGGATCCAGGGCACCATCCCGCACCCGGTCCAGGGCGAGAAGGCCGCAGGCGTTGTGCTGCTGCGTCCGGCCGCTCCCGGTACCGGTGTGATCGCGGGTGGTTCGGCGCGCGCGGTACTGGAGTGCGCCGGGATCCACGACATCCTGAGCAAGTCGCTGGGGTCCTCCAACGCCATCAACGTGGTTCACGCCACCGTTGCGGCGCTGCAGTCCCTGGAGACGCCGGAAGCTGTGGCCGCGCGCCGTGGCATGCCGGTCGAGCACGTCGCCCCGGCGGCGCTGCTGAAGGCGCGGGCGGAGGGGATCTCCTGATGGCACGCTTGAAGGTGACCCAGACCCGTTCCGGCATCGGTGGCAAGCAGAACCAGCGGGACACGCTGCGCACCCTGGGCGTCAAGCGGATCGGCGACACCGCCGTCCACGAAGACCGGCCTGAGGTTCGCGGGATGGTCCGTGCGGTTCGCCACCTCATCACCGTCGAAGAGGTTGACTGACATGGCGCTCAAGGTTCATCACCTGCGTCCGGCGCCCGGAGCCAAGACCGCCAAGACCCGTGTTGGTCGTGGTGAGGGCTCCAAGGGCAAGACGGCCGGCCGCGGTACCAAGGGCAGCAAGGCCCGTAACAACATCCCCGAGAACTTCGAGGGTGGCCAGATGCCGTTGCACATGCGGCTCCCGAAGCTGAAGGGCTTCAAGAGCAGGAACCGAGTGGAGTTCCAGGTCGTTAACCTGGACAAGCTCGGACAGCTGTTTCCCGACGGTGGCGAGATCGGCGTAGCCGACCTGGTCGCCAAGGGTGCGGTCCGTGACAGTCTCCCGGTGAAGGTGCTGGGCGACGGCGAGCTCACGGTTGCTCTGCAAGTTTCGGTGCACAAGTTCTCGAAGTCCGCCAAGGAGAAGATCGCGGCGGCCGGAGGAACCACTACCGAGGTGTGAGTATCCAGGGCTCGTGCGAGCCAGCGCTTGTATATTGTGCGCTGGAGTTCGGACGGGCCCTGGTTCGTCTCTTGCCCAGCTGCTTTGCTAGTGCCCTGCCCTGCCCGGGGCAAGGAAAACATGTGGGAGGACAGGGTGTTAGGCGCCTTTGCCAACGCGTTCAAGACTCCGGACCTGCGCCGGAAGATCTTGTTCGTGCTCTTTATTGTCGTGATCTTCCGGATCGGCTCCGT
Source organism: Kribbella sp. NPDC051620 (assembly GCF_044453825.1). Taxonomy (NCBI): domain Bacteria; kingdom Bacillati; phylum Actinomycetota; class Actinomycetes; order Propionibacteriales; family Kribbellaceae; genus Kribbella; species Kribbella sp. NPDC051620. The sequence goes on from NZ_JBITDB010000005.1 coordinate 676,236, forward strand.
CGTGCCGGCGCCTGGCGTCAACGTTCAGTCGCTGCGTACCTGTATCGACGTCAGCAAGAACGGCTCGAACGCGAACCTGTACAACCTGATCAACCTGTTCTCCGGCGGGGCACTGCTGCAGCTCGCGATCTTCGCGCTCGGCATCATGCCGTACATCACCGCCAGCATCATTCTGCAGCTGCTCACCGTGGTCATCCCGCGGTTGGAGTCGCTGAAGAAGGAAGGCCAGGCGGGCCAGACCAAGATCACCCAGTACACCCGCTTCCTGACCGTCGGCCTCGCGATCCTGCAGGCGACCGCGTTCGTCGCGCTCGCCCGGACGCCCGGCCGGCTGTTCCAGGGCTGCAACGAGCCGTTGCTGTACAAGGACGGCTGGTTCCCGGTCGTCGTGATGGTGCTGACGATGACCGCCGGTACCGGCGTGGTGATGTGGCTGGGTGAGCTGATCACCGATCGCGGTGTCGGCAACGGCATGTCGATCCTGATCTTCACCCAGATCGTCGCCACCTTCCCGACCCAGCTGTGGAGCATCCGCAAGGCCAAGGGCATTCCGACCTTCGTCGTGGTGATCCTGATCGGGTTGGTGATCATGGCCGCGGTCATCTTCATCGAACAGGCGCAGCGCCGGATCCCGGTCCAGTACGCCAAGCGGATGGTCGGCCGCAAGATGTTCGGCGGCACCTCGACCTACATCCCGCTGAAGGTGAACCAGGCCGGCGTCATCCCGGTCATCTTCGCCTCGAGCCTGCTGTATCTGCCGGTCCTGGTCAGTCAGTTCAGACAGGACAAGCCATGGGCGCAGTGGATCCAGGGCAACCTGGTCAAGGGCGATCACCCGATCTACATGGTGACGTATGTCGCCCTGATCATCTTCTTCACGTACTTCTACGTCTCGATTACCTTCAACCCGAAGGAAGTTGCAGACAACATGAAGAAGTACGGCGGCTTCATCCCCGGGATCCGGGCGGGCCGGCCGACCGAGGAGTACCTCTCCTACGTTCTGTCCCGCATCACGTTGCCCGGCGCGATCTACCTGGCGATCATCTCGATGATTCCGCTGGTCGCCCTCGTCCTGCTCAACGCCAGCCAGAACTTCCCGTTCGGCGGTACGTCGATCCTGATCATGGTCGGCGTCGGACTGGACACGGTCAAGCAGATCGAGTCGCAGCTGCAGCAACGTAATTACGAAGGGTTCCTGCGCTGATGAGAATGTTGCTGATGGGTCCGCCCGGAGCGGGTAAGGGTACGCAGGCAAAGGTGCTTGCGGACCGGCTCGGGATCCCGGCCGTATCCACCGGCGACATCTTCCGCGCGAACGTGAAGGACGAGACCCCGCTGGGTCTCGAGGCGAAGCGGTACATGGACGCGGGCAACTACGTCCCCGACGAGGTCACCAACGCAATGGTGCGCGACCGGTTGTCGGAGGCCGACGCGGGTGAGGGCTTCCTGCTCGACGGGTACCCGCGGACGCTGCCGCAGGTCGGCACGCTGGACGACATCCTGGCCGAGCACGGCCACGAGCTGGACGCGGTGGTCGCGCTGGTCGCGGATACCGACGTACTGGTCGACCGGATGCTCAACCGGGCCAAGGTGGACGGTCGCAGCGACGACTCCGAGGATGTCATCCGGCATCGCCAGGAGGTCTACACCGCCGAGACCAAGCCGCTGCTTCGGGTGTACGCCCAGCGCGGTCTGCTGGTCGAGGTGGACGGCGTCGGCGAGATCGAAGAGGTCAGCGAGCGGGTGCTGACCGCCCTGAAAACCCTGGAAGGTTAAGAGCAGTCTGTGATCTTTAAGGACCGCGGGATCGAGATCAAGACCCGCGAACAGATCATCTCCATGCGTGCGGCCGGCCTGGTGGTCGGCCGCACGCTGGAACTGCTCCGCGGCGAGGTCAAGCCCGGTATCACCACCGGTGAGCTGGACGCGATCGCCGAGGACGCGATCCGCTCGGCCGGCGCGACCCCCTCGTTCCTGGGCTATCACGGCTTCACCGGCTCGATCTGCGCGTCGGTGAACGACGAGATCGTGCACGGCATCCCGGGCGACCGGGTGCTGGCCGAGGGCGATCTCATCTCGATCGACTGCGGCGCGATCGTCAACGGCTGGCACGGCGACGCGGCCATCACGGTCGGCGTCGGCGAGACCGCTCCGGAGCTGCTCGAGCTGGCCCGGATCTGCGAAGAGTCGATGTGGCGTGGGTTCGCCGCGGCCAGGCTCGGCGGCCGGCTGACCGACATCTCGGCGGCGGTGGAGAGCCACGTGCGCGCCAACTCGGCGTACGGGATCGTCGAGGACTTCGTCGGGCACGGGATCGGGACGGCGATGCACCAGCCGCCGAACGTGCCGAACTTCGGCAAGGCCGGCAAGGGCCCCAAGCTGGTCGAGGGTCTGGCGCTCGCGGTCGAGCCGATGCTCACGCTGGGCAAGCAGGACAACCACACGCTCGAGGACGACTGGACGGTCGTCACCGACGACGGCCTGGCCGCCGCCCACACCGAGCACACCTTCACCCTCACCCCGCAGGGGCCGTGGGTACTGACCGCCCTCGACGGCGGCGAGGCCAAGCTCAAGGAGCTCGGCGTCACGTTCGGCCCGCTGGCCGACTGACCTTCGATCCACTCTCCGGTTGACGCCACAGTCCATCCGTCGGGGGACGCCGTGCGCTCCCGGGCTGAGGCACACTTGAGGCATGCCCAGTCAGTACCAGCCACACCAGCGGTTCACCGAGGCCGACCGCGACAAGATCGCCGGCCGGTTGCGGGATGCCTTCGCCGACGGACGGCTGGACCAGCCCGAGTTCAGCTCGCGGCTCGACCAGCTGTACGCCGTCCAGACGTACGGCGAGCTGGAACCGCTGGTCCGCGACCTGCCCCCGGTACGGACGTACCAGACCCCCGCGATGGTGCAGAACACGACACCCGCGCCGGCTCCCGGTGAGTTCCCCGAGCGGCAGAAGCAGAAGCAGGGCAAGTCGCTGGTCGCTCTGGGTGGTGGCTTCGGCGGCATCGTCTTGCTGAACGTGGTGATCTGGTTCGTGATCGGGATCGGCAACGGCGGGCACTGGCCGAACTTCTGGCCGGTCTGGCTGTTGATCCCGTGGGCGTTCATCGTTCTCGGCCAGCTCGGAAAGCGACGTTGACAACGGCCCCGGTCAGCCGTCACACCCGGCGTCCACGGCTGCGGCCGGACTGGGTGTGGCAACTGCGGCAGGGGTCCGCCCTGGTCTTCGTACTCTGGTTCGCGATCGCGATCCCGTTGGGGATCGCCGGCCTGCTGGTCGAGCCGCGCTGGGTCGGCTGGCTGGTACTGGCCTGGTTCCTCGTCCTGGTGACCTTCACGCTCGCCATGAGGCTGTCCGACGCCAAGCAGCGGCGGGCCTGGGCGGAGACGGCCGAGCAACTCGGCTGGCAGACCGACGTGACCGACGCGACCTTGCTCGAGCGCTGGCCGTTCCCGCCGTTCAATACTGATCCCGCGGCCGAGGTCTTCGACGTCACCGCCGGCCGGCACCGTGGTCGTGAGCTGCTGACCGGCCGCTTCCGGCACCGGGTCCGCCGGCGCCAACTGGGGTTCGACTTCCTCGACCTGGCCGTCGACCGCCCGCTGCCGCCGCTGCAGGTGCTCCCGGCCCAGCTCGCTCCGGTCGCTGCGGCCAGCCTGTTGCCGCTCCGGCTCGAGATCGCAGGGCTGCCCGGTACGTACCAGCTGTTCAACGGTCGCGAGGACCTGGCCGGTCAGGTCCTGCACCCCCGCGCGGTCGAGGTGCTCGCGCAGGTTCCACCCTTCGGTTTCAGCTGCGAAGGCCGCCGCTTCGTCGTCATCCTGCCCGCCTACCGCGATACCGGTACCGCGCTCGCGCAGCTCGACGCGGCCTGCGACCTCCTCGACCTGATGCCCGAACACGTCTGGCAAGCCGGCGAGCAGTGGCTGGCCACCAGACCCCTTTAGCACACGCCGCGGGGTGCCGCTGGGACCCGATTGGGTTTTTCGTGGGTGGGTGGCGTAAACTCTTTCCTTGGCCCTTCGCGGCCTCTTCTCGTGCTGCCCATGGCGGTGCGAGTCGGTAGTACCCAATTCAGTTGTCGTCTACAGAAGTGCGAGGACATGCCCAAAAAAGAGGGAGTAATCGAACTCGAGGGCACCATCGTCGAGGCCCTGCCGAACGCGATGTTCCGTGTTGAGCTGTCCAACGGGCACAAGGTGCTCGCGCACATCAGCGGCAAGATGAGGCAGCACTACATCCGGATCCTCCCCGAGGACCGGGTAGTCGTGGAGCTGTCGCCGTACGACCTCACCCGGGGTCGCATCGTCTATCGGTACAAGTAAGACCACCACACCACCTGTCGAAGAAAGAAGCTCGATGAAGGTCAATCCGAGCGTCAAGAAGATCTGCGACAAGTGCAAGGTGATCCGCCGTCACGGCCGGGTCATGGTGATCTGCGAGAACCCGCGGCACAAGCAGCGGCAAGGCTGAGTTCAGCCTTACTCGAGCAGCACACGGCACTTTCGCACCACAGCGCGCATGCTCGTCCAGCACAGCAACAAGCTGGACGTTGCCCCCGGAACAGAGGCCGGGGCCTTGCCGGTGACAAAAAACTCACCGAGGCGGGCAAGGACGCAGCGCGCCACCACACCTCTGCCGACGAAAGGAACACCGCCACATGGCACGCCTCGTAGGAGTTGACCTGCCGCGCGACAAGCGCATCGAGGTCGCTCTCACCTACATCTTCGGTGTAGGTCGTACTCGCGCCCTGAAGACGCTCGAAGCCACCGGCATCTCCGGTGACAAGCGCGTCCACGAACTGGGCGACGAGGAACTGGTCAAGCTCCGGGACTGGATCGAAGGCAACTACAAGATCGAAGGTGACCTCCGTCGTGAGGTGACCGCGGACATCCGCCGCAAGATCGAGATCGGGTCGTACCAGGGTCGCCGGCACCGCAGCGGCCTGCCGGTGCGTGGTCAGCGCACGCGGACCAACGCCCGCAGCCGCAAGGGTCGTCGCAAGGCGATCGCCGGCAAGAAGAAGAAGTGACCCGGATGCCTGTAGACGTTTTCCGCGACCACCCCAGGAGTATCTGACCTATGCCTCCCAAGAGCCGCACCGCGGCCGGCGCGAAGAAGGTGCGCCGCAAGGAGAAGAAGAACGTGGCTGCCGGCCACGCGCACATCAAGAGCACGTTCAACAACACGATCGTGACGATCACCGACCCGACCGGCGCGGTCATCTCGTGGGCCTCCGCGGGCACCGTCGGCTTCAAGGGCTCGCGCAAGTCGACCCCGTTCGCCGCGCAGATGGCCGCCGAGGCCGCTGGGCGCCGGGCGATGGAGCACGGCATGCGCAAGATCGATGTGTTCGTCAAGGGTCCCGGCTCCGGCCGTGAGACCGCGATCCGTTCGCTGGGCGCCGTCGGCCTCGAGGTCGGCACCATCCAGGACGTCACCCCGACCGCACACAACGGCTGCCGCCCTCCCAAGCGGCGCCGGGTCTGATCCAGAGAGAGGCAGGTAACTAACAATGGCCCGTTACACCGGACCCATGACCAAGAAGTCGCGCCGTCTCGGGGTCGACCTCGTCGGTGGCGACAAGGCGTTCGAGCGTCGTCCGTACCCGCCGGGTATGCACGGCCGCGGCCGTCCCAAGGAGAGCGAGTACCTGCTCCAGCTTCGTGAGAAGCAGAAGGCTCGTTACGCCTACGGCGTGCTCGAGAAGCAGTTCAGCCTGTACTACAAGGAGGCCTCGCGGCGTCCTGGTAAGACCGGTGACAACCTGCTGATCATCCTCGAGTCCCGCCTCGACAACGTCGTGTACCGCGCCGGCCTGGCCCGGACCCGTCGTCAGGCCCGTCAGCTCGTCGTGCACGGTCACTTCACCGTGAACGGCATCAAGGTGAACATCCCGTCGTACCGCGTTTCGGCGCACGACGTGATCGACGTCCGGCCGAAGTCGGTCGAGATGACCCCGTTCATCATCGCCAGGGAGACCCACTCCGAGCGAGTGGTTCCGGCCTGGCTGGACGCGCTGCCCGAGCGGCTGCGCATCCTGGTCCACCAGCTGCCCACCCGGGCGCAGATCGACACCCAGGTCGCCGAGCACCTGATCGTCGAGCTCTACTCGAAGAACTGACCTCGTCGCCGCCGGTGGCTCCCGAGCCGCCGGCGGCGCGAGTGGTTCTTCACTCTGCGACCTCAAATAGTGGTCGTCGCGGAACCTAGAAGGAAGAAACGAAAGTGCTTATTGCGCAGCGTCCCACCCTGGCCGAAGAGGTCGTCGACGAGCACCGCTCGCGGTTCGTGATCGAGCCGCTGGAGCCGGGCTTCGGTTACACCCTCGGCAACTCCATCCGCCGTACCCTGCTGTCGTCCATCCCGGGCGCGGCCGTCACCAGCATCAAGGTCGACGGGGTACTGCACGAGTTCTCCACCGTCGCCGGGGTGAAGGAAGACGCCACCCAGCTGATCCTGAACCTCAAGGACCTGGTCGTCTCCTCCGAGCACGACGAGCCCGTCACCATGTACCTGCGCAAGCAGGGCCCCGGTGACGTGACCGCCGCCGACATCGCGCCGCCGGCCGGTGTCGAGGTGCACAACCCGGACCTGAAGATCGCCACCCTGAACGAGAAGGGCCGGCTCGAGATGGAGCTGGTCGTCGAGCGGGGCCGCGGCTACGTGTCCGCGATCCAGAACAAGTCCGCGGACGCCGAGATCGGCCGGATGCCGGTCGACTCGATCTACTCCCCGGTCCTCAAGGTCACGTACAAGGTCGAGGCGACTCGTGTCGAGCAGCGCACCGACTTCGACCGGCTGGTCGTGGACGTCGAGACCAAGCCGTCGATGCTGCCGCGTGACGCGGTCGCATCGGCCGGTAAGACGCTGGTCGAGCTGTTCGGCCTGGCCCGTGAGCTGAACGTCGAGGCCGAGGGCATCGACATCGGCCCGTCGCCGGTCGACGAGCAGATGGCGGCCGACCTGGCCCTGCCGGTCGAGGACCTGCAGCTGACCGTCCGGTCGTACAACTGCCTCAAGCGCGAGGGCATCCACACCGTGGGTGAACTGATCTCGCGCAGCGAGCAGGACCTGCTGGACATCCGCAACTTCGGCTCCAAGTCGATCGACGAGGTCAAGCTGAAGCTGGCCGAGATGGGCCTGTCGCTGAAGGACTCGCCCCCCGGCTTCGACCTGCGCGCCGCCGCTGAGGCGTACGGCGACGACGCCGAGGACGAGGACGAGAGCTTCGCCGAGACCGAGCAGTACTGATACCTTCCCCGCCCCACCACCCCGGTCACTGAGCTAGCAAGGCCCATCCAAGGCCCCGGGAACTCGGGGCCTGAGATTTCCTGGAGTAACGAGAGATGCCTACCCCTACCAAGGGCTCCCGCCTCGGCGGCAGCGCGGCGCACCAGAAGCTGATCCTCAGCAACCTGGCCACCTCGCTGTTCGAGCACGGCGCGATCACCACCACGGCCACCAAGGCCAAGCGCCTGCAGCCGCTGGCCGAGTCGATGATCACCAAGGCCAAGCGCGGTGACCAGCACTCGCGTCGTCAGGTGATGAAGCGGATCCGCGACAAGTCCGTCGTGCACGTGCTGTTCACCGAGATCGGCGAGCGCTACGCGGACCGTCCGGGCGGCTACACCCGGATCATCAAGCTCGGCCCCCGCAAGGGCGACAACGCCCCGATGGTGAAGATCGAGCTGGTCGAGGCGCTGGCCGACTCGCCGAAGGCCAAGGCCGCGGCGAAGAAGTCCGCTCCGGCCAAGAAGGCGACCGCGAAGAAGGCGGCCGCCAAGGACGAGGCCGCGGCCAAGGTCGAGGACGCCCCGGCCGAGGACGTCCAGGACACCAAGGTCCAGGACGTCGTCGCGGGCAAGTACGAGGGCTCCGCGGCCCCGCTGGACGGCGGCGCCGCTCCCGAGGGCTACGACATCAAGGGCAACGAGGACTCGATGAAGTACCACGGCCCCGACTCGCCGTGGTACGACCAGACGGTCGCCGAGGTCTGGTTCCAGACCGAGGAGGCCGCTCAGGCCGCCGGCTTCACGAAGGCCGGCGAGACCGCCGAGGACAAGTAACTCCTCAGCAGCGCATCGGCAGCGCCCTTTCGCCCCCTTGGGGGTGGAGGGGCGCTGCTGCGTTAGATTGCCCTGTGCGCTGGCGGATCGATCTCAGGTATGACGGCACCGAATTCCACGGCTGGGCCCGTCAGGAGGGCCTCAGGACCGTCCAGGGGGTGCTTGAGCAGGCGCTGGCCACCGTACTGCGGCAGCCCGAGCTCCCGTCCGTGACTTGTGCCGGCCGGACCGACACCGGCGTCCACGCCAGAGGCCAGGTCGTCCATGTCTGGCTGCCCGAGGGAATCGTCGCGCGGAACCTGGTCCACCGGCTCAACGGCGTACTGCCGGACGATGTCTGGGTGGTCAAGGCCGCGGAGGCCGCTGAGGGGTTCGACGCCCGCTTCTCGGCCCTGTGGCGCCGCTACGTCTACCGGATCTGCGACGACAACATTGCCCGGGACCCGCTGACCAGGAACCACGTACTGCGCGTCCTCCAGCCGCTCGACGTGGACCGGATGAACGAGGCGTCTGCCCGGCTGCTGGGCGAGCACGACTTCGCCGCCTTCTGCAAACGCCGGGAGGGGGCCAGTACGGTCCGCGCCCTGCAGGAGTTCAGCTGGCGTCGTACTGCGCCCGGCCTGGTCGAGGCGACCGTGATCGCCGACGCCTTCTGCCACTCGATGGTGCGGGCCTTGGTGGGGTCGGTCGTCCCGGTGGGCGACGGACGCCGGGACGTGGACTGGCCGGCCAAGGTGCTGGCAGCGGGCGTCCGGGACTCGGCAGTGACCGTTCTGCCCGCCCATGGGCTGACCCTGGAAGAAGTCGGGTACCCAGAAGACGACCAACTGGCAGCGCGGGCCATCGAGGCTCGCAACGTCAGGGGAGAGGTGCACACGCGTGGCTGACCATTTTTTCACGGCAGAGCCGACCTCAGCCGACGTACGTCGTACCGTCACCGCCCGGATCTGGGGACGTGAGTACACCTTCACCACGTCGAGCGGTGTCTTCTCCCGCGACCGCCTGGACCTCGGTACGTCGATCCTGCTGCACGAGGCGCCCGTGCCGACCACTGGCGGCACCTACCTGGACCTGGGCACCGGCTACGGCCCGATCGCGTGTGCCCTGGCAGTGGAGGACCCCCAGGCGCAGGTGTGGGCAGTAGACGTGAACACCCGAGCACTGGAGCTCACCGCCGAGAACGCCAAGGCTGCCGGGGTCGCTGGGCGAGTGCATGCCAGCCTCGTGGAGGACGTGCCGGAAGACGTGCGGTTCGACCAGATCTGGTCCAACCCGGCCATCCACATCGGCAAGCCCGAGCTGCACAAGATGCTGCTGCACTGGCTCGCCCGCCTTGCCCCCGACGGCGTGGGATGGTTCGTCGTCGGCAAGAACCTCGGTGCGGACTCGCTGCAGCGCTGGCTGGGTGAGCAGGGCTACCCCTGTGAGCGGATCGCCAGCGCGAAGGGTTTCAGAGTGCTGCGAGTGACTGCAACGAACGAGGATCCCGCGCCGTCCTGAGGGTATGGAGGCAGCCTTGGCGGCAGCAGAGGCTCATGAGGCGCAGTCCGGCGCGGTCGACTTCGAGCAGTGGGTGACGGAGAAGGCCGACGCGCTGCTGCGGTTCGCGTACGTCCTGACCGGCGACAAGACGCTGGCCGAGGACGCGGTACAGGACGCCCTGACGACTGCTTGTGCGCGCTGGGGCCGGGTCAGCCGGGCGGAGGACCCAGAGGCCTACGTGAAGCGGATGGTGGTCAACGCGCACATCTCCTGGTGGCGTCGCTTCCGCCGCCGGGAGGCCCCCGTGGAGGAGCCGACCAGGACTGCTGCCGCAGCGCCTGACGGTGCCGGCTCCCGAGCGGAGGCAGAGGCCGTCTGGGCGCTCTGTGCGACCTTGCCGGACAAGCAGCGCACCGCGGTGGTGCTGCGCTTCTACGAGGAGCTCTCGTACGCCGAGATCGCAGACCTGCTGCACTGCGCCGAGGCCACGGCCAGATCGCATGTACACCGAGCACTGGCCGTACTGAAGGACACGCTGAGCAAGGAAGGAGCCGAGGATGCCTGAGCCGGATGAGCAGGAGCTCGGCCCGCAGCTCGCCGATGCCTTCCAGAGCAAGGCCCACACCGTGCAGGGCTTGCGTAGTACCGGGTATGCGAGGGAGGCGCGCAGGCGGGTACACAGGCGGCGGCAACGGCTCACGATGGCCGCGGCGGCGGTAGTGGTGGTCGCGGCGATCGGGGGAGTGTGGGGCGTCGTCGGAGGTCCGTCACCGGTCTCTACCAGCGCGGACAGCAACGCCGCCGGTTCCGCCGTCGACAAGGGCTCGAAGGCCGCACCGGAAGCCGCGACAGACCCCGCCGCCACATGTCCTGAACAGCACGCGATCCTCACGGCCCCCACGCATGAGGCGGTGCCGTCCGGTACCGGCCTGGACCTCGACAATGCCGTCGTCCTCGGCCTCGAGGCCTGCCGCTACCGCTTGGAGGGCGCTCAGATGCTGCTCGGCTCAGCGCACTTCAACGCGACCACGGCCCAGCAGGTGGTCGACGCGATCAAGGTGCTGCCTGAGCGCAACCCGAGCCTGCCCGTGTTCAAGTGCGCGCCCCAGACAGCCCGCCCGAAGGAAGCGATCGTGCTGCGCTTCGACACCACGACCGGCATCCGCGAGGTCTGGGTCGGCTACGACGGCTGCTCCTCGGCCGGCTTCTTCACCGGCACCCGCACCTACGGCCTGTACGCCGCACCGCTCAAGCTCTTCATGACGGGCACGGTCCGCCCGTCCGGCGGCATCTACCTAGACCACCTAAAGGGATGGTGACTGCCCCTTCTCCGACCTCCCCCGCAACGCCCGCACGTTGTCCGGCACGGCGCCATCCCCTTGAGCACCCCGGTACGTACCGGCCTGCGGGGGCGGTCCGCCCAGAAACTTCCGCAGATGATCCACCTCGGGCGACTGTTCGACAGCGGCCTCGTGATACCGGTTGTCCAGCTCAGCTGTCGTCGTACTCAAAGCTGTCACCGCCCGCTGGGCACCCTGGTGACCGGCGATGGACTTCGCCACCCCGGCCATCTCCTCGCTCTGCTGGGCGGCGGCGACCTCGCCGAACGACGGCCGCATCGTCTGCACCAGTTGAGTTCTGACGGCCTGGCGATCCTGTGGCGGCATGACGTCGGCCAGCCGCTCGTCGATCACCAGATCGGCCACTGCCGCGAAGCGCTGCGTCCGGTCGGACTGCTCCATCGCTGCGCGGACCTGGCTGGGTGGTAGTCCGGTGACCTGCGCTGTCCCGCTGATCAGCTCGTCGGTGGCGGCGGTGTAAGCGGGGTAGCTGTCGACGGACTCTGTGGTGAGCAACTCGGGGTTGGCGACGTGCATACCCGCATCACGGATGACAGCGTTGACGTTGCGGTGCGCCCAGGTCTCGGTCAGCCCTTCCTCGACGGCCAGGTTTTCCGGGGAGTACACGGGGGTTGCGCCGGGAGCGTTCTCGTCGCCGAGTGGGTGACTCAGGTGGTCGGCCTCGTGGACGACGGTGAGGACGGCGTCCCGTACCTGGGTCAGTTCGTCATCGGTCAACGGCCGCCCGGCGGTGTAGGCCATGGCGATCGGCTTGAGCACCTTGTCGACGCTCAGCGTCATCGCGCCGCCGTCCTTGGCGCTCCCGAGGACTCCGTCGCGCGGCTCTTCGTACAGTTCGCCGTTCCAACGGGACGGGCGGCCGGAGAGCTTCTCGACCGAGCGGATGGCGTTGCGCACCCACTGGTACTCGTTGCTGTTCCGGGGGATCGGCTGGCCGACGTTCATCCGGTACTGCTCTGCAGGTGTTCGATCAGCCGCACCAGTGGGCTGTTCAGCCGGCGTATCGCCCCGGCCTCTCGTACCGGCGCCTGATCGGCGAGCTGGCCGATCTGCTCGATTGTCTGCTCGAGCCGCGGGATCCGGACTTCGGCTGGTCCCTGATCCTTGATCGCACGATCGAACAACAGCTGCGCCCGCGCGAACTCGGCGCTGGCGGGGACCGGTGGGCCGGCCAGCAGGCGGGGGAGCTCGGCGGCCCGGGAGAAGGCGCGTTCGCGGCCGGGGGCGTCCTGGACCTGTCCGGCCATCGCCTGCAGGCGTGCAGTCTCGGCTTCGACGGTGGCCGCGTCCGCGCCTCGGAGGTTGTCGATCAGCCGCTGCAGTTCGGCCTCGACGGTCTCGTGGGTCACCGGCTTGTCGTTCATCACGCTCCCTGTTCGGTCAGGGAAGACGATAACCGGTCGCGGGTGGCTGGGGCGGGCCGTCAGACTGGGGGGTATGGGTCACGTCGAGGTTGCGGGGATCGGGTTCGAGTTGCCGGACGGGCGGGTGTTGCTGGACGACATCACGTTCCGGGTCGGGGACGGGGCCAAGGTCGCCCTGGTCGGGGCCAACGGGTCGGGCAAGACGACGTTGACGAAGATCATCGCGGGTGACCTCAAGGCGCACAGCGGGAGCGTTGCCCGGTCCGGTGGGCTCGGAGTGATGCGGCAGTTCGTCGGCTCGGTACGGGACGAGACGACCGTCCGTGACCTGCTGCTCGGTGTCGCGCCGGAGCGGATCCGGGCGGCCGCGGCCAAGCTGGACCAGGCCGAGCTGGCGATGATGGAGGCCGACGACGAGAAGACCCAGCTGCGCTACGCCCAGGCGGTCTCCGACTGGGGCGAGGTCGGTGGGTACGACGCCGAGGTGCTCTGGGACGTCTGCACGATGAGCGCGCTCGGGATCCCGTTCGACAACTGCCGCTGGCGTGAGGTGAAGACGCTGTCCGGTGGCGAGCAGAAGCGGCTCGTGCTCGAGGCGCTGTTGCGCGGCCCGGACGAGGTGCTGATGCTCGACGAGCCCGACAACTACCTCGACGTACCGGCCAAGCGCTGGCTCGAGGAGCAGCTCAACGCCACCCAGAAGACGGTCCTCTACATCAGCCACGACCGCGAGCTGCTGGCCAACACCGCGACCCGGATCGTCACCGTCGAACTGGGTGCCGCGGGCAACACCATCTGGACGCACGGTGGTGGCTTCCAGACGTACCACGAAGCGCGCAAGCACCGGTTCGAGCGGCTGGAGGAGTTGCGCCGCCGCTGGGACGAGGAGCACGCCAAGCTCAAGGCACTGGTGCTGATGTACAAGACGAAGGCGGCCTACAACGACGGCCTCGCGTCGCGCTACAAGGCGGCGCAGACCCGGCTGGCCAAATTCGAGGAGGCCGGGCCGCCGCAGGCGATCCCGCGCGAGCAGAAGGTCAGCATGCGGCTCACCGGCGGACGCACCGGCAAGCGCGCCGTCGTCTGCGAGGGCCTGGAGCTGACCGGGCTGATGAAGCCGTTCGATCTCGAGGTCTGGTACGGCGAACGCGTGGCCGTCCTGGGCTCCAACGGCTCCGGTAAGTCGCACTTCCTGCGGCTGCTGGCCAACGGCGGCTCCGATCCGGACATCGAGCACCAACCGGTCGGCGAGATGGTCATCCCGTCGGTCGCGCACACCGGCAAAGCCAAGCTTGGCGCGCGGGTGCGGCCGGGGTGGTTCGCGCAGACGCACGAGCACCCCGAGCTGGCCGGCCGGACGCTGCTGGAGATCCTGCACCGCGGCGACGAGCACCGGGACGGGATGGGCCGGGAGCTGGCCTCGCGGAAGCTGGATCGGTACGAGCTGGCGCACGCGGCCGAGCAGAGCTTCGACTCGTTGTCGGGCGGTCAGCAGGCCCGGTTCCAGATCCTGTTGCTGGAGCTGTCCGGCGCCACCTTGCTCCTGCTCGACGAGCCGACCGACAACTTGGACGTCGAGTCCGCCGAAGCACTCGAAGAGGGCCTGGATTCCTTCGACGGAACTGTTCTGGCAGTCACCCACGACCGCTGGTTCTCCCGCGGCTTCGACCGCTACCTGGTCTTCGGCAGCGACGGCAACGTCTACGAGTCCCCCGAACCGGTCTGGGACGAGGCCCGGGTCCAGCGCGCCCGTTAGTCTTCTCCGATGGGGGAAGAGCTGGCCGAGAGGTGGCTGAACGCAGGCGTACCGAGCTGGCTCTACCGCTGGCTGATGCCGGCTGCCTGGATGGCGGCGATCGCGGTGTCGGTGATCGGGTCCGGCGACACCCCGTGCTCGGTGACGGATCCGTCCGACTGCGGTCCGGATCTGACCTTCTCGCTGGCGATGATCCCTTGCCTGGCGTCGTTTCTGGCCTGGTGGTGGCTGCCCCGGCTGGCGGCCGTCGCCGGGCTGGTGTTCCTGGTGCTCGATCTGCGGTACGACGACGTGGAGTCGGCGCACACGGCATGGACGGTCTACGGCGCCGGCTGTGTGGCGCTCCTCCTCGCGTTGACCTGGAGCCAGATCCGCAGGCGTGAGCTGCTCGCCCGGGTGCACCGGGTGCCGGTGATGATCGGCCCCGCGAACCCGATCCGCTTCACGCCCGCTCTGGCAGGAATAGCCGTCCTGGTGGTCGCAGGGTTCGCGGTGCTGGGTGTCATGCGCTGGCAGGTCGACCGGGAGCAGGTGCACCTCGACCGGGCCGTCCAGACGACCGCTGTGGTGGTGGGCTTCAAGGATGACGACCTCCTGCTGCGGCTTCCCGACGGCAGCATGCGCAGCACCTCGTCCCTGGACTACCCGAAGAAGGGGGACGAGCTGCCCGTCCTGGTGGATCCCCAGGACGCTGACTGGGTACGGCTGCAGGCAGAGCTCGCCGACTACACGATGTGGTGGACGGTCGCCGGTGGCGCCTGGCTGCTCGCGTTGCTGATCCTGCGCCACGACCTGGTACGCCGGCGCGCACGCCCCCGGCGTACCTGGTCGGCGGCTGGGTTGCCGGTGTGGATCGAGCCGGACGGGCTCATGGGGTTCAGCATCCTGCCGGGGGAGGGCAGTGAGCAGGTGCTCGGCTTCATCGCGCTGGAACTCGACGACGAGGAGGCGGCTGGGCGGCTGGGCGCCTCGTACGGAGTACTGGCCGATGACGAGAGCGATGAGCCACTGCCGCCGGCGGCTGCTCGGCTGGAGTGGAGTTGGGTGCTGAGCAGCTACCGAGGGAACGCCTTGCTGGTAGGCGATCTGGCCGAGGGGGCCTGGCCGACCATCGTCCTCGGTGCCTGGCCTACCGCGGCTCTGGGCGATCGGATCCTCCGGCCGGTGACATCGTTCCGGACACCGCGCCGCTCGCCGTGGAGAGTGGAGCAGCCGGGGCTGCGGCTGTTGGACCTGCCTGTCGACGAGGAGCCTGACCCGGAGCCAGTGCATCCGGAGCCGGTCCCCGTGCTGCAGGACCTGCCCTGGCGGATCCCGCAGTCGGCACCTTATTGGTGGCATCTCGTGGAGCGGCTCCAGCGGGTGGTGGTGACGTCGACCGGCCTGCGGATCCGGCGTGGCATCTTCACCGAGACAGTCGACTGGCGTGAGGTGGAATCCGTCGAGATCGACGATGGCGACGTGATTCTGAATACCGCCGACGATTGGCACGTCATCGGCCGCATCCCCGAGGACCGGCTGCGGGAGGTCGCGGGAGTCATGGAGACGCTGCGGCGGCAGGCGCTCAGCTGAGGTTGTCGCACCAGGTGTTGCGGTAGGTGGTCCAGTGGTCCTCGGTGGCGGCGAAGTCGACGTAGAGGGCTAGGCCGAAGTTCTGGCGCTCTGACTTGCCGAGGCCTAGTTGGGCGCCTCGGATGGCGGCTTGGACTGTTTCGGCGGAGCCGCGGTGGGAGAAGTTGTCCTCCCAGTAGAAGGGAAGGCCCATGAGGAGGTCCACGTGTGGTGGGGTGACCTCCAGGGCCATCTTGGTCTGGCGGGCGACGTAGCCGCCGTACAGGGATTCCAGTGGAGTCCAGGTGTCGTAGGACATCACGGCGATCTGCTCGACCCGGCTCGCGACGGCACCGAAGTACGACTTGGTCCACCACTTGCTCTGGCCGCTGACGCCGACCAGCAGACCGTTGAGGCCGGGCGCCGGGTTGAGCTGGGCGGCGGCGACCGAGAGCGGGACGTCGCGGGCCGACGTGATCGCGTGGACCTGGTCGAGCAGCGCGAGAAAGCCCTTGGAGCCGGAGCGGACGGGTTCCATGTCGAAGTGGATTCCATCGAAGCCCTGGGCCAGGACCTGCTCGGAGGTCTTCGTCACCCGGGTGCGGACGGCGGCGTCGTCGAGGTCCATCCCGGGGTTCTTCTCCGGTTGCAGGACATCGCCGAGCCACGCCTGGACCCGAAGCTTCGGCATCGCCCGGTGGATCGCGTCGGTGAACCACCTGGCCCGGGGCGAAACCTTTGCCAAGGGCAACGTTCCGTCGTGTTCGAGTGGGCCGGTGTGGACGTAGAGGTCGCGGATTCCGGTGCCCTGCAGCTGATTCGCGAGGGCGGTGATGTCGGTGGCGGTCTTCCGGCCGTCGACCCAGGCGTGCCCGAGCCAGATGGCGTCCTGGCCGCGGGTCTGGGCCGTGGCGTCACCGGTGTAGGCGATCCGGAGCGAGATCGCCAATGCGCCCAGTGGCAAGAAGATCAGCAGGACGAACGCCAATGCCAGGCTGATGAGCAGCCGTCGGCGGCGGGACCAGGATCGCCAGCGCCTCACGATGCCCGCAGGCCGTCGTAGAGCAGGGCGAGCATGCGGTCGCGCGCGTCGGATTCGAGGCCGGTCGCGGTGGCGCCACGGGAGGCGCCGACCAGTAGGGCGTAGACCTCGGGGAAGGCGGCGTCTCGGCGTACGGCGCCTGCCTGCTGCGCTCGATCGAGCAGCGCGCCGAAGGCTTCACGCATGCCTTGGCCTGCTGCCTTCGCCTCGTCGCCGGCGACGGTCCCCGATGCGCTGAGGGCCTCCGCGATGGCCAGCTTCGACGCGGACTCGGCGACCACCTGGCTGAAGAAGCCGAAGAAGGCGTGGCCGGCATCCGCGCTGCCAGCCAGCTCGAGAGCGCGGTCGCGCAGCCGCTCCAGCCGTTGCGTCAGGACTGCCTCGAGCAGCTCGACCTTGGTCGGGAAGTGCCGGAAGACAGTGGCGATCCCCACCTCGGCCAGCTTGGCGACCTCGTCGGTCGAGGCGTTCGGCGACCGGCCGAAGACGTCCTCGGCGGCGGTCAGGATCCGCTCCCGGTTGTCCCGGGCATCCGCGCGCAACGGCCTCATCGCACTCCTCGCTGTGGTCGTCATCAGCTTAGGAGACGTTCGAAAGGACTCCGTGGTTGTAAACGGAGTCGCAACTCCTTATATTCGGAGTCATGACTCCGGAAGACGTATTTCTTCGCCTGGTGCACGGTGTCGCCGACCGTGACCTCGAGGCGCTGCCGGCCCTGTACGCCGAACAGACCGACGTCCGGCATCCGATGTCGCCGTACGGCGATCCTCCGCTGCTCACCCGCGACGCGCTCCGCGAGCACTTCAACGGCCGCGGACCGCAGGTGGCGGAGGCGGTGCGGTTCCAGCCGGACGCGATCCGGATCCACCAGACCCAGGATCCGGAGGTGATCGTCGCCGAGTTCGACTACGCGGGCACGGCGATCGCGACGGGGGAGCACTTCCGGGTGCCCTGCGTCTTCGTACTCCGCGTCCGCGACGGCGAGATCGTCGAGTCGCGCGACTACATCGACCACGTGGCGATGGCCCGCGCCCGTGGGGCGCTGGACGAACTCATCGCAGTACTACGGGAACCGGCGCCGGCGCGGTCTGCGTCGTAGTACCCAGAAGCGCAGAAACGGCCCCGATCCCTGGCAGGTAAGCCGGATCGGGGCCGTTCCCAAGTACAGCCGATGTTGTTAGCGGTCGCCCATCGGGACGTACTGGACGCCACGGGCGCCGGTGTAGATCTGCTTCGGGCGGGCGATCTTCTGGTCGGTGTCGCCGAGCGACTCCTTCCACTGCGCCAGCCAGCCCGAGGTGCGCGGGATGGCGAACAGCACGGTGAACATCTCCGGCGGGAACTGCAGCGCTTCGTAGATCAGGCCGGAGTAGAAGTCCACGTTCGGGTAGAGCTTGCGGGAGACGAAGTACTCGTCCTCCAGCGCGATCTTCTCCAGCTCGACGGCGATCTTCAGCAGCGGGTTGATGCCGGTCACCTCGAACACGTCGTCGGCGGCCTTCTTGATGATCTTGGCGCGCGGGTCGTAGTTCTTGTAGACCCGGTGGCCGAAGCCCATCAGCCGCTCCTCGCCGGCCTTCACGCCCTCGATGAACGAGGACACGTTGTCGACCGTGCCGATCCGGCGGAGCATCTTCAGCACCGCCTCGTTGGCGCCGCCGTGCAGCGGGCCGTAGAGCGCCGCGATGCCGCCGGTGACCGCGGAGTACGGGTCGACCTGGGTGGAGCCGATCGCCCGGACCGCGTTGGTGGAGGCGTTCTGCTCGTGGTCGGCGTGCAGGATGAACAGGATCTCCAGCGCGCGCACCAGCCGGTCGTCGGCGGCGTACTTGGGCTCGCTCATCTTGAACAGCATCGACAAGAAGTTGGCCGCGTAGCTCAGCTCGTTGTCGGGGTAGACGTACGGCTTGCCCTGCGCGTGCCGGAAGGAGAAGGCGCCCAGCGTCGGCATCTTGGCGATCAGCCGGCGGATCTGCAGGCCCCGCGACTCCTCGTCGAAGATGTCGCGCGACTCCGGGTAGAAGGTGGACAGCGCGCCCACCGAGGCGAGCAGCATGCCCATCGGGTGCGCGTCGTAGCGGAAGCCCTGCATGAAGGTCTTCAGGTTCTCGTGCACGAACGTGTGATACGTCACGTCGTGCACCCAGGCCTCGTACTGCGTCTTGTCGGGCAGCGCGCCGTTCACCAGCAGGTACGCGACCTCCAGGTAGTTCGACTGCTCGGCGAGCTGCTCGATCGGGTAGCCGCGGTACTCCAGGATGCCCTTGTCGCCGTCGATGAAGGTGACGGACGACCGGGTCGAGGCGGTGTTGACGAAACCGGGGTCGTAGGTGGCCAGGCCACCGTCCCCGTCGGTTGCACTGATCTGCTTGAGATCGGCGGCACGGATGGTGCCATCGGTGATGGCAAGGTCGTAGTCCTTGCCGGTCCGGTTGTCCCGGACGGTGAGCGACTGTTCGGTCACAATGCCCTCTTCGGAAGCTGGCGCATCGCCGGAGTGAGTGAGGGTCATCGTCGCCGGCGGGACGCGGATCGGACTGCAATCTTCACCGCTAAACTAGTGCGGTCCCGGGTTGGTTCCAAGCCGGGGTCTCCGACCGGCTCAGGCTCGCTTTGACCCCGAGGCGTCCACGCCGGTATTCTGGGCTGCTGTTGTGCGTTCCTGGTCCTCGCCGGTGTGATTGCGGGCCGCTCGCCGACGTACCAGTTCTGATTTGTCAACCTCTGAGAAACGAAGGTCAACGACCGTGCGCACGTACAGCCCGAAACCTGCTGACGTCACCCGTGAGTGGCATGTGATCGACGCCACCGACGTCGTGCTCGGTCGGCTCGCCGTCCAGATCGCCACCCTGCTGCGTGGCAAGCACAAGCCGACGTTCGCCCCGCACGTCGACGGTGGCGACTTCGTCGTCGTCGTCAACGCGTCGAAGATCGCCCTGTCCGGCAACAAGCGGACCGACAAGCTGGCGTACCGCCACTCGGGTCACCCGGGTGGTCTGACGGCCACGCCGGTCGGCGAGATCCTGGACAAGGATCCTCGCAAGGCCGTCGAGAAGGCTGTCTGGGGCATGCTCCCGAAGAACCGCCTGAGCCGTCAGCTGCTGGGCAAGCTGAAGGTCTACGCCGGTCCGGAGCACCCGCACACGGCTCAGCAGCCGAAGCCGTTCGAGATCACCCAGATCGCTCAGTAGTAGCGATCGCCGAGCCAGGTAAACGAGGATTCACAGCGTGAGCGACATCACCACCGAGACCGAAGAACTCGACACCGAGGTCCCCATCGACACCGAGGGCCCGGTTGCCTACACCTCCGAGACGAACCCGAGCCCGGAGCAGCGCGCCGAGTCCGGTCGCGTCGCGGTGATCAACCCGGCCGGCGCCACCGGCCGCCGCAAGGAAGCTGTTGCCCGCGTCCGGCTGATCCCGGGCACCGGCAACATCACCGTCAACGGCAAGCCGATCGACGTCTACTTCCCGAACAAGGTTCACCAGCAGCACGTGAACGAGCCGTTCGTGGTGGCCGGCCTCGAGGGCTCCTACGACGTCATCGCCCGGATCAACGGCGGCGGCATCACCGGCCAGGCCGGTGCGCTGCAGCTGGGGATCGCTCGTTGCCTGAACGCGGCCGACGAGGAGGCGAACCGTCCGGGTCTGAAGAAGGCCGGTCTGCTCTCCCGCGACGCGCGGATCAAGGAGCGCAAGAAGGCCGGTCTCAAGAAGGCCCGTAAGGCTCCGCAGTACAGCAAGCGCTGATCACCTGATGTCGCGTTTGTTCGGCACGGACGGAGTCCGTGGCCTGGCGAACGTGGATCTCACCGCGGAGCTGGCGCTCGACCTCTCGGTCGCGGCAGCTCACGTACTCGGCGAGGCCGGTGCCTTCGAAGGGCACCGGCCACGCGCCGTTGTGGGGCGGGATCCTCGGGCCAGTGGCGAGTTTCTGGAAGCAGCCGTGGTGGCCGGTCTGGCCTCCGCCGGCGTCGATGTCGTCCGGCTCGGCGTGCTGCCGACCCCGGCCGTCGCCTATCTGACCGGCTCGACCGGCTCCGACCTCGGAGTGATGCTGTCGGCCAGCCACAACCCGATGCCGGACAACGGCATCAAGTTCCTGGCCCGGGGCGGGATCAAGCTCGACGACGTCATCGAGGACGCCATCGAGGTCCGTACCGGCGAGGAGTGGCAGCGCCCGACGGGTGCGGCCGTCGGCCGGGTCCTCGACGACGGGCAGGGCTTCGAGACGTATGTCTCGCACCTGGTCCGGTCGGCGCCCAACCGCTTCGACGGCGTCAAGGTCGTCATCGACTGCGCCAACGGCGCGGCCTCGCTGACGGCGCCGGAAGCCCTGCGCCGGTTGGGCGCAGAGGTCATCACGTACGCCGCCGCGCCGGACGGCCTGAACATCAACCTCAACTGCGGTTCGACCCACATGGAGGGTCTGCGCCGCGAGGTGATCGGGCACGGCGCCGACCTCGGCATCGCGCTCGACGGTGACGCGGATCGCTGCCTGGCGGTGGATGCGGCAGGCGAGCTCGTCGACGGCGACCAGATCCTGGCCGTGCTCGCGCTGGCGATGCGCGACTCGGGCCGGCTGTCCAACGACACCGTGGTCGCGACCGTGATGAGCAACCTTGGTTTCGTCCAGGCGATGGTGCGGGAGCAGATCGCGGTCGAGCAGACCAAGGTCGGCGACCGGTACGTGCTGGAGGCAATGAAGGCCGGCGGGCACAAGCTCGGCGGCGAACAGTCCGGCCACGTGATCCTCTCCGACCACGCGACCACCGGCGACGGCACGCTGACCGCCGTCATGCTGCTCGCCCGGATCGCCCAGACCGGCAAGAGCCTGGCCGACCTGGCCGCCGTGATGACCCGCCTGCCGCAGGTCCTCGTCAACGTCCCCAACGTCGACAAGACCCGGGCCGGCACCGACGCCGACGTACAGGCAGCCGTGGCAGCAGCCACCGCCCGCCTCGGCGACACCGGCCGTGTGCTCCTGCGCCCGTCCGGCACGGAGCCCCTCGTCCGCGTCATGGTCGAAGCCGAGTCCTCCGCCACCGCCCACGAGGTAGCCCACGACCTCGCGGGCATCGTGGAGACCTCCCTCAAGCTCTGACCCGCATGCAACCCCACCTCCTCTGCCCGACGTACTAGTGGGGACAGAGGAGAGTGGAGGGGCGGATGCCGGACCGGGATCGGGAGTATGTCGAGTTCGTCGGGGCGTCGAGTGCGGCGTTGCGGCGGACTGCGTATCTCGTCTGCGGGGACTGGCATCGGGCCGATGATGTCGTCCAGGACGCGCTCTACAAGCTGTACCTGGTCTGGGCGAAGCTGGATACCCGGACTCCGTTCGCCTATGCGCGCCGGATCGTCGTCAACGCGGCGCTCGACACTGGCCGGCGGCCCTGGCGACGGGAGACGCCGACCGACCGGTTGCCGGAGCGGGCCTGGGCTGAGGACCATACCGGCGTTCATGCCGAGCAGGACGAGTTGCGGCGGGCGCTGGCCGAGTTGGCGCCGCGGCAGCGGGCTTGCGTAGTACTGCGCTACTACGAGGATCTCTCGATCGAACAGACCGCCGAGATCCTCAACTGCTCGCAAGGCACGGTGAAGAGCCAGGCGGCGCGCGGCCTCGAAACGCTCCGGCAAGCCATCGACCGGACCCGCGCGAACGGGTGTGCGTCGTGAAGGAGACCGAGATGCCCCACGACCCGGACCTCACCGCCGCCCTCGCCCGCCTCGCGGCCGGCGATCCGCTGGACCCGATCAACCCCACCGCCCTGCTCGAACGCGGCCGCCGCGGCCGTCGCCGTCGCCGGGTCCTCTCGGTCAGCGGCGTGGTTGCGGGAGTAGCCGCCATCGCCGTCGGTGCTGCTCTGCTTCCGGGCGCCCTCGACACCACCGAGCCCGAGATCGCCCAGACGCCCAAGCCAACGACAGCCGCTTCGTCTTCGGCGGGGGCTGTTCACCCCGATTCCCGGCGTACCGCAGGGCGATGCCGCCCTGGAACCGTTGACCAGGTCGGAGATGATCCGCCGCTGTGAGTTCCGGTACGGTGCACAAAAGCTGGCCACCGCCAGTGAATACACGGCGACCACGGTCATCCCGGCGCCGGAGCCGGGCAGCAACATCCGCTGCATGATCCCCGGCGACTCGCAGCCGACCAAGGCGCTGCTGGCCGCTGCCGCGACTGATCCTGTACCGGCCGGTGCGGCGGCTCAACTCCGCAACTGCTCGGTCGTGTACTGGCATGACCTGACGAAGTGGCGGGTTGTCACCTCGGATCGGGTCCAGGGCGCCGCGGCCGTGGTGGTCGCGTTGTCGCCGAGCGGTCGCTACTCCCTCACCTGCCGGCTGAGCGTCGGCCAGGTCGACCCGGTCGTCAGCAAGTTCCAGCCCACCATCAAGCCGGTCCTCAACCAGCCGCGCCGGGTCCTGGACCAATACTTCCCGAGCTACGGCGGCACCTGTCCACCGAGGGTCTGCGCCGGTTACTTCCACCGCGACGGCGGCCGGGTCGACTCCACCATTACCCGGATCCGCCTGAAAGCCGAGAACGGCCGGACCCACGACATCCCCGTCAAGGACGGCTGGTTCGCCCTCGCCTGGGCCGACGCCACCTCCAACCCCACCGCAAGACCTCTCACCGTCACCGAGTACGGCAAGTCCGGCGAGACGCTGAGGACGTTCCAGACGCGGGATTGGTGAAGACCGCGCGCTACGGGGGTGGGGCGGTGGATTCGCCGAGGTGGAGCTTGGCGGGGATCAGGTGGGGCGGGGGGAGGGGGGAGGCGCCCTCTAGCTGTCGGATCAGGGCTTCGGTGCCTAGTTCGCCGAGTTCGGGGCCGGGGGTTCGCATGATGGTCAGCTCGGGATTGGACAGTGCGGCCGTGTCAGGGGCCATCAGCGAGAGCACCGAGATCTCGTCCGGGATGCGGCGGCCGAGGCGGTTCAGGCCGGACATCACGCCGAGGGCGGAGTACTCGTTCAGCACCAGGACGGCCGTCGTCTCCGGGTGGTCGTGAAGCAACCTGGTCGCGGCTTCCCGACCTGCGCGGGTCGAGTCCGAGCACTCCAGCACGATGGTCTCGAGGCCGTACCCGGCAGTGACCCGGCGATAGGCGGCCTCGGATCGCACGTACGGTCCGTAGGTGTGGAATCTCGGGTCGGCCAGATCACCGGAGACCAGTACCAGCCGGCGGTGCCCGAGGCCGTGCAGGTAGCCGACCGCGTCCTCGATCGTGGTGTCGAAGTCGATGTCGACGTGGATCAGGCCCTCCAGGGCGGTGGTCCGGCCGATCAGGGCGAACGGTGTCCCGGTCCGCTGGAGCACGGCGATCCGTGGATCGTCGAGCTGGACCTCCATCAGCACGACTCCGTCGACCAGTGACTGCCCGACCAGTTCGGTGAGCTCGCCGCCGTCGTTCCCGACCGGCCAGAGCACCAGGTGGTAGTCCTGCTTTCGAGCCGCTTCGGCCGCGCTGGTGAAGAACTCCGCGGCCGAGAACCCGAATCGGTGGTCCAGCGCTGGATAGGCCATCGCGATGATCCGGGTACGCCGGCTGGCCAGCGCGCGGGCGACCACGTTGCGGCGGAAGCCGAGCTCCGTCATCGCGCGCTCGATCCGCTCCCGGGTGGCCGGCGTCACCGGCTTGGTGTCGTTGAGCACGAAGGAGACGGTGGCGATCGACACGCCCGCCCGCTTCGCCACGTCCCGCATGGTCACCATCGGCCGTTCTCCACCCCGCTCTCGGCTGCCGCCCAGCCTGTCATCCGGACCGCCCCAGGGCCTTGACAGTGGTGTGACGTAGGGAACATAGTCCCTGACTACGCGGCTAGTTAACCGCTTTGCCGGGCATCCCACAACTGAATGACGGCTTCCTTTTCGTGAATGTGGTTAAGCGCTTGACCGGCGCCGGGACGGGTGGCTGTCGCCGACTCATCCAAGGAGTGCAATGTCATGATCACGCAGCGGATCGCCGCGGCCCTGGCGGGTACGACGGCTCTGTCGCTCGTCGTCGCCGGCTGCGGCGACAGCGGGAACAGCTCGCCGTCCTCGTCCGGCGGCAACGTCAGCAGCCTCTCGATCCTGGACTACTACAACAACGACCCGGACAAGGCGCTCGTGCAGAAGGGCCTCGACTCCTGCGCGGGCAAGCTCGGCATCACCGTGCAGCGCGAGACGGTGCCTGGTGACACCTTGATCGCGAAGGTCCTGCAGCAGGCCTCCTCGAAGACGCTGCCCGACGTGCTGATGCTGGACAACCCCGACGTCCAGCAGATCGCCGCGACCGGCGCGCTCGCGCCGCTGAACGACATGGGCCTGTCCGGGGACGGGGTCATCCAGGGCATGAACGACGCGACGTCGTACCAGGGCAAGCTCTACGGACTGGCGCCGGTGACGAACACGATCGCGTTGTTCTACAACACGCAGATGCTGCAGGAGGCCGGCGTTCAGCCGCCGAAGACCTGGGACGAGCTGAAGAGCGCCGCCAAGAAGCTCACCAAGCCCGGCCGGTACGGCATCGCCTTCAACGCCAACGCGACCTACGAAGGCTCCTGGCAGTTCCTGCCGGCGATGTGGACCAACGGTGGCGACGAGACGGACCTGAAGAGTCCGCAGGTCGCCGAAGCGCTGCAACTGTGGGTGGATCTGGTGCAGTCGGGCTCGGCGTCGAAGAGCGTCATCAACTGGACCCAGGGCGACGCGAAGGACCAGTTCGCGGCCGGCAAGGCCGCGATGATGGTGAACGGCCCGTGGCAGATCCCGGCGCTGGCGAAGGCTCCGAACATCAAGTGGGACGTGGTCACCTTCCCGCTGAACAAGCCGGACCAGACGCCGGTCGCGCCGCTGGGTGGTGAGGCCTGGACGGTCCCGCTGAACAAGGACCAGGCCAAGCAGCAGAAGGCCGCCGACTTCGTGAAGTGCCTCAACTCCGACGAGAACGAGATGGCCTGGGCCAAGGCCCGCTTCACCCTGCCGACCAAGACCGCGCTGCTCGACCAGTACGCCAAGGAGGTGCCCTCGATGAAGGCGTTCGCCGAACAGGTCAAGACCGCCCGGGCGCGGACCGGCAAGCTCGGCGAGAAGTGGCCCGAGGCTGCCAAGGTGATCTATCAGGCGATCGCGCTGGCGCTGACCGGCAAGGCCACGGCGCAGGACGCGTTCAGCAAGGCCTCCGGCGGGTGAGCTCCCGGGGACGGCGCCGTCGCGGCGAGGACCTGACCAAGGTCCTCTTCGTGGCGCCTGCCGCGCTGGCGATGCTCGCGCTGTTCGGGTACCCGGTGCTGAAGAACCTGATGATGAGTCTGCAGGACTACACCCTGCGGACCTTCTTCACCGGGCAGGCGCCCTGGGTCGGACTGCGGAACTACTCGACGGTCGTGCGGGACCAGCTCTTCTCGCAGGCGATGGTGAACACGGCGTTGTTCACAATCGGCTCGATCGCCTTCCAGTTCGCCGCCGGCCTGGCGCTGGCGCTGTTCTTCCGGCGCCGGTTCCCGCTCAGCAATCTGCTGCGGTCGCTGCTCCTGCTGCCGTGGCTGCTGCCGCTGATCGTCTCCAGCGCGACCTGGCGGTCGATTCTCGAACAGGATAGCGGCATCCTGAACCGCACCCTGACCGGACTCGGCCTGATCAACGATCCGGTGCCGTGGCTGAACTCGCCGTCGGTGGCGCTGATCGCGGTGATCGGGGTGAACATCTGGATCGGCATCCCGTTCAACGTGACCCTGCTGTACTCCGGTCTGGCCGAGATCCCGCAGGAGTTGTACGAAGCCGGCCAACTGGACGGCGCCACCGGCTGGCGCGCCTTCCGGTACATCACCTGGCCGAACCTGCGCGCGGTGGCCAGCGTGCTGCTGGTGCTCGGAGTGGTCTACACGATCAAGGTGCTGGACATCATCCTCGGCCTGACCGGCGGCGGCCCGGCCAATGCCACCCAGACGCTGGCGACCCAGTCGTACCAGCGGTCGTTCGTCGACTTCAAGTTCGGCGAGGGCGCGGCGCTGAGCAACATCCTGATCGCGATCTCGCTGCTGTTCGCGGTCCTGTACCTGCGCGGCACCCGCCGTGCCGTCGACGAATAGGAGGGGTACGACGATGTCCGACTCGGCTGTCCGTCGCGCGATCTACACCGCGATCGGCGTACTGATCCTGGGCATGATGCTGTTCCCCGTCTACTGGATGGTGAACGCCTCGCTCCAGCCCTCCGGCAACACCCTGACGGCCGGCTTCCTGCCGCTGGACCCGACGTTCGCCGGCTACCGGCGGGCGCTCAGCGAGCAGGGGCACAACCTGGTCACCAGCGTGCTCATCGCGGGTGGCACGGTGGTGCTCTGCCTGCTGGTCTCCGCTCCGTGTGCGTATGCGTTGTCGCAGTTCCGGTCCCGCTGGGTCGGGATCGGGTTGCTGGCGATCCTGGTCTCGCAGATGATCCCGGGCATCGTGATCGCCAACGCGCTCTACACGGCCTACGAGCGGATCGGGCTGCTGAACTCGATCCCCGGCCTGATCGTGGCCAACTGCAGCAGCGGGATCCCGTTCGCGATCCTGATCCTGCGCTCGTTCATGCTCTCGCTCCCACCGTCGCTGGTGGAGGCTGCCCGGGTGGACGGGGCCGGCCTGTTCCGGGCGTTCGTCGCGATCGTGTTGCCGATCAGCCGGAACTCCCTCATCACCGCCGGCCTGTTCACCTTCCTCTTCTCCTGGAGTGACTTCCTCTTCGCCCTCACGCTGACCACCAAGGGTGGCGTGCGGCCGGTCACGCTCGGGATCTACCAGTACCTGGGTACCCAGGTACAGAACTGGAACGCGGTGATGGCGACCGCCGTACTGTCCGCGATCCCGGCGATCGTGCTGCTGGTCGTCGCCCAGAAGTACATCGCCGCCGGCGCCATCGGTGGCGCCGTCAAATGACCCATCGACCAAGGACTACTGACATGACGCTTCGCGTACTCGTCTGGGGCGAGAACCGGCACGAGCAGGTCGAGCCGCACGTTGCCGAGATCTACCCCGACGGCATGCACACCACGATCGCGGAGGGCATCGCCGAGAACCTCGGCGACGCCGTCGAGGTCGCCACCACCACCCTCGACGAGCCCGAGCACGGCCTGACCGAGGAGGTGCTCGCCGCGACCGACGTGCTGGTCTGGTGGGGGCACGCCGCGCACGGCGAGGTCGACGACAAGGTGGTCGACCGGGTGTACCAGCACGTGCTGTCGGGGATGGGCCTGCTCGTCCTGCACTCCGGCCACTGGTCGAAGATCTTCGGCAAGCTGATGGGCACCACCTGCACGCTGCGCTGGCGCAGTGAGCAGGATCGCGAGCTGGTCTGGACGGTGAACCCGACGCATCCGATCGCGCGCGGCGTACCGCATCCGATCGTGATCGAGCAGCAGGAGATGTACGGCGAGTTCTTCGACATCCCGGTGCCGGACGAACTGGTCTTCGTCTCCACCTTCAGCGGTGGCGAGGTGTTCCGGTCCGGCTGCACCTTCCGCCGCGGCCACGGCAAGATCTTCTTCTTCTCGCCCGGCGACCAGGACTACCCCGTGTACCACCACAAGGACGTCCGCAAGGTGATCGCCAACGGGGTCGAGTGGGCCAAGAGCGACCTGCCGGAGCGGGCGCTGCCGACGCTGCTGCGCTACGACACCGGTGACTTCTTCAACGGCCAGGGGTACGCCGGGCCGATCGGAGACCCCGCCGATGCCTGAACCCCTGCGGCTCCTTCAGGTCGGCGCCGGCGGGATGGGCCGCGCCTGGCTGCGCAACATCAAGCAGAACCCGGACGTCCTCCTCGTCGGGCTGGTCGACCTCGACGTCCCGCTGGCCCGCTCGGCCGCCGGCGAGCACGGGTACGCCGATGTCCCGGTGGCGACGTCGGTCGCCGAGCTGGCCGAGCGGACAGGCGCGGACGCCGTCATCGACGTGACCGTCCCGGCGGCCCATCCGACGGTCAGCGTGGATGCCTTGCTGCGCGGTCTGCCCGTGCTGTGTGAGAAGCCGCTGGCCGAGTCGGTCCGCGAATGCCTGACGATGGTCGCCGCCGCCGAGGCGAGCGGCAAGTTGCTGATGGTCTCGCAGTCCCGCCGGTACTTCCGGACGGGCGAGGCCTTCGGGCGGCAACTGGCCGGGCTCGGCCCGGTCGGGTCGCTGTCCTGCGAGTTCTTCAAGGCGCCGCGGTTCGGCGGCTTCCGGGAGCAGATGGCCGAGCCGCTGCTGGTCGACATGGCGATCCACCAGTTCGACCTGGCCCGCAAGCTGATCGGGTCCGAACCGCTGTCGGTGTACTGCGACTCGTACAACCCGGACTGGAGCTGGTTCGCCGGCCACGCGGCTGCCGACGCGGTCTTCAGCTTCGAAGGGGGAGCCAGGTTCGTCTTCACCGGAAGCTGGTGCGCGGCCGGGCTGGAGACCTCGTGGAACGGTCGCTGGCGGGCGAGTTCCGCGAACGGCACGGCGATCTGGGACGGCGACTCCGCACCTGTGGCCGAGGATGCTTCGGGGGCCACTGTGCCGGTCGAGATCGGCGCCGGGCCGGAGGAGATCGCTGGGTCCTTGGCCGAGTTCGTCCAGGCGCTGCGTACTGGTGCCACGCCGCAGACCGAGGTGCATTCCAACGTGGTCAGCGTCGCGATGGTCGAGGCCGCGGTTCGCTCGTCGGCGTCGGGTACACCGGTCCGGATCGCCGACGTCGTCTCGGCCGCGCACGCCGAGGCGATCGAGACCGTACCGGCCGGAGTGCTGCTCGACGTGCTGCGCTCCTGGCCGTCGGTCGAGCGGGTGGTCGGGCTGCCGGAGAAGTACTGAAACGACGTTCGACCGGCAAGAACACCGTTTCAGCAGTGGTCCAAAGGCTATCCTCTTGACCCTGGCTCAGCGTGTGGGTAACTTTCGCGTGCGGGGGCACGGTTGTAATTCAATTACCTGAGGGGTCGGTTATGTCCGCCTTGCGCCGTTTCGCTGTTGCCAGCCTCGCCGTCGCGACCATCGGCTCGCTGGTGCCGGCCAGTGCCGTCAGTGCTCCACCACCTGAGCCGCCCAACAACATGCAGCTGGCCGCCAAGGCGCTCCAGAAGATGACGCTCGAGGACAAGATCGGGCAGATGTTCGTGCTGTTCGCCTACGGCCCGGACGCGAGCAAGCCCGACGCCCGCAACACCGCCTTGTACGGCGTGGCGACGCCCGCCGAGGTGGTGGCGAAGTACAAGCCGGGCGGCTGGATCTACTTCAACGCCCGGGACAACGTGACGAGCCCGACCCAGCTCGCCACGTACTCCAACCAACTCCAGGCGGCCGCTCTCAAGACGGGGCTGCACCTGCCGCTGACGATCGCGACCGACCAGGAGCAGGGCGTCGTCGTCCGCATCGGCCCGCCCGCCACCCAGTTCGGTGGCAACATGGCCCACGGCGCGACCCGCGACACCGCCGACGCCAGGACAGCGGC
Organism: Kribbella sp. NPDC051620; assembly: GCF_044453825.1. Classification (NCBI taxonomy): domain Bacteria; kingdom Bacillati; phylum Actinomycetota; class Actinomycetes; order Propionibacteriales; family Kribbellaceae; genus Kribbella; species Kribbella sp. NPDC051620. Next base: position 706,304 of record NZ_JBITDB010000005.1, read on the forward strand.
CGGTATCACCGGGCGCGAGCTCAAGGCGATGGGCATCCGTCAGGACTACGCCCCGGTCGCGGACGTCAACGTCAACGCGCTCAACCCGGTGATCGGCGTCCGCTCGTTCTCCAGCAACCCGCAGCTGGTCGCCGACATGACGGTGGCGCAGGTCAAGGGCTACCAGAACGACGCCGGCATCATGGCGACCGCCAAGCACTTCCCGGGCCACGGTGACACCGTCGACGACAGCCACAGTGCGCTGCCGACGATCAACCACACCCTCGAGCAGTGGAACACGATCGACGCGCCGCCCTTCAAGGCCGCGATCAAGGCCGGCATCGACTCGATCATGACGGCGCACATCGTGGTCCCGTCGCTGGACCCGTCCGGCGACCCCGCGACGTTGAGCAAGCCGATCCTCACCGGCGTACTGCGCAAGCAGCTGGGCTTCAAGGGCCTGATCATCACCGACGCGCTCGAGATGGCGGCGGTCCGGGCCAAGTACGGCGACGCCGAGGTGGCGGTCCGGGCGATCGAGGCCGGCGCCGACCAGCTCCTCCTGCCGCCGGCCCCCGACGTCCAGTTCAAGGCCGTCGTCGACGCCGTGAAGTCGGGCCGGATCAGCGAGCGCCAGGTCAACGAGAGCGTGCTGCGCGTGCTGCTGATGAAGCTCAAGAACGGCGTCCTGTTCCAGCCGTACGTCGACCCGGCGAAGGTCGCCACCACGGTCGGTACGCCGGCCAGCCTGGCCACCGCCCAGAAGATCGTCGACAAGTCCGTCACGCTGGTCAAGAACGACGCCAAGACGCTCCCGCTGACCAACGACCCGCGCAAGATCCTCGTCACCGGCTGGGGCGTCACCACCACCCAGTCGCTGGCCAACAGCCTCACCAAGCGGGGCGCGACCACCACCGTCGCCCAGACCGGCGCGGCCCCGACCGACGCCGCCATCGCCGACGCGGTCACCAAGGCGCAGGCCAACGACGTCACCGTGGTCCTCACCCAGAAGGCCTGGGACACCAAGGTCGTCGACCCCGGCGCCAAGCAGCAGAAGCTCGTGAAGGACCTGCTGGCCACCGGCAAGACGGTGATCGTCGTGGCCGTCCGCGACCCCTACGACATCGCGTACTTCACCGCTGCGCCGACGTACCTGGCCACCTACGGCTACGCGGCCGTCTCGATGGAGTCGCTGGCCAAGGTCCTGTACGGCGAGATCGCGCCGGCCGGCAAGCTGCCCGTCGACATCCCTGTCGCAGGCGACCCCGCCACCCCGCTCTACAAGTTCGGCCACGGACTGTCCTGGTGACCCGTACTTCCAAAGGAGAACCGATGAAGCGCCGCAGCCTGCTCGCCGGTGCGGGAGCACTCGCCGCCGCCCCGCTGATCGACATCCAGGGAGCCGCCGCGGCGGAGCCTGCCAAGAAGAAGGGCGTGATCACTGGCGCGCAGGCGCTGGCGAGGGACGACTGGAAGGCTCTGGCCGGCCAGAGGGTCGGCGTGATCAGCAACCCGACCGGCATCCTCGACGACCTCAACCACATCGTCGACACCATGCACGCGTCCGGCAAGGTGAACGTGGTCGCCGTCTTCGGCCCTGAGCACGGCTTCCGGGGCAGCGCCCAAGCTGGTGGGTCCGAGGGCGACCACGTCGATCCGCGGACCGGGATCATGGTCTACGACGCGTACGGCGCGGCCGCGGCCAAGCTCGCCACGCTCTACACCAAGGCCGGCGTCGAGACCGTCGTCTTCGACATCCAGGACGTCGGCGCGCGGTTCTACACGTACATCTGGACGATGTACGAGGCGATGCTCGCGGCCGTCCAGACCGGCGCCAAGTTCGTCGTACTGGACCGCCCGAACCCGACCGGCGGCTCGGCGCGTGGGCCGATGCTGAAGCCTGGGTACACGTCGGGCGTCGGCAAGCGGGAGATCATCCAGCAGCATGGGATGACGGTCGGCGAGCTGGCCCGGCTGTTCAACGCGGAGTACCTGCCGCTGGACACGAACGGCGCGCGGCTCAAGGAGCTGCAGGTGATCGAGATGAAGGGCTGGAAGCGCGACCAGTTGTACGCCGACACCGGGCTGACCTGGGTGATGCCGAGCCCGAACATGCCGACGCCCGACACCGCGTTGCTCTACCCGGGCGCGTGCCTGTTCGAGGCGACCAACATGTCCGAGGGGCGCGGGACGACCCGGCCGTTCGAGCTGATCGGCGCGCCGTACGTCGACTACAAGTGGGCGCAGGCGCTGCAGGCCAAGAACATCCCCGGCATCGACTTCCGCGAGGCCTACTTCACGCCGTTCATCTCCAAGAACGCCAACGTGCTCTGCGGCGGCGTCCAGATCCAGATCACCGATCCGGACCGCGCGGAGGCGATCGTGGCGGCGACGCACATGATCGTGGAGGCCAAGAAGCTGTACCCGGGTTTCGCCTGGCGTACTGGTGACAACCCGCCCGGCCGCTGGATCGACCTGCTCACCGGCTCGGACCGCTACCGCACGATGGTCGACGGCGGCGCCACCGCCGAGGCGATCGTCGCCGCCTGGCAGAGCGAGACCGACGCCTGGACCGCCCGCCGGGCGAAGTACCTGCTCTACAAGGGAGATCATCGGTGAAGCGCGTCCTCGTATTCACGGTAGCCTCTGCTGTCATGCTCACCATGGCCGGCCCTGCGGTTGCCTCAGGCAACAAGTCTGGACGCTTCGACCACCCGTACGACGGCTACGCGCCGAAGTCGACGCTGCTGCGCGACTCGACTCCGGCCAAGGCCGGTCTCGATCCCGCGCCGATCGACGCCGCGCTCGCCCAGGTGGCCGGCTGGACCCAACCGTCCGGCACCACCAAACCCCTGTACGCCGGTGCCGTCACGCTGCTCGGCCACGACGGCAAGATCGTCACCCGGACCGCGACCGGACTGGCGCTCAAGTACGCCGACGGCAGCGGTACCGAGTTGCCGGCCGACCAGCAGATCCCGATGCGCACCGACACCATCTTCGACATGGCATCGGTCTCCAAGCTGTTCACCTCGATCGTCGTGATGCAGCTGGTCGAGAAGGGCAAGGTCGGCCTGGACACCCCGATCGCGACGTACGTGCCGGAGTTCGCCGAGAACGGCAAGGCCGCGATCACCGTCCGGCAGGCGCTCACCCACACGACCGGGCTGCCCGCGTTCCTGCCGCTGTGGAGCGATCAGCCGACGCCCGAGTTGCGTCTGCACGAGGCGCTCACGGCGAAGCTGAAGAACCCGGTGGGCAGCACTTACCTCTACAGCGACCTGAACCTGATCTCGCTCGGCGAGGTCGCGCACCGGGTGACCGGCAAGACGCTCGACAAGCTGGTTGCGGACGGCATCACCAAGCCGCTGCAGATGCGCGACACCGGCTACAACCCGGACGCGAAGCTGAAGCCGCGGATCGCCGCAACGGAGTACCAGACGGCGCCGCCGCGCGGGATGGTCTGGGGTTCGGTGCACGACGAGAACGCGTGGTCCCTCAATGGCGTTGCCGGGCATGCCGGTGTCTTCTCGACCGCGGACGACCTGGCCGTGCTGGCGCAGACGTTCCTCAACGGCGGTAGTTATCGCGGTGCGAGGATCCTGAAGACGGACTCGGTCGCCGCGATGATCACCAACTTCAACCAGGGCTTCCCGGGCAACGACCACGGGCTGGGGTTCGAGCTGAACCAGCGCTGGTACATGGGTGGGCTGTCGGGTCCGCGGACGGCGGGGCACACCGGCTACACCGGGACGTCGATCGTGATCGACTTCGATTCGCGGTCGTTCGCGATCCTGCTGACGAATCGGGTGCATCCGAGCCGGAACTGGGGGAGTAACAATCCTGCCCGCAGGGCCGTAGTACAGGGGCTGGCGTTGTCGCTGGGGGTCGGGCCGCGGCACGGCAAGGATGCCTGGTTCTCCGGGACGACGGACGCCAGTACGACGACGCTAGGGGTCAAGGTCGCCGTACCGGCTGCCGGGGCGAAGGTGTCGTTCGATCTCTTCGTGGACACCGAGGACTCGGATCTGCTGTACCTGGAATCGTCCGCGGACGGCACGACGTGGACCAAGGTTCCTTTCACCGTGCGCGATCGGGGCACCGTCATCGACACGGACGGCTCGATCAGTGGGTCGGGGGATCGGCACTGGCATCAGGTGACCGCGGACCTCGGGGCCGGTGACCAGACGTTGCGCTGGCGCTACACCTCGGATCCGCTGTACCAGGGCCGGGGCGTCTATGTGGACGGCGTGAAGATCACCTCGGGCCACCAGGTGCTTTTCGACGGTGAGCGGACGCCTGAGTCATTTGTCGCGACTGGTTGGAGACTTTCGCGTCGGTGACCCCGCTCGGTGCTCAATCGCCGTACGGTGGCGTCATGACTTCAGTTACCTCTCCAGAACCCACGGGGCCGCTGCTGGTCCGGGTCCGCGCGGTGATGCCCGCGCTGGCGCCGGCCGAGCAGCGGGTGGCGAACGCGGTCCTCGCGGACCCGGGCGGAGTGGCGGCGATGACGATCTCCGAACTGGCCGAGGTGGCGTCCACCTCGGAGACCACGGTCATCCGGTTCTGCAAGCAGATCGGCGTCCCCGGCTATCCGCAGCTCCGCCTGCAGTTGGCGGCCCAGTCGGCGACGGAGAACATCCGGCCCGAGGTCGGCGGCGACATCGAGCCGGGTGACTCGCTGGCCGACGTGGTCGGCAAGGTCGCCTTCGCCGACGAGAAGGCCGTCCGGGAGACCGCGCAGCAGCTCGACATCGAGTCGCTGGGCAAGGTCGTCGCCGCGGTCGCCAAGGCGCCGCGGGTCGACCTGTACGGGACCGGCGCGAGCGCCTTCGTCGCGCTCGACCTGCAGCAGAAGCTGCACCGGATCCGCCGGGTCGCGTTCGCCTGGTCCGACGTACACGTCGCGCTGACCAGTGCCGCGCTGCTGGGCGAGGGCGATGTCGCGATCGGCATTTCCCACACCGGTACGACGGCCGAGGTGGTCGAAGCGCTCGAGGAGGCCGCCAAGCACGGCGCCACCACGGTCGCGGTGACCAACTTTCCGCGGTCGCCGCTGGCCCGGACCGCCGATCTTGTGCTCACCACGGCCGCGCGCGAGACGACTTACCGTTCCGGCGCGATGTCCAGCCGGATCGTCCAGTTGATGGTGATCGACTGCCTGTTCATCGGCGTGGCCCAGTCGGTGCTGCCGGACGCCCGGAAAGCGCTCGAGGAGACGGCCACCGCGGTCCGGAGCCACCGGCTGAAGACGTCTGTCAATGATCAACAGAATTGAAAAACCTTCAGTAGAAAACTAACATCATAGCTGTGATCACACCCACGGAGCAGCGCAACCCCAGGACGCTCGCGATCGATGCGGTGGGTACCACCGAGATCCTCCGGCTGGTCAACGCGGAGGATGCGAAGGTGGCCGGCGCGGTCGCCGCGGTGATCCCCGAGCTGGCGCGTGCGGTGGACGCTGCCGTCGAGGCCGTGCGCAACGGCGGTCGCGTGCACTACTTCGGCGCCGGTACGTCCGGGCGGCTCGCGGTGCTCGACGCGGCTGAGCTGCTGCCGACCTTCCACACCCCCGACGACCTGGTGGTCGCCCACCACGCGGGCGGCATGGAGGCGCTGCTGCGCGCGGTCGAGAACGTCGAGGACTCCGAGGAGGGTGGCGCCGCCGACGCCGCCTCAGTGACCGCCCGCGACATCGTCATCGGACTCGCGGCCTCCGGCAGTACGCCGTACGTGGCCGGCGCTCTGAAGGCCGCCCGAGCGGCCGGCGCGACCACGGCCCTGGTGACCTCGAACCCGTCGGCCCCACTGGCGCCGCTGGCCGACATCGTGATCGCCGCGGACACCGGCCCCGAGGCGATCGCCGGCTCCACGCGGTTGAAGGCCGGCACCGCTCAGAAGCTGATTCTGAACAGCTTCTCGACCACCCTGATGATCAAACTCGGCCGTACCTGGTCGAACCTGATGGTCGACATGGTCGCCACCAACCAGAAGCTCCGCGGCCGCATGCTCCGCATCCTGGGCGAGGCCACCGGCGCCGACCCCGAAGCCTGCGTGGCAGCCCTGGCTGAAGCCGACGGGGAGCTGAAGCCCGCCCTCGTCCACCTCCTGACCGGCTCCCCGATCCCGGAGGCCCGCCGAGCCCTGTCCCAGGCAGGCGGCCGGGTAGCCGTCGCCCTCGGACTGCTCAGCGCGTCTGCCTGAGCCTTTTGCCGGGGGCAACCGGGCAGTAGTGGCGGGAAATCTGAGAAATTTCTGCTGCCCTGGTTGTGGAACAGTGCGGAATTCAAGGGATTGAATTCGGCGGGGGGAACCCTTCGCGGGCCGGCCTTTGATCGTGAAAGCTAACCGGTCGCGGGTTTGATACCGGTTTTTGGCTTAGTCGGGTGTTTGATTTTTGTGGACCGCAAAACGGAGCAGCATGGCTGATCCGGGAGCGAAAGAAAAGCGATCTCGGCCACATCGCGAAGGGTAGCCTTTCCATCACTTTGGGTCCGTAGACCGACCGCGTGATCGTGTCGTATCGTCACGTCATCGCCAAGCCTTGGTGGGGGCTCTGGTGCTCTGAATCCTTTGTGTTCAAGGCAACCTCGGAGCTCGGATGACCATGGACGGTACTGTCGTGGTGCCCGGAACCACTATGGGCGCCCAGTGGGTCGATGAGGTGCTGCTGGCCGGTGAGGCCAGTGACATCTGCTTGCGACTCCCCACCCCAATTGATCGCGGAATGCTGCGCCGGATGGTGCTGGAACGGCAGACCGAATTAGCCGAATCGGGTTTGCGCCCGGGCGGTGCCGCCGCATTGCGGTTACCCCCGTCAATGGCATTTGTGACGCATTTGCTGGCGGTCTGGCGGCTCGGTGGGCAGGCGATCCTGCTGGACCACCGGCTGACCGACTACGAGGTGCGCCGGGCGGTCGAGCGGCTGGTTCCGCAGGTGGTGGTGTCGCCGGACGGGCCGGTCGCGGCCGGGTTGCGCACGTTCGTGGACGTCGAGACGGCCGTCGCCAGCTACTCGGGGCACCCGGCCGGCACCTCGCATGCCGTCGTCCAGCTCAGTTCCGGCTCGACCGGGCCGTCGAAGGTGATCGGACGGACCGCCGAGGACCTGATCGAGGAGGTTCACCGGTACACCCGGATCGACGGCGTACCGGTGCGCGGCGAGCGGGTGATCCTGCTGCCGTCGATGGTGCATGTGCTCGGTCTCGTGGGTGGGTTGATGTATTGCCTGCACGCTGGCGTCGAGCTGGTCCCGCCCGCGCGGCTGACCGGCGATGCCATCGTCGCGGCGATCGCGAGCGGCAAGAGCCCGGCGACGGTGCTCGGGGTGCCGTTCCACATCGGCTTGCTTGCCTCGGTCAACGAGCCGCCGCGGTTGCCGCAGTTCAAGCGGATGACGACCGGCGGCGAGCTGGTGCCGACGGCGGTCTCGGGCGCTTTCGAGGACAAGTACGGGGTGCCGCTCGGCAACATGTACGGGATGACCGAGGTCGGGGTGATCGGCACCGATCTGTTCGGCGCGCATCGGCCGGCGATCCGGCCGGCGCCGGGGATCGAGGTACGGGTCGTCGACGGGGAGCTGCACATCCGCCGGCCGGAGTCGCCGTACCTGGGGTTGTCGGATCCGGCTCGCTGGGCCGACGGATGGTTGCGGACCAAGGACGCGGGCGTGATCGACCCGGACACCGGCCTGGTGTCGATCAAGGGGCGGCTGGACTCGCAGGTGTCGGTCGGTGGGCTGAAGGTCGACCTGACCGAGGTCGAGTACACGATGAACACGCTGCGCGGCGTGGAGGCGGCGGTGGTCGTCCACGACGGGTCGATCACGGCGTACGTGCAGCTCAACGAGCAACGCGACGTGGCGCGGATCGAGGCCGATCTGGCGCAACTGCTGGCGTCGTACAAGCGCCCCCGCAGTGTCCGGGTGCTCGCTCAGTTGCCCCGGACAACCACCGGAAAGCTCGTCCGCGACACCGCGGTACTCCGCAAAGCGGCCCCGTGATGTTCACACACCTCGACGGCCGGAGTACCGACCGGCACGACAACAGCCACGACCGCGTCGGCTCGCACCGGAAGGTGCACCACGACGAGGTGCCCCTCGGAAGCAACAAGTCCACCAACCAGCGGAGCACGCGGCTCGCGGGCGGTGGGGGTGGGCAGCGGCCCAGCGATGGTGGGCGGCAGCGGGCCGGGGACGGTGGGGGGCGGCATCTGGCGGCTCAGGCCGGTGTTGCGGAGGCCGGTGCCGAGGGCCTTGCCTACCGCTTCCTTTGCCGTCCAGAGGTGCAGGAATGCCTCGAGTTCTTCGGGCTGGACGCTCATCCAGGCGAGCTCGGCCGGGGTGAACCAGCGCCGGGCCAGGGCGGTGACGGCTCGGGGGTAGCGGTCTTCGAGGTCTATGCCGACTGGGCCCGACAGGCCGGCGGCGACGGCGACCAGCCGGTCGGTGTGGCTGAGGCTCACCGCGAGCGGGTCGACGTGGGGAGCGCCGGCGGCGTCGTGCCGCAGTACCGGGGCGCCCTTGAAGCCGGTGTCGGTGTCGGTGAGCAGGGTGGTGGCGAGGTCGAGGAGGAGGGCGTGGGCGGCGGAGCGGTGGTCGCGCGCGACGGGTTTCAGCCAGACGTGCACGGGGGCCAGATCGGTGCCCGGACGCTGAATCACAGGAAGAAGGTATCCCGATGAGGCAAGAGGTTCGCGAGTTCGTCCTCGCGCAGCTGCAGGACATGAACTACGACGTCGAGGGCATCGACGACGACACGACGCTCGGCCCGGCCGGCGTCGACCTGGAGTCGCTGGCGCTGGCCGACCTGTCGGTCCGGGTCGAGGACAAGTTCGGCGTCCGGTTCTCCGACGACGAGTCCGAGGAGCTGGCCCTGATGACCGTCGGCGAGTTCACCACCGCGGTGGCCGGCCGGGTAGCGCAGCAGGTCTGATGAGCAGCGTTCCCCAGCCGTCGACCCAACCCGCGGACCTGCCCCCGCCCGGCCGGGCCGAGATCGTCGACTGGCTGGCAGCGCTGGGCGAGCGCCAGCCTGGCGAGGTCCGGGAGCGGATCGACTCGATGGAGCTCGCCTGGCTCGTGCATCAGGTCGAGCAGCGCTACGAGCTGGAGCTGGACGACGACCAGCTGGACCGGATCAAGACCATCGACGACGCCGTCACCGTGCTCGCGGAAGCCCTGAAGACTCATGTCTGATCAGGTCTCCGTCACGGGCTTCTCCGTCCTGAGCGCGCTCGGCCGTGGTGCCGAGGCGCAACTGGCCGCGGCCCTTCCCGGTGCGGCCGCCTTCGGTGAGGTACGGCGGTTCGACACCTCGAATCGCCGGGTGACCCGGGCGGCGACGGCTGCCGACGCCCGGTCGCTGGAGGAAGAACTGCTCGACGCGGTCATCGACGCCTGCGCCGACGCCGGCCTGACCGCGGCCCAGCGGGCGACGACGCCGTTGTTCCTCGCGGTCCACGGTCGGGCCGGCGTCCGCGGGCTGGCCAGCAGGGCCGCGAAGATCTACACCAGCGCGTGCGTCTCAGCCAGTACTGCGGTCGCTGACGCGGCCGCGCTGATCCGCTACGGCTACGCGGAGCGGATCGTCGTGGCGGCGGGTTACCTGGTCGAGCCGGACCAGTTCGCCCTGTTCGACGCGGGCCGGGCCTTGTCGGACGACAGTACGGTCCGGCCGTTCAGCCTCGATCGCAGAGGACTCCTGCTCGGCGACGCTGTCGTCGCGGTCGTTCTGCAAAGGGGAGAAGGCAAGGCGGAGATCGCCGGTTGGGGACGAGCCGGCGATGCGCATCACCCGTGTCAGCCTGCGCCGGACGGTCAGGGGCTGGCGGCGGCTATCGAGGCCGCGCTGCGCAAGGCGGATCTGCCGTCGGACGTGGTCGGGTACATCAACGCGAACGCCACCGGGACGATCTTCAGCGACGCCTCGGAGGCAGCCGCGATCCGGTCGGTGTTCCCGATGGATGTTCCGGTCAGCTCGACGAAGTCGGTGCACGGGCATGCGCTGGAGGCGTCGGGGTTGCTCGAGTTGGTGATGACGGTGCTGGCGTTGCGGGCCGGGAAGCTTCCGGTCAATGCAGGGTTCACCGTCGCCGATCCGATGTGCCCGCTCGACCTGATCGTCGATGCGCCGCGGCCCGCGACAGCGCAGTACGGGCTGACACTGAACGCAGCCTTCGGCGGCGCGAACACGGCTTTGCTGGTGCGTGCTGGATGAACCACCTGATCGAGATTCCCGAACTCCGCGTGATCACCGACAGCCACTGGCCGGAGGCGGGCGACGACGCGCAGGCAGGTCCGCCGGTACTGCCCGGCTTCATCGGCTCGACGTTCAGTCCGTTGGCCGCGGTCGTCGCCGATCGCTGCCTGCAGTCCCTGTACGGCGAAGTGCCGGTGAAACAAGGGGAGAACGTCGGCATCGTGCTGGTCAGCCGGACGGGGGACCGGGCCTCGGCCGAGCAGGTCCGGCAACTCGTTGCTGATGGCAAGCGAGTCGGACCGTTGTACTTCTTCCAGTCGGTCCCGAACAGCGTGGCCGGGTACGTCGCGGCGCGTTGGGGACTGCACGGGCCGGTCGTCTGTCTGAGTCCGGCAGGTGATGCGAGGCAGACCGGCTTCGACCAGGCCGCGCTGCTGATCGCGGACGGGGACGCGGACCAGGTGCTGATCGTGCTCGTGGAACAAGCAAGTCAGGGCGACACCGCCGTCGCCCTGCTGGTGAGTGGGGGAGAACCTTCATGAAGAGTCTGAGAGCAGCACTCGCCGCGGATCCGGGCATCGGAGCCGGCAACGTGCTGGCGACGGTGATCGCGCACGGCGCCGACCTGAGTGGGCCGGGGTTGACCTTCGACACGGCTGTCGACGACTTCCCGGCTGAGCATCCGCTGACGCTCGGCGAACTCGACGAGCGGGTGCAGGCCCGTACTGCGTGGCTGCACGGGCGCGGGATCGGGCGGCGGGACGTCGTCGCGATCTGGGCGACCGAGGCTGCCGACATCGTGCTGAGCTTCCTTGCGCTGACTCGGATCGGGGCGATCCCCGCGTTGCTGAACGGGAAGATGGCGCCGGCGATCGCCGAGGAGTACATCCGGCGCTTGCGGGTGACCGGGGTGCTGGTCGACGAGGCGCACAGTGGGTTGTTGCAGGAGGCATCGATCCTGGGAGCTCCGCGGGAGCTCGGTACCGGGGATCCGGCGCTGGCGCCGGCGGCGTACCGGCATCATCAGGACGATCCGGTGGTGATCACGCACACCTCCGGTACGACCGGAGTGCCGAAGGCGGTGCTGCACAGCCACAAGACTCTGTACGCCGCGTTGAAGCACCTGCTGACGATGCCGCAGTCGCAGGGGACCGACCGGATTCTGAACGCGCTGCCGATCCCGCATACCGCGACGATCCTGATGGTCAACCAGGTGCTCGGCAACCGGGCGGAGATGTTGCTGCTGTCGACGCAGGACGCTTCGACGGTGCTGGCGCAGATCGAACGGTGGAAGCCGCATGGTGTCTACGGATTCGCTGTCACCTGGGCCGGGCTGGCTCGGGAGGACTTGAGCAAGCACGATCTGGACTCGGTCCGGATGTGGTTCAACACCGGTGACTGCGCGCATGAGCCGCACATCCGCAAACTCGTTGCTGCCGGCACCCGTGAGACGGTCACCCGCTCCGGGCGGACGACTGTTCGTGGATCGCACTTCGTCGATGGGCTGGGGTCGAGCGAGATGGGGCACAACGGGTTCCACATCACGCACACCATCGACTCCGATCACTACGGGCGGTGCATCGGCAAGCCGTACCAGTTCGCCTCGGCGACGGTGCTCGACGCAGCCGGCGAAGAGCTTCCGCCTGGCAAGGTCGGGCTGCTCGGCTTCCGCTCGCCGTCGGTGTCTCCGGGCTACTGGAACGACTCGGTCAACACCTACAAGTTCCGTCTCAACGGCTGGTTCCTGACGGGTGACCTGGTTTATCGCGACGAGACCGGTCATTACTTCCACCTCGACCGGGTGCCCGACGCCGTCGCCGGCTTCGACGGTCCGCAGCTCTACACCTCGATGTCGGAGGAACGCATCCTCGCCGCTCTCCCCGAGATCCAGGACTGCACGGTGATCATCGTCCAGGAAGACGGCCAGTTCCTCACCGACGTCCTGCTCGAGGTCCCGGCCGACGCCGACCCGATCAAGGAACGCGACGAGCGGATCCTCGCAGCGGTAGGCGAAGAGGTGGCAAGCACCATCCGCCGCATCCATGTGGTCGGCGAAGACGAGGTCCCGGTCACGGTCACAGGCAAGGTCCGCAAGGTCGCCCTCCGAACGGACCGTCTCAAGGCAACGACCGCAGAAGGCAACGGCGCTTCGCCGGAAACTCCTTTTGCTGGTGAAACCAGCGGCGTCTTGCAGGGCGCGGCTGCTGGGGACGCCAGTGGAGCGGGAGGCGGGCGATGAGCGCCGTGACGATCACCGGGATGGGGCTCTTGACGCCCGTCGGGCGTGGGGTCGACGACGTCTTCGGGGCTTTGTTGCATGGGCGGTCTGGGATCAGTCGGCCTGCTGCTGATCATCCGGTGGTGGATTCGGTGGAGTTGGCGGGGTTTTTGCCGGAGTTCGATGCCGGGCGGATCGCGAGTGGGCCGGACGGGAAGGTGATGGATCGGACCGTGATACTCGCGCAGCTGACGGCTGAGGAGGCGTTGGCTGATGCGGGGCTGGTGGTGGGGGAGAACGTCGCGGCTGAGCGGATCGGCGTCATCATCGGGGGCGTCGGCGGGATGGCGACGCTGGAGAAGCAGGTGCTGGCCAGGGCTGAGCGGGGGCGGGCCGCGGTCAGTCCGTATCTGCTGACCGGGATTCTGCCGAACATGCCGGCCGCCCGGGTGGCGATCCGGTTCGGCATCCGGGGATACACCTCGTCGGTTGGTACGGCGTGTGCCTCCGGCGCGCAGGCGATCGCAGATGGCGTCCGCCTGATCCGCAGCGGCGAGCTGGACGTGGTGATCTGCGGGGCGAGTGAGGCACCGCTGTTCCCGACGTTCGCCGAGACCTTCGCCAACGCCCGGGCGCTGGCGCGCGGGTGGGACGACCCGACCGAAGCCAGTCGGCCGTTCGACCTGCGCAGGAACGGGTTCGTACTGTCCGAAGGGGCAGCCCTGCTGGTACTTGAGAGCGCCGACCATGCCGACAAGCGCGGCGCCCGTGGGTACGCCGACGTCGCGGGGTATGGCGTCAACGCCGACGCCCACCACCCGACGGCGCCGCGCCCGGACGGTACCGGCGCAGCCGCCTGCATGCGACTGGCCTTTGCCAGCGGCAACATCACCCCGGAGCGAGTCGGCTACGTCAACGCCCACGGCACCAGCACGAAGCTCGGTGACGTCGCCGAGTCGACGGCGATCGGCCTTGCCTTCAAGGGATCCAGCCCGGCCGTGAGCTCCACCAAGGCGCTCACCGGCCACATGCTCGGTACGTCGGGAGTCGTCGAAGCGGCCGCCAGCGCGATGGCGATCAGCACGGGGTTGCTGCCGCCGACGTACAACCTCGATGACCCCGATCCGGCCTGCCCGCTGGATCACGTCCGCAAGGAGCCGCGCGAGGCGCGTCCGGAGTACACGCTGTCGAACTCGTTCGGGTTCGGCGGCCAGAACGTCAGCCTGCTGTTCGGTCCTCCGAGCACAGACATCAAGAGTGAGGGGAAGGTCTGGTGATGGAGATCTACGGGATCGACCACGTGGAGATGTACGTGGGCGACGCCAAGCAGGCGGCGTTCTACCTGGCGCACGCCTTCGGCCTGCAGGTGCACGGTCAGGGGGGACCGGAGACCGGGCTGGCCGGCCAGCGTTCGCTGCTGCTGCGGGAGAGCGCCGTACAGATCGTGTTGACCTCGGGGCTGGCCGCCACCCACCCCGCGGCGGAGTACGTCCAGCGGCACGGTGACGGCGTCGCCGTGGTGGGCATCGAGGTGGACAACGCCTCGGTCGCCTACACCGAACTGCTGGCCCGCGGTGCCGAGTCGGTGAGCGAGCCGTCGACGTACACCGATGAGCAGGAGACCACCGTCGTGATCGCGGAGGTGGCCGGCTTCGGCGATGTGATCCACCGGCTGGTCGAGCGGCACGGACCGCGGCGGGAGTTCCTGCCGGGCGCGTTCACCATCACCGAGCCGTCAACAGGCCCGGACGAGAAGCTGTTCAGCGAGATCGACCACCTGGCGATCTGCGTGCCGTCCGGCCAGTTGAAGCCGACCGTCGCGTTCTACGAAAACGTCTTCGGCTTCCTGCCGATCTTCGACGAGTACATCGAGGTGGCCGGCCAGGGGATGGAGTCGACCGTCGTCCAGAGCCCGTCCAAGCACGTGACGTTCACGCTGATCGAGCCCGATCCGAACCGCCGGCCAGGGCAGATCAACGACTTCCTCACCTGGCACGCGGGCGCCGGGGTGCAGCACATCGCCTTGCGGACCAGCGACATCGTCGAGGCGGTCGGCACGCTGAAGGAGCGCGGGGTCAACTTCCTCGCCTCGCCGTCGGCGTACTACAAGGCGTTGCCGGACCGGGTCGGTGAGGTCGAGACGCCGATCGCGGACCTGGAGGAGCTCGGCATCCTGGTCGACAAGGACCACTGGGGTCAGCTGCTGCAGATCTTCACCGAGTCGATGCACGTCCGCCGGACGCTGTTCCTGGAGATCATCGAGCGGCGCGGCGCGATGACGTTCGGCAGCGGCAACATCAAGGCCCTGTACGAAGCGAAGGAGCGCGAGCTGCAGGGGGTTGAGGTATGACCATGCTCGAATTCACCTTGTCTGCAGAGGAAATCGACCTGCTGCCGTCCGACGAGGACGTCGCGTTCTACCAGGAGCACGGTTGGTACCTGTCGAAGAAGCTGCTCACCGACGAAGAGACCGACGAGCTGGTCGACGCCAGCGAGCGGTACTACGCCGGCGAACGCGACCGCAATCTCCCCGTCGCGCCGCCCAAGCTCGCGTACTGGGATCCGTCCAAGGGCGACGTCCAGCGGCACAACGACTACGTGCACTACGAGCACGACGGTCTGGCGAAGATCCTGAGCAAGCCGTTGATCGGCGCGGTCGCCGCCCGGCTCGCGCAGGTCGACGAGATCCGGATCTTCCAGTCCACGCTGATCTACAAACCGCCGATCGTGGGCGAGCCGTCGAACATCGTGCCCTGGCACTTCGACAAGCACTACTGGTCGTCCTCGTCGTCGGACCGGATGCTGACCGCGTTCATCCCGTTCCACGACTGCCCGCCCGAGATGGGCACGATCACGATGGTCGACGGCAGTCACCGGTGGAAGGAGATCGGCAGCGACGACACCGTCGTGCGGCACTTCGCCGACCGGGACAAGTCCCAGCTCGACCAGATGCTGATCGAGAACGCGCGGTACAACGGCGTCGAGGTGGTCAAGCTGCCGATCACCATCCCGCGCGGCCACATGAACTTCCACCACTGCCGGACGTACCACGGCAGCGGCGCGAACATCAGCGACCGTCCGCGCCGGGCGATCTCGCTGCACCTGCAGGACGGCGGCAACTCCTACCGGGAGTTCCCGCTCTCCGACGGCACCCTCGCGGCGTACAACCACGACGCGCTGGTCCGCCGGACCGAGGACGGCAGGCCCGACTACGCCGACCCCGACTTCTGCCCGACCCTCTGGGCCAACCGCTAACCAAGGAGAACGCCATGTCCCGTTACGACTGGGGTCAGACCCACCCCGGCATCGAGCAGTTGGAGAAGGCCGTCTCCGAGGCCCGCGACAAGGTCGTCCAGCACCCGCTCTACGCCAACCTGGACACGCACGAGTCGCTCGTCACGTTCATGGAGCACCACGTCTTCGCCGTCTGGGACTTCATGTCGCTGCTCAAGTCGCTGCAGCGCGAGCTGACCTGCGTGACGGTGCCGTGGATCCCGACCGAGCACCGCAGCAGCCGCCGGCTGATCAACGACATCGTGATGGTCGAGGAGAGCGACGAGCTGGGTGGTGACGACGGCAAGCCTGCGTTCATCAGCCACTTCGAGCTGTACGTCGACGGCATGCACGAAGCCGGCGCTGATACGAGTGCGATCGACAAGCTGGTCGGCCTGCTCCGCGACGGCGGCCAGGTGGTCGAGTCGCTCGCGGCGGCCGGCGTACCGCAGGCTTCGATCGACTTCGCCGGTACCACCTGGGCCATCATCGAGAGCGCACCGGTGCACTGCCAGGCGGCCGCCTTCGCGTTCGGTCGCGAGGATCTGATCCCGGACATGTTCACCCAGGTCGTCGCGGTGAACGAGCGGTCGAAGAAGCTGAACACCTTCGTCGACTACCTGGAACGGCACATCGAGGTGGACGGCGAGTTCCACACCCCGATGGCGATGCAGATGGTCGCCGACCTGTGCGGCGACGACCAGGACAAGTGGGATGCCTGCGCGGACACCATCAACACCGCGCTCGCCGCCCGCGCCCGGCTCTGGGACGCCATCCTCGCCGCGGTGAAGGGCTGAATCCTTTGTCGACCATCGATCTCTACCGGACGGTGCGGCTGATCCGCCGCTTCGAGGAGCGTGCGATCGAGTTCGTCCGGTCCGGCGAGATCGTCGGCGGCATTCACCCGTACGTCGGTCAGGAGGCGATCGCCGCCGGGGTGTGCGCCGCTTTGCGGGCGGACGACCTGATCACCAGCACGCATCGCGGGCACGGCCACGTGCTGGCCAAGGGGGTGAACCCGGCGCGGATGTTCGCCGAGCTGATGGGCCGGGAGTCGGGGCTGAACAAGGGGCGCGGCGGTTCGATGCACGCGGCCGACTTCAGCCTCGGCATCCTCGGGGCGAACGCCATCGTGGGCGCGGCCGGCTCGATCGCGACCGGCGCGGCCTGGGCGCACCGCAGGCTGGGCAGGTCGACGGTCGCGGTCACCTTCTTCGGCGACGGTGCGGTCAACGAAGGAATGTTGCTCGAGGCATTCAACCTGGCCGCGCTCTGGAGCGTGCCGGTGGTGTTCGTCTGCGAGAACAACGGCTACGCCACGACGATGCCGGTGGACTCCGCGGTCGCCGGCAGCATCACCGGCCGGGCGAAGGCGTTCGGTATGCCCGCCTTCACGATCGACGGTCAGGATCCGGAGAAGGTGCTGGCGGCAACGACCGCTGCCGTCGAGCGGGCCCGGGCGGGCAAGGGGCCGACCTTTCTCGAGTGCACGACGTACCGGTTCGACGCGCACCATACGTTCGAGCACCGGGCGCGGCTCAACTACCGCTCGAACGAGGAGCTCGCCGCCGGGTGGTTGCGGGATCCGGTGGAGATCCAGGGCGCCCGGCTGTCCGCGGACGACCGGGCGGCCGTCGACACCGAGATCGAGGCGCTGCTCGACGCGGCGGCCGGAATCGCGCTGGGCAGCGCCCATCCCGATCCGGAGGCGGCTCTGCAGTATCTCTACGCGTCGCCGGAGGTGTTCAGCTGATGCCCAAACTGTCCTATCTGAAGGCGCTCAACCGCGCGCTCGGCGACGAACTCGAGGCCGACGAGCGCGTCTTCGTGCTCGGTGAGGATGTGCGGGTCGCGGCCTCGAACCTGACCGCCGGGTTGTTCGGCCGGTTCGGTCCGGAGCGGGTGATCGACACTCCGCTGTCTGAGCAGGCCTTCACCAACTTCGCGACCGGCGCCGCGCTGGCTGGACTGCGGCCGGTGATCGAGTTCCAGATCCCGTCGCTGCTCTTCCTGGTCTTCGAGCAGATCGCGAACCAGGCGCACAAGCTGTCGCTGATGTCCGGCGGGCAGTGCAAGGTGCCGGTGACATACGTCGTACCGGGCTCAGGCTCGCGTACTGGGTGGGCCGGTCAGCATTCCGACCACCCCTACAGTCTGTTCGCGCATGTCGGGGTGAAGACAGTAGTGCCGGCGACTCCGTCGGATGCCTACGGACTGTTGTTGTCGGCGATCCGCGATGACGACCCGGTGGTCGTCTTTGCGCCGTCGGGAGCACTCGGCTTCCGCGACGATGTCGACTTCTCGACTCTGGCGCCGGTGCCGCTCGGTGTCGGGCGGATCGCGCGGCCCGGTGCGGACGTGACGGTGGTTGCCCTCGGCCACTTGGTGCAGGACGCGCTCGCGGTGGCCGACGAGCTGGCGGGGGAGGCGTCGATCGAGGTTTTCGATCCGCGGACGGTCTATCCGCTGGATGTCGAGGGACTGGCCGCGTCGGTGGCGCGGACCGGGCGACTGGTGGTCATCGACGACTCCAATCGGACGAGCGGGTTCGGGGCCGAAGTACTGGCTGTGGCTGCTGAGCGGTGTGAGCTGGTCGCGCCGCCGCGGCGGGTGACGCGGCCGGATGGGGCTGTGCTGCCGTTCGCGCCGGCGCTCGATCGGGCGGTGCAGCCGGGACGAGACGACTTGGTCGCGGCGATCCGCGGCGTACTGGGGAGGAATGCGACGTGACCGCTCGACCATCGGCCGCCGAGCTCTGGCCGGTTCTGCCGGAACTCGTCCGCGAGAAGTTGCTTGCCTATGGCCACAAGTACTGGCAGCAGGTCTACGACGACGTCGCGCTGCAGAACCAGAACTGGATCCCGCTCCGCTCGCCGGTCGCGACCCATGCCGGGTTCGCCGAGATGAACCGGATCACCCAACGCGTCGCGCAACTCGTACTGGACGCGTGCCGCCGGCGGGCGCGGACGGCGGGTGAGCTGCGCGCGGTACTGGGGGTTTCGGAGGACCGGATCCAGTTGCTGGACGACAGCGAGCCGCTGACGGGCCGGCTGATCAACGCGATCCGCTCCGACCTGCTGCTGGAACGCGGGGTACCGCGGATGGTCGAGTGCAACGTCGAGAGCGCGCTGGGCGGCGTACTGGATGCCGATGGCGTGATCAAGCGGTGGATGGAGGTCTATCGCGAGGAGCCCGTCTTCACCGCGATGGGGGCCGCCGCGCCGCCGTCGGCGGTCGATGGGCGGTTCGACGCGATCCGCGCGGACGTCGGGCCGGGCAAGACGACCGGGATGATCTACGCCGCCGGTGGGGGGTACCCGCGGGCGGACGATGCGGAGTACATGATCAACCGGCTGCGGCCGTTCGCCGATCGCGGGCGGGAACTGGGCGTCGATCTGATCGTCTATCCGCTCGAGTGGATCAAGCAGGACGTCGACGGCCGGCTGCTGGCGGGAGACCGGACCCTCGATGCCGTCTGGCGGATGTTCGTGCCGACGTACGACGAGGGATCCGCGGGGATGGCCGCGCTCAGGGCGGCGAACGCGGCGGGCAAGTTCCGGATGTTCCTGCCGTCGGCGGTCTGGTTGCTGAGCAACAAGACGATCTTCGCCTGGCTGTGGGACGACCTCGACGAACTGCCGGAGGAAGACGCCGAGATCGTCCGCGCGCACATTCCGCGGACCTGGCTCTACGGACCCTCGTTGCGGCAGCGGACCCTCGACGAGCGTGAGCGGCTGGTGTTCAAACCCACCGACGACTACGGCGGCCACGGAGTGTTCATCGGGCCGCTGACCTCGCCGGAGGACTGGCAGGCCGCCGTCGACGGGGCCGAGGGGCCGCACCTGATCCAGGAGCTGATCGAGGCGGATCCGCTGACCATGCAGTTCCTCAAGCCGGAGTCGGGCGAAGTGGTCGAGGCGGACGTCTCGTACTGCGTCTCGACGTACCAGTTCGACCGGGTGCCGTCCGGTGGCTTCACCCGCTTCTCGCCGCCCGGTGCGGGTGGCGTCGTCAACCTGACCCAGGGCGCGCTGACCGGCGGCCTGCTACTCGTGAACGTGGGGGAGCACTGATGGAGTTCGACTGGTGTGGCACGTCCTTCGACTACTGGGCGGAGTTGCCGCAGGCAACCAAGGACAAGGTGCTGGCGGCCGGCGCGGAGGACTGGAAGAAGGTCTTCAACGGCGTCCTCACCTTCAACAAGTCGTGGCGTCCGTTGCGGCCGGTGATGATTCACCAGCAGACGTACGACGCGCTCGGCGAGGTGATGGATCGACTGCTCCAACTATTGCTGGAGACCGGGCAGCGGCGGGCGCGGACGGCGGGGGAGTTGCGCAAGCTGCTCGGTACGCCGGACGGCCTGGTCGGCTACCTGGACGACGAGGAGGAGCTCGGCGAGCATCTGATCCAGTCCGGCCGGCCCGACATCCTGATCAGCGGCGGTGTACCGAAGTTCGTCGAGTTCAACGTCGGTAGCGAGGCCGGATGCGTCTGGGACACCGAGCGGGTGTCGACGCGGTTCCTGACGTCGTTCTCCGAGCACGGGCTGACGACGCTCGACGGTGTCTCCGGTCCGGTCGAGGTGCTGGCGCCGCCGTCGCCGGTCGACGGGCGGTACCAGGCGATCATCGACCTCCTCGGGCTCGAGCCGGGCGACCGGTTGACGACGGTACTGCGCACTGAGGGCGAGTACCCGGGCAGTGACAACCTGCCCGCGATCGTCCGGTCGCTCGATCCGTACGTCGAACGCGGTAAGGCTTTCGGGATCGACGGTGACGTCGCGCCGCTGATCTGGCTGGAGACCGACTCTGAGGGTCAACTGTTCAACCAGGGGCGGCCGGTCGAGGCGGTGTTCCGGTTGTTCGTCTGCACCGGCATGCCTGACGTACCGGGTGAGGCGGCGCTTCGGGCCGCGGTCGAGTCGGGGAAGACGAAGCTCTTCACGTCGACCGCGGGGTGGTTGCTGGCGAACAAGATCATGCTGACCTATCTCTGGGACGACATCGACCTGCTCTCGCCGGCGGACCAGGAGTTGGTGCGGCTGCACGTTCCGTGGAGTCGGCTGCTGACCGCATCGATGCTTGACGATGCCGTTGCCCAGCAGGCTTCTCTGGTGTTGAAGCCGGCCGATGAGTACGGCGGTGCCGGAGTACTGGTGGGGCATGAGACCGATCCTGGGGTCTGGAAGGAAGGGCTCGAGGACGCTCTGCGCCAGGGTGGCTTCCTGTTGCAGGACTACGTGCGGCCGGATCGGTTGACGATGGACTTCACGAACATCGACACCGGCGAGGAACTGCAGGTCGAGGTGCCGTACTCGGTGGGGCCGTACACGTTCGGGCGGAAGGCCTACGGGTGCTTCCTGCGGGTCGGGTCGCATGAGCACGGTGAGGTGCTCAACCTGAAGCGCGCGATCCATGTGACCGGGCCGCTGCTGGTGACGACGTGAGTGGTTACGACTGGGCGGGGCGTCCTGGGTTCGATGCCTGGGGCAACTTGTCTGCTGAGGTCCGGGCGGCGGTACTGGCGGCTGGATCTGATGGTTGGCAGACGGTCTTCGACGAGGTCGCGACGTACAACGAGACCTGGAAGCCGCTGCGTCCGGTGCTGATGAGCAAGCCGTGGCTGGAAGAGCTGTATGCGTTGAGCGATCGGATGCTGCAGCTGTTGCTGGAGTGTTGCCGGCGACGGGCCAGTACCGCGGGTGAGCTGCGCAAGTTGCTGGGGATCCCTTCGGGGCGGGTGGAATTTCTCGATGACTCGGAACCGCTGGGGGACCATCTGGCGATGGCTGGGCGGCCGGACATCCTGCTGACCGATGGGGTGCCGAAGTTCGTCGAGTTCAACGTGGGCAGCGATGTGGGGAGCGTGTGGGACTCCGAGAAGGTGTCGGCGCGCTTCCTGGAGCTCTTCCGTACTTCCGGAGTGGCCGCGTTGCTGCCGGTGGAGGCGCCGGCGTCGGCTGTTGATGGGCGGTTCGCGGCGATCCGGTCGACGCTCGGGTTGGAGCCGGGGGCCCGGCTGACGATGGCGTTCCGGACGGATGGCGAGTATCCGGAGTCGCATGATCCGGAGAAGCTGGTCGCGTTGCTGCAGCCGTTCGTGGAGCGTGGGCGGGCGAACGGCTATGACATGGACGTGCAGCCGGTGGACTGGCTGACGCTGGATGCCGATGGGTCGTTGGTGGGGCGTGGACGGCGGGTGGAGGCGATCCTGCGGCTGTTCGTGTGCTCGGAGATGCCGCCGACCGTTGGGTTGCAGGCGATCAAGGATGCGCTTCAGGGTGGTACGGCGTCGCTGTTCACCTCGGCTGCTTCGTGGTTGATCAGCAACAAGCTCGTGTTCGCTTGGTTGTGGGAAGACGCCTTGGATTTGCCTCCGGCGGATGCTGCGCTGGTACGGACGCACTTGCCGCGGACGCGGTTGCTCACGCCTTCGCTGGTGTCGTCGGTGGTTGCCGAGCGGGAGCAGTTGGTGCTGAAGCCCTGTGACGAGTTCGGCGGGTCCGGGGTGGTGGTCGGGCGGGAGGCGTCGGCTGGGGAGTGGCAGGGGCTGGTCGAGCGTGGGGCGGCTGACGGGCTGCATCTGGTGCAGGACTACTCGCGGCCCGACCGGATGGTGATGGACTTCGTGCACCTGACCAGTGGCGAGCACGAGCGGGCGGAGGTGCCGTTCTCGATCGGACCGTACACGTTCGGGCGGCGTGGGTCCGGGTGCTATGTGCGAATCGGCAGCCAGGGCGAGGGGGAGGTCCTCAACCTCAAGCGCAATGTGCACGTCACCGGGTCGCTGTTGCTTGGCGGCGCATGATGTCAGACGGCGTACTCCAGCACTCGTGGGCCGGCCGTGGGGTGGTAGATCGCCTTGCGGGTAAGGCCTGCGGCTGCGGCGACGTCGTCGTACTGCGCGAGGGTGCGCTCACGGCCGTGACCGAGCACGAGCATCAGCAGATCCATACTGGCGAAGACGGCCGGGCTGGCGTCGGACGCCTCACAGACGAGGACCGACCCGCCTTCGTCGAGGGCCTTCCGGCACTTGGCGAGCGCCTCGACCGCTTGCTCGTCCTCGAAGGAGTGCAGGAGGTACCGCAGTACGAACGCATCGGCTCGGGGCAGCTCCAACTCGAAGAGATCCCCTGCGAGGACTGCGCAGCCCACCCCCGCCTCGGTGAAGTGCTGTTGTGCGGTGGTGATACTCGCGGGCAGCTCGACGAGAGTGCCGCGGAGATGCGGAAAGGCGCTGAGCAGGGCGATGAGTTGCGCACCGGTACCACCACCGACATCAACCACATGCTTGAACCGCCCCCAGTTGAGCGCCTGAGCCAGCGCGGGCCCCTCAGCGCGAGCCCGCTCAGCCATCAACTCGTCGTAGGACTCAGCCGCACCCGGACTGAGGCTCATCTTGTTGCCCGCAGCAACGGGCCCACCCGCCCGAACAGTCCCCAGCAACTCGAAGAAGGCACGATCCATGTGCCCACCAAACCCCTCCAAATCCAGCCACTTCCTCGCGGACCCAGGCGCCCCATCCAGCAACCACCGCCCACCGTCACCCAACGCAAACCGACCCCGATCGCCCGACTCCACACCACCGGCCCGCTCCACCCCAGCGCCTTCACCCCGACCCACGCCAGCGCCTTCACCCCGACCCACGCCAGCGCTTTCGTCCCGGCCCGCGGCAGCGCTTTCGTCCCGGCCCGCGGCAGCGCTTTCGTCCCGGCCCGCGGCAGCGCTTTCGTCCCGACCCGCGCGCGGCTGGTCGGCTGCGCCTTCCTTCCGTTCTTCTTCGTCGCTTGCGGACTCGAAGAGTCCGCGGGCGACGAGGTATTGCATGAGCCGGGCGAGGGCGCTGGGATCTGCGCCGGCGCGTGTCGCGAGTGCTGTGGTGGTGAGGGGGCCGTCGGCGAGGTGGTCGGCGAGGTGGAGGGTGGCGGCTACTCGGATTGCCATCGGCATGATCAGGTCGCTCATCGCGGCGAGGTCGGCCGGGCCGGGGGTGGGCTGGCGGTCGGTCATCCGGGTTCTCCTGCGGGTTGTGCGGGTTCTTTGGCTGGGGGTTCTGAGGACTGGCGGTACCTGAGCAGCGGGATCAGCGTCAACGCGAGCAGGACGGCGCCGCCGACGAGGATGGTGGGCTTCAGGCCGGCGTTGGCTGCAGCTACCCCGGCGAGTGCGCTGCCGATGGGGATGCCGGAGACGGCTACCGCTGCGACGACCCCGAAGACCCTCGTCTGCAGCTCGACCGGGATGCGTTCGTACAGGATCGCGCCGACGACCGGATTCACGCTGGCTATTCCGAACCCGGCGCAGAATGTCACCACCAGCACCACCACCAGGCTGTCCGTCAACCCCAGCACCAGGATTCTCGGCGCACCACCGATCGCCGCGCCGATGAAAAAGGAAAGCATCTGCGGAAGCTTCGTCGAGAAGATCGTGAATACCACGTTCCCGGCCAGCGACCCGGCCGCAAAAGTCCCGAGGATTATCCCGATCCTGGTCGGCGACCCAAACATTTCCTGCACCCACAACGGCAGCAATACCGTACTCGCCGCCTGCTGGAAGAAATTGATCAGGAACAACGTCGCGATCATCCCGAGCAGCAGCTTGTCCGTGCGCAGGAAACTGAATCCACCGCGCAATGCCGTCAGGTACGGTTCCTTGGCCGGCGCGACCTCCTCCGGCTCCGGCGCCGGCCGCACCAGCGCCCATACGAGCACCGCCGCTGCAAGGAACGTCCCAGCGTCCAACCAGATCGTGTGCCGCGCCCCGAGCGTCGCCACCAGGATGCCCGCGAGCGGCGCCCCGATCAGCCCCGCAGTGCGGTTCATCGCCTCATACGCGCTGGTCACACGGATCATCGGGATCCCCGACTCCGCCGTCACCGGCCGCAGCAACACGTGCTTGACCCTGTCCCCGACACCCCGCATCCCGCCGCTCACGGCGATCAGCAGCACCAGCTGCCAGAAGCCGAAGTCGGGCGTCGCGGCCACGAAGCCCATCGTCACGGCCGAGCTGAGATCGCACGTGATCGACGTCCGCCGCATCCCGAACCGGTCCGCGATCGGCGCCGCCAGAACACTGGTCAGCAAATACGGAATCATTTCCGCCGCCGCGACCAGCCCCATCTTCGCGGGACTGCCCGTGGTGATCAGCACCAGCCACGGAATGGCGACCACCGAGAACCGGCTGCCGAATGCGGAGAACACATCGGCGGTGAGCAATGCGTAAAGCCCGGCTCGCCGTTTCTGAATCACAGTCTCCCCCATGCTCGTCGCGTCCTCCCCCGAGAATCAGCGTACGGCACGGATCCGGTGGGGGTAAGTGTTTCGCAGCAAGCATCAATGCTGTGGATAAAGGACACGGAATGCAATTTCGGCATGCCGGAATGTTGGGGGAGAAAATGACTTCGGACACAATCTTGCGGGCCCTCGCGGCCGGCGGGACGGCCGACCCGTACCCGCTGTACGCCGAGTTGCACCGGCTCGGCGAGGCGGTGCCGGTGACGGCGCCCGAGCTGCCGTACGCCGCGGCCGTCTTCGGCTACCGGGCCGTCGACCGGATCCTGCGCGATCCCGCGTTCGAGGTGCACGACGCGTTCCGGCTGGAGCCGATGACGCCGGGCTGGCGCGACCACGCGGTGCTCGTGACGCTGATGAACTCGATGATGTTCAGCAACGGCGACCGGCACGGCCGGATGCGCGGGCTGTTCCGCAAGGTGTTCACCCCGCGCCGGGTACAGGCGATGGAGCCGGACATCATCCGGATCACCGGCGAGCTGCTCGACCGCGTCGCCGAATTGGGGGCCGATGGCAACGAGGTCGACTACATGGCCGAGTTCGCCTACCTGCTGCCCGCGCGGGTGGTCGGCCGGCTGCTCGGGTTGCCGGACGAGGACATCGCCTGGTTCCGCTCGCAGGTCGACCTGATCAACGACTGGCTCGACTTCCGCCGCAAGGGTTCCGACGTACTGGAGGCGGCGAACCAGGCCGCGACCCGGATCACCGACTACTACCTCGACCTGATCGCGCAGCGCCGGGCCGAGCCGCGGGCGGACCTGATCAGCGACTTGGTCCAGGCGGGTGGGCAGGACGAGGTCACGGATCTGGAGCTGGTCGGCAACCTGCTGGTGCTGTTCAACGCGAGTTTCAGTACGACGATCCACCTGTTCGGCAACGCGCTGCCGCTGCTGCTCGAGCGCCCGGCGGTACGGAGTACGCCGGAGTCGATGCCGGCGTACGTGGAGGAGGTGCTGCGGTTCGACACTCCCGCGCACGTGTTCATCCGGGTGGCCGGTGCGGACACGGAGCTGCACGGAGTACCGCTCAGGGAAGGGGAGTTGGTTGCAGTACTGACTGGGGCCGCCAATCGGGATCCGCGGCGGTTTGCCGCGCCGGACCGGTTCGATCCGGCGCGGGTGGACAACCAGCCGATCAGCTTCGGGGCGGGCGTCCACTACTGCCTGGGGGCTGCGCTGGCGCGGGCCGAGGCGCAGATCGCGCTGCCGATGGTGCTGGAGCGGTTCCCGCACCTGGCGCTCGGGAGTGCCGCGGTGCGGACGGACCAGCTGATCCTGCGCGGCTACAAGTCGCTGCCGATCACGGTGACCGACCGGGTGCTGGCTACGGCCGGGGGTACTGCTGATGCATCAGAGTGATGTCCTTCAGCTCCGCGTCGTGCGGCGTCTCCAGCACGTTGCGGATGGTCCGGGCCATCGTCTCGGGCTGCACCCACGCCTCCGGCACGTACTCCTTGCCCTCCTGGGCGTGCACCTTGGCCTGCAGCGGCGTCGCCACCCGGCTCGCGAAGATGCTGCTCACCCGGACGCCGGTCTCGAACTCCTCCAGCCGCAGCGTCTCGGCGAAGGCGCGCAGACCGTACTTGCTCATCGCGTAGCCGATCCAGCCGGGCCACGGGTACAGACCGACGAGGGAGTTGACCAGTACTACGGTCCCGCGCGCCGCTCGGAGCGCGGGCAGGGCGAGGCGGGTCAGCTCGGACGGGCCGACCAGGTTGACCTCGAGGTGCTCGCGGATGATCGCTGGGTCGCTCTCGGCGAACGGCCGGCCCTGGCAGATGCCGGCGGCGTGCACGACTCCGGCCAGCCGCGCCGGGAACTCGACGTTGCCCGCGAGGGTGTCGGCGTGGCCGATGTCACCGACGAGCACTTCGGCGCCGGGCAGCTCGGCGGCGAGCTTGCCGAGGCGTTCCGGGTCGCGTCCGAACAGGACGAGGGCGCGGCCATCGGCGTACAGGGACCTGGCCAGCGTGCTGCCGATGCAGCCGGTGGCGCCGGAGATCAGGATCGGGTCGTTGTCGGCCATGGCCGGACTGTAGACGAAGTCACGACATTTCGGCAGTGTTCGGAAATCACCATCCGGGGAAGTCCGTGAGTGAGGAGCAGCCAGTGCCGAGTGCGCCAGACCCTGATGTCGTCTATCCGTTCAATGATCGACGGCGCACTGTTTTCCTGAAACCCCTGATTACGGTGCCCTATGTCCAAATCGGGGAATTCACTTATTACGACGATCCGGACGATGCGGAGGGTTTTGAGCGCAACAATGTGCTTTATCCGTTCGGGCCGGAGAAGCTGATCATCGGCAAGTACTGCCCGATCGCGGCCAAGGCCACCTTCCTGCTGTCCTCGGCCAACCACCCGCTGGTCGGCGTCTCGGCGTACCCGTTCTTCATCTTCGGCGGCGCCTGGGCCGAGCAGACGCTGGCCCCTGCCCTGGAGGCCCCGCGCAAGGGCGACACGGTCGTCGGCAACGACGTCTGGATCGGCTACGCCGCCACGATCATGCCCGGCGTCACCATCGGCGACGGCGCCATCATCGCCACCGGTTCCGTCGTCACCACCGACGTCCCCCCGTACGCCGTAGTAGGCGGCAACCCGGCCCGAGTCCTCAAACACCGCTACTCGCCCGAAGACACCACCCGCCTACTCCGAGCCGCCTGGTGGCACTGGCCCGTAGACCTGGTCACCACCCACACCCACACGATCTTCACCGGCACCCCCACCGAGGTCGAACAGATAGCCATCAACCACGGCCTGACCCAAGACCAGTAGCCCCCACCCGCCCACGCAGCCAGCCCAGCCCACGTAGACGGCCTCCCGGCCTACGGCCACCTCCCGGCCTACGGCCACCTCCCGACCACCGACCACCGGCCACCCGGCCTCAGCCACCTACCGCCCGCCGGCTGGGCTCGTGGCCTGCGGCCACCTCGCCGCCTGCCGCGTGGGCTCGTGGCCTCCGGCCACCTCGCCGGTCCTGTGCGGAGGTGGGCCGGCAGCGCGCACCCGTCTGTCGGTGGTTGGCTCGGTGGGCGCGCTGGAGGTGGTGGTGGTTGCCGCGTACTGAGTGTGGGTGGGGCGGCGGGCTCGTGGCCTGCGGCCACCTCGCCGCCTGCGGCGCGATCCGGCCGCCGCCTGCCGGCTGCCACCTGGCCTCTGGCCACCTCGCTGCCTGCCGCCCTCGCCCGCCGACGGGCTCGTGGCCTTCGGCCACCTCGCCGCCTGCGGGGACGGTGGAGCCCACCGGCGCGAACCGGTATCCCAGGGGTGGCTTCGCCTCGCTCGGGTGGCTTCGCCTCGCTGGGGTGGGTTCGCCCACTGGTCTGCCGAGGAGGAAACCCCCACGAGAGGGGCGAAGCCTGCGGATAAGTGCGCGGCGACAGCTGCTCGTCAAGATGCGGCTCCGGGGTGGGCGGTGGATCTCGCTCAGGAGAGGTGCAGGTGTGCGGCTAGGCGGCGGATGGTTTCTGCTGCGGCTACGGCGTCGCTGCGGGCTGTGCCGTGGCGGCCGTCGGGGGAGTAGAGGGTGGGGTCTGTGGAGAGGGGGTGGTCTGTTAGGTGGACGTGGATGGTGCCTAGGCGCTCGGCTAGGGAGCGGGTGCGTTCTGACAGGAGGGTCATGCGGGTGCGTAGGCCGGGGCGGAGCCAAGCGGGGATGGCGGGGGAGTAGGAGACGTTGAACATGCCTAGGGTGATGACCGCGGCGCCTGCGGACTGCAACGCCTGCACCATGGTGGTTAGTTCGGTGTCTACCTGGTCGGGGTTGTAGCGGGCGGAGAAGGCGTCGTTGCCGCCGCCTACTACTAGGGCCAGGTCGGGAGCGAAGGCTAGGGCGGGGGCCAGTTGGGTGGCTCGGATCTCGTGGGCTTTTAGGCCTGAGACGCCTAGGTTCAGGTAGTGGGGGACGGCTAGCTCGGCGGCGACGCGGTCGGCCCATTGGAGGTCGGAGTAGCCGGGGACGGGGGAGCAGAGGCCTTCGGCGACGCTGTCGCCCAGTACTACGAAGCGCCGCCAGGGGTGGCCTGCCAGGAGCTTGGCTGACTCGCCTTCGGCCAGGCAGTACTCGTCGGTGGCTTCGGTGATCATGCGGCCTCCTTGGAGCGGTAGTTGGGGAGCTCGACGGGGTTGCGCCACCAGCGGTAGACGGGGACGAGGGTGACCAGGAGGAGGATCACGCCGGAGCCGATCACGGCAGGGCGCAGGCCGAAGGTTGCGGCGGCCCAGCCGGCCAGTACGCCGCCGACGGGGATGCCGATGAACGCGATCGCCCCGGTCACCCCGAAGACCCGCGTCTGCAGCTCGGCCGGCACCCGCTCGTACAGGGTCACGCCCATCACCGGGTTGACCGCGGCGTTCGCGATCCCGCAGGCGAAGCTGACCGCGATCACGATCCACAGGTGGTGCGACAGGCCCAGCGTGAACAGCCGTGGCGCGCCTCCGATCGCGGCCCCGATCACGAAGGACGAGTACTGCGGCAGGCGCGGTCCGAGCAGCGTGAAGATCACGTTGCCGAGCAACGCCCCGGCCGCGAATCCGCCGAACAGCAACCCCAGAGCGGCCGGCGACTTGAGCACCTGTTCCACCCAGAGCGGTACGAACACCGCAGTCCCGGCCTGGTTGAAGACGTTCAGGAAGAAGATCATCACGATCATCCCGAGCAGCAACTGGTCCTTGCGCAGGTACGCGAACCCACCCCGCAGCGCCCGGAAGTACGGCTCCTTCACAGGCACCGGAGCGTCGGAGGCGACGACGGCCGGCAGCCGCACCAGGAACCCGATCAGCGCCGCGCAGACGACGAACGAGATGGCGTCCACGGTGATCGCCTTGTTCGGCCCGATCCAGCTGATCAGCAGCCCGCCGAGCGGTGCGCCGACCAGCGTCGCAGTACGGGTGAAGCCCTCGTACGACGAGGTCACCCGGATCATCTTGACCCCGGCCGCGTCCGCCATCGGCTTGAGCATCACGTGCTTGACCCGGTCGCCGCAGCCGCGCAGCGCTCCCGCGATGGCCACCAGCAGGCACAGCAGCGCGAAGGACGACCCCGGCGTCAGCACGATCGCAGCCATCGCCAGTGCGCTCCCGAGGTCCGTGACGATCGACGTCCGCCGCAGCCCGAACCGGTCGGCCAGTGGGGCAGCCAGCACGCCGGATACGACGTACGGGAGCATCTCCGCCCCGGCGACGAGGCCCATCTTCGCGGGGCTGCCGGTGGTGGTCAGGACGAGCCACGGGATCGCCACCATCGACACCCGGTCGCCCAGCACCGACAGCACATCCGCGCTGAACAGCGCGATCAGCCCAGCCCTCCGCCGGCCGGACACCGGCCCCGGCTGCGCCGACGGCTCGCTCATGCCGGCTGCGCTTCGTGTCGCGCCCGCAGAGCCACCTTGTCGACCTTGTGGGCGGACGTGAGCGGCAGCTCGTCCAGGAACTCGATCTCCCGCGGCGTCCACATCTCGTTGAACTCGTCCCGCACCATCGTCTGCAGCTCGCCGGCGGTCACCACCGCCCCGTCGTACCGAACCACGTACGCGTGCGGGACCTCCCCGAACGCCTCGTCCGGTACGCCGATCACCGCAGCCGCCCGTACCCCCGGATGCGACTGCAGCAAGTCCTCGATCGGGCGGCAGTACACGTTCCAGTTGCTCGACCCGGTGACGATCGTGTCCTGCACCCGGTCGACGACGTACAGGTACCCGTCGGAGTCGAGATACCCCAGGTCTCCCGTCCGCACCCAGTCATCGACGATGGCCCGCTCGGTGAGGTCCGGCCGCCCCCAGTACCCGGCGAAGCGCAGCCTGCTGGTCGCGTAGATCTCCCCGGTCTGCCCCGGCGCGACAGGGGCGCCAGCACTGGACCGGATCTCCACCCGCACGTCCCCGTACGGCGTACCGCTCGACCGCAGCCGCTCGGGATGCTCCGGGTCCTCGGTCAGCCCAGGCTGGGCCGTCACCACGATGACCTCGCTCAGCCCGTAGACGATCCGCAGTACCGGCCCGAAGGCCTTGATGGCCTGCCGTAGCCGTGATGGAGCGGCAGGGCCGGCCCCCACGTTGAGCATGAACAGGCTGCTGACGTCAGTGGTCGGCAGGTCCGGGTGGTCGAGCAGCTGGTAGAGCAGGGGCGGCGACACGTACGTCGAGTTGATCCGCTCGCGCTCGATCGTCGCCAGCGCACGGCCCGCGTCCCAGTCGTCCTCGAGGAACAGCACGCCGCCCATGAACAGGTTGAAGAAGCTGGTGATCTGCCCGCTCGCGAACGCCATCGGCGAGTGCGACAGGTGCCGCAGCACGGGCAGCCCGGCGGCCAGGTAGTCGGCGGCCAGCGTCAGGATCTGCTCGTAGAACGCCTGCCGGTGATGGACCAGCTTGGGCTCCCCGGTGGTCCCGCTCGTCTGCAGGCAGGTGGCAGGGGCCAGGTCGCCGTACTCCGGCTCGAAGGCCGTGGTCGGCGGGGCCAGCAGATCGGGTCCCAGCCCACCGGTACCGAGGCAGTGCACCGGTACTGCGAGGGTGACGGCCAGCCGCTCACCCAGGACGGCCTTGGTGCGGGCGTCGTAGACGAAGACGTCCGCCTCGGACAGCCGCGCGAACGCCTCGATCTCCCGGCGGCCCGCGATCGGTGCGATCCACATCGTCCGGGCGCCGACCAGGTGCAGCGCGAGCTGGAGAGCCGGCAGCTCGATGGTGTTGCCGGCCAGCACGAGCACACCGGTACCTGGGCCGACGCCGCGATCCTGCAGCGTCGCGGCCAGGTCGAGCACCTGCGCCGACAGCTCGGCGAACGTCATCCGCCGGCCACCGGCGACGATTGCCTCGGCCTCGCCGTACCGCGCGAAAAGCCGGAGTGCAGCGACCACATAGGAACCGGACCGCTCCAGGTTCCGGTCCAGCACGAAATCGACCGACATGGCGCCCCACCCTTTCGGTATCCGGGGCGACTGTACTTCCGATATTTCCCGGCGGCCAGCGGTCGGGTGAATTCAAGCGAACAATTCAAAGCGCCCGTTGACGTGTCAGGAATCCGGAACTAGGTTTCCGTCACCGCCACTCGCGCAGGGTATTTCTCACCCGCCGCGCGCCAACCCATTGGGGGGTTGTTCCATGCGCATTCCCAGTACCGTCAGATCGGCCGCACTAGCGGCCGCCGTTTCACTGGCCGGCTCGGCCCTGGTCTTCACCGGATCGTCGGCCCGGACAGCAGAGGTCCAGACAGCAGGGGTCCAGACGTCCGGTGGCCACGGCGACCGGCAGGCGTGGGTCGGCAGCTGGTCCGCCGGCATCGTCAAGCCGGAGACGGCCGGGTTCACCAACACCGGTCTCAACAACCAGAGCGCCCGCTACGTGGTCCGGCCGTCCGTGGGGGGCGACAAGGTCCGGATCCGGTTCACCAACATCTACGGCGACCGGCCGATCCAGATCGGCGCGGCGACGGTGGCGTTCGGGGACACCTCGACGCCGGTGCAGTCCGACATCGTGGTGGCGTCCAAGCGCGCGCTGACCTTCAACGGCGGCTCGCCGACCGCGGTGATGAACAAGGGCGCCGAGCTGCTCAGCGACCCGGTCAAGCTGACCGTGCCGGACCTGAGCACGCTGGTGATCAGCGTCTTCTACCCGACCGCGACCGGCCCGACCAGCTGGCACGCGTCGTCGGACCAGGAGAACTTCTTCGGTCCGGGCGACCTGACCAACGCGCCCGACGGTACGGCGTACGACCGGACCCGGGCTTGCTGCTGGACGTTCCTGTCCGGTGTCGACGTCCAGACTTCAAAGTCCGCTGGCTCGATCGTCGTGCTCGGTGACTCGATCGCGGACGGCCTGCTCAGCACGCTGAACGGCAACAACCGCTGGCCCGACCAGCTCGCCGAGCGCCTGGTCGCCGACAGTCACCACGACGCTCCCGGCGTACTGAACGTCGGCGAGGCCGGCAACCGGCTGCTGCAGGACAGCGACGGCCTCATCCTCGGTGGCCCCAGCGGCACCCAGCAGCTCGGCCCGAACGCACTGGCCCGGCTGAACGAGGACGTCTACGCCCAGACCGATGTCCGCACTGTCATCACGCACCTCGGCGTGAACGACATCTGGATGAACGGCGCCAGTTCGGACGAGATCATCGCGGCGCTCAAGCAGATCAACAGCCAGCTGCATGAGAAGGGCATCAGCAGCATCGGTGCCACCATCACGCCGTACGGCGGCTTCACCACGCCGGGCGGCTGGACGCCGGAGAAGGAGGCGACCCGGGTCGCGGTGAACAAGTGGCTGCGCAACCAGCACGTGTTCGACGGCGTCATCGACTTCGACAAGGCCGTTCGGGACCCAAGCGCGCCGGAGAAGCTGCTCGCGGCGTACGACGGTGGCGACCACATCCACCTGAACGACACCGGCTACCAGGCGATGGCCGACTCGATCCCGCTGCAGCTGGTCCGGTGAGCCGCTGATGACCACCGCCGCCGATCAAGTGCTCAAGGGACTCTTCAGCGAAGCCGGTCTGGACGATCCGTACCGGTACTACGCCGAACTCCACAAGCTAGGTCCAGTCTCCCTGTTGGGAGGCGATGGCGGATATGCGGCGGTGGTCACCGGCTACCAGGCAGCCGACGAGCTGCTGCGCGACCCGCGGTTCCACGTTGCCGACGACGTGTACAGCGATGACCGCGGCGGCCCCGGCTGGCGCGAGCATCCGCTGCTGGCGGTGCTCAACAACTCGATGATGTACAGCAACGGTCCCCGGCATCTGCGGGCCAGACGCCTGTTCCACCAGGTGTTCACGCCCCGCCGGGTGACCGAGCTGGAGCCGGCCGTCGGCCAGTTGGTCGACGGCCTGATGGATCAGCTGTCCGAGCGGTTCGACCGGGACGGGGAGGCGGACTTCATGACCGATTTCGCCTACCCGCTGCCGAGCAGTGTGGTCGCTGCGCTGCTCGGTATCCCGCAGGACGATCTGGCCTGGTTCCGGCCCAGAGTCGAACGAATCAACGACTTTCTCGATGTGGTCGGCAAGACCGACGAGGTGTTGGCGGCGGCCGACCAGGCGACCCGCGAGCTGTCCGACTACTACCGGGACCTTATCGTCGCGCGCCGGAAGACGCCGAGCGACGACCTGATCAGCCAGCTGGTCGCGGCGATCGACGCTGGGCTGCACGAGGTGTCGGACTACGACCTGATCTGCAACCTGCTGGTGCTCTTCAACGCCAGCTTCGTGACGACGATCCACCTGATCGGCAACGGGATGTGGCAGCTGCTCGACCAGCCGGAGCTCCGCGCGGTCGCCGGCTCGCCTGCCTTCGTCGAAGAGGTGCTGCGGTACGAGGCGCCGGTACAGTTCGTCGCCCGCTGGTGTGAAGAGGATGCCGCGATCGCCGGCACCGTCCTTCCAGCCAAGGAGATCGTGTTGGTGATGCTCGGTGCTGCCAATCGGGACTCGCTGCGGTACCCCTCGCCGGATGTCTTCGATGCGGGGCGGACCGACGTGAAGCCGTTGAGCTTCGGCGCGGGCCCGCACTACTGCCTCGGTGCCGCGCTGGCCCGGGCGGAGGCGCGGATCGCTTTTCCCCGGTTGCTGGAGCGGTTCCCGTCGTTGCGGTCCGCGCGGCCGCCGGTACGGAATCCACAGCAGTTCCTGCGCGGGTACAAGTCGATGCCGGTGGCAACATGACCGCCGACGAGATCCTTGCGCTGCTACAGACCGACGAGGGCCGGCGAGCGCCGTACCCCTTGTACGAAAGGCTGCACTCACTTGGGCCAGTCAGTCTGACACCGGCCAGTACTGCGTATGCGGCCGTGGCCAACGGGTACGCGGCCGTCGATCAGATCCTTCGTGATCCACGATTCGTCAAGGGTGGTCCGCCGCCCGGGCCGGATGCCGATCCGGTGTCGACGGCGCTCGGGAACTCGATGATGTTCCGGACCGAGCCCGATCACGGCCGGATGCGGCGGGCGTTTCACCAGGCGTTCACGCCGCGGCGGGTCGCGGAGCTGGAGCCGGAGATCGTCGCGTTGACGGACTCGCTGCTGGACCGGCTTGCCTCGTTGGGGGCTGACGGGCCGGTCGACTTCATCGCGGAGTTCGGGTATCTGCTGCCGGCCGGCGTGATGAGCGCGCTGCTAGGGATCCCGGCGCCGGACCTGGAGTGGTTCAGGACCCGGGTCCAGCGGGTGGAGGACTACCTGGACTTCGGCGGGCGGACTCCTGAGAAGGTTGCCGCTGCCAACGAAGCGGCGGTCGAGATGTCGGCCTACTACCAACGGCTGATCGCGGACCGACGTGTTGCTCCTGGCAACGATCTGATCAGTGGGCTGGTCCAGGTGATCGACTCCGGTGACGGTGTGCTGACCGATGAGGAGCTGGTCGGCAATCTGCTGGTGCTCTTCAATGCGAGCTTCGTCACGACGATCAACCTGCTCGGCAATGCGCTGCCACCGTTGCTCGAACGGCCGTCGCTGGTGAAGACGCTGGCTGCCGATCCGCTGGTGGCCGAGGCGTGCGTTGAGGAGGTGCTGCGGTGGGACGGGACGGCGCAGGTCGTAGTACGGACTGCTTCTGAGGATCTGTCGGTGGGCGGGGTGACGATCCCGGAGGGTGGGCTGGTGCTGGTGATTCTGGGTGCGGCCAACCGGGATCCGGCGCGGTTCCCGTCGCCGGAGGTCTTCGATGCGGAGCGGGCCGACAAGCGGCACATCACCTTCGGGGCCGGCGCGTACTTCTGTATCGGGGCGGTGCTTGCGCGTGCCGAGGGGCGGCTGGCGTTGCCTCGGTTGTTCCAGCGGTTCCCGGAGCTGGCGCTGGCCGGGGCGCCGGTACAGAGTGCCGGGTTCGCTCTTCGTGGGTTCGCGACCATGCCTGTCACGCTGACTTGAGAGGTGCTTCAGATGCCATTGGATCCTCAGGTCGAACAGATGCGTGCGAAGCGTGAGGCGGACAACGTGCCGCAGCTCTACACGCAGACACTGGCCGAGGCACGGGCTGCCGACCTTGCCTCCATCCAGGCGGGTGGCGGCGCGGTGGAGCCGGTGCACTCTGTTCGGGAGCTGGTGATGGAGGAGTCCGGGCTGACGTTGCGGGTCTACCGTCCTGTTGGGGACGGGCCGTTGCCGACGCTTGTGTACTTCTTCGGCGGGGGCTGGACGCTCGGCAGCATCGAGACCGCTGATGGCGTGTGCCGTCGGCTGGCGAACCTCGTTCCTTGTCAGGTCATCACCGTCGGGTATCGGCTGGCGCCGGAGAA
Organism: Kribbella sp. NPDC051620; assembly: GCF_044453825.1. NCBI lineage: Bacteria > Bacillati > Actinomycetota > Actinomycetes > Propionibacteriales > Kribbellaceae > Kribbella > Kribbella sp. NPDC051620. The sequence continues at coordinate 742,482 of NZ_JBITDB010000005.1, forward strand.
CCCCTTCCCGGCGGCGGTCAATGACTGTCACCGAGCGACCCAGTGGATCGCGGCTCACGCTGTCGAACTGGGCGTGGACGTCGCCCGCCTAGCCGTCGGAGGCGACAGCGCCGGAGGCAACCTGGCGGCCGCAACCACCTTACTGGCAAGGGATTCCGGCCCGTCGTTGGCTGCCCAGCTCCTGATCTACCCGAACACCCTGTACGGCTCGGACACCGCCTCGATGCGGGCGGGCGACGACCCGTTCCTCTTCAACCGCACCTCAGTCAACTGGTACTGGAAGCACTACCTGCGCGACGAGTCCGACGGCACCAACCCGCTGGCCTCGCCACTCCTGGCTCCCTCCCATGCCGGCCTTCCCCCGGCCCTGGTCATCACCGCCGAGTACGACCCGCTGCGCGACGAAGGCGAGTACTACGCCGAGAAGCTCTACGCCGCCGGCGTCCCCACCGAACTGACCCGCTACGACGGCATGACCCACGGCTTCTACACCATGTCCGGCATCCTCGACACCGCCCGCCAAGCCCTGCTCGACTCCGCCACCTGGCTGAGAAAAACCTTCACCAATGCCTGACCTCCAAGCACCCACACCGGTCACCACCCCCGGCTCGGCGCCCGCTCCGGAGGCTGCACCCGCATGCGGTCCGCCGGACGCGCTCCCGCATTCCCGCCGCCGACCTCCGCCGCCGGCGGAGGTCGGCGGCGCGTTGTGTCTTGAGGACTTCGAAGGGCTCGCGGCTGAGGTGCTGCCTCTTGAGGTTCGTGAGTTTGTCGCGGGTGGGAGTGGGAGCGAGACGACCCTTCGGCTCAACAGGTCGGCGCTGGACGGGGTGACTGTTGTGCCTCGGGTGCTTGCGGGGATTGAGGCGGCGGACTTGGGGTGTCGGCTGCTGGGCGGGCAGGTGGGGATGCCGGTGGTGGTGGCGCCGATGGCTTATCAGCGGTTGGTGCATCCGGAGGGGGAGTTGTTGCTGGCTCGGGCGGCTGCCGTTGCAGGGGTGCCGTATGTGATCAGTACCTTGAGCAGCTACCCGCTGGAGGAGATCGCCGAGGCGGCACCTTCGTGGTTTCAGTTGTACTGGTTGCGGGATCGGGCGATGGTGGAGTCGCTGGTCGACCGGGCCGAGGCTGCTGGGTGTGGCGCCCTGATGGTGACGGTGGATGTTCCGGTGATGGGTCGCCGGTTGCGTGATGTGCGGAATGGCTTCGCACTGCCTGAGGATGTCGTCGCGGCCAACCTGGTCGGCACGCGGAGTGAGGCGCACGTCGGCGTACCGGGGTTGTCTGCTGTTGCGGCGCATACTGCATCGGCCTTCGAGCCGGCGGTGTCGTGGAGTGACCTCGAGTGGTTGCGGCAGCGTACTGAGCTTCCCCTGCTGTTGAAGGGAATTCTCGACCCACGTGATGCCGTGCGTGCGGTACAAGTAGGGGCCGATGGCATCGTTGTGTCCAACCACGGCGGCCGGCAGCTGGACGGAGCTGTTGCCTCCATCAACGCATTGCCGGGAATTGTTGATGCCGTAGGCAAGGAGTGCGAGGTGTTGCTGGACAGCGGGATCCGGAGCGGTACGGACGTACTGCGTGCGCTCGCCCTCGGCGCCTCCGGAGTACTGGTCGGCCGTCCGTTGCTCTGGGCCCTCGCCGTCGACGCGTGCGGAGCAGCGCTTGACCTGCTGCGCAAAGAGCTGGCCGACGCGATGCTGCTGGCCGGCTGCGCGAACGTCGCCGCCGCCGCACACCTCACCACCGGGAGGGCCTGATGGCCGATCTGGACGTCACCGACCTGCACGGCTCACTCACCGACCGCGCGCTGAACTCGATGAACTTCCTCAACGAGATCGCCAACCACTACCCCGACGCGATCTCGCTCGCGGCCGGGCGGCCGTACGAGGAGTTCTACGCGCTCGAGGACCTGCACTCCTACCTCGACACCTTCGCTGAGTATCTGCGCGACGAACTCGGCTTCGACGAGGCGGGCGTGCGGCGGCAGATCTTCCAGTACGGCCGTACGAAAGGCATCATCCACCCACTGGTCGCCCGCAACCTCGCCGCCGACGAGGGCATCACGGTCGACCCGGACGCGATCGTGGTGACGGTCGGCTGCCAGGAGGCGATGGTCCTCGTACTCCGCGCGCTCCGCGCGACCCCCGCTGACGTGTTGCTCGCCATCTCCCCGGCGTACGTCGGAATCACCGGCGCCGCCCGGCTCGTCGATCTCCCGGTCCTCCCAGTTGCTGGGGGCAACGATGGCGTCGACCTCGAAGATCTGGTCGCCGTCGTCAAGCGCGCGCGGGCCGAGGGCCTCCGTCCCCGCGCCTGCTACGTAATGCCCGACTTCGCGAACCCATCCGGTCTCAGCCTCGACCTGGAGACAAGACGGCGACTGCTGGAGGTCGCCGCCCAGGAAGACCTCCTGCTGCTCGAAGACAACCCCTACGGCCTGTTCCCCGCAGCGGGTGTCGACCGGGTACCGACGCTGAAGGCCTTGGACACCGAGCGTCGCGTGATCTATCTCGGCTCCTTCGCCAAGACCGCGCTGCCCGGTGCCCGGGTCGGCTATGTCGTCGCGGACCAGACGGTCGCGGCTCCCGACGGCACGGTCGGGCTGCTGGCCGACGAACTCTCCAAGCTCAAGAGCATGCTGACGGTCAACACCTCAGCCGTCGCCCAGGCGGTGATCGGCGGCAAGCTCCTCCAGAACGACTGCAGCCTGATCACCGCCACCCTGCGCGAGCGCGAGATCTACGCCACCAACCTCCGCGCCATCACCGACGGCCTCGCCGCCCGTTTCCCGGCCGGCGACGTCAGTTGGACCGTCCCGTCCGGCGGCTTCTTCATCGTCGTCACGGTCCCTTTCCCGGTGACCGACGCCCTGCTGGAGAAGTCCGCCCACGAGTACGGCGTCCTCTTCACCCCGATGAGCCACTTCTACGACGGCGACGCGCCCCTCAATGCCCTCCGTCTCTCCTGCAGCGCGGTGACACCTGCCCAGATCGACGCCGCACTGAACCGCCTCGCAGCCCTGATCCACGATCAGCTCTGAGGATTGGTCCTTTCCGTGCCACAAGAACTGGACCTGTAGAGCAGACCGGTCAGTTCGTACGGTGATCCCATGACGATTTGCGAGCTTCCCGCCAGCCAGCAATCTTCAGTGATGCCGACAGCGCTGGTGACGCCCGCCTTCGCGCGGGTGTTGATGATGGTGTTCGGCTCGGGGTTGAGCATGTACCTGCTGACCTCGGTGGTGCCGCTCTACCTGGCGGCGAACGGAGCCGGCGGCATCGGGGCCGGCCTGTCGACCGGGGCGATGATGCTGGCGGCGGTAGCTGTCGAGCTGCTGGTGCCGCGGATGCTGAGGTGCTTCGGGTACCGCGGAACGCTCGCATCAGGGCTCGTGCTGCTAGGGGCGCCGGCCCTTGCCCTGGTCTTCACCTCGTCGCTCCCACTCGTGCTGGCCGTCTGTGTGGTTCGCGGCGCCGGGTTGGCGGTCATGGTCGTCGGCGCGGTCGCGCTGGTCGCCGACATCGCTCCGGCTCATCGGCGGGGCGAGGCCCTGGGGACCTACGGCGTCGTGGTCGGGCTCCCCGCGGTGATCGGGCTGCCGTTGGGTGTCTACCTCACCAACCTGATCGGGTACGACGCGTTGTTCGTGCTCGCCGCGGTTGCATCTCTGGCGGGCTTGGCGATGGTGCCGGGCGTGGCGTCTCGTAGTACCGGCGGGACAGAGCAGCACGTGCAGGTGCTGGGCGGGTTGCGGGGGAGCGGACTGCTGATGCCCACCTGCGTCTTCGCGTCCGTGACTGTTGCCGCAGGCATCAGTGTGACCTTCTTACCTCTGGGTTCCGGCAACCATCTCGTCGTCGCCATCGCCTTGCTGGTGCAGGCGATCGCCGCACCTGGCGCCCGCTGGCTGTCCGGCCGCCTTGGCGACCGCATCGGCCCGGCCCGATTGCTACCGCCCGCCATCGCACTGGCCGCCCTGGGTGCCGGCTCGCTGGTCTTCATCGGCAACCCCGCAGCCGTCATCACCGGTGCCGCGCTCTTCGGGATCGGCTTCGGCGCCGCCCAGAACCTCACCCTGGCGATCATGTACGACCGCTCGCCCAAGACCCGGTACGGCCAGGTCAGCGCCTTGTGGAACCTCGCGTACGACGGCGGCTGGGGTGCCGGCGCCATCGTTTTCGGCTTCGTCGTCGCTGGTGCCGGCTATCCGCTCGCCTTCGCGCTGACCGCCGCCCTGGTCGCCGTGGCCACTCTCCCCACCCTGCGCGCTCACTCCAGGTAACGAACGGGCGGCAATCCATTGCACGAAGATGCAAATATCGCGCGCGTCGGCTGGTGGCGAAGTTACCGTCAGTTCGGTCCCGGGGTGCCCGGGCCGAACTGCTTTGCCCGAGAGGATGACCTGAATGAAGCTGCAGCGCCTCGCAGTAGCAGTCGCCGGCATCGGAATGCTGGCTGCCACCGCCGCGTCCGGACCGGCCCTCGCCACCACCCAGAACGACCCGACGCCGTCCTGGGCGCAGCGGGCCGCCGGCGCCAAGGAGGCGACGGCGAAGTCGGACCAGTCCGTGGCCGCCGAGGCCGAATGCATCCAGTCGCTGGTCTTTCCCAAGTACACGCATGTCACCGAGACGGTCGACGTCACTCCGGCGAAGCCGCCGCGGGTGGACCAGTACGCGCCGTTCAACTTCGGCCCGTCCGACTACACGGCGACCTGGTACGCGGCGGCCAACGCCTCCGGCACCCAGTACTTCGCCTACGGCGTCTTCCTGGTCGGCGACTACCTGTACCGGCACTCGACCACCCTCCCCGCAACCGGTGAGCCGAAGACCACCAGGGTCAAGATCGGCTCCGGCTGGAACACCTTCAGGGCCATCGCGACCTCGAACTACCAGGTCGCCGCACCGACCCACGCCTACCTGTACGGCCTGAACACCAACGGCAAGCTGTACCGGTACGCCAAGAACGGCACGACCTACACCTACAAGGCGCTCGGTTCCTTCGGGGGCTACGCGTCCTTCAAGTCGATGGCCGTGATCAGCGAGACGGCGACCTACGACACGCTGCTGCTGAACACCAGGGCCGGCGGGCTCTACACGATCCGGATCCCGATCACGGCGACGGCCAGGCCGGTCCTCAAGCTGATCCGGTCGTCGGGCTGGTCGGCCTACGAATCGCTCGCGACCCAGGCCTGCGGCAACCGTGGCGGCACGCTCGTCATCGGCGTCGACCACGACACCGCCACCGGCTACCAGTACGCCTTCGGCCACGCGAACGGCACGGCGACCGCGATCACGTCGTACGGCAAGATCCCGGCCGTCCTCGACGGAAACAACCACGCCCCCTTCACCTGGTACAAGGACAACCTGAACGGCGAGTAGTACCTCGATCCGACCGGGGCCAACCGTTTCGACGGCCCGGGGCTATTGCAAGTAGCTGCAACAGATGAGGGTTCTGGCCGGTCGCGCCGCTACGGTCTGCTTGACCTCGGTGCGACCGAGCCAGAACTTGTTTTTCCTGGAGGGGAAATCTCATGAAGTTGCAGCGCCTCGCGCTCGCGATGGCAGGGGTCGGCATGCTCGCCGCCGCTGCCGCATCCGGACCGGCGATCGCCGCCACGCAGGGGGAGCCGACGCCGTCCTGGGCCAAGGCTGCCGCCGGGAAGCCGTCGGCGAAGGCCGCTACCGCCGTCGCCGAACCCTGCATCAGCTCGGTCGCGTGGTCGACCGCGGCGAACGTGATGGAGGCGGTCGACGTCACCGCCGCCAAGCCGCCGCGCTCGGCGCAGTACCCGCCTTTCACCTTCCTCCCGACCCGTACGTCGGCGACCTGGTACGCCGCGGCGAACGCCTCGGGCACCCAGTTCTACTACTACGGCCTGTACCTGCTGGGCGGAAGCCTGTACCGGCACACGACCGTCCTGCCCGAATCCGGTGACCCGAAGCCGACCAGCACCAAGATCGGGACCGGCTGGGGCAACATGACGACCATCGCCACCTCCAACTACAGCAACTTCGCGCCGCGGCACGCGAACCTTTACGGCCTGAACACCAACGGCAGCGTGTACCGCTACGTGAAGAACGGTGTCGGGTACAAGTCGTTCGGCTCGTTCCCCGGCTTCAAGTCGTTCAAGGCGATGACGGTGATCAGCGAGACCGCGACGTACGACACACTCCTGATGACCACCAAGGCCGGCGCGCTCTACACGATCCGGATCCCGCTCGCGGCCGGCTCGAAGCCCGTCGTCAAGCTGATCCGCAGCACCGGCTTCGCGGCGTACGAATCCCTCGTCGTCCAGGGCTGTGGCGAGAACGGCGGCTCCCTGGTGGTCGGCGTCGACCACGACACCGACGCCGGCTACCAGTACGCCTTCGGCAAGGCAAAGGGCACGGCAACCGCGATCACGTCGTACGGCAAGATCCCCGCCGTCTTCAACGGCCTCAGCCACGTCTCCCTGACCACCCACTACGACCAGCTGATCGGCGAGTAACTCAGCAGCCGAACGGCGGGCCATCGCACAACCTGCGGCGGCCCGCCGTTCTGTCGGCCGCCGTGGCCGGCTCGACCTCTTGGCCGGCTGTGGCGGAGTTCTCCCACGCGTCCTGCGCGCGCCCGCTCCTGCGTCGCGGGCGGGCGAGGCCGCGTGGGGGCAACTCCACCGCAGTCCGTGGGGCCGCGTGGGGAGTTGGTTCAGAGTTTGCGGAGGCGGACGTAGCGGACTGCGTGGTCGGCGCCTTTGCGGAGGACCAGGGTGGCTCGGGAGCGGGTGGGGAGGATGTTTTCGCGGAGGTTGGGGCCGTTGATGCCGTCCCAGAGGGACTCGGCCTTCGCGATCGCCTCGGCTCGGCTGAGTTCGCCGTAGCGGACGAAGTAGGACTCGGGGTTGCGGAAGGCCGTCTCCCAGAGTTTCAGGAAGCGGTGGACGTACCAGGAGCGGATGTCGTCGGCGGCCGCGTCGACGTAGACCGAGAAGTCGAAGAAGTCGCTGACCGCGAGGCCGCTCTTGCCGTCGGCATGGCGAGGAGCCGGCTGGAGGACGTTGAGGCCTTCGAGCAGCAGGATGTCCGGCTGTTCGACGGTGGTACGGACGCCTGGCATCCGGTCGTAGTGCAGGTGGGAGTAGACCGGCGCCTCGACGTTGTCCATGCCGGACTTCACCTCGACGACGAAGCGCAGCAGCGACTTGCGGTCGTACGACTCCGGGAAGCCCTTGCGCAGCATCAGGCCGCGGCGCTCGAGTTCCGAGTTCGGCCAGAGGAAGCCGTCGGTGGTGACGAGTGCGACGCGGGGGTGCTCGGGCCAGCGGGCGAGCAGTTCGCGCAGCAGCCGGGCGGTGGTGGACTTGCCGACGGCAACGGATCCGCCGATGCCGATCACGAACGGCGTCCGGGTGGCGGCCGGTTTGCCGAGGAACGCCTCGGTGTCGGAGTGCAGCGCCCGGGCGTGCCGTACGTAGAGTGACAGGATCCGCGACAGCGGCAGGTAGACCTCGCGGACCTCGTCGATGTCGATCTCGTCCCCGAGACCGCGCAGCCGCTCGACCTCCTCGGCGGTCAGCGGCGACTCGGTCGTCTCGGCCAGCTGGGACCAGGCGGCGCGGTCCAGCTCGGTGTACGGGGTCACCTCCCGCGACGGCTGCAGCATGGGGCCCATTCTTCCCACACCCGGCGGGGATACGCTGACCGGCATGTGCGGCAACGAGACTGTGGGTGTGGCAGTTGTCACACCAGGGACCCCATGATCGTCGGCGTGGGCATCGATGTGGTCGACGTGGAGCGGTTCATGAAGACGCTCGAACGGACCCCGATGCTGCGTGATCGCGTCTTCACCGAGGCGGAGGCGAAGAAGCCGCCGGCCTCGCTGGCGGCCCGGTTCGCGGCCAAGGAGGCGCTCGCCAAGGCGCTCGGCGCGCCGGCCGGGATGCAGTGGCACGACGCCGAGGTCCGGACCGACGAGACTGGCCGGCCATGGCTGGAGATCACCGGTACGGTCGCCGAGCAGGCCGCGCGGCTCGGGGTACAGAGCCTGCATCTGTCGCTGAGCCATGACGCCGGCATCGCGTCGGCGGTCGTCATCCTGGAGGGCTGAGATGCGCCGCGCCCACACCGTCGAACAGGTCCGTACCGCCGAGGCCGCGCTGATGGCGAAACTCCCCGAGGGCACCCTGATGCAGCGCGCTGCGACCGGCCTCGCCGTTGCCATCAGCAACTTCATTGGCTTCACGTATGGCGCCCGCGTGGTGCTGCTGATCGGCAGCGGCGACAACGGCGGAGACGCCCTGTACGCCGGTACGCACCTCGCCCGCCGAGGCGCAAAAGTCAGCGCCGTGCTGTTGTCGGACAAGTACGACGTAGAAGGCCTTGCGGCCCTCCAAGCTGCTGGTGGTCGGGTCGGGACAGTCGATGCAGTTGAAACGGCGGATGTCGTTGTCGATGGCATTGTTGGGATCGGAGGGCGGCCGGGGCTCAAGGCCGAGGCGCTGGCGGCGGTGAGGGTCGCCGAGGAACACCAGGTGCCGATCATTGCTGTCGACATGCCGTCGGGCGTCGACGTCGACACCGGCGAGACGCCTGCCGAGCACGTCAAGGCGGCACTCACGGTCACCTTCGGCACGCACAAGATCTGTCACCTGATCGACCCGGCCGCCGCGGCCTGCGGTCCGGTGCATCTCGTCGACATCGGCCTGGACCTGCCACCCGCGCCGGTCGAGTCCCTCCAGGATCCTGACATCCGCGCCCTGTACCCGACACCGACCGGCGAATCCGACAAGTACTCCCGCGGCGTGCTCGGCCTGATGGCCGGCTCCACCCAATACCCAGGCGCCGCCGTCATCGCCACCTCCGGCGCCCTGGCCGGCCCGATCGGCATGCTCCGGTACGTCGGCCCAGACGCCGTCGCCGAAGCGGTTCGCGCCCAGCACCCCGAGGTGGTGGCCGGCGAGGGCCGGGTCCAAGCCTGGGCAATCGGCTCCGGCCTCGGCGATGAGCTCGACACCGACAAGATCCGGGAGCTGCTCGACGCCGACGAGCCAGTACTGCTCGACGCGGACGGTCTGAAGGCGCTGGACGACTCAGGCGACCATACGAACGTCCTGATCACCCCGCACGCGGGCGAACTCGCTCGCCTCCTCGGCGTCGAGCGCCACCGGGTGGAGACCGAACGCCTGAAGCACGCCCGCGAGGCGGCTGAACGCTTCGACGTGACCGTCCTCCTGAAGGGCTCGACCACCGTCATCGCGGCGCCCGACGGCCAGGTCAGAGTCAACACCAACGCCGGCGCCTGGCTCGCGACGGCCGGCGCGGGCGACGTACTGGCCGGGCTGACCGGGGCCTTCCTGGCAGGCGGCCTGAACCCGATCGATGCCGCTGCCGTCGGCGCCTACCTGCACGCCGCGGCCGCCAACCTGGCCTCCAACGGCGGTCCGATCACCGCGATGCAGGTTGCTGCCAACGTTGCAGAGGCGACCCGGCAGGTCTTGCTTGAAGAGTGAATAGCCGGGTAGGACGGGAAGTGCCAGTGCCTCCACCGCCCGAGGAGATCGCACATGAAGCGCACGCTCGCCCTGCTCGCAGCCGCCGTCCTCTGCGCCACGGCCCTCCCCGCCCAAGCCACGCAGGCCACACGGGCTATACAGGCCGCCGGTAGGTATGTCGCCGACAAGGCGACCAAGATCGACGTGATGGGGGAGTGGGCCCACCCCGACGACGACACCAGCATCATCGGGCCCTGCGGCGTCTGGCATCAGCGCTACGGCACCAAGTGCGGGATCATCATGGTCACCCGCGGCGAGGGCGGCGGGAACTCCGCAGGCAACGAGCTCGGCCCGGAGCTCGGGCTCCGCCGGGAGAACGAGGACCGCGTCGCGCACTACCGCTCCGGCACCATCGACATCTTCAACCTCGACCGCGTCGACTTCTTCTACAACCAGAGCGCCCCGCTGACGCAGTACTTCTGGGACGAGCAGGAGACCCTGCGCCGCGTCACCCGCGTGATCCGGACGACCCAACCGGAGATCTACATCGGGTTCACGCCTACTCTGCAAGCAGGTCACGGCAACCACCAGCAGGCAGGCCGCCTCATCTGGGAAGGCGTGCTCGCCGCGGCCGACCCGACCAAGTTCCCCGAGCAACTCAAGGGCGAGAACGCGCTGAGCACCTGGCAGGTCAAGAAGGTGTTCTCGGGCGGCAGTACCGCGGGCACCGGCGGAACCACCGCGGCCGCCAACTGCACCACCGGCTTCGTCCCCACCGGACTGGACCCGGTCGCCGGCGTCTGGACCGGCTACGACTCGCCGTACCAGTGGCCGGCCGGAAACCTCCAAGGCAAACCAGCCGGTACGCCGAAGAGCTGGCAGCAGGTCGCGGACGAGGGACGCGCGGCCTACCCAACCCAGAGTCGTGTGATGTACAAGGGCGTTTCGGCGCCCGCATGTCCCCGCTTCGGGATGACGCAGTCGTTCGTACCGTTCCAGCCGAACAGCAGTCCCGCGGCCGGTCAGGACGACGCGATCCTGTTCGGCGCGACCAAGCAGGATCCGGGCGGTCTACCCAAGGGCACCCTCGAGTACCTGACCTTCTCCCGCTTCCTCAACGTCGCCGGCGAACCGTTCCAGGCGACCCTGCATCTCAAGGGCTCGCTGCCCAAGGGCCAAGCCGCACTGACAGTCCCGGCGGGCTGGACAGTCAGCGCGCCGCAGCAAACCGGCAAGATCAACGGCAGCAAGGAATTGACCTTCACGGTCACGCCGAGCGCCACCGCGGCCGTCAACCAGAACTTCAAGATCTCCGCCCTCTTCACCAGCGGCACCAAGACCGGCTACACCGACAACGTCGTCCGGATCGTGCCGCCGGTCGAGGGCCGGTTCCAGCGCTGGGGGAACTGGCAGGAGTACGACCAGTGGCTGGCGCAGACAGCGCCGCAGGCGACCAGGCTGGGGAGGTCGGCGGCGGTCCAGTCGATGGCGGTCGGATCAACGATCGCGCTGCCGGTCGTAGTGGACAACTGGTCGAGTCAGCCCCGGAGTGGCACGGTCGCGTTGACTCTTCCGGCCAACTTCACGACCGACGCGACGACGAAGCCTTACGGAAGCCTCGCCCCCGGCGCCGAGGCCACAGTGACGTTCCAGCTCACCAGTACCGACACAGCCTTGCCTGCGACGCAGAATGTGCAGATTCCAATTGTCACCGACTCGAGCAGCGAGACGCTGACGCTGTCGCTCGTACCGGCAACGGCTGTTCCGCAGGCTGCGGCGGCACCGGTTGTCGACGGCGTGGCGACGCCAGGTGAGTACGACGGGCCGACGCTCGACATCGGTCGCGTCTGGCAAGGCAGTTGCAGCGACGCCAACGACTGCGGCGCCGGAAGTACCGCCAAGGTCACCTGGTCCGACGATGCGCTGTACTTCTTCATCCACGTCCGCGACGAATACCAGTCCTACGCGGTCACCCCGCAGGAGTGCGTCGGCCACTGGCAGACCGACTCCGTCGAGATCCTTCTCGACCCGCGCGGCAACGCGTCGCAAGTACTCAAGGACACCGCGAACACCTTCAAACTCGGCATCTTCCCCTTCACCAACGACCCGGCGAACGCCAACGGCCCGTGCTGGGAGCGCGACGCCGACAACCACCAGGGATACTCGTCCGGCCCGCTCAGCATCGGCAACGCCCCCGGCGTCCAGGTCGCCACGACGGCCAAGTGGGTCGGCAGCAACGAGACGACCACCCCGCACGCGTACGCCGGTGGCGGGTACGACGTCGAGGTCAAGATCCCGCTCTCCGCCCTCCCGGCCGCCGTCGACCCGGCCAGACTCGGGCTGAACATCACGCCGTACGACAACGACGACACCTCCGCAGCCGGTACGACGACATTGCGGCACATCGACATGAGCACCCGCACCGGCTGGTCGGCGATCGGCTCGGTCCAATCCGACCCGTACCGCTGGGGCCAAGCGACCCTGACCGGCTACACCCCACCCGCCGATCGCCCGACCACCCCAGCACCGCCCAACGTGTCCAACCCCAATCTCAACGGGGCACTGTCGCCCCAGACGATCGCCCAGTCGGCGCGCAACGGCGTACCGATCTCTGGTCGCGTACCGACCAAGGACCTCAAGCTCCTGTACGCCGACCTCGGCCGCGCATCACTGGAGCTCTACACGTTCGCCAGGACCCCAGGGACGGCAAGGCTGTTCCTGTGGACGGGCGCGATCGGCGCGATCCCGGTGTACACGACGAGCTGCTCGCCGGCCGCCGACCCAGCGCCTGACTACGGCCTTACGCCATGTGCTGTCACGGATGGCGGCTACCCGCCGTGGTCGCCGGACATGAGCGGCCACGTGGTCAAGCAGACGAGCCAGCAACTCCAGAGCGGGGTCAAGCACATCTCCATCCCACTGACCAAGGCGCAACGCACCCGGCTGGCAGCGGACGGCAGACTCCTGATGTCCTTCGAGACAGCGCAGAACAAGGTGCAGGCGTTCGACGTACGGCTCAGCGGGCGGTGAGGTCGAGGCCCTTGCCGTCTGCGGCGCGAAGCTGCAGGCGGTCGGCCTCGATCGTGTAGGTCAGCTCACCGTGCAGGGCAGAGAGAACGCCCTGCTCGAGCTTGGCCGCGTCACCGGTGCAGCCCGCGGCTGTCACGGCCATCTCCCCGAGGGTGAGCTTGCCCGCCGCGCGGGCCACCACGCCCTCGAAGTCGTTGCAGCCGGTCGAGCCGGTGATGCGCTCACCGCTGATCGTCAGGTGAGCCTTCTCCGCTCCCACCAGGTGCCACTCGGTATCGCCGTCGACGACCGTTTCGAGCTTCCAAGTGGTCCCGTCGAGCGCCTTGTCGGGTTGGACGACCTTGCGATCCTGCAGGACCACCGTGGTGGCGCCACGGGTGAGGGTGAGCTTGTCGCCGTCGAGCTTCCAGGCGGGCCGGTCTTTGAGCAGCTGCTCGACCCAGTACTGCTGCTCCTGCCGAGGGGCGTCGCAGCCCATCTCGGTGCCGCCCAGGACGTCGATCGTCAGTTTTCCGCCGGCGGTGGAGACTGCGCCGCCCAGCTGGTTGCAGCCGGTCTCGGCGTGCACGTTGCCGTCCGCGAACCGCAGCCCGATCCGGGTCTTCGGCGCCAGCTCCTTCGGTTGACCGTCCTCGGTCAGCGAGACGGACAGGAAGGACCGCCCGTCGAGCGATCCACCTCCGGCAGGCGCGCTGCTGGTAGATCCACTGCCGCCTGATCCACCCGTGGACGGCTCGCTCCCACAGGCGGCCAGCATCATCACTCCCGCCACCGCCGCAACTACTATCCGCGTCCTCATAATCCAAGAACGCCGTGGGGAGTCCAGATGTTGCAGGTGAACACCTCGGATGCCAGAAGCAAACAGTCGCCAACGCTGGTTTCGGCCCGGCGTTCGTAGCACCATGCTCCTCGGTGGGAATCAATCCGATCTAAGTGGGGGAACATTCAAGTGGCATATTCCAGAGCGCGCCGGCGCATCGTGGCGGCGGCGTTGCCGCTGGCGGTCATCTCGGCGATGGTGGGGCTGTCCGGTACCGCGAACGCCCTGTCGGCCGGCGTGGTCATCTCCGGTGTGTACGGCGGCGGGGGCAACTCCGGAGCGGTCTTCAAGAACGACTACATCGAGCTCGCGAACCTGAGCGACAGCCCGGTCAGCGTCGCGGGCTGGAGCGTCCAGTACGCGTCCGCCGCGGGCACCGTCTTCCAGACCACCCCGATCAGCGGCAGCATCCCGGCGCACGGCAAGTACCTGGTCCAGGAGGCGCAGGGCGCTGGTGGCACCACGGCGCTGCCGACGCCGGACGCCACGGGCACGATCCCGATGTCGGGCACCTCCGGCGTCGTAGCGCTGGTGACCAGCACGACCGGGCTGGTCGGCTGCGGCACCACCTGCTCGACCGCGCCGAACGTCAAGGACCTGGTCGGCTACGGCTCGACGGCGAACGTCGAGACGCTCGCCGCCCCCGGCCTCAGCAACACCACGGCCGACGCGCGCACCGGCACGATGGTCGACACCGACAACAACGCGGCCGACTTCAGCTCCGGCGTACCGAAGGCGACGAACTCCGCCGGTACGACGGTCAGCGCGGGCGATGACCCGGGTAACCCTGGTGATCCGACCCCCGGCAGCGTCCGGATCCACGACATCCAGGGCCCCGGCCGGATCTCGCCGATCGTCGGCCAGAACGTCACCAACGTGCCCGGCATCGTCACCGCGGTCCGGTCCACCGGCAGCTCGCGCGGCTACTGGTTCCAGGACCCGACCGTCGACGCCGACCCGCTGACCAGCGAGGGTCTGTTCGTCTTCACCGGCACGACCACCCCGGCCGTCGCGGTCGGTGACTCCGTCCTGGCCACCGGTCGCGTCACCGAGTACCGGCCGGCCACCGGCGCGCAGACGTTGACCGAGATCGGCGGAACGGTCAGCACGATCAAGCTGACCAGCGCCAACCCGCTGCCGGCCGCGGTACCGGTTGCTTTCCCGGACCCGTACACGAAGAGCGGCAGCCTCGAGGCTCAGCCGCTGGAGCCGAGCAGCTACGTGCTGGACTGGCTGGAGACGCACGAAGGCATGCGGATCACGCTGGACCAGAGCACGCGACTGGTCAGCCCGGTCAACACCGAGTTCGGTGAGCTCTGGGTGACGCTCAAGCCGGGGCAGAACCCGACCCCGCGCGGCGGCACGATCTACAAGTCGTACGACGACCAGAACAGCGGCCGGCTGATGATCGCCTCGCTGTTCGGGGCGCCTGCGGCGAACGTCGGCTCCACGCTGGCCGCCGGTACCACCGGCCCGCTCGACTACCAGTCGTTCGGCGGGTACGCGCTGATCGCGACCCAGCTCGGCACGATCACCGAGGGCGGCCTGAAGAAGCAGATGGTGCTGCCGCCGAAGAAGGCCGGCGATCTGTCCGTCGCGACCTACAACGTGGAGAACCTGGCGGCCACCAACCCGGCCTCGAAGTTCGCGAAGCTGGCCCAGGCGGTCGTCACCAACCTCGGCTCGCCGGACATCCTCGCGCTGGAGGAGATCCAGGACAACAACGGCGCCACCGACAACGGGGTGGTCGCGGCCGACCAGACCGTCGCCAAGTTCATCGCCGCGATCCAGGCGGCCGGCGGACCGACGTACGACTGGCGCTCGATCAACCCGAACAATGACACCGACGGTGGCGAGCCGGGCGGCAACATCCGCCAGGTGTTCCTGTTCAACCCGGCCCGCACGACGTTCGTCGACCGTCCCGGCGGTGACGCGAACACGGCCGTCCAGGTGGTCCGCGCGCGGCCGA
This sequence comes from Kribbella sp. NPDC051620, assembly GCF_044453825.1. Classification (NCBI taxonomy): domain Bacteria; kingdom Bacillati; phylum Actinomycetota; class Actinomycetes; order Propionibacteriales; family Kribbellaceae; genus Kribbella; species Kribbella sp. NPDC051620. The sequence goes on from NZ_JBITDB010000005.1 coordinate 757,776, forward strand.
CCAGCAACCAGGTCTCGCTGTCGGTGTCGCCCGGCCGGATCGACCCGACCAGCGACGCGTGGCCGTCCAGCCGCAAGCCGCTCGTCGGCGAGTTCCTCTACGACGGCAACAAGCAGCTGTTCGTCGTCGCCAACCACTTCAACTCCAAGGGTGGCGACTACCCGCTGTCGGCCGCGGTCCAGCCGCCGGTCCGCAGCAGCGAAGTACAGCGGCAGAAGCAGGCCGCCGAGGTGAACGAGTTCATCGAGGACCTCAGCACCAAGTCGGCCGGGCGGGCCCGGGCGGTCGTACTGGGAGACCTGAACGACTACCAGTTCAGCCCGTCGGTCGCGAGGCTGACCGGCAACGGGACGGTGCTGAAGACGCTGATCGACACACTGCCCGCCGACCAGCGGTACAGCTACATCTTCGACGGCAACTCGCAGGTGCTCGACCACATCGCCGTCAGCCCCGCGATCAAGGGCTACTCCTACGGCGTGGTGCACATCAACGCGGAGTTCTCCGACCAGGCCAGCGACCACGATCCGCAGATCGTCCGCATCCTGACCGGCTGTGACGTCGATCCGCTGCCGGCCCGCTGCCTGCCGGGCAGCCCGGTGGTGGACGTTCCGTAGTACCGGCGCCTGTAGTACCGACGCTGTCACGCAAACTCCCCGGTCCGTCTGGACCGGGGAGTTTTGCGTAGGGTCTCGGTGTGAGCGGACCCGGATTGGTGATCTTCGACAACGATGGTGTGCTGGTCGATTCGGAGCGGCTGGCCAATGGGATTCTGGCCGAGTTGCTGACCGAGGCGGGGCTGCCATACACGTTCGAGGAGACCGTCCGGGACTTCATGGGCGGCAGCATGGTCTCGATGCGGACGAAGGCCGAGGCCAAGCTCGGTTCGCCGTTGCCGGCTGATCTCGAGGACCGGTACCACGAACGGCTCTTCGCCGGATTCGACCGGCTGCAGCCGATTCCCGGCGTCCGGGAGGTGCTGGACCAGCTCGATGCGGAGGGCATCAGGTACTGCCTGGCGTCGTCGGGAACGCACCGGCGGATCCGCACGGCGTTGACCACGGTCGGTTTTTGGGACCGGTTCGAGGGCCGGATCTTCAGCTCGGAGGACGTGGCGCACGGCAAACCGGCGCCCGATCTCTTCCTGCACGCGGCCGCCACGATGGGCGTCAAACCCGCCGACTGCGTGGTCGTCGAGGACAGCCCGCTCGGCGTCGCGGCCGCCAACGCGGCCGGTATGAAGGTCTTCGGCTTCGCCGCGATGACCGACCCGGCCAAACTGGGCACCGCGACGGCCGTTTTCAACGACATGACCGACCTCCCGAGGCTTATCCACGAAGCCTGAGGGACACTGGTAGGGCTATGTCAGAGCTTGAAGCCCCCTCGAAGGTTCGTGCTGCAGCGGTCGTGGACCTCGGCGCGATCCGCCACAACGTGGCCACGCTGCGTGCTCGGGTGGGCTCGGCGCAGGTGATGACGGTGGTGAAGGCGGACGCGTACGGGCACGGGATGATCCCGGTCGCCAGGGCCGCGCGGGAGGCCGGCGCGGACTGGATCGGCGCCGCCGTACTCGACGAAGCGCTTGAATTGCGGGCGGCCGGGGACACCGGGCCGATCTTCTGCTGGCTGACCACGCCGGGGGAGCCGCTGGAGCGGGCTATTGCCGCGGGCATCGACCTGTCGGCGTCCGCGCCGTGGGAGATCGACGAGTTGGCCGCGGGCGTGGATGATCGGCCGGCCCGCGTGCACCTGAAGATCGACACGGGCATGAGCCGCGGGGGCGCGGTACCGGAGGAGTGGCCGACCCTGATCCGCGCCGCGCTGGCCGAGGTGGCGACCGGGCGGATCGAGATCGCGGGCATCTGGTCGCATCTGGCGTCGTCGGACGAACCGAAGAGCCCGGTCAACGAGGCGCAGCTGGCGACGTACCTGCACGCCGTGGACGTGGCGGAGTCGTTCGGGGTCGATCCGGGGCTGCGGCACATCGCGAACTCGGGTGGCACGCTGGCGCTGCCGGATACGCATCTCGACCTGGTGCGGCCTGGCATCGCGACGTACGGGCTGTCGCCGTTCGGGCATGACGTGCCGCCCGGCGAGCTGGGGCTGCGGCCGGCGATGACGTTGCGGGCGCGGTTCGCGATGGTGAAGCGGGTGCCGGCCGGGGTGGGCGTCTCGTACGGGCTGACCTGGACCGCGCCGCGGCCGTCGACGCTCGGGCTGATCCCACTCGGGTACGGCGACGGCCTGCCGCGGCACGCGTCGAACGGTGCGCCCGTCCAGGTGGCCGGCGAGCGTCGTACCATCGTCGGCCGGATCTGCATGGATCAGTGCGTGGTGAATCTCCAGGACGACCAGGTGGTCGCGGGCGACGAGGTCGTGCTTTTCGGCCCGGGTACCGACGGGGAGCCGACCGCGGACGACTGGGCGGATGCGGCAGGGACCATCAACTACGAGATCGTGACCCGGCTGGGAGCTCGCATCCCCCGCCGGTACGTCGACAGCGGGAGGTGACCGGGATGGCGAAGGTAGGACGCACTGCCGGTCTGATCGGCGCCGCGGTCGGTGTGCTCGCGGCAGGTGCTGCCGCCGGCGTGGCCGTCGAGCGGCAGGTGATCGGGCGCCGGTCGGGACAACGCGCGCAGCTGGAAGCCGAGCCGTTCGGCTCGCTGCGCGGTACGCCGCATGTCTTCACGGCCGATGACGGGGTCGAGCTGTACGTCGAGGTCGACTCGTTGAAGCGATCCCGTCGTCCGGAACCCCCTCCGAAGCGTCGACTGGGTCGCAAGGTGCCGCCGCCGTTGGAGGATCTGACGCTGATCTTCCTGCACGGCTACGGGCTGAACATGGACTGCTGGCACTTCGAGCGCCGCGACCTGGCCGGGATCGGCACGATGGTCTTCTACGACCAGCGCTCGCACGGGCGGTCCGGGCGGTCGCCGAAGGAGAACGTCAGCATCGACCAGCTCGGGCGGGATCTGTACGGGATCCTGGAGAGGTTCGCGCCGACGGGGCCGGTGATCCTGATCGGGCACTCGATGGGTGGCATGTCGATCATGGCGCTGGCCGGTGAGCATCCGGAGCTGTTCGGGGATCGGGTGATCGGGGTCGGGCTGTGCTCGACCAGCGCGGGTGGGCTGGACGGCGTACCGATCGTTTTCCCCGGTCGGGTGGGCATGCTGGCCCGGGCGCTGGCGACGCCGACGGTCGCGGCTCTGGCCCGGATTCCTGATGTGGTCGAGCGCAGCCGGAAGGCCGGGACGGACATCAGTTACCTGCTGACCCGGAAGTACTCGTTCGGGTCGGAGGTGCCGCCGGCGTACACCGAGTTCGTCAACGAGATGATCGCGGCGACGCCGATCTCGGTGATCGCGGAGTTCTACCCGATCTTCGCGCTGCACGACCGGTACGAGGATCTGGAGCCGTTGCAGAAGGTGGAGTGCGTGGTGATCGGTGGCGATTCCGACCACCTGACTCCCTTCGAGCACTCCGAGGAGATCGTCCGGCACGTGCCGGGAGCAGAACTGGTCGAGGTGCCCAACTGCGGGCACCTCGGGCTGATCGAGCATCATCGTGAGTTCACCGCCGCCCTGCTCGGGATGATCGAGCGGGCCGAACTAGCCCTGGGACAGACATGACTCGCCCCAGCTCTCGGACAGACACGACCGCACTAGCCCTGGGACAGAGATGACCGACCTGCACGTGGTGGACGCGACCGCGGAGCACGTGGACGAGATCGTCGCGGTGATCCACCACGCGTTCGCCGCCCGCCGCACCCTTGACCCGCCCTCCACCGCGTTGTCGGAGAACGCTTCGACGGTGGGTGACGCGGTTTCGACGTACGGCGGCCTGCTGGTCCGCATCGACGGCGAGCCTGCCGGGGCGATGCTGTTCGAGGTGTCGGGCGATGTGCTCGGGTTGCGCCGGGTGTCGGTCGATCCGCGCTTCCAGGGGCGCGGGGTGGCGTCGGCTCTGGTTGGTTGCGCTGAGGATGCCGCGCGGGCGCGTGGGTTGCGGCGAGTGCGGTTGATCGCGCGGGTCGAGCTGCCGGACACCGTGGAGTTCTGGCGGCGGCGCGGGTACTCCGTTGTTGCGCAGGAGGGCCAGAACCTCATCTACGCCAAGGCGATGCCCGTCTTCCTGACGGTCCCTACTGCCGACGACATGCGCGCGATTGCCGAGGAACTCGCCGGCCAGCTGCGCGCTGGTGACGTACTGGTTTTGTCAGGTGATCTGGGTGCCGGCAAAACCACCTTCACCCAGGGTCTGGGCGCGGGTCTGAAGGTCCGAGGCGACATCACCTCCCCAACCTTCGTCATCTCGCGCGTGCATCCGTCGTTGTCCGGCGGCCCCGCCCTGGTCCACGTAGACGCCTACCGCCTGGGCGGCTTCGCCGAACTCGACGACCTGGACCTGGACGCCTCCCTCGAAGAAGCAGTAACAGTCGTCGAATGGGGCCAAGGCCTAGCCGAAGCCCTCGCCCCCGACCGCCTCGACATAGTGGTCACCCGAGGCGACAACGACACCGACGAAACCCGAGCCCTCCGCATCACCCCCGCGGGCCCCCGCTGGGCGGAGACCGGGATCAACCTCACGGCGCCGGCGCAGCCGGCAGACGATCGGGGCGCGGGCTCGCCCTCCGCCCCCACCTCCGCGAGCGCCGCCGGAGGCGGCGCGATGCGGAGTGCTGACGCCGGGCTTGAGGGGAACTGACGATGCTGCTTGCGTTTGATACTTCTAGTGCTGCTGTGACTGTGGCGCTTGCCGATCCGGTGACGGGGGCGGTTGTTGCTTCGTCTTCGGTTGTTGATGGTTTGCGGCATGGGGAGTTGCTGGCTCCTGCTATTGCTGAGGCGTTGGCTGTGGGTGGGGTGTCGGTTCGGGAGTTGACGAAGATTGCTGTGGGGGTTGGGCCGGGGCCGTTCACCGGGTTGCGGGTTGGGTTGGTGACTGCCCGGACCATGGGTGAGGTGCTGGGGATCGAGGTTGCGGGGGTTTGCAGCTTGGATGTGCTGGCTCGGCAGTCGTCGTTGCAGTTGCCGGTTGCTGTGGCGACCGATGCTCGGAGGAAAGAGATCTACTGGGCTTTGTACGACGGGCCGGCGGCTGACGGGAGTCGGCGGCGGCTCGAAGGGCCAGCAGTGGATAAGCCGGCAGAGGTTGCGCACGTGCTGGCCGGGTTGCCGGTGATCGGGCGTGGGGCGGTCTTGTACGGCGAGGCGCTGGGACTCGAGACGACCGACGTTATCGAGTACCCGTCGGCCGAAGTGCTGGCTCTGGGAGTTGCGACCAACACGCTGCCGGTCGTCGCGCCGGACCCGCTCTACCTCCGCCGCCCGGATGTCACCATGTCGGGCGGTCCCAAGAGCGTGCTGCCGAAGTGAGACCTGCGATCCGCCCAGCCGTTCCCGCCGACCTCGAGGCACTTGTAGCGCTCGACAAGGTCTGCTTCGGCGACTCCGCGTGGAGTGCCTCGGCGTGGACCGACGAGTTCGCCCGACTCTCCTCCGATCGGGTGGTGCTCGTCGCCGACGAAGGAATGCAGGTCGGGTACGTCGTGCTGCTGGTGCCGCCGGTCGTCGAGGACCCGGTCGACCTGCTCCGGATCGCAGTCAGTCCGGCGGAGCGGCGTACCGGGATCGGCGGGCAGTTGATGACGGCCGCGTTGCAGCGATGCGCCGGCCGGACCGTCCTGCTGGAAGTTGCCGCAGGCAACGAGAGTGCCGGGGCTTTGTACCGCGGCTACGGTTTCGAGGAGATCAGCCGGCGGCGCGGGTACTACGCCGGCGGCGAGGACGCACTGATCATGCAGTGGCGAGAGAAGGACTAATGAGTGACGAACCCCTGATCCTCGGGATCGAGACCTCGTGTGACGAGACCGGGGTCGGCATCGTCCGCGGGCAGACGCTGCTCGCCGACGCGATCGCCTCCAGTGTCGAGGAGCACGCGCGGTTCGGCGGCGTCGTACCGGAGGTCGCCAGCCGCGCGCACCTCGAGGCGATGGTGCCGACGATCCGCCGCGCCTGCGAGACGGCCGGGATCAAACCGACCGACGTCGACGCGATCGCCGTCACCAGCGGCCCCGGCCTGGCCGGCGCGCTGCTCGTCGGCGTCGCCGCGGCCAAGGGTCTCGCGCTGTCCCTCGAGAAGCCCTTGTACGGCGTGAACCACCTGGCAGCGCACGTCGCCGTCGACACCCTCGAGCACGGCGACATCCCCAAGGGCGCGATCGCGATGCTCGTCTCCGGCGGGCACTCGTCGCTGCTCGCGGTCGAGGACATCACCGTCGGCGTGGAGCCGATGGGCTCGACCATCGACGACGCGGCCGGCGAGGCGTTCGACAAGGTCGCGCGGGTGCTCGGGCTGCCGTTCCCCGGAGGTCCATATGTCGACAAGGCGGCACGGGACGGTGGGGACGCGCTGTACGTCCGGTTCCCGCGCGGGCTGACCAGCCAGAAGGACCTGGAGCGGCACCGCTTCGACTTCTCCTTCTCCGGCTTGAAGACCGCCGTCGCTCGCTGGGTCGAGGCTCGTCGGCGTGATGGTGAGGATGTTCCGGTCAACCACGTCGCCGCGGCCTTCCAGGAGGCGGTCTGCGATGTGCTGACCCGCAAGGCGATCGACGCGTGCAAGGACCGTGGCTATGAGCACCTGTTGATCGGCGGCGGCGTCGCGGCCAACTCGCGGCTGCGGGCGATGGCCGAGGAACGCTGCACGGCGGCAGGCATCGCAGTACGGGTTCCGCGGCCGGGGTTGTGCACGGACAACGGGGCGATGGTGGCCGCGTTGGGTTCGGAGCTGGTCCGGGCCGGCAAGGAGCCGTCGCCGTTGGGGTTGCCGGCCGACTCGTCGATGCCGGTCACGACGGTGCTGAACTCGTGAAGTGGCAGCACGACGGTGGTTTCGTCGCCGATGACGACGCGGCGCGGATCGATGTCGACGTGGTGCATGGGTTCCTGCGTACGGCGTACTGGTCGCCGGGAGTGCCGCGGGAGGTGGTCGAGCGGGCGATCGCTGGGTCGTTGAACGTCGGGGTGTATGACGACGCCGGCGCGCAGGTGGCGTACGCGCGAGCGGTGACGGACCGGGCGACGTTCGCCTGGATCGCCGACGTGTTCGTGCTGGAGTCGCATCGGGGGCACGGGCTCGGCAGGTTCGTCGTCTCCACGCTCCTGGAGCACCCGGAGCTGCGTGGATTGCGGCGGGTGATGCTGGCGACGGCTGACGCGCACGAGCTGTACCGGTCGTACGGATTCGGCGACCTGCCGGACCCGAGCCGGATGTTGGTGGTGCAGCGGGACCCGGCCACGCTGTACGGCTCGTGACTTTCCCGCGGATCGACCTCCTGGTGGCGCCGCCTGACGCGACTGACTTGGTCCTGCTGGTGCACGGTGGCCAGGAGAGCTCGCGCGAAGCGGCGGGCGCTTGGCGGGCAGCGATCCTGCGCATGTGGCCGTTTGCTGTGGCAGCGCGGGCTGGTGCGCCGGGAGCTGCGGTCGGGATGATGCGTGATCGCTACCGCGGCTGGAACGGTCCTGACGCCGACCCGGTGGCAGACCTTCGGGTCGTGCTCGACCGGTTGCCGGCGCGGATCACCCGGGTACAACTGGTCGGCCACTCGATGGGCGGACGCGCGGTAGTTGCTGTCGGCAATCACCCGTTGGTCGACGGGGTGCTCGCGCTGGCGCCCTGGCTGCCGGGCGGCGAACCGCTGGTGCCGATGCGTGGACCGGTCGTGTTCGCCCACGGAACGGCCGACCGGATCACCAGCCCGGCCCAGACGGCCGCCTACGCCAGACGGTTGCGCGCTTCCGGAGTACCGGTCGCTCTGCTGTCGGTGGCGGACGACGATCACACGATGCTCCGCCGCAGCCCCGACTGGAATGCTCTGGTACGGGACTTCGCTGCCGGTACTACGTACAAGCCGAGTCTCGACCCCGACCACGTCGACCAGTTGCCGCACTCGAAGCACGCGAACAACCCCCTGCGCGGCGTACTCGACATCGCCAGAGCCCGGCTGACCCTGCGGATCGTCGGACAGCTCTGAAGGTGATGGCAAGGGCTTAGTGGCGGGCTCCTGGCCGGGGTGGCGGCAACAGACGCAGCACCTCGTCCGTCGGCGAGCCGGCCAGGAGCCCGCTCGTGGGATCGATCATATGTTCGAATCTCCCGCAAAGGCAAATCAGGGCCGAGCGACCCGCCGGCACGAGTACGCGACGGCGTCCCGGCCGATCCGGGTGACGATCAGGGTGGCGCTCTCCGGGCCCTTGGGCGCCAGCTTCTTGCGCAGTACGGCCGGGTCGAAGTCGACGCCGCGCTTCTTGATCTCCAGCGTCCCGATGCCCTGCGCGCGCACCCAGGACCGCAGCGCCTTCTCCTTGTATGGCAGCTCTTCGACCACCTCGTATGCCGAAGCCAGCGGGGTCTGGATCAGCGTGGAGGCGCTCACGTAGGCGATCCGGGGATCCAGCAGCCACCCATCGACGGCATCGGCGACTGCAGTGACCAGGCCGGCCCTCACGATGGCCCCGTCGGGCTCGTAGATGTACTGGCCGACTGGAGCGCTGTCGACCTCCGGTGCGGACGTCACTGTCGCACCGCTGGGCAGGAGGGTCGCGCGGCGCGTAGTACCGGCGTAGAGCTTGCCGGACCACAGGGCTGCCTCCTTGACCTCGCCTGCGTCGCTGACCCACTCCGCTTCGACTCCGTCCGGCACAGCCTCATGCGGGATGCCCGGGGCGACCTTCACGCAGGCAGTGCCCGCCAGTAGGTCGGTGATGAAGGACCACGGTGGTGAATAGGCGTTGTGGTCGAACACCCGCTTCCCATCCGCCCGCCGCGCCGGATCAGCAAACACCACCTCGTACTGCGAACAGTCCTGCGCCTCAGCATCGCCCACCAGGACCTGGCCGGGCAGCTCCAGGGCAGCAAGGTTCGCCCGAGCCGCGGCAGCCGTCGCCGGGTCCCGCTCGACGCCGGTGACTCTCAATCCAGCACGTGCTGCGCTGATCAGGTCTCCGCCGATCCCACAGCCGAGGTCGACCACAGTGGCACCCGGAAGCGTCGCAGCGATGCGAGCTGCTCGGTGCACCCCGACCGTCGTGCGAGTGGCCTGCTCCAGGCCGTCAGGGGTGAAGTACATGCGTGCTGCGTCCTCAGCACCGAACTTGGCGACCGCCCGGTGCCGCAGAGAAGCCTGCGTAACAGCTGCGGTGACCACAGCAGCGTCGTACCGGCGTCTGAGCTTCTCGACCAGGCGCAGCTCGCCTCCTGGCGTGAAACCGGCGCAGGCCTCGGCTAGTACTTCAGCTCCGGCCGGCGCCAGCAACAGCGAGATCGAGTCAGGTGTCACCCGGCACAGTCTGCCCCGCCGCTCACAGCGGGCTTGAGCAGGTGTTGCTCCAGGCGTGCTTCTGCAGCGAGTACATCCGCCAGTTCATCGCGGACCTGGTCTTCGGGCCGTAGATGCCGTCGGCGGTGACCTTGTGCTTGCGCTGGACCGTCAGCACTGCGGCGCGGGTCTTGCTGCCGTACTTGCCGTCGACGGTGAGCTTGCTGCCGTAGCAGAAGTTCAGATCCCGCTGCAGGGCCTTGATCGCCGACGCGGGGTCGCCGACGTAGTCCGGGCCGTAGCGCCGCGGCATGTCGCCGTACTTCAGGTTGCAGTTGGTGGAGACGTCCTCCCAGCCACCGGGCACCTGCACGGCCCAGCCCCTGCCCACCGGCTTCATCAGTGCCGACAGGCACTGCTCCAAGCCAGTGGTCTTGACCGGCGCGGCCTCAGCCGACGTGGTCGCGACGACCGCGCCGCTGAGAGCCATCACGGCCGTCGCGCCGACGGTGATGGCGGTGCGTAGAAATCTCATGGTGTTTCCCCTCGAGTTTCCGATCCCCCCACCGGGATCGATTGCTCGGTGAGACCACGCAGACCGCGCTTTAGTTCGTTGCAGGAAGTTGCAACTGTCACAGCGGGCTGGAACAGGCCTTGCTCCAGGTATTGGTCTTGGCGGCGTACAGGCGCCAGTTCATCGCCGAGCGGGTCTTCGGACCGTAGATGCCGTCGACGGCCAGCTTGTGGCGCTTCTGGACGGCCCTGATCACTCCACGGGTGTTGCTGCCGTAGATGCCGTCCACTGTGAGCTTGTAGCCGTAGCAGTAGTTCAGGTTGCGCTGGAGGACCCGGATGGCGGTGTCCGGGTCGCCTCTGTGGTTCGAGCCCCGGAACGGGTCGTCGCCGTACATCAGGTTGCAGGTGGTGCTCGGGCTGTTCCACAGCGACGGCATCGGGATGCCCCAGCCGGTCTTGCCGATCGGTACGACCCGGGCGTACAGGCACTGCGGAGTCGCAGCGGCAGCCGCTGCTGCCTGCGCGTCCGTCTGTGCGCTGCCGGCCGCGGCGTCCTTCGCCTTGAGCTGTACTGCGGGCGCGGCGCCGCCGGGGGCCGCGTCGCCGGGGCGGGCGGAGGAGGAGTGATGTGCGCCGTTGGCCGCGAGGCCTGCGACCGCGAACGGGCTGATCACCAGCAGGGCGATCACCACTGTCTTGCGCGGAGTCAGCTTGGGCAGTGCCGGCAGGCGGAGCGCCATGGTTCTCTCCTCGGGGCGGTCGATCCCGGGGCGGCCGGGAACCCTACAGAGACGACGGTCCCACGACCGGGTGGGGTTCGCCCAGCCCTTGATGGCAGAAAGCGTCCGGCCGGACACGAGCGGTACCGGCGTTCGCCGGCGGCGAGATTCTGGCACTCGAGTTGACCGAGTGCTAATCGCGGCCTAGATTCGGTGTTGGCACTCTCCACTCGAGGGTGCCAGCGGCCCGGCCTCTGATCCCCGCGACGGCAGAGGCGGAACGGTCGCTCGCAGCACCCCTTGAACACACAAGAACTCGACCGTGGAGGTCAGCAAGTGTCGGTCACGATCAAGCCGCTCGAGGACCGTATCCTCGTTGCGCCGCTCGAAGCCGAGCAGACCACGAAGTCCGGCCTGGTGATCCCGGACACCGCCAAGGAGAAGCCGCAGGAGGGCGAGATCCTCGCCGTCGGCCCCGGCCGCATCGACGACAACGGCAACCGCGTCCCGCTGGACGTCAGCGTCGGCGACAAGGTCATCTACTCCAAGTACGGCGGCACCGAGGTCAAGTACGACGGCCAGGACTACCTGATCCTGGGCGCCCGCGACATCCTCGCAGTCGTCACCAAGTGACGTCGGGGCGCGCTTCCCGCCGTGTGTGTGGAGACGCGCCCATCGTTCGCCGTTCCTGACTGACACCGCTCCGGTACCGCCCGCCGGTGCCGGGGCGGAGTCGGTTCGGGACCGCGAGCACCATTGTTGAAACTCAGAGAGGGACTTGTTTTTATGCCGAAGATCCTCGAGTTCGACGAGAACGCGCGGCGCGCGCTGGAGCGCGGCGTCGACAAGCTCGCGAACACGGTGAAGGTGACGCTGGGGCCCAAGGGCCGCTACGTCGTGCTGGACAAGAAGTGGGGCGCCCCGACCATCACCAACGACGGTGTCACCGTCGCGCGTGAGGTCGAGCTGGACGACCCGTTCGAGAACCTCGGTGCGCAGCTGGCCAAAGAGGTTGCCACCAAGACCAACGATGTCGCCGGTGACGGAACCACCACCGCGACCGTACTGGCGCAGGCGCTGGTGCACGAGGGCCTGCGGGCCGTCGCGGCCGGCGTCAACCCGATGGGCCTGAAGAAGGGCATCGAGGCCGCCGTCGAGGCCGTCTCGAAGAAGCTGGTCGAGACCGCCCGCCCGGTCGACGACAAGGGCGACATGGCCCACGTCGCCACCATCTCCGCCCGCGACGCCGAGATCGGTTCGCTGATCGCCGAGGCGTTCGACAAGGTCGGCAAGGACGGCGTCATCACCGTCGAGGAGTCGAACACCTTCGGCACCGAGCTGGACTTCACCGAGGGCATGCAGTTCGACAAGGGCTACATCTCGCCCTACTTCATCACCGACGCCGAGGGTGGCGAAGCGGTGCTGGACGACCCGTACATCCTGATCAACCAGGGCAAGATCTCCGCGGTGTCGGACCTGCTGCCGCTGCTGGAGAAGGTCGTGCAGTCCGGCAAGACGCTGCTGATCATCGCCGAGGACGTCGAGGGCGAGGCGCTGTCGACGCTGGTCGTGAACAAGATCCGCGGCAACTTCACCTCCGTCGCCGTCAAGGCGCCGGGCTTCGGTGACCGCCGCAAGGCGATGCTCGAGGACCTGGCTGCCCTCACCGGCGCCCAGGTGATCGCGCCCGAGGTCGGCCTCAAGCTCGACCAGGTCGGTCTCGAGGTGCTCGGCACCGCCCGCCGGATCGTCGTCACCAAGGACAACACCACCGTTGTCGAGGGTGCCGGCAAGTCCGACGAGATCGAGTCCCGGGTCAACCAGATCAAGGCCGAGATCGAGCGCACCGACTCCGACTGGGACCGCGAGAAGCTGCAGGAGCGGCTGGCCAAGCTGGCCGGTGGCGTCTGCGTGATCAAGGTCGGCGCGGCCACCGAGGTCGAGCTGAAGGAGAAGAAGCACCGGATCGAGGACGCGGTCTCCGCGACCCGTGCGGCCATCGAGGAGGGCATCGTCGCCGGTGGCGGTTCTGCTCTCGTCCACGCCGCCGCGGTGCTCGACAACGGTCTCGGCCTGGAAGGCGACGAGCTCGCCGGTGTCCGGATCGTCCGCAAGGCGATCGTCGAGCCGCTGCGCTGGATCGCCGAGAACGGCGGCTACGAGGGCTACGTCGTGACCGCCAAGGTCGCGGAGCTCGAGGTCGGCAGCGGCTTCAACGCCGCCACCGGTGAGTACGGCGACCTGCTCGCCCAGGGTGTCCTGGACCCGGTCAAGGTGACGCGTTCCGCGCTCGCCAACGCCGGCTCCATCGCCGCTCTGCTGCTCACCACCGAGACGCTGATCGTCGACAAGCCCGAAGACGAAGAGCCCGCGGCGGCCGGTCACGGCCACGGCCACGGTCACTGACCTCTTCGTAGTACGCGCATCATCCGGAACTGCCCGGCCGGTCCTCGGACCAGCCGGGCAGTTCCTTTGTGCGGCTGCCCCTGGGCTTTGGATAGCGTCTAGGGGTGAAGTACTGCTGCGACTACGCCTACGGCTGCCCCGAGCGGGTGGCGGTGGTTTGTTACGTCCACGGGGGTGAGGACCCGTGCTGCCTGGATGAGGGGGCGCACGAGTGCCTGGAGGACATGTACGGCGCAGAGGACGGGCTGATGCTGGGGGATGGGTTCCGGTGTCTGCGGTGCGGGAACTACGAGATGGTCGGGCTGGCGCACGGGCCGGCCACCGAGCCGGGGTTCCCGCGGAAGCAGGGGCTGCCCCGGGAGAGCTGGCTGGAGGTGCCCGACGAGGTGGCGCCGGTGGTCTTCTCGGTCGAGGAGGTCTTCGATCTTCCATCGCGGGGTGGGTTGCTCGTCGCGGGGCAGCTCGTCACCGGGAAAGTGGGGGCGGGGTCGGTACTGCGGACCGCCGACGGACGAGCGGTCACTGTGCTCGGGCTGGAGCTGAACTGGGTGGGCGGCGGACGGTTCACGCTGCTGGTCGAGCGGAGCGGAGTACCGGCGCTGGAGCCGGGAATCGTACTTACTTCTTAGTACGCGGCGCCGATCACGGATCGTGATGAAAAAAGCTCGGTTCTCACCTATTGCCACTAGGCAAAGGGGATCGCGCGTCGTATTCTCTTGCAGGCTGGTCAGTCCGTGAACTAGGGGGGCGAGGGGTGACCGAGGTCCACGTGCCGCACACCCAGGATCGCGTTGAGCTTCGTGATCTCGCCGCTTTGGCGAGTGCAGGCGACCGGAATGCCCTGAACGACCTGCTCACCCGGGTCCGGGCCGTTGCCCACCGCTACGTGCGGTCGAGGCTGTGGACCTACCCCGGTGGCGCCGACATGGTCGACGACGTCGCTCAGGAAGTGTGTGTCGCGGTGTTCGGCGCGTTGAGCCGGTACCGCGACGAAGGAAGGCCGTTCGAGGCCTTCGTCTACGGCATCGCGGCCCGTAAGGTGGCCGATGCGCAGCGTGCGTTCGCGGTGGCGGACTTGTCGACGCCGGATCTTCCGGACGGGGCGGACGAGTCGCCGACGCCGGAGGAGCACGCGGTCAGACATTCAGAGGTCCAGCACATCGTTGGGCTGCTGGACAGATTGCCGGAGAAGCTGCGGGAGATCCTGCGGCTCCGGGTGGTAGCGGGGATGTCAGCCGAGGAGACCGGCCGGGCACTGGGGATGACACCGGGGGCGGTGAGGGTCGCACAACATCGGGCGTTGAACACGCTCAGGGGGTTTGTGGGGCATGAGGCAAAGACGCAACGAGGGGCAGGGGAGGAGTGACCATGGCTGACCGTTTCGATCTAGACGCGATAGAGGCCGATGACGCACTGCTCGACCTGCTCGCAGCCGGTGGGGAGTCCGCCTGGCAGGCGGGCGAGCACGACCCGGCCCTGATGCTGCTGGCCGATCTGCGGCTGGCGGTGGAGGTCGAGGGCGAGCTCCCGGTGGAGACGATCGACGATCCGGAGAGCTTCCTGGCGCGCTGTGCCGCCCTGAACCCGGTCACCGACCCGTTCGCCCGCAAGCTGGCCGCGCGCGGCCTGGCGCTCGGCGTCGCCGCGGTGGCGGCGTTGTCGGTGTCGGGTGTGGCCGCGGCCGTCACGGGCAACCCGCTCTCGCCGTACGAGAAGGTGATCGAGAAGATCGCCGACGGGCTGCGGCCGGAGACGAGCCTGCCCAAGGAGCAGCTCGACGGGCTGCCGGCGTTCGACAAGACGAAGATCGTCAAGGTCGGCAAGGACTTCCGCGACAAGCAGGTCCAGCACAACGAGGGCGAGCAGACGGCCGCCGCCACCGACACCGACGAAACCACCGACGCGCCGGCCCAGTCGGTCCTGGGGTTGAAGCCGCCGTTCCTGGCGAAGCCGCCGGTGGTGGACAAGACCTCGCAGATCGAGACCCCGGTCGTCACGGCACCGGCGGATCCGGATCCGCAGCCGGTCGAGCCGCAGCCGTCGGGCGAGCCGACGGGGCAGCCGACGACGGAGCCGAGTGGCGAGCCGACGAGCCAGCCGACGACGGAGCCGAGTGGCGAGCCGACCGGTCAGCCGACGGAGCAGCCCAGTACGCCGGAGACGCCGCCGCCGACCGAGACGACGCCCAGCACGCCGCCGTCGAACCCGCCGACCGACAACGGCTCGACCGGCAACCCGGGCGAGAACCCGCCGGAGAACCCCGGCTCGACTCCGAGCGCGCCGTCCACCGTGCCGAGCACTGGTACCGGCGAGACCGGCACTGGCACCGACGAGACGAGCACGGGTACCGACAGCGACGACCACGGGACTCCGCCTGGTGGCGACAGCAGCGGGGACCACGAGACCGCGCCGGGTGGCCAGACGGGCGACAGTGGCGACCAGTCGGGTGACTCGAAGCCTGATGTGCCCGCGCCGGACGTGCCCACGGGCGGCCTGGCGGTGGACCTGCCGGTCAGCGACCTGCCCGGTGGCCGGGTGGGCGACCAGAGCGGAGGCAAGGGCGGCGACCCGGTCGCCGAGGTCGCCGAGGTCGCCGAGAAGCTTGTCCCGGTGGTGCTGCCGACTCCGACCGGGGCTCCGGTCGAGGAACCGGCTCGCCTGGAGCAGTACTTGAGCAAGCCGACCGGCCACGGCAAGCACTCCAGTGGCAAGCCGGCGCTGGGCTGGGCCAAGTCGCAGTACGCCAAGGGCAAGCACTCCACCGGTCACTACGCCGAGGGCCGGCACGCCGCGATCACGCGGGCGCACGGCTCGATGGCACCGGTCACCATCCGCCAGATCCTCGGAGTCCTGAACACCCCGATGTCCGACCGCTGACCCACCTTCCACCGCCCCCGCTGCCTCCGGCAGCGTCGGCGGAACAAGGCGATCGCCCAAAGCGCTGACGACGGCGCAACGCGACGCGGCGAGCGCGACAGGGGTGTCAGCCCCCGCCAGGTGCGGCGGCGGACGCGGTGCGAGCCCGCGCCGGGTGTGGAGGCGGTGCGAGCCTGCGCCGGGTGTGGCGGGGGTGGCGGTGCGGGCCCCGGCAGGGGTGTGAGCCGCGCGCCAGGTGTGGCGGCGGACGCAGTGCGAGCCCGCGCCGGGTGTGGAGGCGGTGCGAGCCTGCGCCAGGTGCGGCGGCGGACGCAGTGCGAGCCTGCGCCGGGTGTGGAGGCGGTGCGAGCCTGCGCCGGGTGTGGCGGGGGTGGCGGTGCGAGTGCCGCCAGGGGCTGGTGTGGCTGCGGAGTGGTTCTGTTCGGTTGTGGTTGGCGGGGTGGTTGGGTAGGACCGATTCGGGGTGGTGGGTGGGGGCGGCTTACCATGGGAGCCCGTTCTCGCCGTGCAAAGGTGCTTGCCTTCCTCATGGACATCACACCCGCTGGAGTTCCCGACAAGTTCGCCGTGCTCGGACTGACGTTCGACGACGTGCTGCTGCAACCGAACGAGTCCGACGTGATCCCGTCGGAGGCTGTCACCAAGTCGCGGGTCAGCCGCAACATCGAGGTGAACATCCCGCTGGTCTCAAGCGCGATGGACACCGTCACCGAGGCGCGGATGGCGATCGCGATGGCCCGCCAGGGCGGTCTCGGCGTGCTGCACCGCAACAACTCGATCGAGGACCAGGCCCAGCAGGTCGACCTGGTCAAGCGGTCCGAGTCCGGGATGATCGCCCAGCCGATCACCATCGGCCCGGACGCGACGATCGGCGAGGCCGACGCGCTCTGCGGTCAGTACCGGATCTCCGGCGTGCCGGTGGTCGACAACGCCGGCGTCCTGGTCGGCATCGTCACCAACCGCGACATGCGCTTCGAGAACGACCCCTCCCGGCCGATCCACGAGGTGATGACCCGCCAGCCGCTGGTCACCGGCCCGCAGGGCATCTCCGCCGACGACGCGATCAAGCTGCTCAGCCAGCACAAGATCGAGAAGCTGCCGCTGGTCGACGAGTCCGGCAAGCTGACCGGTCTGATCACGCTGAAGGACTTCGTCAAGCGCGACCAGTTCCCGCTGGCCACCAAGGACGCCTCCGGGCGGCTCGTGGTCGGTGCCGCGATCGGCTTCTTCGGTGAGGCCTGGAAGCGCGGCATGACACTGATCGAGGCCGGCGTCGACGTGCTGGTGGTCGACACCGCGCACGGTCACTCGCAGGCCCAGCTCGAGATCATCCGCAAGCTCAAGGCCGACCCGGCCACCCGCGGCGTCGACATCATCGGCGGCAACGTCGGCACCCGGGCCGGCGCCCAGGCGCTGGTCGACGCGGGCGCGGACGGCGTCAAGGTCGGCGTCGGACCGGGCTCGATCTGTACCACCCGGGTCGTCTCCGGCGTCGGCGTCCCCCAGGTCACCGCGATCTACGAGGCGTCGCTGGCCTGCAAGCCGGCCGGCGTACCGGTGATCGGCGACGGCGGCCTGCAGTACTCCGGTGACATCGCCAAGGCGCTCGTCGCCGGCGCGGACACCGTCATGCTCGGCTCGCTGCTGGCCGGCTGCGAGGAGTCGCCCGGCGACCTCGTCTTCATCAACGGCAAGCAGTTCAAGGCATACCGGGGGATGGGCTCGCTCGGCGCGATGCAGTCGTCCGGCGGCCTGCGCAAGTCGTACTCCAAGGACCGGTACTTCCAAAGCGACGTCGGCAGCGACGAGAAGCTGATCGCCGAAGGCGTCGAAGGCCAGGTCCCGTACCGCGGCCCACTCTCCGCCGTCGCCCACCAGCTGGTCGGCGGCCTGCGCCAGTCCATGTGGTACTGCGGCTCCCGCACCGTCCCCGAACTCCAGGAAAAAGGCCAGTTCGTCCGAATCACCTCAGCCGGCCTCCAGGAGTCCCACCCCCACGACATCCAAATGACGGTAGAGGCCCCGAACTACTCCGGCCGCTGACCACCGCCCATCACCAGAGGAACCCAGATGACCGAGATCGAGATCGGCCGGGCCAAGCGGGGTCGGCAGGCTTATGCGTTCGACCACATTGCGATTGTGCCGTCGCGGCGGACGCGGGATCCGGAGGAGGTTTCGGTCGCTTGGCAGATTGATGCGTACCGGTTCGAGTTGCCGATTCTGGCGGCGCCGATGGACTCGGTGATGTCGCCGGCGACCGCGATCGCGATCGGCAAGGCCGGCGGGCTCGGGGTGCTGAACCTCGAAGGGCTCTGGACCCGGTACGACGATCCCACGTCGCTGCTGGAGGAGATCACCAGCATCAGCAAGGACCAGGCCACCACGCGGCTGCAGGAGATCTACTCGGCGCCGATCAAGCCCGAGCTGATCTCCCAGCGGGTGCAGGAGATCCGCGACTCGGGTGTGACGGTGGCCGGTGCGCTGTCGCCGCAGCGGACCAAGCAGTTCGCCAAGCACGTCGTCGACGCGGGCGTCGACCTGTTCGTGATCCGCGGTACGACGGTGTCGGCCGAGCACGTCTCGGGTCAGGCGGAGCCGCTCAACCTCAAGCAGTTCATCTACGACCTCGACGTACCGGTCATCGTCGGTGGGTGCGCTACGCACCAGGCTGCTCTGCACCTCATGCGGACGGGCGCTGCCGGCGTACTGGTCGGCTTTGGTGGCGGTGCCGCGCACACGACGCGCAAGGTGCTCGGAGTCGCAGTGCCGATGGCGTCCGCGGTCGCGGATGTCGCAGCGGCCCGGCGGGACTACATGGACGAGTCCGGCGGCCGGTACGTGCACGTCATCGCGGACGGCTCGGTCGGTCGTTCCGGTGACCTGGCCAAGGCGATCGCCTGTGGCGCCGACGCGGTCATGGTCGGTTCACCGCTGGCCCGCGCGAGCGACGCACCGGGCGGTGGCTTCCACTGGGGTGCCGAGGCCTGGCACGCGGACCTGCCTCGCGGCGAGCGCGTCGAGGTCGGCGTCAGCGGCACGATGGAGCAGATCCTGTTCGGCCCGTCGTTCGTCCCGGACGGCACGATGAACCTCGTCGGCGCCCTGAAGCGCGCGATGGCGACCACCGGCTACACCGAGCTCAAAGAGTTCCAGCGGGTCGAGGTCGTCGTCGGCTGACCTCGCGGCGCGGGAAGCGGCGGTTTGCCGAGTCTGCGAGGATTACTTCATGGGACTGTTCAGCAGCCGCCGTACCGAGGTCGACAACGCCGCGCTCGCCGAGGCACGTACCCGGCTCACGTCGGACGACGTCGACCAGATCCGCTTTCTGCTCACCACGAAGAAGACGCTGGTCGCGGTCAAGTACGTGCACGACCGGACCGACCTGCACCTCAAGCACGCCCGCGACCTGGTCGAGGACATCCGGTACGGGCGGTACGTGCCGCCCATCACCGACACCCCGCTCATGCGTCTGCCCGGTACCAACCTGGCCGAGCGCACCCGTGCCCTGAAGGCAGCCGGCGAACTCCACCAGGCCACCGCCCTGGTGGTGAGTGAGACCGGTATGACGGAGCTCGAAGCCGGCCTCTTCGTCGGCGCCCTCCGAGCCGAGAACCAGTCGTCCCAGGACGCCTGACCTCAACCCTTGACGCCTCAACCCTTGACGTAGGAGAGCTTCTCCGCGACCTTGCCGTCGCGCAACCGCAGTACGTCGACGCCCCGAACATGGCCACGACCGCCGTCGCCGTCAGCCCAGGAGAATCTCCACCGGACGATCGCCCGGTCACCGCGCACGACCCATTCCTCGGTCTCGAAGAGCGGATCCGGCGTCTCCGCGAACAGCTTGCGCCACTGCTCCCGTACTGCGTCCGCGCCCTCGAACCGCCCACCGTCAGGAGCCGGCGAGGTCGACTCGAAGACGCAGTCCTCCGTCATCTGGGCCATGATCGCGTCGACATCACCCGCGCCGAAAGCCGCACCGAGCAAGGCGACCGCCGTATGACCAGGCGTCCACGCCGGATCGCGGCCGAAGGCGCCGATCAGCGAATCGGTAGCGCTGGAGAACCCGTCGACCCGCGGGCCGATCGCACCGCCACCGCGATAGAGCTCCTCCCGGTCCTTGAACCACGACGACACCGCCTCGACCACCTCCGGATCGAGCTGGGCGGTGCCACCGATCGCGACGGCCAGGTCCCAGCCGTGGACGAGATGGTCGGCCGCCAGTTGATATGCGTACTCCGCGGCCGACTCTTCGCCGTACGAGAGCTGCACGGTCGCAGCGCGCGGAATGCCCTCGGCCAACGCGTCCTGGGCTGCGCGGGCCGCTTGATCCGCAGCCGCGGCAGGGTCATCGCCGAGCAGGTCACCGTCGAGTGAGTCCCCGACCTCCGAGATCGTCCGGCCCGCCATCAACGGCACCGTCCAGCGTTCCTCGCCGACCACGTGGTTGACCAGCTCACGCACATCCCAGTCCTCGCAGGGCGTCGGCGCGCCCCACTGATCCGCCCGGACCGCAGCGACCTGCCGGACGAATTCCGCGACCGCCCGGCGATGCAGTTCCACAACGTCCATGACAACCTCCCCCTCAGCGCCAGAGTGCGCCTGGGGCGAGAAGCAGGTCAATGGTTACAGCTGGGCGGCCGCCTCGTGAGCGTGCTGCGAGGCGGTGAAGTCACCCTTCGCGGCCAGCAGGTCACCGTGGTGGCGCAGACAGTCGCCGGCCAGGATCTTCATCTCGAGATCCGTCATCGTGAACGGGATGAGCGCGGTCGCCACCTCGGCGCTCCAGCCGGCCAGATCGAGCGCCATCTCGGTCTGGCCGCTCGCGTGGTACGCCCCGGAGATGTCGAGCAGCACCTTCGCCCAGACCGGCGCGTACGTGCTCGTCTCGTACCGCATCCGCTGCGACTCGCGCTCCGACGAGATCGCGAACAGGTAGTGCGCTTCCAGCCCCAGCGTCAGCGCCGTCTCGGCGTCGTGTGCGAGCATCGGGCGAACCAGTTCGGCGAGCTCGGTGGCCCGTACCGCCGCCGACTCCGGATCGGTCCGGCCGGACACCGTCGCCAGCGTCATCCCCGGCGCGGGCTCGCTCAGGGCGAGCAGCCGGTGGTACTGCTCGTACGGACCGAGCTTGATCTCCGCCGTCTCCAGCGCGGTGGTCAAGGACGGCGGTACGCCGCGCTCGAGCTCCTCGGTGACGAGCGCGGCCGTCGTCGGGTCGGTCGCGTACGCGGTCCGGACGCAGTTCTCGCCCTCCAGCACCCGGCCGACGATGGCGAGGTGCTTGCCCTTGCGGGTCAGCGCGGAGACGAGCGTGCGCAGGTCGGTCGCCGACTCGGAGTCGGCCAGCGTGTCGGCGGTGTTCAGCCCGATCTCGTCAGCCTCCAGCGCGAGGTCCAGCCGTCCTTCGGCCGCGTGGATGTCGGCCGACACCGCCGTCGCCGAGCACAGATAGCGCGCGTACGACAGGGACTGCGAGCTCGCGTTGATCTGGTCGGCCAGTTGCAGGAACAACTGGATCGCCGCATCGGCGGACGCGACAGCCAGGTCGGGATCGCCGTACCGGCGGAGGACGAGCGCGTTCATCGCGAGCACCCTGGCGAAGTCCGGCTGGTGCAGGAGACCGTCGGCGCCGCCGACCAGTTGCCCGTACGCGATCACCGCGCCGTCCATCTCCAGTACCGCGGTCGCCCCGTACCCGCGATGCGCCTGCGTCATAGCGCGCCGCGCGCGCACGTCGGCGAGGAACGAGGTGCTGTCCAGTACGTCGGCATCGCTCAGCTCGGTATAGCCCAGCTGGGCCTCGTGCAGAGCGGCAAGCGCTTCCTCGTGCCGGCCCGAGGCGTTCAGCGATCCGGCCAGCTCGTACTGCGTCGCCGCCATCAGATGCTTGGCCTCGTAGTGATCCGGGCGATCCCCGGCGCGCTCCCTGGCCAGCTCGATGACGCGTTGCTGGTACGGCCCGGCCTCGTCGGCGCGGCCCTCCTCGATCAGCACCTGGGCCGTCTGCAGAGCCTCACCGAGCTCGTCCTCAGGGGGCGTCCAGAGCCCCCCGCTGTCCACCATCTTTACGTTCCACCCCTTCACAGGTTCAATCGCTCACCCTAGTGTCCTGAGTCGGAAGTTCGCGCACATCTCCGGCGCCCAGGCACGCACCTCGCGGCACTGGCGAAGCATCCACGATGCTCCGCATCGAGGACGCTCCGCCAGCACCGCGATGCACGCACCTGGACACCGGAGCTGTCTGCGCGAACCTCCGACTCAGGACACTAGCGCCAAGACCTGCCCGACCGCTCGCGTTCGGGGGCACGACATCGTGCGGACTGCAGGTACTGACACGAGCTGTTACCGACAGGTAGCCTGGCTGCATGAGCGAGCAGACCTCGATCCCTGCCGACCCCGAGCTCGACCCGACCGCGTCGTACGCGACCGACCAGTCGGTCATCCGCCGGCTGGCCGGTCTGTTGCGCGCCACGGCGGGTACCCGCACCTCCTACGCGCCGGCGACCGGGCAACCGGTTGCCGAGTTGCCGGTGTCCGGTCCGGACGACGTGGTGCGCGCGGTCCGGTCCGCGCGCAAGACGCAGCGGAGCTGGAAGGGCACCTCGTTCGCCGACCGCTCGGCCATCCTGCTGCGGTACCACGACCTCGTCCTGGACCACCGCCACGAACTCGTCGACCTGGTGATCACCGAGTCCGGCAAGGCCCGCAAACAAGCCTTCGAGGAGGTCGCGCACGTCGCGCTGACCGCCCGGTACTACGCCCGCAAAGGCCCCGAACTGCTCGCGCCACAGCGCAAACTCGGCATGTTCCCGGTGCTCACCCGCGCCGAGCAGCGCTTCGTGCCGAAGGGTGTCGTCGGCATCATCTCGCCCTGGAACTACCCGCTCAGCATGGCGATGGCCGACGGCCTGCCCGCGATCATGGCCGGCAACACCGTCGTCCACAAACCCGACAGCCAGACGCCGCTGACCGCCCTGCGCGCGATCGAGCTGCTCTACGAGGCCGGCCTCCCGCGCGACGCCTGGCAGCCGGTGAACGGCGACGGCCCGACCGTCGGCGGCGCGATCATCCAGAACACCGACTACATCTGCTTCACCGGCTCGACCAAGACCGGCAAGCTGGTCGCCCAGCAGGCCGGCGAGCGCCTGATCGGCTGCAGCCTCGAGCTGGGTGGCAAGAACCCGATGCTCGTACTACGAGACGCTGATGTCCACCGAGCAGCCGAGGGTGCCGTACGCGCCTGCTTCAACAGCGCCGGCCAGCTCTGTGTCTCGATGGAACGCCTCTACGTCGCCGACCAGATCTACGACGCGTTCATCACCGCCTTCCTCGACCGGGTGAAGAAGCTCAAGCTCTCGGCCGGCACCGGCTGGGACGTCGACATGGGCTCGCTCATCTCCAAGGCCCAGCTCGAGACCGTCACCCGGCACGTCGACAACGCCCGCGAGCACGGCGCCGTCGTCCTGGCCGGTGGCAAGCCGCGGCCAGACATCGGCCCGCTCTTCTACGAGCCGACCGTGCTGTCCGGTGTGACGCCCGAGATGGAGTGCTTCGACCACGAGACCTTCGGGCCGGTGGTGTCGGTCTACCGGTTCTCCGACGAGTCGGAGGCGATCGAGCGCGCCAACGAGGGCGAGTACGGATTGAACGCGAGCGTCTGGACCAAGGACGGCCGCCGCGGTCGCGCGGTCGCCGCCCAACTGGTAGCGGGCACGGTCAACGTCAACGAGGGCTACGCCGCGACCTTCGGCTCGATCGACACCCCGATGGGAGGCATGCGCTCCTCCGGCCTCGGCCGCCGCCAGGGTGCCGAGGGCATCCGCCGGTACGTCGACCCGCAGGCGATCGCCACCCAGCGCGTCCTGCCGATCGCCGCCTCGCACGGACTCAAGGACGAGGCCTACGCCGAGCTGATGACCGGAGCCCTGCGGGTGCTGAAGAAACTGGGCCGCGCATGACCGAGCGAAGCGAGGTCACAATCCAACACAGCGTTCTTCGAACGTCATGCCTGCCCGGAGCGAAGCGAGGACAGGCATGACGTTCGACCACGATGTCGTCGTCATCGGGTCCGGCTTCGGCGGCAGCGTCAGCGCGTTGCGGCTGGTGGAGAAGGGCTACGACGTCGCGGTGCTCGAAGCCGGGCCTCGGTTCGAGGACCAGGGGTTCGCGAAGACGTCGTGGGACAGCAAGCGGTTCTTCTTCGCGCCGCGGTTCGGGATGTACGGGATCCAGCGGATCAGCGCGCTGCGCGACGTGATCATCCTGTCCGGCGCAGGGGTCGGCGGCGGCAGCCTGGTCTACGCGAACACCCTGTACGAACCGCTGCCGGCCTTCTATACCGATCGGCAGTGGGCGCACATCACCGACTGGAAGACCGAGCTCGCGCCGTACTACGACCAGGCCAAGCGGATGCTCGGCGTCACCACCTACCCGCACTTCTCGCCCGCCGACAAGGTGATGAAGCAGGTCGCCGACGACATGGGCGTCGGTGACACCTTCCACCCGACCCCCGTCGGGGTGTTCTTCGGCGAGCCCGGCGTCGAGGTCGACGACCCCTTCTTCGGCGGCGCGGGACCCCGGCGTACCGGCTGTATCGACTGTGGCGAGTGCATGACCGGCTGCCGGCACAACGCGAAGAACACGCTCACCAAGAACTACCTGTACCTGGCCGAGAAGGCCGGCGCCCAGGTGTACCCGATGACCACGGTGACGTCGGTTGAGCAGCTGCCCGGTGGCGGCTACACGATCGAGACGCGGCGGACGTCGAACCGGAAGGCGGTCCGCAGATTCACCGCCCAGCAGGTGATCTTCGCCGCCTCCGCCCTCGGTACCGCCAAACTGCTGCACCGGCTGCGCGACGAGGGCAAGCTGCCGCACCTGTCGGACCGGCTCGGCGTGCTGACCCGGACCAACTCGGAGTCGTTGCTCGGGGCAATCGCCCTGGACCGGACGGTCGACTACAGCAAGGGGGTGGCGATCACCTCGTCGTTCCACCCCGACGACATCACCCACATCGAGCCGGTCCGGTACGGCAAGGGCAGCAACGCGATGTCGCTGCTGCAGACCGTGCTGACCGACGGCGGTGGCGACAAACCGCGCTGGCGGACCTGGCTGCGGGAGATGGGTCTGCAGCGCAAGAACCTGCGCCGGCTGTACGACCTGAAGCACTGGTCGGAGCGGACGGTGATCGCGCTGGTGATGCAGACCGAGGACAACTCGATCACCACCTACGGCAAGCGCGACCGGTTCGGCCGCTGGCGGCTGACCTCCAAGCAGGGCCACGGCGCCCCGAACCCGTCCTGGATCCCGGTCGCCAACGAGGTGGTCCGGCGGATGGCGAAGCTGATGGGCGGGACACCGGGCGGCACGATCGGCGAGCCGTTCAACGTGCCGATGACGGCGCACTTCATCGGCGGCTGCGCGATCGGCGACTCGGCCGAGACCGGCGTGGTGGACCCGTACCACCGGGTCTACGGCTACGACGGGCTGCACATCGTCGACGGCTCGACCATCTCGGCCAACCTCGGAGTGAACCCGTCCCTGACGATCACGGCCCAGGCCGAGCGCGCCTTGGCGTTCTGGCCGAACAAGGGTGACGAGGACCCGCGGCCGGCGATCGGGACGGAGTACCGGAAGGTGTCGCCGGTCGCACCGGGCAGCCCGGTGGTGCCCGCGGATGCCCCGGGTGCCCTGCGGCTGCCGATCGTGGAGATCACCAACAAGCAGGCTGTGACGAAACCGTGACCCAGCGATAACAAAGTCCCGGGACCAGTGATGGTCACGGGACTGGAATGCACTGCTGTGAAAGTGAAAAAGCCTCAGACAATGTGTCTGAGGCTTTGAATTGCTTTTAAAAGGGAGCAAGCCCCTCGGGAACGTTTCCGCCCAAATCGTTTCCCGAGGGGCTCACTCAAGCCGGGGTGAGGCGCCCGGCGCTTTGGGATCGGGTCACCAACCATAGCTGGCGACCCGAGCTCGTGATCCTCACTCTACTACCGATCCGAGCCATTTTGACCTGCTCGCGGTGACCGTAATCACTCTGCGTGCTGTTCGTAATGTGCGACCTTGCAGTCGCTCCTCGTAATCGGAAGCGGTGTTCTTGCGATCACCGCCTCTGCACACATCAACGAGCCCACTCACAAGGGGTTACGAGATCGGCCAAAAGTTTTTTCGGCGGGGTGATACCGCTCGCAGCGGGCGGTCGGCACCTGGCTTACTGTGGGCCGACCGTTCGATGAGGCAGGAGAACCATGAACGACATCCTCGATGTGGCGCGTGAGCAGGTTCTGGAGCGAGGGATCGGCCTCACCCAGGAGCAGCTGGTCGAGGTCCTGCGATCGCCGGACGAACAACTCGACGACCTGCTGGCGCTCGCGCACGAAGTACGGGTCAAGTGGTGCGGTGAAGAGGTCGAGGTCGAGGGGATCATCTCGCTGAAGACCGGCGGCTGCCCGGAGGACTGCCACTTCTGCTCGCAGTCCGGCCAGTTCACCTCGCCGGTCCGGGCGGTCTGGCTGAACATCCCCGAGCTGGTCGAGGCTGCGAAGGAGACCGCGAAGACCGGCGCGACCGAGTTCTGCATCGTCGCCGCCGTCCGTGGCCCGGACGCCCGGCTGATGGCGCAGGTGAAGGCCGGCATCGAGGCGATCAACGCCGAGGTCGACATCAACATCGCCTGCTCGCTCGGCATGCTGACCCAGGAGCAGGTGGACGAGCTCAAGGCGATGGGCGTGCACCGCTACAACCACAACCTGGAGTCGGCCCGCTCGTACTTCGGCGACGTGGTCACCACGCACTCCTTCGAGGAGCGCTGGGAGACCTGCCTGATGGTCCGCGAGTCCGGCATGGAGCTGTGCTGTGGCGGCCTGGTCGGGATGGGCGAGTCGCTCGAGCAGCGGGCCGAGCTTGCCGCGCAACTGGCTGAGCTGGAGCCTCACGAAGTACCGCTGAACTTCCTGAACCCGCGTCCGGGCACTCCCTTCGGCGACATGGAGATCATGGCCGGCAAGGACGCGCTGCGCACGATCGCCGCGTTCCGGCTGGCGATGCCGAAGACGGTACTTCGGTACGCGGGCGGCCGTGAGCTGACGCTGGGCGACCTCGGTACCCGCGAGGGCCTGCTCGGCGGCATCAACGCCGTCATCGTCGGCAACTACCTGACCACGCTGGGCCGCCCGGCCACCGCTGATCTGGACCTGCTGGCCGACCTGAAGATGCCGGTGAAGGAACTCCAGAAGACGCTATGACCACTCTGCTCTACTGCGGCCACTGCGGCCGTGACACCGCCGACGGCAGTCACGAGGACTGCCGTCGCGCGCTGGCGCTGGAACCACCCCGGTACTGCGCGGACTGCCGCCGCCGGATGATCGTCCAGGTCCATCCGATGGGCTGGACCGCCAAGTGCTCCGTCCACGGCGATTCGACCGGCTGAGCGTCATCATCGAATACCGTGCGGATATGGACACCTCACCCGAAGACAGCGTGCTGGCCAATCTGGGCCAGGCCACCTGGACCGCCGAGGAAGGCGTCTCCTACGAGGTGGCAGTGGAAGGCATCAACCTGGTGATCGGCGCCTACTCCGGTCTGATCGGCCGCGAGGAAGCCACTGCCGAGCCGGACCGGGCCAAGATCGAGAACTGGATCCAGGAACAGCACGCCTGGTCCGACCGCCGTCGCGCGCTGTCACCGGCCGACCAGGAGGCAGTACGGGCGGTCCGCCAGGAGTGCCGCGCCTTGCTGGCGACGCTGCGCGCAACCAGATGAACGATGTCGACCGCACTCGCTACCTGCTGACCGAGGCCGAGAACGAG
This sequence comes from Kribbella sp. NPDC051620, assembly GCF_044453825.1. Taxonomy (NCBI): domain Bacteria; kingdom Bacillati; phylum Actinomycetota; class Actinomycetes; order Propionibacteriales; family Kribbellaceae; genus Kribbella; species Kribbella sp. NPDC051620. Next base: position 785,429 of record NZ_JBITDB010000005.1, read on the forward strand.
CAGATCTTCCGGTCGCGGATCGTCCGGACAGCGCTCGACGGCACCCGGCAGGACCGGCCGGTGGTGGTGTTCGTCGCCGGCCAGACCGGCGCGGGCAAGACCTCCGTCACCGAGCTCGCCACTACCGCCTTGGCCAGGCGCGGGACGCCGGTGAACATCAACCTGGACACCTACAAGCCGCAGCATCCGCGCTACGACCAGCTGGTCGCCGAGGATGATCTCACCGCCGGTGCCTATACGAGCATCGACGGCCACAAGTGGATGGAGAAGGCGGAGGCGTACGCGATCGAGCAGCGCTTCGACGTGGTGATGGAGTCCGCGATGCGTGATCCGCGCGACTTCGAGGAACCCGCCCGGCGGTTCCGGGCCGCGGGGTACCAGGTCGAGGTACTGATCGTCGCCGTGCATGAGTCGCAGAGCCGGCTGGGGGCGCTCGACCGGTACGTCCAGCAGCAGAACGAGTTCGGCAGCGGGCGGTTCATCGATCCGCAGATCCACGACGCCTGCTACGACGGCGTACTCCGGGCGTCGGACGCGATCGACGACGAGCGGCTCGCCGACCGGGTGTTCGTCGTCCGCCGCGACGCGCAGGTCGTCTACAGCAACCAGCTCGGCCCGGACGGGCAGTGGCAACGGCCCGCTGGGACGGCGGAGGCAGTCGCTGCGGAGCGGAACCGGCCGTGGTCGCCGCAGGAGACACATCAGCACCTGAACAGCGTTCGGCGAGTGCGGAGCGGTGCGGCGGAGCTGGGCGACTCCGCGGCCAAGCAGTCGGTGGCTGCGGAGGCGAAGACGATCGAGGCGCTGGCGCGGCCGTTGCTGGACAAGGACGTGATGACGGTGCGGCTGGCCGATGCGGGGGTAGCGCCGGTCCGGGCCGGGCCTCCGGTTGGGGGCGTGGTGGCGAAGGCCGCGGTTCGGGTGACAGGTACGGAGAAGGGAACGCGGGCCCATGGGGTCGAGTGAGGAACTGCTCGGGCGGGATGCCGCGTTGTTGTGGCATCCGTATTCGTCGTTGACGGAGCCGGCGCCGATGAGGTTGGTGCGGGGGGCCGCCGGGGTGCGGCTGCAGTTGGACGACGGGGCCGGGGGCACGGTCGAGGCGATCGATGCGATGGCTTCGTGGTGGTGCATGATCCACGGGTATCGGCATCCGGTACTGGATGCGGCGTTGAAGGCTCAGGTCGACGAGTTCAGCCATGTGATGTTCGGCGGGCTCACGCATGAGCCGGCGGTGCGGCTTGCTGAGCGGCTGGTGGAGATTGCGCCGGAGCCGATCCGGCACGTGTTCTTCTGCGACTCGGGGTCGGTGTCGGTCGAGGTCGCGATCAAGCTCGCGCTGCAGTACCAGGTTGCCCGCGGCAACAACGGGCGGACCCGGATGCTGACCGTCCGGGGCGGGTACCACGGCGACACGTTCGCGCCGATGAGCGTGTGCGATCCGGTGAACGGGATGCATTCGCTGTTCACGGGTGCGTTGAAGGAGCAGGTGTTCGGTCCGCAGCCGCCGGCTGGGTTCGATCGGGCGGATGATGATCCGGAGTACCTGGCCTGGGCGGCTTCGATGCGAGCGCTGGCGGCGCAGTACCGGGATCAGGTGGCGGCGATCATCGTCGAGCCGATCCTGCAGGGGGCCGGTGGGATGTATCCGTACAGCCCGGCTTGCTTGAAGTTGCTGCGCGAGCTTGCCGATGAGCACGGCTTTCTGTTGATCCTCGACGAGATCGCCACCGGCTTCGGTCGTACCGGAACGCTCTTCGCCTCCGAGCACGCCGGCATCGCCCCCGACATCCTCTGCATCGGCAAGGCACTCACCGGCGGCTACCTCTCGATGGCGGCCACCCTCTGCACCACAGACGTAGCCCACACGGTCTCAGCCGGTCCGGGCGGCGCCCTCATGCACGGCCCCACCTTCATGGCCAACCCACTCGCCTGTGCGGTGTCGCTGGCAAGCATCGACCTGCTGCTGTCGCAGGACTGGGCCACGCGCGTCAGTGAGATCTCCACTGGCCTGACCACGGGCCTAGCGCCGGCTGCGTCATTGCCTGGTGTGAAGGACGTCCGGGTCCTCGGCGCCGTCGGCGTCGTCCAACTAGCCGGCCCTGTCGACATGAAACGCATGACAGATGCCGTACTCCGCCGAGGCGTGTGGGTCCGCCCGTTCCGCGACCTCGTCTACACGATGCCGCCTTACGTCTGCACAGATGAAGAAATCACCACCATCACCACAGCCATCACCGAAGCAATTGCCGAAGGCAACTGATGACGGTGGAAAGGGAAGGCGTGGAGGGGGAGCAGGCCGGGGCGGCTGGGCTGGCTGGGTGGCTGGCGCCGAAGGCGGCTGCGTTGGAGGCTCGGGGGTTGACTCGGCGGTTGCGGGCTCGGGCGGCTGATGAGGTGCTGATCGATCTGGCTGGTAACGACTACCTCGGGTTGGCGCGGGATCCGCGGGTGGTGGAGGCGGTGGTGGCTGCTGTGCGGGAGTGGGGTGCGGGGGCTACTGCCTCTCGGCTGGTGACTGGTACCACCGCTCTGCACGCGGAGTTGGAGTCCGAGATGGCCGCCTACGCCGGGCATGAGGCCGGGCTCGTCTTCTCCTCCGGGTACCTGGCCAACCTCGGCGTCGTCACTGCCTTGGGGGGACCTGGGACCGTGTTGGTCTCGGATGAGCATGTGCATGCGTCGATCGTTGATGCTTGCCGACTCGCGCGGTCTCGGGTTGAGGTTGTGCCGCACAGTGATGTCGAGGCTGTGGGGAAGGTGCTGGCTGAGCGCAGCGAGCCGCATGCGGTGGTACTGGTCGAGTCGGTTTACAGCGTGTTGGGGGATGCGGCGCCGCTTGAGCAGTTGGCTGCTTTGGCGTTGGAGCACAATGCGGTGCTGGTGGTTGACGAAGCGCATGGGCTGGGAGTCACCGGCGGCGGGCGTGGTTCGGTGGCTGCGGCTGGGTTGGCCGGGCTGGAGCATGTGGTCGTCACGATGACGTTGTCGAAGGCGATGGCCAGTCAGGGCGGGGTTGTGCTCGGACCGGCCGTGCTGCGTGAGCATCTGGTCAACCGGGCGCGGTCGTTCATCTTCGACACCGGTCTCAATCCGGCTGCTTGCGCGGCAGCGCTTGCTGCCCTGAGGGTTCTGCAGGACGAGCCGGATCGGCCGGCGCAGATTCATCAGGCGGCGGCTCGGTTGGCTGAGGTGTGTGCGGTCAATCCGTCTTCGGGTGCCGTCGTTTCGGTGCCGATGCCGGGTCCGCGGGAAGCAGTCGCGGCAGCGGAGGCTTGCTTGGCTGCCGGAGTACGGGTCGGGGTGTTCCGACCGCCGTCGGTACCGGATGGCATCAGCCGGCTTCGGTTGACGGCGCACGCCGGGTTGTCGGCCGAGGACCTCGAACGAGCCTGTGAAGTCATCACCAATGCGATCCGGGAGGTTTCGTGAGCGGGGTTCTGTTCGTCACCGGCACTGACACGGGCGTGGGGAAGACCGTGGTGACGGCCGCCCTTGCGGCGAGTGCTGATGGGTGTGTGGCGGTGGTCAAGCCTGCGCAGACCGGTGTGACGGCGGCTGAGCCGGGTGATCTGCAGGACGTCGAGCGGCTGACCGGGCTGAATGATCTGCATGAAGGCGTCCGCCTGCTCGAACCGCTGGCGCCGACGACGGCCGGGCGGCGGCAGGGGGTTGCGTTGCCGTCGGTCGACGAGCACGCACGGACGATCGAGAAGCTTGCGGCGGATCGGGATCTCGTCCTGGTCGAGGGCGCGGGCGGGTTGCTGGTCGGGCTGGATGACGATGGCAACGATCTGGCGGATCTGGCTGCCCGGTTGGAGATTCCGTTCGCCTTCGTGGTTGTTGTTCGCGCGGGGCTCGGGACGTTGAATCACGCCGGGCTCACGGTCGAGGCGCTGCGGGCGCGAGGGTTGCCGATCGCCGGGCTGGTGATCGGGTCATGGCCGGCCGACCCGGAGCTGGCCGAGCAGTGCAACTTGGAGGACCTGCCGACGACAACCGGTGTACCGGTGATCGGCCGGATCCCGGAAGGCGCCGGCACGCTGGAGCGAGAGGCGTTCGTTGCCGCGGCGGCCGGCTGGTTCGAATGAGTTGCAGGTTTTGACATCTCCCAAGCTGTAGGAGATCGGTTTCTCTGCGGGTAGGACAGAGCAGGGTCCGATCTACGTTGGGGGATTGATGACAGTAGTGGGGTGGCGCGTGCGTGCGCGCCGGGCGGGATCGATGGCGGTACTAGCGGGTCTGCTGGGGACGGGGATGGCGGGGCCTGCAGCCGCGGATCCGGTGGGGACGAAGAAGCTCAATGGGGTGCGGTCGGAGCAGCCGCGGATCAGGGTGCTCGGGGCTTCGGCGGCGGGCACGCTCTATCAGGTGGGGCGGGTGGGCGACCCGACGCCGGCGACGACATGGGTCAAGCCTGTCGGCGCAGCGGCGTACGGGGTGGCTTTTGGGCGGCTCTCCGGGGACAAGGTCTACAGTCCGGGGCTGCAGACGAAGTACCAGGTGATCGGTGATCCGCTGGTCAGGACGTGCCCGGTTGGTACGCCGGAGCCGGCCGACGATGGTGGCGTCGACCAGTCGGATCTTGCGGTTCGCGCGGTGACGCCGTTCGGGTGGATCAGCGCGGACGGGCGGCGGGTCGATGTCTCCGCCAGCGGTTGCGTGGTCAGCTCGCCCGGCTATCCGGCTGGGAACCAGATCGTCGCGACCGGACCGGCCGGCTATCTGATCGCGCCGGGTGAGCCGACCGATGGGAAGATCACGGTCACCTACGTCCCGTACGCCGCGCCGTCCGCGCAGGTTGTGCTGGGCGAGGTGCCGGCGGGGAGTGTCTGGGCGTACTCGCTGTCCGCGACGCATGCCGGCTGGGCGCGCTTCAACCCGGCTACGGGTGGCAGCGAGATCTGGCTGGCGACGCTCGGGGCCGCTGATTCGGGGCATGCGATCGGCGAGGTATCGGGGCGCATTTCGCGAACTGCTGTTGCCGGTACGTCGGTCGGCTGGGACGTCTGCTCACTGGGCTCTGGAGACGACTGCACCTCGGGCTCGATTACTGCGGGCGGCGCCGCGACCTCGCTGGCCGGGACCAGGACGGTTGTCTCCAACGGGACCAAGTTCGTGTACGACGTACCGGGCGAGCCGGCCTCGATCGTGAAGGCTGTGGCTGTCAGCTCAACCGCGACCAAGGCGCGGGTACAGGCTGTTCAGCGGCTCGTGCCGGTCACGGGGGCGGTTGCGCTCGGCGCTGATCGGGTGTTCTACAGCGACGGGCGCGGCAAGGACACGCTGTATCAGCGCAGCTACAAGGTGGAGGCCGGTGCGATCAAGCTCGGTGCCGAGACCACGGTCGCACCGGTTGATCGGGCGACGCAGGTGACGACGGAGAACCGGAGTACGGCGTATCTCGACGCGCACGGCGATCTCCGGCTGATCTCGCCGAACGGAAGCCAGTCGCTGGTCTTCGTCTCGAACCAGGAAGGGTTGCGCGCTTCGCCGGACTACCCGATGAGCGTGAGCGGGCGATGGGTGCGGTGGACGCGGGAGCAGTACGCCGGACCGCCTTGTCAGAATGGGGTTTGCGAGGACCTCTACTCGGACCAGACCGCGATGCTGTACGACCAGGCGACCGGGACGAACACGGTGCTGGGCGAGGAGGACTTCCTGCCTGTTGCCGATGGCAAGCTTTATCACTACGACGACGACTTCGCGATCGTGCAGAAGGATCTGGCGACCGGGACGGAGCTGGTGATGCGGCCGGCGGGGTCGGAGCTGCCGGTGGTGGCGGATGCGGACTCGCAGTACCTGGTCTGGCTGAGCTACACGGATGCGGGCTATCGGATCGGTTACCGCAACTTGGCGACCGGGGTCGTGACCGAGGGCGTGGCGCTCGGCGGGGAGTTGGGGTTCGGGCAGCTCAAGGTGGGTGGGTCCAAGGCGGCGTACACGGTCCAGCAACCTGGGGATCCGGCGCTGCGTCAGGTGCGGGTTCTTGATCTGGTGACGGGTACGCCTAGCGCAGTTGGTGAAACGCGGCTCGGGTTCGATGTCTCTGGCAACGCGCTCGCGACGATCGGCGCGGACTGGACTGCACGCATCACACCGCTGGGCTAGATCTACACTCGTTCGGTGACCCACTGCCCTGCCCGGTACGACGAATCGCTGGGTATGTGGGTCGTCGACGAGCCGGATGAGGTCCGTGAGGTGTTGCTCGATCCGGCGACGTTTCGGCCGGACAATGCGGTGGTTGCTCACACTGCGTTGAGCGTAAAGGCACTGCGGGTGCTGCAAGGTGCCGGCTTCGCGTTGCCGCCGACGCTGGCGAACAACGCCGGGGCGTCGCATCGGCCGATCCGTGCCGCGGTCGCACGCTTCTTCAGCCCGGCGCGGGTTGCGGCTATCGAGCCGTTGACGCGTCGGCTGGTCTCCGAACGGGTCGAGGCGGCCCTGGTGGCATTGGAGTCCGGTCCGGTTGATCTGGTCGAGGCGGTTGCCGCGGAGCCGCCCGCGTTGGTGTTGCTGCATTTGCTCGGGTTGAACGATGTCGACGTACCGGAGCTGAAGGCGTGGAGCCGGGAGTCGCTCGAGTTGTTCTGGGGCTGGCCGGACGAGGACAGACAGTTGGAACTCGCGCACAGTGCGGCAGAGTTCTACGGATGGTTACGTCAGCGGGTAATCGATGCACGGCGGGTGCCCGGCGACGACCTGTTCGGTGTGCTGGTCGCGCTCGGGCTGAGCGATGAAGAGATCTGCGCAGTCGCCTACTTCCTGCTGATCGCCGGCCAGGAAACCACCACCCAACTCATCTCAACCGCTTTCCACCGCATACTCACCGCCGCCGCCCCGCCTGCGGCGGGGCGGGAGGAGGAGGAGGAGGAGAGGGTGGGCCGGCCGGCCGCAGAGGGGCGGGCCAGGGTAGTGGTGTCGACACCGGTGGTGGGGAGGCTGATGCGGCTGCTCTTGTTGAGTTGGTGTTGCGGGAGGCGTCTTCGGTGCCTGCCTGGCGGCGGGTTACGGCTGGGCCTGCCAGCGTTGGTGGGGTTGAGTTGCCTGCCGGGGCGCCCTTGCTGCTGGGGTTGTCGGGGCATGGTGGGCCGGCGGATTTGGCGTTCGGGGTTGGGGTTCATCGGTGTCTGGGGGCCGGGCTGGCTCGGTTGGAGGCTCGGGTTGCGGTGGAATGTGCCGCGCCGTTGCTGGCCGTAGTACGGGCGGTGGAGGCTGAGCTGCCGATGATCGAGTTGTTGTCGTTCCGGGCGCCTGCCCGGATGCTGGTGGCGAGCGCGATTACAGCCGAGCTGACCTGCACCGATACCCTTGACAAGTGACTGAGCATGAGCTGGTTCTGGTCGTCGACTTCGGGGCGCAGTACGCGCAGTTGATCGCGCGCCGGGTGCGCGAGGCCAATGTGTACTCCGAGATCGTGCCGTCGTCGATGGCGGTCGAGGAGATGCTGGCCCGCAAGCCGAAGGCGATCATCCTGTCCGGCGGACCCCAGTCGGTGTACGCCGAGGGCGCGCCGCGGGTCGAGTCGGGGCTGTTCGAGGCCGGGGTGCCCGCGTTCGGGATCTGCTACGGGTTCCAGGCGATGGCGCAGACGCTCGGCGGCGACGTCCGGCGTACGGGGCTGCGCGAGTTCGGCCGGACCCCGGTCACCGTCGGTGCGGCCGGGACGCTGCTGGCCGGTATCCCCGAGGACCTGAGCGTCTGGATGTCCCACGGTGACGCGGTGCACGCCGCGCCCGCCGGGTTCGACGTACTGGCCGCTTCCGAGGGTGCGCCGGTGGCAGCCTTCGAGGACCTGGACCGCAAGCTCGCCGGTGTGCAGTGGCACCCGGAGGTGCTGCACTCGCAGGCCGGGCAGGCCGTGCTCGAGCACTTCCTCTACGACATCGCCGGCTGCAAGGGCGACTGGACGACCACCAACCTGGTCGACGAGCAGGTCGAGCTGATCCGCAAGCAGGTCGGCGACAAGCAGGTGCTGTGCGCGCTGTCCGGCGGCGTCGACTCCGCCGTCGCGGCGGCCCTGGTGAGCAAGGCGATCGGCGACCAGCTCACCTGCGTGTACGTCGACCACGGCCTGCAGCGGGCCGGTGAGTCCGACCAGATCGAGAAGGACTTCGTCGCGGTCACCGGCACCCGGCTCGAGGTCGTCGACGCGGAGGACCAGTTCCTCGGTGCGCTGGCCGGTGTCACCGAGCCGGAGCAGAAGCGCAAGATCGTCGGCCGCGAGTTCATCCGCACGTTCGAGGCGACCGCCCGCAAGCTGGACGCCGAGCGGCACATCGAGTTCCTGGTCCAGGGCACCCTGTACCCGGACGTGGTCGAGTCCGGCGGTGGTACCGGCACGGCCAACATCAAGTCCCACCACAACGTCGGCGGGCTGCCGGACGACCTGCAGTTCTCGCTGATCGAGCCGCTGCGGACGCTGTTCAAGGACGAGGTCCGCGAGCTCGGTATCGCCCTCGGGCTGCCCGAGTCGCTGGTCTACCGGCACCCGTTCCCGGGGCCGGGCCTGTCGATCCGGATCATCGGCGAGGTCACCAAGGACCGGCTGGAGATCCTCCGCGCGGCCGACCTGATCGCCCGCACCGAGCTGACCGCGGCCGGCCTGGACCGCGACATCTGGCAGTTCCCGGTGGTGCTGCTCGCCGACGTCCGCTCGGTCGGCGTCCAGGGTGACGGCCGCACCTACGGCCACCCGGTCGTGCTGCGCCCGGTCACCAGCGAGGACGCGATGACGGCCGACTGGGCCCGCCTGCCGTACGAAGTACTGGAGAAGATCTCCACCCGGATCACCAACGAGGTGGACGAGATCAACCGCGTCACCCTCGACATCACCAGCAAGCCGCCGGGCACCATCGAGTGGGAGTAGTCCCCACCACGGTCCAGCTCATCGTCGTCCGCCACGGTCAGTCGACCTGGAACGCGGACGGCCGATGGGCCGGGCAAGCAGATCCACCGTTGAGCCGGCTCGGCAGGCGGCAAGCAGCCGAGCTGGCTCAACGCTGCCGGGACGCCGGAATCGGGGCGGTGAGCTGCTCCGACCTGAGTCCGGCACGAGAGACCGCCGCAATCGTCGCCAAGGCCCTGGGCCTCGCCGAGCCGGCGGAGTCAGCAGACCTGCGAGAACGGTGGAGCAGAACCCTCGCCGGCCTCACCGGCACCGAGATCGAGACCGCCTTTCCCGGCGCCCTGACAGCCTGGCGAGACGGCACCTCGACTGCCCTGCCGGGTGACAGCGAACCCTTGGAGCTGTTCAGCTCCCGAGTTCAGCGAGGCCTGAAGAGTGCTGCCGTTCTCGCGCCTGTGGTCCTCGTGGTCGCCCATGCAGGCGTCCTCCGGGCCGTGGCCGAACTCACGGCAACCGCGACAGCCGGTCGGCCTCTGAACGCGGACGGTCGGCGAATCGCCTTGGCGGGGGACCAGTTGACGGACGACGGACCGGCCTTCGGCAGCGTGTAGGACCCCGCGAGTCCGGCTGCCATGTGGTGGATTGCTGAGAGTTCCTGCAGAATTCGGGGGGATCGGTTGTGAGGCCGTGAGTCGAGACGCAGAGTAGGGATTGTGGGGACGTCTGTGGGTGGGGTGAGGCTGTCACGCCGTCGTTTGCTCGGATTCGGGGCAGCCGCGGTTGCCACGGGTGCGGCGATGGTCGCGACGTCGAACTCGGTCTCGGCGGACACCTACGGCTCGGGGCAGCTCGACCCGTGGGAGGGGCTGAACACCTCGATCTCGTCCGACGACCAGATCCGCCGGGTGATCGCGGCCGACGGCATCTTCCTGTTCGGCGACAGCATCATGGTCCAGGACGGCAACCACCTGGCCCGTCGGGTGCTCACGCTGACCCACAAGCCGATGGCCATGCACAACTGGGCCGGCCAGCCGACCGAGGCTGCGGTCGACGCGTTGGAACGCTGGAAGGCGAAGTACGGACTGCCGAGCCGGATCGTGATGGCAGTCGGCTCCAACGACATCTTCAAGCCCCCCGCCTTCGGCCCCCAGGTCGACCGGGCGATGCGAATCATCGGCCCGGCCCGCGAGGTCTTCTGGGTCAACGCCTACGTATGCCGCACCCGCGAGTCCGACCTGGCCCAACGGGCTGACCGCCGCAACACCAACTGGGTCAACCGCCAGTTAGACGACGCAGAACGCCGCTACCCCAACCTCCACGTAGTCCGCTGGGCCGAATTCATCGCCACCGTGAAGTCCACCCGCCACTACGTCCGAGACGGCGTCCACACCACAGTCCCCCTAGGCCAACGCTTCCGCGACGAACTAATCACCGACGCCCTGATGTCCAACCGCCAGGTCACTGGCTCCTAACCCGCTCCTGACGTCCACAGTCGCGGCATTCTCGCGGGGCTGTGGGCGTCCAAGTGGGGCATGAGCAAGCCAGGTTGTTTAGAGCGCGCTCGTCGCGAGCATGAGCGCCGTCGTTCCGCGAGAGGGCGTCTTCTAAGACAGCGACCGCCTGAGACTCGCCGGATGAGGGCACCCGGAACCCGGATCGAACTATGCTGCAAGGGCATGCAAGCTCCGATCCTTGGAAGAGGTGGCAGCCATGGCCTTACGCTTTGTCGGCGTCGACCCGAATACGCCGAACACCGGTTCTCCCACTGTGTGGGTGGACGATGCTGACGGCAGTCTCGTGATTCAGGGCTGGAAGATGGACGAGGCTGGGATGGCTGACGTCGCTGCGACGGGGCCGAAGTGGGAGACGATCCCGGACCACGAGACGGTACTGCGCCTGCCGGCCCGCATGGTGCCGATTCTGAAGGACGCGATCGGTGACAGCTGAGCCTGCGACGTACCGGTTGTTCCGTGAGGCTGAGCGGAGCGCGATGCATCTGGAGACCCGGGACAGCTATACCCCGGATGATCCGGACTGGATCGAGTGGCGAGCAGGCGGGCGCTTCAACCCGGCTGAGCGGTGGGCCGACTGGCACGACCTGATGAAGGAGACCACCGGCCGCGGCGTCCAGGTCCGTCGGGCCAGGATCGTCTCGGAGCCGATCAGCGACTACATCCGGTTCGAGTATGACGTCACCGCTGATCACAACGTGGCAGCCGGCGAGCTCGTGCGGTGGCTACCTCGGCATCGGACTGCGGGTCTGACCGTACCGCCGACCGACTACTGGGTGTTCGACGAGCGGATCGTCGTGTGGAACCACTTCGACGGGAACGGGGACTGGGTCGGGGAGGAACGTACCGACGACCCCGAGTTGGCGAAGCTGTGCGCGGCCGCGTTTGATTCAGTCTGGGAGCGAGCGATCCCGCATCAGGAGTACCGACCCAGCTGAACCAGAGGGGCACATCCCCAATTGCCGACACCACCTCCATACTCGGGCGCCCAGCAGGCCAGGCGTGACCTAGGCGCCCGTCTCGGTGAGATCCGGAGAACATCCGGGCTCACGGGACGGGCGCTCGCTGCGCGTTGCGGTTGGCATGAGTCGAAGGTGTCGCGGATTGAGGCCGGCAAGACGGCCCCGTCGGCCGAGGACCTGCGGGTGTGGGCCGACGAATGCGGTGCCGTCGAGCAGACCGCCGACCTGATCGCCTCGATGGAGACGATCGAGGGGATGTTCGTCGAGTGGCGACGGATGGAGAAGACCGGCCTCAAGCGGTCTCAGGAGTCCGTTCTGCCGCTGTGGGAGCGGACCCGACGCTTCCGCACTTACTCGCCGTGGCTTGTCCCGGGCGCTGTTCAGACCGCCAGCTACACGCGCGCGGTGTTGCGATCGTTCATGGAGCGCCGCAACCTCCCCGATGACGTCGAGGAGGCGGTGAAGGTGCGCACGGACCGGCTGCGGCTGCTGCACGAAGGCGGTCACACCTTCGCCGTACTGATCGAGGAGTCGGTCCTGCGCAATGTGATCGGCTCCGCGGACGCGATGGCCGGCCAGCTGGGACATCTGCTCACGATCGGGGAGCTGCCGTCGGTGTCGCTCGGGATCTTGCCGATGGGGATCGTGCGGAACGCGATCTGGCCGGTCGAGGACTTCTGGATCTTCGACGACGCCCAGGTCAGCGTCGAGCTGATCTCGGGATACCTGACCATCACTCAGCCGAGCGAGGTCGCGATGTACGCCGACGCGTTCGCGAGGCTCAACGAGCTCGCCGTCTTCGGCGCTCCCGCACGCCGCCTGATCACGGCCGCCATCGACGCCCTCGAATAGCCTGTGCAAGTTCGTGCAAGCACGTAGCTCCCGCGCAATTTGAGCCCGTACGGTCGCTCTACGGTTAGGGCGGCAGGCGAGCCCCGAGCACGCGCCGGGCGGTGCGTGGCTCTCTGCCCTGTCGTCCTAGCCCATCCACCGAGGCGGGTCCGCCGCCGGGCGAACAGGGGCGCAGGAGTTGATCGATGAGAGCGGATGGCTGGACAAGGTTCGGGGCATCCTGGCGAGCGGCCGGCCGGACGCCGAGATCGTCGGAGCAATCCGTGAGGTGATCTTGCCGCCACCCAGGCCGCAGCTTGAGGTCCGGCTGGACCACCGGCGGTGGCCGATCCTTTGCTCAAGCTCGGCGGGGGAGCGCAACGGCAACCCGGAAATGCCGTGACGGCGAAGCTGCCGGTCCGTGGAACGCCGGAGTACGAGTGGTACTGGACGTTCGGAATCTGCCGTGACCGGGGCAGGTGCGGGCGCCCGAAGGACGAGGAACACGAGGTGCACATCCAGTACGACGCCGGCAACGAGGTGCTCGACACGTGGTGGGATTCTTCGCACTACAGGCCCATCGAGCTCGTCAAGTAGACCTGGAGAGGTACCACCTGCTTTGGCGGGTATCCACCCAGGTTGGTTTCACTGCCGTCGGGCATGTAGCCAGTGACGATCTGAAGCCGGTCAGCGCCTGCGCTGGCTGCGAGCGGTTCAGTAGCAGGCCGCCCGCGCTCCCGTCGCTCCTCCCGAGCTCCTCAGCCCAGTACCGGCTCGGCGTGTTCGGGCGGCAACGGGCCTGCCTGCAGGCATGGTCACGGGTTGCATGTCCTCGCCGGTTTGGCTGCGAGGTGACGCGAAGCGTCACGAGCCCGGACGGGCGGGGCAAGTACGCCTTCGTTTGGAGGTGCCGAGGTGACGCGAAGCGTCACGAGGCAGTTCTCGTTCGTTGGAGGTGGCGAGGTGATGCGAAGCATCACGAGCCCAACGCCGGCTGGGCCGGGTTGTACTCCTTCGTTTGAAGGTAGCGAGGTGACGCGAAGCGTCACGAGCCCGGACGCGGCGGGCTAGTACTCCTTCATTTGGAGGTGCCGAGGTGACGCGAAGCGTCACGAGGCTGTTTTTCGTTGGTGGAAGGTGGCGAGGTAACGCGAAGCGTCACGAGCTGGTTATTGGTTGGTGAGTTGGGCCTCTAGGGCGTTTGCCTCTTCGGTGCGGCCTTGGGTTCGGAGGCGGTCTAGTAGGAGGTAGCCGGCGCGGTACCAGAAGTCGTCGCCGGGGTGGGTTGAGTTGAAGATTTCGCGGGGTAGGGCGTCGTCTGTGGTGCCGTGCTCGGCTATGAGGAGTTTGGCGTTGGTTAGTTGGGTGTTGAAGCTGCCCCGTTCGTAGTAGCTGGCTGCTTGGTGGGCCTTGGCTACCGCTGCGGCGGGGTCGCCCTTTTGGAGTTCCAGCATGGCTAGGTCCCAGTGGATGCCGGCCTGTTGGAAGATGACCGCCTCGTCGGCTGACGGCAGGGCATCGAGTACTGGTTGGGCCTTGGCCAGGAGTTCCGGTACCAGCGGGAAGTTGCCGCAGTAGCGGGCTGACTGGCCGGCGAGACGGATCGCCTGGACGTACTCGATCGGCTGCTCGGCGGCTTCGAAGTACTCGGCCGCGGCGACCAGCGCGTCGACAGCCTCCTCGTCGCGGTCAAGCCGTTCCAGCAGCATGCCTTCGTCCTTGCGGAGCAGGCCGAGCCAGTGCGGATGCGCCTCCTCGGGAGCGTCGGTGAGCTGGGCGCGGACCTTGGCCAGCGCGGCGTCCAGTTCGCCGAGGGCGCGGTAGGCGTCGACCAGTACGCCGCGCGCGTCGGCCAGGGTCCAGGCGAAGTCGGGCTCGCTCTCCAGTACCGGCGAGGCCTCTTCGGCCGTCTCGGCTGCCTCCAGCGGGCGGCCGGACATGAGGTAGGCGCGGGCCAGGTCGACCTGGCCGAAGGCGACGTGCGGCTGCGAGACCGGGAGGCCGGCCGCGATCGCGATCGCCTCTTCCAGATCGTCGACAGCCTCCGCTGCGCGATCCAGTTTGGTTCGGACCCGGCCGCGTTGGCGGTAGGCCACCGACCGCGCCACGTCGTCGCTAGCGGTCACGCCGACAGTCGCAGCTGCCTCGGCTTCTTCCAGCCGGTCCAGTTGGACCAGGAGGTTGCTGAGGAGGATCGATGAGCTGGCCAGTTGGTCGGCGTCGGTCTCGGGGAGCTGGCGGGCGGCCTCCAGTTCGGCGACGGCATCTTCGAAGCGGCCGGCCTGGGCGTACAGCGTGGCCAGCGAGTCCTGCCAGCCCGCGCGGCGGCGGGGTTCGTCGTTGGCGATCAGCCAGCGCATCGGCTGCTCGCCGGTGGCGAGGGCCTCTTCGATCTGGCCTTGGTGGCCTAGCATCCGGGCGATCCGCGCACGGTTGCGCAGGAGCCGGGCTTCTTCGCCGAGGTCGGCGTAGAGCGCCAGGGCGGTGCGCCACGACTCCAGAGCAAACTCTGGGTTGTCCTGGGAGGTCAGGCCTTGGAGGTCCAGGAGGCGGGCCCGGTCGAGCGGAGTGCGAGCTTCCTCGGGGACCTCGGCTTCGAACGACTTGTAAGCGGCGATGGCTTCGTCGCGGTGATAGCGGTGCCAGGCCTCTTCGGCGTGGTCCAGCCATTCGCTGCCCTGGGCAACGACCGCGGGCTGGAAGGGTTCCGCCTGCTGTGGTTCGGGTTTGGTTTGGGACCGGGCCCGAGCGCGGCGGGCTGTCTCGGACAACGGTAGGTACTCGACCCAGGGCTCAGCCGTGAGTACGGACTGGATGACCTCGCTCTGATGCGTGGTCCCGTTGCGCTCGTCGAAACGGGCCGCGAGGCCGAGTGCCCGGTCAGCCAGTTCCTCGGCGAGCTGAGATGCCGGTACGTCGTCGCCCTGCGGCCGCCGGATCATCAGCGAGCCGACTCGTCGCAGGGCCAGCGACGCGGCCGCGGCGAAGTTCATCTCGGCCAGCGTGGTCGGCGGGTCGTCGAGGTCGGCCAGATGCCGCTCGACCAGCTCGATTGCCTTTGTTTCGTTGCCGGTTCGGGCAAGGAAGACGACGTGGTCGGCGTAGGCCTTCAGCTCGCCGGGGAGGTTGCGGAGCGCCCGGTACGACCGGCGATGGGCGTCGACCGCTTCCGAATACATGCCCTCGGCAACATAAGCCGGGAGCAACGCGGTCAGCATCTGCTGGGGTTGCTCGTTGCAGGTCAGCGTTCCGTCCAGTACGCCGACAGCGAGCGCCACCGCGTCGGCCGGCCAACCGATGTCGATCAGGTGGCTGACCTTCGAGGTCGGATCGCACCCGACGCAGTCCGACAACGAGTCGCGCGGAGCAGTCGACCAGAGCCGGTACTGCTCGGCCGCCGTCTCGGCATCACCGACATGACTGGCGACCAGCCACCGGTACTGGTGCACCGCATGCATGCTGTGCCCGCCCGTGCGCCACCGCCGCTCCATGTCGTCCAGTACGCCGTACGTCTGCGCCAGCGGCACCTCGGGGAACTGGCTCAACGTGCTCGGCGCGTACTTGAACGTCCACAGGAAGGTATGCGTGTGATCGCTGTACCGCTCCGGCTCCGCATCCCAGTCGGCCACGCACCGCGCGAACGGCACCAGCGACTTCCGCGCCTCGCCACCCATCACGTACGCCGTGACCAGGCTGAGCCGCGAGTAGAACGACAGCTCCCGGTTCTCGGCCGCGTCGGCCCGGCGGACGACATCCTCCAGCAACGAAGACCGTGCTTTCCCGTACGGCGTACTCTCCGCCCGCTGCAGCCGATCGACCAGGTCATCACTCATCGCGGGTCCTCCTGCGAGGGAACAGCCTGGTCGAGCAGGCCGAGGAAGGAGCGGTTCACCAGGGCGGAGTCCGCGGGGCCGATCGGGTGGTAGCCGAGCATCAACGCGTGCCCGTACAGGCCTTCCACGGCCAGCCGGGTCAGCTCGGACTGCCCTGTCTCGGAATGGGTCAACGAGACCATCCGGCGTACCAGCGGGCTGCGGTGGTTGAGCACGAGTTGCGGCCGGCTGTCGTCATGCGTGTCGAGCGCGCCGAGCACCTCGGCCCACAACGCGTCCGCCTTGCTCTTCGTACTGCGAAGCTCAGCGGCGAACTGTGCCGACCGGTCGACCAGGTAGATCGCGGGCAACCCGGCCGGGTCGAAGGCGCGCACCACGACCTCACACCCGACAGCGTCCAACGCATCCTGGGCAAGGCGAACGAACGGCCGCAACGCCAGCTCCGTCGCCGGATCCAGGCTGTCGAAGCTGGTCGACAGCTCGGTCGGGTCGAAGCGGCTCGTGGTCAGGTCCGGGACGACGTCGGGCAGCCGTTCGAGCAGTTCGCTGTCGTAGGTGTAGCCGCCGTTGACGACGGTGAGCTGCTGCGCGGCGGCGACGGCCGCGAGCTGACGGAACTCCTCGATCGTCGCGACATAACGGATCTCGCCGTGCCGTTCGTGCAGCTCGGCGGCGGTCATCCGGCCCTGGTTGGTCTCGAACCGCAGCCACCGGTAGACCAGCCGGAGCATCTCGTCGTCGTGCAGCGCGAGTGCCTTCACCCCGAGCTGGTGGATGCCGAGGAACCGGTCCAGCTTCTGCGGATCAGTACTGCCGAGCCGGACCAGCCAGCCGCGCAGCTGAGCGCCGAGCGCTCCCCGGGTCGCCTCGAGGTTTCCGTCGTCGAACAGGGCCTCCCGGCTCGCGGTCGGTCGCAGCTCGGAGGTGTCGATGACGGCGCGGACGAAGAACGCCCAGTCGGGCAGCAGCCCCTCGACACCTTCCGCGAGCAGCATCCGCTTGAGGTAGACGCGATGGGTCGCGCGCTCGGCCGGGTTGGCGGGGAAGGGCAGCACGAAGGCGACACCGGTCAGCCCGGCGGCCGGGATGTTGAGTGGAATGACATCGAAGGGGGTGAACCCCAACTTGTCCTGCGCGTATCCGACCAGCTCCGCGCGTTGCGTAGTACCGGTTGCTTCCCAGGGGGCGCGGCCGTCGGTGACGCGCTCGCCGTTGACCTTGATCTCCAACGGGAGCAGGGCTCCGAAGAGGCGGATCAACTCGATCACGGTGGCTTGCTTGTACCACTGCTCGGCGCCGCGTCTCGCGGTCAGCGTGACGGTGGTGCCGACGTCGTCGCGCGGGGTGGTCTCCTGGAGCGAGTAGCTGCCGTCCGCCGTACCGATCCAGAGCGTGGTGGGGCCGTCGACCGGGCGGGTGACCACCTCGATCTGCTCGGCCACCATGAACGCCGACAGCAGCCCGATCCCGAACTGGCCGAGGAACTCGGTCCGCGCGAAGCCGATCTCGTCCCGCTTGGAGCTCCGGCCGATCGTCGCGAGCAGCTCGGTCACCTGGCCGGGATGCAGGCCGATCCCGGAGTCGCTGACGCTGATCCGCCGGTCATCGACCTGTACGTCGATCCGCCCCGGCGCGCCGGCGTCGACGGCCCGGCGCGCGGTGATCGCGTCGACGGCGTTCTGCAGCAGCTCCCGCAGATAGACCCGCGGACTGCTGTACAGGTGATTGCTCAGCAGATCGACGACCCCGTGCAGATCGACCTGAAACTTCTCGCTACCCATCCCCACCCTTTCGATCGCCACCCCCCAGTGGCTCCCGTACAAGCTACCGGCATTCGCAGTTCATCTCCGAGTTGGTGACGAAGCGTGGCCGGGGCCGTACCTTGAGAAGCAGGGGGCGAGCCTGGGGAGGGCTGATGGTGCTCACGGTGGGGACATTCAATCTGAACAACCTGTTCGACCGGTGGAACTTCGCCGGCGCGGTCGAGGTGCTGGCGGCCGGGACGAGTTCGGTGCCGGCGACGTACACGTTCGACAACGAGGACCGGCGGCGGCTGCAGCTGGACGGGCACGGGAAGCTGCTGGTCGCGAAGCCGCCCGCGGACACCGCCCGGATCGCCGAGCGGCTGCTCGCGGCGGATGTCGACGTCTGGGTCGTGCAGGAGATCGAGAACGTCGACGTACTGCGGGAGTTCAACCGCGAGCATCTCGGCGGGGCGTACGAGCACGTGATGGTGATCGACGGCAACGACTCGGTCCGGTTCATCGACATCGGGATCCTGTCGCGGCGGCCGCTCGGCGGGGTGACGAGTTATCAGCGGGTCTTCCATCCCGACGTACCGGACCGGCCGATCTTCTCCCGCGACCTGGTCGAGGTGGAGATCCTGGACGCTCGCGGGCGCCGGATTCTGACGATCTTCGGTACGCACCTGAAGTCGAAGTTCGTCGACTTCACCGTGGCCGACCCGGTCGCGGCGGCCGCGGCGGCCCAACTGCTGCGGCAGCGGCAGGCCGAGACGATCACCCGGATCATCGCGGCCCGTACGTCGAGCCGCCAGCGTTATCTCCTCTGCGGGGACATGAACGACACGCCTGACTCGCCGGCGCTGGTGGCCTACGAGCAGGCCGGGCTGGTCAGTGCCCTTCTGTCGCCGACTGAGGTGGGGACGGTGAAGACGACGGTCGAGCTGCCCTCGAGCCCCGCGTGGACTTCTACCTTCAAGGAGACCGGTCAGCCGCGATCCTTCGACCTGATCGACCAGATCTGGCTGTCACCCGCCCTCGCCCCATGGTTGACCGGCGCTTTCATCGGGCGTCGCAAGAAGCTCGCCCGTGACGGAACGGACCACGACCCAGCCTGGATCACGCTCGACCTCTAGTCTCTTGGGGGTGGACCTCGAACTGTTGATCGCGCAGGTGGACCGGCTGGTGTTCGGTGCGGATCCGGCGCTGGCGCTGGAGCCGTTCGGGCGGGCGGTCGCGGCGTACGACGCCGAGCCGGATCCGGAGCAGCTCGACAGCTTGCTGACCACTTTCGGGTACGTCGTGCTGCAGTTCGACGAGTATTCAGGGTTGCCGCTCGACCGGACGCTGGACCTGCTCGACGATCTGGAGCGGCGTCATCGGGCGGCTGGCAACAGTCTGCGGATCGTGCACTTCTGCCGGTGGCTGGTCGCCCGGCATCTCGGTGATGCATCGGTGGCGGAAGAGCAGTACCAGGCGTGCCTGGCCGCTGAGCGGGACGACTTCGCTTGGTGTGAAGGCTGTGAGCAGATCTACCAGGTCCGGCATCTGATCGAGACCGGCCGCGCTGTCGAGGCCGTTGCCGTGACCGAGGCAGCCTTCGCCTCGCCGGTTGATGGTTGCCATCAGCAACCACAGGCGCTGCTGGCGGCGGCGCTGCCGGCGTACGTCGCGGTCGGCGATCTCGAGGGGGCCGCCGATGCTCATCGGGTGGCTTACCGGTTGGTGCGCGACGACCCCGACGAGTTGTTCGCGCATGCGCAGCACATCAGGTTCTGCGTGCTGACCGGGAACGCCGAGCGGGCTCGGGAGCTCGTGCAGCGGCATTCGTCCGGCCTCGAGGCCAGTGTCTCGCAGGCCGATGCGCTGGCCTTCTGCACCGCGGCTGGGCGGGTCGACGAATCCTTCGCCGAGCAGGCGTGGAAGCTGGCGGCGGCGTTCGACGCCAGGAACGGCAACCGGCACCAGAGCGAGCTCACCCGATCGCTGCTGGCCGAGCGACCGTGGGTGACTTCGCTGGAGCTGTTCGGCGATGGTGGTTGCGCTGAGCAACTCGCCGCGGTCGCTGCCCGGCCGGACGACCCGGTGGCCGGCTGGGCGCTCGCCAAGGCGCGGATCGAGATGGCGCATCGGATGCACCTTCAGGAGCGCAACTTGGAGGCTGCGGAGATCGGCGAGCAGGTGCTTGCCATGCTGACTGACTCGGGTGTTGGTGAGCTGGCCGAGGCGGACAGCTTGCGGGTACTACGCAATGTGCTGTTCGCCGCGTACCTGGACCTCAATGAGCCAGCGGCCGCGTTGCCCCAGGCTGAGCTGGTCCTTGCTGACGCACCGCCTGATGCCGGCTCGGATTGGCTGGGCATGGTCCTGCGCAAGAAGGGTGAGCTACTCGAACAGCTTGACCAGGACTCCGAGGCTGTTGATGCACTGGTGGCCGCGGCCGAGCAGTACGCGCTGGCTGGGGAGCTGCATGACCAGGTGGCCGCGCTGCGGCTTGCTGCGCAGTCGGCGCGCTATACCGGTTCGTTGGACCAAGCGGAGGGGTTGCTCGACGAGGCCCGGGCTGTGGTCGACGAGTTGCCTGCGGATGACCTGCGGAGCCCGACGAGCGATGCGGTGGTGCACTGGGAGCTGGCGCTGGTACGGGACATGCAGGGACGGTTGCTGGAAGCGATCGAGCTGGCCAAGGTGTCGGCCGGCCTGTATGAGTCGGTTGGGCAGCTGGAGAGTGCCTCGAATGCACGTGACTACATCGCTGATCGGCAGGAGCGGCTCAGGGCGTCCGGGTCCTGAGGGACTCGATGCCGTCCAGCAGGCGGTCCAGGCCGAAGCGGTAGGACTCGTCGGCGGCCTCGCGGGTGCCGTCGCCGTAGCCCTTGGCGTTCCAGATCGCCGTCATCGTCGGGTGGCGGTCCTGGTCGAAGTACGTCTCCCAGAGGTCCCAGCGCTCGGTCCACCAGGCGTCGTGGCTCTGGCCGGTCTGTCGCTCCAACTGGTCGCTCTCCGCCTCCAGGCCGGCTGCAGAGTCGATGTACGTCGTGATGGCGAGGGCTGCCGTGTTGGTCTGACGGGGGGAGAGGCCTAGTACTGCGCAGGCGGACAGCAGGTACTCGCGAGCGGCCAGCATGCCGGGGCCGACTGGTGGGCGGATGGTGGAGATGCTGGCCAGCCAGGGATGCCGGTGGAACATGGCGCGGGTCTGTTCGGAGTACAGGTTGATCTGGTCGCGCCAGCCGGTCGGGCGTGGCTCGCCGGGGGCGGGGAGGTCGCGCTCGGCCAGGACCTGGTCGACCATCAGGTCGAGCAGCTCCTCCTTGGAGGGGACATAGGTGTAGAGCGTCATGGTGCCGACGCCGAGTGCCTTGGCGACACCGCTCATCGAGGCGGCGGCCAGGCCTTGCTCGTCGGCCAGCGCGATGCCTGCGTCGACGACCTTGTCGAGGTCGAGGGTGGGGCGGCGGCCGAGCTTGGTCTGCTGGCTCGGCTGGGCCGGCTTGTGGTTGCGCCAGAGCAGGGCCAAGGTGCGGTCGGCCGAACCGCCACCGCTGTGCCGTACCGCCACTGTCGCCTCCCCGTTTCCTGCCGTCGAGGAACTTTCTCATATGCGCCCGCTTGCTATTCTCGTATAGCCTACGGGAATCGACCTGAGGAGTGGCGGATGACGATTCTGGTGACGGGTGCGACGGGCAGCGTCGGGCGGCTGCTGGTGGATGAGTTGGTGGCTGCTGGAGCTGCTTGTGTTCGAGCGCTGACGAATGACCCTCGGCGGGCTGCGTTGCCTGCTGGGGTCGAGGTTGCGGAGGGGTATCTGGGTCGGCCGTCGACGCTGCCGGCGGCGTTGAAGGGCGTCGACACGGTCTATCTCGCGCCGCTGCCCGCGCTGGTGGATTCCTTTGTGGAGTGCGCGTTGGAGGCGGGCGTGCGGCGGGTGGTCGTGTTGTCGGGGGAGCCTGCGGAGTACGAGGCCGCGGGGGATCCTTCGGGGTGGCACTACTACAAGTTGGAGCGGGCGATCGAGGAGGCCGGGTTCGAGTGGACGCATCTGCGGCCGGGGCAGTTCATGAACAACACGCTGGACTGGGCTGGGTCGATCAAGGCTGAGGGGGTGGTGCGGGCGCCGTATCCGGAGGCGGTGCAGACGCCGATCGATCTGGCGGATATCGCGGCGGTGGCGCGGGTTGTGCTGCTGGATGAGAGCTATACCGGGCGGAAGTTGGTGATGAGTGGGCCGGAGGCGATCACGCAGCCGGAGGAGGTCGAGCTGATCGGGGCGGCGATCGGGCGGCGGTTGCGGTTCGAGTCGTTGTCGCCGGCGGAGGCGTTGGCTTTATGGGCGCCTGCGATGGGGGCGGAGACGGCCTCGTGGTTGCTGGACGGGTTCCGGATGATGTCGGAGTACCGGATGTCGCCTGAGCCGACTGTGCTCGAGGTGACTGGGCGGCCTGCTCTGTCCTACCGCGAATGGGCTGTGCGGAACGCCTCCGCGTTCATTTGATTCTCTGGCGAACATGTGTTCGACTGTTGTCCATGCGATGGGCTGGGCAGCGAATCGAAGCAGAGGCGCCGGGTGCGCTGCCTGGGCTGGGGTCGATCGCGGGGCTGGTGCGGAGCGTGACGACCCCGGAGTTCCGGGGCGTCACGTTCCACGAGGTGCTGGCCCGGTCGGCGCTGAACTCGGTGCCGGGCTCGGGGATGCCGTTCACCTGGACGATCAACCCGTACCGCGGCTGCACCCACGCCTGCCGGTACTGCTTCGCCCGGCCGAGCCATCGCTACCTCGAGCTCGACACCGGGCTGGACTTCGACCAGCAGATCGTCGTGAAGACGAATGTCGCGGAGGTGCTGCGCCGCGAACTGGCCCGGCCGTCCTGGGGTTTCGAACAGGTTGCCCTAGGCACCAATACCGATCCCTATCAACGGGCCGAGGGCCGCTACCAGTTGATGCCCGGCATCATCGAGGCGCTCGCGGCCTCGGGCACCCCACTGTCGATCCTGACGAAGGGCACGCTGCTCCGGCGTGATCTCGCCGTCCTGGCCGCCGCGGCTGAGGAGGTCCCTGTCGGCTTGGGTGTCTCGCTCGCGTTGGCTGACGAGGATCTCCGCCGCTTGGTCGAGCCAGGTGTGCCGTCGGTGCGCGGCCGTCTGGATCTGATCCGCGCGATCCGCGACGCCGGTCTGCCGTGCGGGGTGATGGTCGCGCCGGTACTTCCCTGGCTCACCGACTCGCCCGAGCAACTCGACCACCTCTTCGGCGAACTCGCGGATGCCGGCGCGACCGGCGTCACCACCCTGATCCTGCACCTGCGCCCCGGCGTGAAGGAGTGGTTCATGAAGTGGCTGGCCGAAGAACGCCCCGACCTGGTCACCCGCTACGACCAGCTCTACTCCCACGGCTCCAACGCCCTGCAAAGCTTCCGCAACGCCTTCGAAGAAAAAGCCCGCCCCCTCCTCGACAAACACGGCTTCGGCCGAGGCTCCCGCCACCGCTCCTCCACCAACGGAGTAGTCGAAGCCCCCGGCCCAGGCTCCCAATCCGGCTGGGGCGAACCAGACCCCACCACCGCCCGCTTCCGCACCCGCCGCCAACCCACCCGCCGCCGCCCCTCAGCCCCCGTCCCACCTCTCACCCCAGACCCCAACCAACAAACACTCTTCTAGCGCAACGGGTCTTGGAGTAAGAGCAAGAACAAAGAGCAAGAACAAAGAGCAAGATGTATTGCCTTGGAAGATCCGTGCGCCGTACTCGTTGCGGTTCTCCGGCTAGCGTGCGGTCATCCGCGGGTTGTCAGGATGTCGGGGCCTTCGGGGGTGATGGCGACGGTGTGTTCGGCGTGGGCGCCTCGGGATTGGTCGGTGGAGCGGAGGGTCCAGCCGTCGTCGTCGATGACGTAGACGCTGCCGGGGCCGTGCCAGAACCAGGGCTCGATGGCGATCACGTGGCCGGGGCGGAGTTTGAGGCCTCGGCCGGGGTGGCCGCCGTTGGGGACGTGGGGTTCTTCGTGCATGCGGCGGCCGATGCCGTGGCCGCCGAAGTCGAGGTTGGTGCCGACGCCGGCCCGACGGCCGATCTCGCCGATCGCCGCGCCGACGTCGCCCAAGCGGGCACCCGGTACCGCGGCCGCGATACCGGCCGCGAGGGCCCGCTCGGTCGTTTCGATCAGCTCGAGGTCCTCGGCGCGCGGAGTACCGACGACGAAGCTGGTGGCCGAGTCGGCGCACCAGCCGTCGACCGACGCACCGCAGTCGACGTTCAGCAGGTCGCCATCGGCCAGGCGCAGCTCACTCGGCAGACCGTGCAGTACGGCGTCGTTCACCGAAGTGCAGATGACGCCGCTGAACGGTCGGGTCGCGAATCCGGGCTGGTAGCCGTCGAACAGCGACACCGCGCCCGCGGACCGGAGTACCTCGCGGGCGACCTCGTCCAGCTCGCGCAATGAGACGCCGACCGAGGCGTGCTTCTTGACCGCGATCAAGGCTGAGGCGACCACTCGTCCGGCGGCGCGCATCTGCTCGATCTGGTCCGCGGTCTTCAGTTCCACCATTCGCTGAGGTTAACGCGCTGACGGGGCTTCAACTTTTCCGGCTGTCAGGGCGTCTCCAGAGCAGGAGGGGCCGCGGGGTGCGGACCTGCCGAATCCGGGGGAGACAGATGACAGGCTTGGGATGGGCCGCGCGCAAGGCAGTTGCGGCGGTCCTGCTGGTTGCCGGCTTGGTCGCGGTCACCGGCTGCATCGCGGACACCCAAGCCGCGGAGAACCACCCCACGGCCGGTCCCAAGACGAAGCCCATCAGCGGAGCACATAAGCCGGATCAGCTCACGCTGGTCGCGACCGGCGATGTCCTGCTCCACGAGCGTCTCTGGAACACGGCGAAGCGCGACGGCAGCAACGGCGAATGGGACTTCGCGCCCCTGCTCAAAGGTGTCAGATCCCTTGTAGAACAAGCCGATCTGGCCGTCTGCCACCTCGAAACACCGCTCGGTACGCCGCCCAAGGGCTACCCGCTCTTCCAAGGCCCACCGCAGATCGTCCCCGCCCTGGTCAAGACCGGGTACGACGCGTGTTCCACGGCCAGCAACCACAGCTTCGACCAGGGAGCGGCCGGCATCGACCGTACCCTCAAGCTGCTCGACAAGGCAGGCCTGAAGCACACCGGCACGGCCCGCACCCCCGACGAGGCCGAGACCCCGACGATCGTCACCGTGCAAGGCGTGAAGGTTGCTCTGCTCAGCTACACCTACGGCTTCAACGGGCTCCCGTACCCCGACGGCCAGACCTGGCGGGCCGGCAAGCTCGACGTCGGCAAGATCAAGGCGATGGCGAAGAAGGCCCGCGACAACGGCGCCGAGATCGTCGTGGTCAGCTGCCACTGGGGTGACGAGTACAGCAAGAAACCCAACGACCAACAGCGTACGGTCGCCGGCGAACTCCTTGCCGACAGCAACATCGACCTGATCCTCGGCCACCACGCGCACGTGGTCCAGCCGATCGAGCAGATCAACGGCAAGTGGGTCGTCTACGGGCTCGGCAACCTCGTCGCCGCGCATCGGCAGCCGGACAGCACGAAGGCCGAGGGACTGCTGATGAAGTTCACCTTCCGCAAGGACGGCGACCGGTGGAAGGCCGACGCGCAGTACGCGCCGTTGCTGATGACGGACACGCTTCCGGTTCGGGTGCTCGACGTACAACGAGAACTCGCCCGGCCGGGGCTCTCCGCGGCCAAGAGGGAACGGCTCCAGCTGGCGGAGCGGCGTACCGGCGAGACCGTCACGTCGTTGGGCGCGCAGCCGAAAATGCTTTGATGGCAAGGCGATCCAGGCTCTAGGGTCGACGCATGGCTAACAACTACTTCGTAATGGTCCGTCGTGCCCGGCTCCGGGCAGGCGAGGGGTGCCTGGGGATGGCATCCGCTCGATAGTCGTTGGGCCCAACGCGTCGTCGACGCCGCCGGAGTAGAACCCGGTGATCTCGTCCTCGACGTCGGAGCCGGCCTCGGTGCGCTGACCGCGCCGCTGGTCCGGGCCGGGGCCCAGGTGGTCGCCGTAGAGCTCCACCCTGGTCGCGCCGACCGGTTGCGTCGGCGGTTCGCGGACGATCCGGTGACGGTGGTCCGTGCCGATGCCGGTGATCTCAGGTTGCCGTCACGACCGTTCCGAGTCGTCTCCAGTCCGCCGTACGGGATCTCCACCGCGTTGCTCAAGAGACTGCTTGCCCCGGGCACCCGCCTGGTCGCAGCCGACCTCGTCCTGCAACGCCAAGTGGTCAACCGCTGGACCGGCCACCAAGCACCGGCCCGAATCAGCGGCGCAGTCAGATGGAGCCGGTACTACGACCTGTCGATCGGCCTGCGTCTTCCCCGCAAGGCCTTCACACCCCCACCCCACGTCGACTCAGCTGTCCTCACCATCCGCAAACGACCCTGAACAACGGCCCCCACCTCAAGCGAGGTGGGGGACGAGGTCGGTCAAGGAGAGCCGGCTGCCTTCCGTGCGGGTCAGCCGTGCCAGGAGGCCCAGAGGGCGGCATACGAGCCTTGTCGCGCGACCAGCTCGTCGTGACTGCCCAGCTCGGTGATGCGGCCGTCCTCCACTACTGCGACCCGATCGGCATCGTGGGCCGTGTAGAGCCGGTGAGCGATCGCGATCACCGTCCGACCCTCCAGCACCGCGGCCAGCGACCGCTCCATATGCCTGGCCGCTCGCGGGTCGATCAATGAGGTCGCCTCGTCGAGCACCAGTGTGTGCGGATCGGCCAGCACCAGCCGGGCCAGCGCCAACTGCTGCGCTTGGGCAGGAGTCAACGCAATCTGGCCGGAACCGACCCGAGTATCGAGCCCGTCCGGCAACGCCTCGGCCCAGTCGCGCGCATCGACCGCCGCCAACGCGTCGAGCAGCTCGGCGTCGGAGGCGTCCTCACGGGCCATCACGAGGTTGTCCCGCAACGTGCCCACGAAGACGTGATGCTCCTGGGTGACCAGCGCGACCTGCTTGCGGAGGTCATCCAGCGGCAAGTCGGTCATCGCGACGCCGCCGACCGTCACCGAGCCGGTGCGTGGCGGGTGGATGCCCGCGACCAGCCGTCCGAGCGTCGACTTGCCCGCGCCGGACGGGCCGACCATCGCGATCCGCTCGCCCGGCTGGACGGTCAGATCGACGCCGTGCAGCACGTCGCGGCCATCGACGTACGAGAAGCGCACGTCGCGCGCCTCGACCAGTTCGCTGGCCGGGGTGCGACCTGACGGGGTCCGATCATCCGGTACGCCGCTGATGCCGAGCAGCCGCGCCAGGGAGGCGCCACCGACCTGTAGTTCGTCCAGCCAGGAGATCAGCCGGTCGACGGGGTCGATCAACTGGTTCACGTACAGCACGCCGGCCGTGACCGCGCCGAGCGAGATGTGGCCGTTGATGTGCAGCCAGCCGCCGAACAGCAGGGTGCCCAGGATCGGTACGAAGTAGCCGATCTCGACGACCGGGAAGTACAGCGTGCGCAGGCGCAACGTGTAGCGCTCGGCGTTGTACGAGCCGCGGATGTCGTCGTCGGTGCGCCGCACGCGCTCGTCGTACCGCTGCAGTGCCTCCACCGTGCGCGCGCCTTCGACCGTCTCGGCGAGCGAGCTGGTCATTTGCGCGTACGCCGCGTTCTCGCGCAGGTACCCGTCTTTGGCATACCGCAGGTACCACCGGGTGCTCAGTGCGAGCAACGGCACCATCGCGAGCAGCGGGAGCAGCACCCAGACGCCGACCAGCAGCGTCGCGGCGACCGTGAAGGCGATCGTGACGAGGGCAACGATCGTCTCCGGTACGGCGAACCGCACCGTCCTCGACAAGGCGTCGACGTCACGCGAGGTCCGGGACAGCAGATCGCCCGTGCCGGCCCGCTCGACGGTGCCGATCGGCAGCGCCAGCGCGTTGTCGACGAACTCCTCACGCAGCTCCGCCAGCACCTGCTCGCCGAGCGCGAACGAGCGGAACCGCGCCCACCGGGTCAGCAACGACTGCGCCACGATGAAGACGGCGATCACCAGGATCACCTGGTTGACCTTGCTCGCCGTCGTACCGCGCTGGACGTCCTCGACCAGCGTGCCGATCAGCCGTGGCGCCGCCAGCCCGGACACCGCGGCCAAGGCATGCAGCCCCATCGTGATGACCAGCGCCCGCGGATGCCGCCTGGCGATCCGTCGAGCATGCCGGCGAACCTCCGCCGAACTCGCCACCGGCAAAATCTGCCTCATGCGCGGACCTCCTCGTCCTCGGTTTGGCGGGTGACTGTTCTGCGGTAGAGCGGATCGGTCTCGAGCAGGTCGCGATGCTTGCCGACAGCAACCACTCGGCCGGCGGCGACGAAGCTCACCTCGTCGACGCGGTCCAGCAGCAGCGGGCTCGAGGTCAGTACCACCGTGCTCCGGCCGGCCCGGTGCTCGCGCAGCCTGTCGGCGATCCGCGCCTCCGTGTGTGCGTCGACGGCGGAGGTCGGCTCGACCATCACCAGCACCGACGGGTCGGCCAGCAGCGCGCGGACCAGAACCAGCCGCTGCCGTTGCCCGCCGGAGAACGACCGGCCCTTCTCCTCGACCTCGGAGTCGAGCCCGTCCGTCAACGCGACCAGCACGTCCTCGGCGGACGCGGTCCGGATCGCCGTCATCAGTTCTTCGTCGGTACGCCGGTGGTCCGGGTCGAGCTCCTGGCGCAGCGTGCCGGTGAAGAGTTGCGAGCCGGTGTCGCTGACCAGGATCCGGGCGCGGACATCCGCCCGGGTCGCGCTGGCCAGGGTCACCCCGCCGTACCGGACCTCGCTGGCGTCGTCGTACCGGCCGAGGCGGTCGGCCAGCTCGGCGGCGCGATCCGGCTCGGCGGAGACGATCGCGGTCAGCAGCCCGTTGCGGGCGCGGATCCCGGAGACCGGGTCGACGAGGTCGCCCGCCGAGGGCAGCCGCACGGGCTGCGCCGGATCCACGACGTCGGGGGTCAACGCCAGCACCCGATTCACCCGCTTGGCCGCGACCAGGCCGCGCATCAGCTTCTCGGCCGCCTCAGTCGCGGTCCGCAGCGGTAGTACGAGGAAGGTGGCATAGCCGTAGAAGGCGACGAGGCTGCCTGGGCTCAGCTCGCCGCGGAGGGCGAAGTGCGCGCCGAGGCCGACGACGATCACAGTGAAGATGCCGGGCAGCAACACCTGCGCCGCGTCGAGCAGCGACTGGATCCGGGCCACCTTCACGCCGGCGGTACGGACCTGTTGCGACTCGTGCCGGTATCGGCGCGAGAACGAGTCCTCGCCGCCGATGCCCCGCAGCACCCGCAGGCCCGCGACGATGTCGGAGCCCAGCGAGTTCAGCTCGCTGACCGCCTCGCGTTGCGCGGACTGGCGGGTGTGCAGCGGCCGCAGCAGCGGGCCGAGGCCGAACACCATCAGCGGTACGCCGATCAGCACGATCAGGCCGAGCAGTGTCGACGACGACAGCAGAATCACCGCGACCACGAAGAACGTGACGACGGCGCCGGCGAACCGGCCGGAGACCTCGAGCAGGTTGCCGATGTAGGCCAGGTCGCTGGAGCCGACGCTGACGACCTCACCGGTGGCGAGCTGCTTGGGCAGGGTGGCGCCGAGGTCTGCCGCCTTGCGGGTGACCACCTGGACCGTGCGGTACGCGCCGCTCAGCCAGTTGGCCACGACGAACCGGTGCCGCATGATGCCGGCCAGCGCCTGCAGCAGGCCGACCGCGAACAGCACCCCGCTCCACAGCACCAACTTCTCGGTGTCACCCACCGCGATGCCCTGGTCGATCGCTTTGCCCAGCACGGCCGGTACGAGCGCCTGCGCGCCCATCGCGAGGATTCCGAAGATCATCCCGCCGGCGAGCGTGGCCTTCTGACCGCGCGCCACCCACCACAGGTAGCGGGCAGGCGAACGGTGATCGGGGATGCCGGGATCGGCCAACGGAAGCTGTCTCATAACCCTTCGAGGCTAGGTGGCCGCACCGACAAAAGCATGTGGTTTACCAGCGGCCCTCAGATGGTGGGCGAGCTTCACCTTGCGTTGGGCAACGAGTTCCCGCGCCGCCACCTGGGCCCCCTGTGCTGGAACCATGCTGGTGATCGCGCATCGGGGAGCGAGTGGCTACCGTCCTGAACACACGCCGCAGGCCTATCGGCTCGCTGCGGCCCTAGGCGCCGACTATCTGGAGCCTGACCTGGTCCCGACGCTCGACGGCGTCCTGGTGGTCCGGCACGAGAACGAGCTGTCCGGCACGACGGACGTCGCGGAGCACGCGGTGTTCGCGGACCGGCGGATCACCAAGATCGTCGACGGCACGGCCGTGACCGGCTGGTTCGCCGAGGACTTCAGCTACGAGGAGCTGCGCACATTGCGAGCGCGGGAGCGAATGCCCGCCCTGCGCGCCGCTAACACGGCGTACGACGGCCGCGAGGGGATCCAGACCTTCGACGAGGTGGTCGCGCTGGCGCGGCAGGAGTCTGCCCGGCTCGGCCGCCCGATCGGGGTCATCCCGGAGATCAAGCATCCGGCGTACTTCCGCCGCCTCGGCCTGCCGCTGGAGGAGCTGCTCGCGGAGCGCCTGGTCGCGCTCGGCCTGCACAAGGGCGAGGCGATGATCCAGTCGTTCGAGCCGACCAGCCTGCGCCGGCTGTCGGTGATGACGGACGTACCGCTGGTCCAGCTGATCGACTCCGAGAACGCGCCCAACGACTTCCTCCGGGCCGGCGACCCCCGGACCTTCGCCGACCTGATCGAGCCGGCCGGCCTGCGCGAGATCTCGACGTACGCGCAGGTACTGGCACCGCACAAGGACCTCGTTATCCCGCGTACTGCGAGCGGCGCCCTGGGCGAACCGACCCGGCTGGTCGACCAGGCCCACCGGGCCGGCCTGTCGGTCCAGCTCTGGACCTTCCGCGCCGAACGCCGCTTCCTCCCCACCGGTCTCGACCTGACCGGCGAACTGGCCCGCTTCGCCGCCACCGGCGTGGACGGCGTCTTCTCCGACCACCCTGACATCGCCGTCGCCGCAGCCACCAAGAAGACCTCGCTGAAGGTCTAGCGCAACGCGGACCGCAGTTCCTTCAGCACGGCCCGCGCAGGCTCGGCCAGCTCTTTGTCGATGACCTGGCTCTCCTCGATCTCCAGCTCCACGAGCGGGTCCCGCGCGGGTCTGGTCCGGATCAGCTTCGCGCGGAGGTTCGTCGGCGGGTGAGTCGAGTCGCGCCGGGTCTCCCGCAACCGGCTGACCCGGAGTCTCCGCTCGACCTCACGGGCCGGGATCTCGCCCACGGCCCGGGCGGCCGCCTCTAGGGGGTCGGCGTCCGAGTTGAAGCGCAATGCCTGTTCCATCGCTCGGTACGAGGTCGAGCCGAGCGTGTACCGCTCCAGGGCGCCGGCGGCCGCCTCCGAGCCGGCGATCTCCGCCGACCGCCGGTCAGCCAGGTACTCCTCGCGCTGCCCGGCTCTCAGGTCCGCCGTCGTCAGCAACCACTGCACGCCTCTGGCCAGCGAGCCGATCGTCGCGTCGAGGAAACTGTTGATGGCGTTGTTGCTGTAGCCGTGGAAGTAGTAGGTCTGCAGCTCTAACCGGTACTCATCGGACTCGTCGTTGCGTGACGTCATCTGAATCTCCTGCAGTGCGTCCACCGCCGAGTTGACGACCCAGCGGTGCAGGCCGTCACCGTTCTTGCCGTGGCCGAGCTCATGGGCAAGTGCGGCGACTCGCTCCTGCGGTCCGAGCCCCGCCCACAGCGGCAGGCCGATCCTGATCACTGGCGTGAATCGCCACCCGACCTTGATGAAGCCGATCTGCGGATACGGACTGAGCTCGACCAGCCCAACGCTCCTGGTACCGATCTTGGTGGCGATCTCGTCGAGCAGCCCGAAGAGCCGGGGAGCCTGCTCCCGGTTCACCACATGGGTGTCGGAGCCGAGGCGATGGGCCCGGGGGCGGAGCAGGAACGTGACTCCGAACGGGATGACGGACAGCAGAATGCCGATCCAGAGCGGCCGGTACGAGACCAGTGCGTAGATGCCGCCGACCAGACCCGCCAGGGGGAGTACCACCAGGATCAGCGTCGACAGTAGATAGGTGCCGACCCGGGCAGCGGTCCAGCCGGGACGACGGATCTCGCCGTGCTCGAGTTCCCGGTACAGAGTGTCCGCCAGCTTGTGCTCGCGCCGCCGTCGCCTGGAAGCGACCTGATGGGTTGAGCCGGTCGGGTCCACATTCCAGTCGCACTCGTCACACCACGTCACGTACTGCGGATCTACGGGGATCTCGTGGTCGCACTGGGGGCAGCGGCTGGTGCCCTGGTCTGTCTGCACTTGAGGAGTGTGGCAGGAGATCTAGTCACGGAGTGCCGCGAGGACAGCTGTTGCAGGAAGTTGCAGCTCTTGGTCTATAGCGCTGCTGTCCGCATCGGTGAGCTCCAGAGTTCCCGGTACGTCGGTCAAGCGGATGCGGTGGGTGCGGAGGTGGGTGGGCGGGTGGCTGGGGTCGCAGCGGGTGTTGCGGAGGATGCTCACGCGGATGCGCCGGTTGAGCTCGTGGTCCGGTAGCGGGGCTGCGCTGCGGCGGAGGGCCTCTAGGGGATCCAGCGACGGGTTGAAGCGGAGTGCTCGCGCCAGGGACTGGTAGGTGGTACCGGCGATAAGCGAGCGTTCCAGCGCGGTCGCTGCAGCTTCGGTGCCAACCAGCCTGGCCACCTTGAGGTCGGTGCGCCATTCGGAGTGCCAGCCGCGCTTGGCGTCGTACAGCTCGTGGGCGAGTACTGCTAGGCGCTGCTGCGGTTCCAGGCCGGCCCAGAGGGGGAGGCCGATTCGCAGGGCTCGGCGGGTGATCGAGATGCGCGGGAGGGTGGTCACCCCGACTGTCTTGACGGGTCTGGCGCCGGTGGCGGCCGCCAGCTCACGTAGTACGGAGTACAGGCTTGGAGCGTTGGTGACTGGCTCTACCTGGAGGTGCCAGGTGGGGTCGTGCTCTTGGGGGTTGGGATCGAGGTTCCAGTCGCAGCGGTCGCACCATGTCACGTAGCGCGGGTCGCTGGGGAGCTGGTGGCCGCACTGAGGGCAGTAGGTCAGTGCGGCGTCGGTCGGCACGGCAGCAAGTATGAGAGCGCCTGTGGCCTATCTGTTGGCGCTGTCACCTTGCTGCCGTGCGTCCGCCCGTCACGCCGCCGGCGGCTTGTCGTCGTAGATGCGAGCGGCGATGTCGGACTCGGGGGTGGACTGCTGCTGCGGCTGGTTGACGGTCTGCCAGACCGCCTTGCCGTCGGCCTCGGGCATCACGATCCAGGCGATCACGTAGCCGATCAGCGCGGTGCCGCCGGTGATCAGGGTCAGGCCGACGATGGCCAGCCGGACCAGGGTGGCGTCGATGTTGAAGTACTCCGCCAGGCCACCGGAAACACCGGAGAGCATCCGCTGGTCACGCGAGCGGCGAAGAGACTTACCGGACAGGTTCGAGAACGGTGCAGTGGAGTTCGTCATGTCCACTACTCTGCCGCCGCGGACCCCTTTCCCACATCGGGATCGGTACCGACCCGACCCTGGTCCGACCCCTGATCCGGGTCAGCCGGAGCGGCCCTGGACCCCTGACGACTTTCGATATTTTCTGTCGGTGGCGGGTCATACCGTCGGGGGATGGATGCTGAGGCGGTGACGAAGACGCTGCTCGCCCTGCCCGGGGTGGAGGAGCATGTGGGGTGGGCCGGGCAGCCTGCGTTCAAGGTGCGGAAGAAGGGTTTCGTCTACCTGTCGGCGGACGAGACCTCGGTGATGCTGAAGGCGCTCCGGGAGGAGCAAGAGGCACTGGTCGCGGAGGATCCGGAGGTCTACACGCCGTCGTGGGCGTCAGGGCGGTTCGCCTGGCTGGAGGTCAAGCTGGCGGTCGCCGATGAGGAGGAACTGCGCGAGCTGCTGGTCGAGGCCTGGCGGCTGACCGCTCCGAAGATGCTGATCGCACAGTTGGAGGACGTTGGGGATTGATTCCAGCCACTGGCTGTAACGTTTGTGGGCATGGCGCGGCCACGGGATGCGGAGCTCGACGAGGCGATCATCCGGGCGACCCGGAACAGGCTGGTCTCGGACGGCTACGCGCGGATGACGATCGGCGACATCGCGGCCGACGCGAAGGTCAGCCGGCCGACGCTGTACCGGCGGTGGGCGACGAAGTTCGATCTGGTGGTCGACGCGCTGGACTACGGGTTCCGTCAGCAGGAGGACCTGTACACGCTGGATCTGAGCAGGTTGGCGCCGCGGGATGCTTTCGCCGAGGCGGTGCGGCGGCTGGATCCGGCGTACTACAACCCGGACGCGATGGTGTTGATGGCCGACTTCGCGGGGGAGACGATCCGAACGCCGGAGTTGCTGGAGATCCTCCGCGAGCACGCGGTCGAGCCGCGGCTCGCACTGCTCGAGAACCTGCTCGGCGAGCTTGAAGAGCTGGGCGCCGTCCGTGCCGGCCTCGACCGGAGAACCATCGCGACGCTCTGCTTCGGCAGCTACTTCGCCGCCTTCTACCGCGGCGACCCCCGCGAAGACATCGCACCGGCTGTGGTTGCGGCCCTCTGGCCCGTGCTCGCCCCACCCAGCTAGCGCTCGGCTTGCCCGGGCCAAGGCCGCTTGTTGCGCCAGGCGCGGCGGCGTCAGCCGCGGCCGTGCGTCGGTGCGCGCAGTGCGTATCGCCGCACTATGTCGTCCAGCCAGTCCGGCTCGCCGTAGGTGAGGCCGTACTTCTCCGCCAGCTCGGCGAAGCCGGGCCGGGCGGCAGTCGGTACTCCGTCGGCCGGTGTCGCCAGTAGTTCGCTCAGCTCGCGGAAGTAGCTCTCGAACCCGCCAGGGGTGATCACCTCGATGATCCGGCCGGGCTGGTCGCCGGCGTTCCACATGGCGTGCATTTGCCCGCGGGGCTTGGTGATGTAGCCGCCGGGACCGAGCACCACCTCACTGTCGTCGGAGCGGAATCCGATCTCACCTTCGAGCACGATCGAGTGCTCGTCCTCGCGGGTGTGCCGGTGCGGCGCGGTGATCGTGCCGACCGCGAACGGGTGCTCGACGATCGAGACCTCGGCGCCCGGCACCCGGCTGGCCAGCTTGAACACCGCGCCGAAGCCGGGAATGGCGACGGACTCGCCCTCACCAGCGCGCACTACGGACAACTCGGCAGCCATCGGTACCAGCTCCTTTTCCGTTACAGATCTTGATTGTAACTAATCAAGCCTCGGTAGGCGCTGGGAGTGGTGCCGACCTGGCGGCGGAAGTGGGTGCGGAAATTGGCCGCGCTGCCGAAGCCGGTAGCGGCGGCGATCCGCTCGACCGACCAATCCGAGGTCTCCAGTAGCCGGCGGGCGCTCAGCAGGCGTTGCAGTGCGACCCAGTGCATCGGTGGCATGCCTGTCTCGGTGGTGAAGTGCCGGATGAACGTCCTGCGCGGCAGGCTGGCGTGCTCAGCCAGGTCCCGCACGGTGAGCGGTTCGCCCAGGTGCTGCATCGCCCACTCGCGGGTGGTCGACAGGTCGGAGCGAGGCGGGGTCAGTACGTCGACGTACTGGCGCTGGTCGCCGCTCCGGGCCGGTCCTGCCACCACGTGCTTGCCGGCCTCGTACGCGGCCGCTGCGCCGAAGTCAGTGGTGATCACGTGCAGGCAGGCGTCGATGGCAGCGCCGCCGCCGGCCGAGGTGAGGATCTTGCCGTCCTCGACGAACAGGCGGTTCTCCAGGACGTTGACGAGTGGGTGGTTCGCGCGCAGGCGGGCGACGTACTCCCAGTGGGTGGTCGCGTCCCGGCCGTCCAGTACGCCGGCCGCCGCCAGCGCCAGGGTCCCGGTGCAGATGCCGACCAGGCGAGCGCCCCGGTCGGCGGTTGCGCGGATCACGTCCAGGTACTCGGCGGGTAGGGAGACTTCGGGGTCGTCGTACCCGGGTACGACGATGATGTCGGCATCGGCCGCGGCGGCCAGCGGATGCGTGGACATCACCTCACCGCAGACGGTCACCCGGTAACCGGCGTACCGGCCGAGGATGTGCAGCGGGATGCTGAGGTCCAGGGCGATCAGCCTCGGTACGGCCAGGATCGCCACCGTCAGTTTGGCCATGGCACCATCCTTGCTCCGTTTGGCATCGTCGCTGCTGGTGTGGCGCGGTTCTCGAATCCTACGGTTGGTTCAATATTCAGCTTCTGGATCGGGAGTGCCATGACCACGACACAGGTGGAGAGCTTCGGGGTTCCGTGGGAGAGCCAGTACGGCTATGTGCAGGCCGTCCGGCACGGGGACACCATCTATCTCTCCGGGCAGCTGGGCCACGTCGGCGAGGAGCTGATTGCGCCGGCGCCGCTCGATGCGGCCGGCGAGGTGACGGACTTCTCGGTCATGGCCGAGCAGATGCGGCAGACCTACGCCAACGCTGCCGAGTTGCTGAGCCGCTTCGGCGCGGGGTTGGCGAACGTGGTCGAGGAGGTGCTCTACGTGCTCGACATCCCGGCGGCGTTCGAGGCGGCCGGGCCGGTGCGCAAGGCGGCGTACGGCCGGGAGGACCCCCAGGTGGCGAGCACGCTGGTCGGGATCAGCCGGCTGGCGCTGCCCGGTCAGGTGATCGAGGTCAAGTTCATCGCGAAGGTCTAGAGCGCCTTGCTGACCAGCACCCACCGCGCCGACGTACGGCTGACCTCTGTGAAGCCTGCCTCCAGGTAGACGGACAGTGGGCCGCGGTAGAGGTCAGCGGAGGGGACCCTGCCCGTGTAGGAGAGGTCCACAGCGCAGGCCTCCAGTACTACGGTGCCCTGGGCGCGGGCGAAGTCGATCGCCCCGTGGAGGAGCTCACCAGCCAGGCCCTGACGGCGGTGACCAACCGGTACGACGAAACAGGTCACCACCCAGGCGTCGGGGTCGCCACCCCGCCAGTTGGGGGAGGTGACGACCCGTGGATACGCCGACCGGGGAGCGACGGCGCACCAGCCCACCGGCGTACCGGCGTCTGTCGCCAGGACGCCTGGTGGCCGGTCCGAGGCGACCTGGGCGCCCAGGGCGTCGCGCTTGGCGGTGGGGGAGGTGCCTGACCACTCCTTGCCGCGGAGGCGGAAGTACTGGCAGAAGCAGCGAGCCGGGTCGCCGCGGTCGCGCATCACCTCGACGACGTCCGGCCAGCGGTCCGGGGTGGCTGGGACGACCTCCAGAGTCATCTCAGCACGGTACTGCGGAGGGGGAGCTGGCTTGCACTCGCTTGGGTCGAGTGCTAATACTTGGTTAGCACTCGATGGGCGAGAGTGATAACTGCTCGCGCCCTGGAGCGTGACCATAGACGGCCTCGATGAGGTGCCGGAGGCGTGGCGGGACGTGACCGCCGCACTGATGGCACCGTCCGTCGCGGGCATCCGGCCGGCTGAACAAAAAACTCGACGCGGGAGGACTCGCGGAGAATGCCCAAGCTTATTGCTTTCAATGAAGAGGCGCGCCGCGGCCTCGAGCGGGGTATGAACACCCTCGCCGACGCCGTGAAGGTGACGCTTGGCCCGAAGGGCCGCAACGTCGTGCTGGAGAAGAAGTGGGGCGCCCCCACGATCACCAACGACGGTGTCTCCATCGCCAAGGAGATCGAGCTCGAGGACCCGTACGAGAAGATCGGGGCCGAGCTCGTCAAGGAAGTTGCCAAGAAGACGGATGACGTCGCAGGCGACGGCACCACCACGGCGACCGTGCTGGCCCAGGCGCTCGTGCGCGAGGGTCTGCGCAACGTCGCCGCGGGCGCCAACCCGATGGGCCTGAAGAAGGGCATCGAGAAGGCGGTCGACGCCATCAGCGAGCAGCTGCTGGCGCAGGCGAAGGACGTCGAGACCCGGGAGCAGATCGCTTCCACGGCCTCGATCTCCGCCGCCGACACCCAGGTCGGCCAGATCATCGCCGAGGCGATGGACAAGGTCGGCAAGGAAGGTGTCATCACCGTCGAGGAGAGCAACACCTTCGGTCTCGAGCTCGAGCTCACCGAGGGCATGCGCTTCGACAAGGGCTACATCTCGCCGTACTTCGTGACCGACACCGAGCGGATGGAAGCGGTCCTCGAAGACCCGTACATCCTCGTGGTGAACAGCAAGATCTCGAGCATCAAGGACCTGGTCCCGGTGCTGGAGAAGGTCATGCAGACCGGCAAGCCGCTGGCGATCATCGCCGAGGACCTCGAGGGTGAGGCGCTCGCGACCCTGGTCGTGAACAAGATCAAGGGCACCTTCAAGACCGTCGCCGTCAAGGCGCCGGGCTTCGGTGACCGCCGCAAGGCCATGCTGGTCGACATCGCCGTGCTGACCGGCGGTGAGGTCATCTCCGAGGAGGTCGGCCTCAAGCTCGACACCGTGGACCTGGAGCTGCTCGGCCAGGCCCGCAAGATCGTCGTCACCAAGGACGAGACGACCATCGTCGAGGGTTCCGGCGACGCCGACCAGATCTCCGGCCGGGTGAACCAGATCCGCGCCGAGATCGAGAAGTCGGACTCCGACTACGACCGCGAGAAGCTGCAGGAGCGGCTGGCCAAGCTGGCCGGTGGCGTTGCGGTGATCAAGGTCGGCGCGGCCACCGAGGTCGAGCTGAAGGAGCGCAAGCACCGCATCGAGGACGCCGTTCGCAACGCGAAGGCCGCCGTCGAAGAGGGCATCGTCGCCGGTGGCGGCGTGGCGCTGCTGCAGGCTTCGGTCGTTGCGTTCGAGAAGCTGGAGCTCGAGGGTGACGAGGCCACCGGTGCCGCGATCGTGCGGTCCGCGGTCGAGGCTCCGCTGAAGCAGATCGCCTTCAACGCCGGCCTCGAGGGTGGCGTCGTGGTGGAGAAGGTTCGCAACCTCGAGCCGGGCTGGGGCCTCAACGCCGCAACCGGTGAGTACGTGGACCTGATCGCCACCGGCATCATCGACCCGGCCAAGGTGACGCGCTCGGCGCTGCAGAACGCGGCGTCCATCGCGGCCCTGTTCCTCACCACCGAGGCCGTCATCGCCGACAAGCCGGAGAAGGCCTCGGCCGCTCCGGGTGGCGCGCCCGACATGGGCGGCATGGACTTCTGATCTCCTAGAAGTTCCTTCTTTGCAAGAACCTGGCCCCGGGGCACTTTGCCCGGGGCCAGGTTCTTTTTATGCGTCTGCTGCTTTGAGCAGGCGGAGCTGGCCGATCTCGGCGGCGTTCTTCATCAGCTCGGTGTTGACCCAGGCGAACTGATCGGCCGTCGAGCGGCCGGCTTCCGGCGGCCAGGGGAAGACGGCCGGCCGGGTGAGGTCGGTGGTGTCCTCGAGGATGTGGGACCACTGGTCGCGCAGCGCCCGCATCCAGCCGAGGGTCTTGGCCAGGTCGCCCGGCCACAACACCGCGGTACGGTCCGGTGGTACCGCGCCGTGAGCGTGAGCCGCCGCGGTCGACCACCACCAGCCGATGTGCCAGGTGAGCCAGCCGATGGTCGGAACCGGGATCGGGTCGAGCGCGCTGTCGGACCAGTCCGCCCGCCAGTTGCCGACGCTGTCCGGGCGGACCGTCCAGCAGAGCTTCGCCGGTTCCCAGAGCAGATCGTCGGGGGTCAGGCGCTCCAGGTGGTACTCGAACAGCGCCCAGGTGAGCTCGAACTGGTTGCGCAGCACGTTCTGGATCTCTGACGTCACCGCGCAATTCTCTCAGCCGCGGATAATCGGTGGACTGTGACCTCGGTCGGCTTCTAGTCTCTGGCCCAGCGAGAACGAACCGAGTGGAAGGAGTGACCGATGAGGATTTTTACTTCGGCGCGCCTGTTCCGCTCGTCCAGCTCGCACTGAGCGGAGCCGCGTGCCTCCTGCTGGAGGATTCGTTCGTGAAGATTCGCGCCGCCGTCGAGGCTGACCTCGACACCATCCACACGCTGATCGCCGATCAATCGCTCAACACCGTCACGCGGGAGCGCTGGGATTCGTATCTGCTCACTGGCGCCTACCGCTACGACTGGTCCTGGGTCGTCGAGGACGACGGCAGGATCATCACCCTCGCCATCTGGTGGGGGATGGAGCAGTTCACCCATCCGTTCAGCATCGACGGCCTGTACGCCGTACCGGGGATCGACCGTGTCGCTGTCTGGGGCTCGTTGATTCGGCACGCGTTGGACACTTTCCCGACGGACGGGGAGGAACCGGAGTACCACATCTTCCTTCCGAACGGCTGGCGCGATCAGCCTTCCGTCGTCGCCTCATTGGAGCCACGGCTGGCGGCTGCGGCGGCCGCTGGGTTGTCTGAGCTGACCGAGCGTTTGCGCTACGAGTGGACGCCTGACTTTGGATTGCCGGCGCGGTCGGCCCGGTTGCGTTTCGAGCCGGCCGATGACGAGGCCTTCCTCGACGTCTTCCGCCGGGTCATCGAAGGCAGCCTCGACGCTGCGACCGCGCGGGCGGTGGCTCGGGTCGGGGTCGAGGGCGCGGCGAAGGAAGAGCTGGAGATCTACCAGTCGATGCCGGGGGAGCGCTCGTGGTGGCGGCTGGCCTACAACGCTGACGGTGCTCTGGTCGGGTTCGCCCTCCCCTCAGCCAACAACGGCGGCCCGGTCGTCGGCTACCTCGGCGTACTGCCCGAACACCGAGGCCACCGCTACAGCGACGACCTCTTGGCGGAGATCACCCACCTGTTGGTCGAGACCGGCGCCGACCGCATTAGAGCCGACACCGACCTGACCAACAAACCCATGGCCGCCAGCTTCGAACGCCTGGGCTACCGCAACCACGCAGTACGAATGGTCGCCAGCTACCCCGTCAGGTAACTCCCCGCGCTGGCGCCTCGTTCGCTCCTGCGTCGCTCCTACGGCGCTGAGCTCCCACCCGCCCCGGGGCGCGGGCTGCTTCGCACGCCCGCTTGGTGAAGGCGGGTGGTTGCGGGGCGGGTGTTTGGCGTGGAGTGAGCGTGGTCGGCGTCGGTGGGTGCTGTCTTGCCGCAGGTACTCGCCCACGCTGGCGCCTCGTTCGCTCCTGCGTCGCTCCTACGGCGCTGAGCTCCCACCCGCCCCAGGGCGCGTGCTGCTTCGCACGCCCGCTTGGTGAAATCGAGGTGGTTGCCGCCAGTACCCGAATGACCTACCGCTTCCAAAGCCCACACCCATGCCGACCCGCCCGAAGCGAGCACCCCCTGATCCCAGGCTGTGCGCCCCGATAGCGAAGGGGCCCCGCGAGGTGAGCACCTTGAACGGTAAGTGACCCGGAGCCGGTCGCGGCGTCGGCGGGTGCCTCCCGCAAGACGGCACCCGCCAAGGCCGACCACGCTCACTCCACCCAAACTCCCAGGCCGCAACCACCTGCCTTCACCCAGCGGGCGTGCGAAGCAGCCCGCGCCCTGGGTGGGTGGGAGCTCAGCGCGAGGCGCCGGCGTGGGATTTCCTTGGTGTGAGGTGGAGACGTGGGGGGTGGGGAAGACTATGGTTCGCTGACATGTCAGGTTGTTTTTACTGATGCGTGACATCGCGCTGATTCTGCATGTGGTGGCTGGGCTGGTCGGGGTTTTGTTGGGGCCGCTGGCGGTTGTTGTCACGTTGCGGGGGCGGCGGCTGACCTGGGCGGGGGAGGTTTTTCACTGGGCGGTGGCGTTGGTCTGTCTGACGGCGTTGGTGATGGTGCCTTACGACTGGGGGCGGTTGTGGGTGTTCTGGCCGCTGTCGATCGCCGCCTACTTGTTCGTGTACCTCGGCCAGCGGGCCGCGGAGTCGGGCGGCGAGTTCTGGTACCGGGGTGTGCTCCGTGGCTACGGTGGTAGCTGGATTGCCTTGTGGACGGCGGTTCTGGTGGTCAACGTGCCTGATCGTCCGTGGAGCTGGCCGCTGCCGATCGTCCTCGGTGGGGTGGCGGTCGAATGGCTCAGTGCAAGGGGTGGAAGAAGGTTCGCAGGTCGGCCGTGAGCAGGTCCGGTACTTCCATCGCGGCGAAGTGACCACCGCGTTCGTACTCGACCCAGTGCTCGATCTTGCCCTCGGGATCGGTCAGGCTCTTGATCGCCGTCTCGCTCCCGAACACCGCCACCCCAGTCGGCGGCCCGTCGACCGCACCCCACGCCTCTCCCGCACCGCCGTCAGCGCCGGCCTCGCCCCAGCCTCCGCCATCACCGGCATCGCCCCAGCTGCCGGCGTCGCCGGACTGCATCGCGAGAAGGGCTTTCCAGGCGGCCATTCCCTCGTAGACGGCGTGGGCTGACGATGCGCCTGAGCCGGTGAACCAGTAGAGGCTGATGTTGGTGAGTAGGTGGTCGCGGTCGACGGCGTCCTCCGGCAGCTTGTTCGCCGGGTCGGTCCACTCCGCGAACTTCTCCACGATCCACGCCAACTGCCCCACCGGCGAGTCGTTCAGCCCGTAGGCGAGCGTCTGCGGCCGGGTCTGCTGCTGGACCAGATAGCCGAAACCCTCGTCCTGCAACGCGTTGAATCGCTCTGCCCGCACCCGGTCGGACTCATTCAGCCCGTCCAGCGGAATCGGATCCCCGAACGGCGCCGCCGCGCTCACCCCGGCCAGGTGGACCCCGATCACGTGCGCCGCGTCCACCATCGGCAGCATCCCGGCCACCCCCGACCCGACGTCCGTACCGTGTGCTGCGTACCGGTCGTAGCCCAGCCGGCTCATCAGCTCGGCCCACATCTGCGCCACCCCGAACAGGTTGAACCCGCCCTCGCCAAGAGGGTTCGAGAACCCGTACCCGGGCAGCGACGGCACGACGACATGGAACGCGTCCGCCGCATCCCCACCATGCGCTACCGGATCCGTCAGCGGCCCGATCAGTCGCTGGAACTCGACCGGCGACCCAGGCCACCCGTGCGTCAGGATCAGCGGCGTCGCGTCCGGCTCGGCCGAGCGCTGGTGGAAGAAGTGGATCCGCTGCCCGTTGATCTCCGTGACGAACTGTGGGATCTCGTTCAGCCCCGCCTCGGCAGCCTTCCAGTCGAACCCGTTCGCCCAGTAGCCGGCGAGCTCCTGGAGGTACGCCACAGGTACGCCGCGGCTCCAGTCGTCCACTCGCGGCGTGGCCGGCCATCGGGTGGCCGCCAGCCGGGTGCGCAGGTCGTCGATCTCGCTCTGGGCGATGTCGATCCGGAAGGGCTGAATCTCGCTCGAGTTCGTCATGTGCCCAACGCTAGGTTCAGTAGCGGCCAACTTCTGGCCGCTACTGAACCCAACCTGTCAGGCCTGGCCGGCTTGTTCCTCCGGTGTGGACTTCCGTACTACGAGACGCGTCCAAGCACCCACATAGACACGATCGTCGGCGTCCAGCTCCCGCCGTTGACCAGGAGTGATCGGGTCTTCGGGCAGCGGCCCGGACGACGGGCCGACGAAGGTGCCGTTGGAGGACTGGAGGTCCTCCACCCACCAGCGCTGGCCGTCCGTGGTGAGCTGCGCCTGGCGGCGGCTCACCCCGGTGTCTTCGCCACAGTCGATCTCAGGAGTGATGCCGCGACTTTTGGAGGGGCGACCGACGAGGACGCTCTTCGCGGTGACGGGGATGACTACCGGCAGGCCAGGGGACGGGCACGGGTCGTCGCTCTGCTGGACCTCGTACCAGTCGGGGTCCACCCAGCGCTCCACCACCCAGTCGGCGACCTCCTGCGGCGCAGGCGGCACCGGGGGCGGCGTACCGAGGTCCAGTGCCGAGGCTGGCCGGGGCATCGTGCCCGTGGTGAAGTCGTAGCCGCAGTTCTCGCAGAACAGCGCGTCCGGAGCGGCCGGCTCTGAGCAGTTCGGGCAGGCCTGGGTCGTGGGGCCAGGAGCGGCCACGGCCGGGGAGGGCACCGACGCGGCCGACGGTGTAGCGGCTGCCCCGATCGGCAGGCCGCAGACGTCGCAGTAGTCGGTGGAGACGGACGGGTGCCCGCTCGGACACGTCGCTGAGGTCATTTCTTCACCCGGGTGGTCTTGGTGGAGGCGGTGTCGAGCGCCATCTCGTCAGCCTTCTCGACGGTCCGCTTGAGCCGTACGGTGCCGTTGTCCTGATCGTCGATGTCGACCAC
Organism: Kribbella sp. NPDC051620; assembly: GCF_044453825.1. Classification (NCBI taxonomy): domain Bacteria; kingdom Bacillati; phylum Actinomycetota; class Actinomycetes; order Propionibacteriales; family Kribbellaceae; genus Kribbella; species Kribbella sp. NPDC051620. The sequence continues at coordinate 829,113 of NZ_JBITDB010000005.1, forward strand.
CTTACGAAGCCGCGTGGTCGCTTCCTCGTTGCCGGTCTGCGCGGCGAGCTGTACCGCGCGGCCGAGCTTGGTGGTAGCGGTCGCCGTGTCACCGGCGGCCTTGGCGGCCAGGCCTTCCTGGATCGCGTCGGCCAGCTCGGTCTGCCCGGTGTAGTGGGCGACCTCCGGGCTGATGCGGGTGGTCAGAGCCTCGTCCTCGGACCACAGCGCCCGTACCAGGCCCTGCGCTACGACATCAGAGCCGATGGCCAGCTGCACCCGCGCAGCGAGCTGCTCCTGGCCGATGCCCTTGGCCGCGAGCCGGATAGCCACGTGGTAGTCACGGGACTCGTCACCCCACGAGCCGGTCGGGTAGGAGCCGGTCAGCGCGTTCACCTCGGTACGCCGGGACGTCAGGTCATCCACTGTCGGCGCAACCTGCCGCACGAACAGCACCTGCGCGCCCTGCGGAGCCCACACCCGCATGTCGGCCTGCGCGACACCCTTGCTCATCGCGTTCTGGATGATCTTGGCGAACTCGGCAGCGAGCTGGTCCTGCGCCGGGATGATGTCGACCGTGCCGAGCAGGGCGGTCGCGATCCGGCGGACCTCGTCGACCTGCCAGGCGACGCCGACACCGCGGCAGTCGCACTGGAACTGACCGGTGACCGCCTGGATCGTCTGGGTCAGGACCTCCGGCGACTCGTGCTGGTTCTCGCCGTCGGTGAGCAGCAGCGCGTGCTTCTGGGTCAGCGACGGCACGGTCGCGAAGACCCGAGAGGCCAGCCGCAGCCAGGTGCCCATCGCGGTACCGCCGTCGGCATAGAAGCGGGCCACGGCGTCCTTGGCCGCCTGCCGGGTGAACTGGTCCATCTTCACCATCACCGGCTCGGGCGACGGCGGGAAGGCGAGCTGGGCCCGGTCGTTGCCGGAGATGACGGCGAACCAGACCCCGTCGAGGATCTGGTCGAGCGCGGTCTGCGCGGCGAAGGCGGCGGCCCGGACGCCCTCGGCGCCCATCGAGCCGGAGGTGTCGACGATGATGATCTCGCCCGCGTCGCCGCTGCCGCTCTGGCCGGCCGAGCCCGCGCCGGTGCAGGACACCGTGACGATCGCGTGCACGTCGGTGCCGCCGTCGGGCAGGAACTCGTTCTGGTACACGGTGGCGGAGAACTCGGCCATCAGGCGTCCTTTCAGGAACAGTGCAGAAGCAGGATCAGATTCGAGCGAGTGCGACGGTGATGTTGTCCTGGCCGCCCTGGGCGTTGGCCCAGTCGACCAGCGCGGACGCCGTGGCCAGCGGCTCGTTGCCGTTGGCCGTAGCGGTCTGACGTACCAGGTCGGCCAGTGGTGCCGCCTCGGAGCAGTAGTTCCACAGCCCGTCCGAGCAGACGACGAGCCAGCCGGGACCGGCCACCTTCAGCGACGTAGTACGGGGTGTGTGGTCAGGAGCGTCCTTGCCCAGCCAGCGGGTGATCGCATGCGCCTGCGGACCCGTCTCCGCCTCCTGCCGCGGTACGCCGGTAGCGATCAACTCGGCCGCCCAGGAGTCGTCCACAGTCAACGCAACAGCCTCAGCGTTGTCCGGGAACCAGTACGCCCGACTGTCACCCACCACACCGGCCACCAGAAGGTCGCCCTCGAGCACAGTGGCCACGAACGTGCAGGACGCCGGGTTCGGACTGTCTGGCGACGTATTCGCCAGTACTGCGTCGCTAGCGGCATCCGCTGCAGCCTTGAGCCGCGCGACGACCGCACTGTTCCGGGAGGACTCGGTCCCCATCCCCTGCGCATGACCAGCAGCCAGTACGTCGCGCGCTGCGCGGGCAGCGGCCAGGCTGGCCACGTCTGAGTCGAGCGACGAGCTCACCCCGTCGCAGACCACCAGCATGGCGCGACTGCCCGGCTCTGGGTCAGCAGCGATCGCCGCTGCGTCCTCATTGCGGCTGTGCCGGATCCCGCGGTCGCACACCGCCGCCACCCAGGGAGCAGGCTGCTCGCTGAAGTGGTCGCGCGCCTTGGTCGCCTTGGTGCCGCAGGTCTCGCAGTACCCGTCGGCGCCGATCGTGCCGCCGCAGGAGCGGCAAGGGCCGGGTGCTGCCTCGGCACCACGCGCAGCGGCGGCGGCCGGGTTCAGCTCGATCGTCGGCTCGGTGTCGGTGTCGATCGCGGGCGTGCCAGGCGTGCTGGCGGCAGGCGTGAGCTCGGCCCCGCACGCCTCGCAGAAGCGGTCGGCGTCGGAGATCGGTCCACCACAGCTGGGGCAGGCCGTCTGGGTCGTACTCGTCATCGCAGCGTCCATCCTCGAACATCGTTGGCCAGGTCGACCAGGGCGACACGTTCCTGCCGGCTGTGCGCATGTCCGGCGAGTTCACGGTAGGCCGCCTCGAGCCCGTCCCGCAGGTCCGGCTCGACCGCCTCCCGGCCGGCGATCTTCAGCCCGGGCTGTGGGCCGCTGCCGAGTACTTCCGCCAGTGCCGTCTTGAAGATGCTCGCGGTCAGGTTCGCCCGGTCGACCGGGTCGATCGTCACGCTCTCGATGTTGCTCATGGCCTCGGCCAGCGCGGACAGTCCACGCCCTGATCCTGCCAGCAGACCGGCTCGTGCCCGGCGAGCCCGCACATACGACCCGCTGGTCGGCGGTACCAGGTCGAGCGCGGCGACCGCGCCGTCGAGGTCATCCCGGGTCGAACGGATCGCTGACAGCCCGAAGGCGGACGGGGCGATGTAGTTGGCGTCGGTACGGGCACAGGTCAGGTACAGGCCCTCGGCCACGTCGTACTCGCCGCTGGTCTCACAGGAGACGGCCAGTGCGAGCTTCGGCGCCAATTCACCCGGTACCTGGCCGTAGACCGCGTTGAAGGCCGACTGTGCCGCAGCGGCGTCGTTGCGGGCCAGCGCGACGAGTCCGGACATCCAGACCGCCCGCCACTCCCACGGGTCGTCCGCGAGCAGGTCGGAGACCGCGGTGTCGACCATGTCGTACCGCGAGGGGCCGATCTCCAGAGAGGTCTGCGCGATCTCCAGCAGGATCTGGGGAGAGGACTCAGGCGCGTCCACCAGCAGGTTGAGCCGCTGCTCCGGGTCGGGCACGCTCACCGTCTTCAGCCAACCGGCCATCTTGTCGCTCTCGTCCCGCACCAGCGACGGCAACCGCCGCCACGGCTCTGCCTGGTCTCCCAGGCCAACCGCCAGGTCGCCCGGGCTACCGAACAGCAGGGACGACGTGGAGTGCTGGGCAGCCTTCACACCCTGCTTGTCGGCCACTACCTCCCGCAGTACGCCGAGTAGCTGCACGCGGAACTCGTCGGCCGACACGAAGCGGTCGGCCGGGTCGGGCGCGCAGGCCTTCAGCAGCAGCCGGTAGACCGAGTCGTACTTCTGGAACAGCGGCACCTCCGCCACCGGAGGCAGAGTCGAGACGTACTTCGACTGGTAGCCGCGGAACTCGAAGGCGAGCACGCACAGCGTCCGGCCGAGCGTGTAGATGTCCGACGCGACCGACGGCCCGACCTCTGCCACCTCCGGCGCCTGGAACCCGACCGTGCCGTAGATGGCCGAGTCCAGGTCGTCGATCCGCCGCGCGCCGCCCAGGTCGATCAGCTTGACCGCGTCGCCGACCTGGATGATGTTGTCCGGCTTGAAGTCGCAGTAGACCAGTTCGAGGTCGTGCAGGTAGGAGAACGCCGGCATGATCTCGAGCAGGTAGGCGATCGCCTGGTCGATCGGCAGCGCGTCGTACTGGCCGTGGTTGGCCTCCATCCGCTGCTTGAGCAGGGTTTTCAGCGAGGTGCCGCCGACGTACTCCATCACGATGTAGCCGGCACCGTCGTGGGTGACGAAGTTGTAGATCTCGACGATCAGCGGGTGCTCGACCCGGGCCAGGAACTGCCGCTCGGCGATCGCGGCCGCGACGGCGTCCGGGTCCTCGGAGTTCAGCAGGCCCTTCAGGACCACCCAGCGGTCGGCGACGTTCTTGTCCTGGGCCATGTAGATCCAGCCGAAGCCACCGTGCGCCAGGCATCCGCGGACCAGGTACTGGCCGCCGACCAGGTCGCCGTCCTTGAGCTTGGGCGAGAACGAGAACGGGCTGCGGCACTTCGGGCAGAAGCCGTCGGTACGGCCCGGCTGGTCACCTCGTGAGCGGCCGACCGGGTTGCCGCAGTTGGGGCAGTTGCGGCGCTCCTCGGGGACCATCGGGTTCTTCAGGATCGCCTTGCTGGCGTCGATCGCGGGGATCGGCGGTACCTGGGTCAGCCCGGCGCCCAGTCGTGCTCCGCGCAGTCGCGTGGACGACGTACCGAGCTTGCGGGTGAGCTTGGACCCGGCCTGCGTCGCCCGGGCCGAGCCCAGTGGGGTCGAGGCCAGGCGGTTGGACGCGCGGGACACGGTGGAGGCTGTACTGATCGGGTCCAGCGTCGCGGAGCCACCACCACCGCCAGGAGTGCCGCAGACGTCGCAGTAGCCGTCTACAACAGTTCCTGAACAGCCAGGCTGAGTACAGCGCCCTGCTGTCGCTGTAGTCGAACCAGCGGTAGGAGTAGCTGCAGGTGAGCCGCAGACGTCGCAGTAGCCGTCCAGGATCGTGCCGGTACAACCCGGCTGTGTGCAGGCGTTGGTCGTCATGTCGTCACTCCCAGATACGTCTGGTACGCCGCAACGAGCGCGCCGAGCCGAACCAGGTCAACTGGTTCCGCGTCGAGCACCTCACGGCCGCGTCGATAGAGCTCTGCCAGGTCTTCGGTGGTTCCACTGCTCCGGGGGACGCTGCCGGCCTTCACCTGATACGCGTCCAGTCGCCCGGCCAACTCGTCCTTGCGCTCCAGCGCGGAGCCGTACGCCGTCTGCGCCTGCCCTAGTGCACGCCGTACCGCGTCCAGCCGGGTCAGGTACTTCTCCAACTCAGCCGGCGTGTTCGGTACCGGCCCCAACGCAGTCACATCCGGTACTGCGAGCCGCGGGGCCGGTGTGACCGTGGCGACGCAACGGTCCGCCAACGTCCGTACAGCCTGCCCCTGCGCTTCGAGCTCGGTCCGTACTGCGCGAGCCCGGGCCACGTCGGCCGCGCGCTCGCGCCGGGTGGCGGCCCCGACGATGAGGTCCCGCTCGGCATGCGCTGCGTCGATCTCCAGCGGCCCGATCAGCCCGCCGATGTCCGCGCCACGCTTGGCCCGCTCGGTCAGGTCGGTGGTACGCCGGTCGAGGTCGTGGTGCGTCGCGATCGCCGCGTTGCGGGTGGCCGCGGGCTCGATCGCGACCAGGTCTTTGATCCTCTCGATCCCCGCGCGCAGTTGGCGCAGCCGTGCGGCCAGGTCGGCGTCGCCAGGTTCGAGTGCGAGCTTGGCCCGCAATGTCGAGGCCAGCGCATCCGACAGAGTGCATGCCTCAGGCAACGAAACCGCGAGCGACCCGGCCGCGCCGCCGGTGTCCAGGCCGCCCCAGATGAGGGTCGAGATCCGTTCGGTCTCGGTGGTGCCGACCCGGCCGGAGTCCCAGGTGACCAGGATCAGCTCGTACCGGTCCGAGACCGCCTTCCAGACCGCCATCGACAGCACGATGTCGCCGCTCAGCGCGTCGGCATCGGCGGAGTTCAGCGCGGCCTGGTCGAGCTCGTCCAGCTCCGCCCGCCGCCGATCCCGCCAACTGCCCAGCGCGTCGAGGAATGCCAGCAGATCCTTTGCCGGAATGCTGCTGCCAATCCTGCCCGGAGGAGACGGCGCAGTCGCCGTCGGCGTACCTACTGTCATCAGGGTGCGACTCGGCCGTATTGAGCCACCGGCGGCTTCGCGGGGCCGAGCGCCTTGAGGAACCAGGTGTTGTACGACGTCTGCCAAGTTCCGTCGGCCTTCATCTTCGCCAGCACACCGTTGACGAACTTCACGAAGTCGACCTGACCCGCGTTCATGCCGAGTCCGTACGGCTCATCGCTGATCTGGCCGGCCGTGGTCACCCGAGCGTAGGGGTCCTGAGCGGCGTCACCGGCGAGTACGGTGTCGTCACCGGAGATGCCGACCACCTTGCCCGCCTGGAACAGCGCCAGGCAGCCGGTGTCGGTGTCCGCGGTGACCGGGATGATCTTGGGGTTGGCCTTCACCATGTTGTCGTAGCTGGTCGAGCCGGTCGGCGTGCAGATCTTCTTGCCGTCCAGCTGGTCGAGCGACTGCTCCTTCATGTCGCGCTGGAGCAGCAGCTTCTGGCCGGAGTGGTAGTACTCGGCCGAGAAGGCGATCTTGGTCCAGCGGTCGCAGTTGATCGTCATGTTGCGCGCGACGATGTCGACCGCGCCGGGCTTGCGCGGCGCCTGCAGGACGGGCAGTCGCTGCGGGCTGGAGATCACCCGCAGCTCGACCTTGTGCGGCTCTCCCGGCGCCGGTTCGCCGAAGATGGCGTCCGCGACGGCGTTGATCATGTCGATGTCGAAGCCCTGGATCTTGCCGCTGATCGGGTCGCGCGAGCCGAGGTTGAGGCTGTCCGCCGAGACGCCCGCGACGAGCCGGCCGTACTCCTGGATCTTCGCCATCGTGGTGCCGGCCGGCATCTGATTCGGCGCAGGCAGCGCGCCTTCCGGCGCGTACGACTGCAGTGCGTTCTTGCAGGTCGCGGTTGCCGGGGCGGCCGGCTTGGCCGGGGTCGGGGCCGGCTTGACCGGTACCGGGGTTGCGTCGTAGTTGCCGGAGCCGCAGGCGGTTGCTGCGAAGAGGAGGGCGATCGAGCCGGCGAGCAGGCGGGTCTTGTTCATCGGTACTCCTCCAGTCGCTGGGCGAATCCCCAGGCGGCGAGCAGGGCGGCGGCGATCCCGAGCGGCAACCCGAGCCAGCCGATCGGCGGCATCCCGTCGCGGGCGTCCTGCAGCTTGGACTGGGTGGTGTCGCTCAGGTCGGCCAGCCGGCCGCCGGAGGACTTGTCGAAGGCGGCGAAGGTGGCGTTGGAGGTCGCACCGCCAGTGCCGATCGCCTGCTGGACGGCGTCGTCCCAGTGGCCGGTGTCGTCCGCCGTGCGGATCTTGATGTGAACGTCCTTGTAGGCGTTCCACTGGTCCTGTACCGCCGCGCCGCCTTGGGCGACCTGCTCGTCGACCGTCTTGGCGGCTGCCTTCCAGTCGTCTTCGAACTGGGTACCGGAGCCGCGGGCGATCAGGGTCAGGCTCTCGTTCGATTTCGCGTCGTACGCCGCGATGCGGGCCTGCGAGAGCGCCAGCGTGTCGGCGTACGAGAACTTGCGGGTGTCCTTGGCCGCACTGGCCGCCCCGGCGAGTGAGGCGCCGCCGACGATCGTGGTGAGCAGGACGACCACTGCGGCGGCCGCGAGCGGCACGTTCAAGTAGCGGTGGGTGCGCTGGGCCAGCCACCACAGGGCGAAGATCAGGACCGCCAGAGCGAGCAGGCCGCCGGTGAGCAGCCAGATGTTGCCCTTGCTGACGCCGTTGAACTCGGTGTCGACGCGGGACTGGTTGGCCGTCACCAGTGCGTTCAGCAGCGGGAGTGAGTCGTCCTGCAGGGTCGCGCTGGCGTCCTTCAGGTACTGCGAGCCCAGCGGCAGGCCCTGCCGGTTGTTGGCTCGCGCTTGCTCGATCAGACCTTGGTACGTGAGCAGGGTGACGTTGAGCTCGCCCAGTGCCTTCTGGTCGGCGGGCTGCGCGGTGGCGGCCTCGGAGATCAGCTTGGCGGCGGTCGTCATCGCGTCGGTGAAGTGCTGGCGCTGCGCGGGCGGCTCGAGGCCGCCGACCAGGAAGGAGTTGGTGGCGTCTGCGTTGGCGCTGACCAGGTTGGTGTGGATCGCCTGGATCCGGACCAGCTGGGCAGTGTTCGCCTCTGCTCGCGTCAGCGCTCCGTCGGACTGGTTGAAGCCCTGCGCCGCGGCCAGCCCGAAGACCACGCTGAACACGGCGGCGAGGATGAGCATCGCGCGCATCCGGCCCGGCGTGCCCTCGAAGAGCTGGGCCACCCGGCCGCGCTGGCCCTGCTGGGCAGGCGGCGGGGTCGTCGGCAGGCCCGGCGCCGCGGCCTGCGGGACCACCGGCGACCTGGTCGCGGGTGGCGCACTGGCTGTCTGTGTCACGCCGTCTCTCCTTGCTCGTCCTCAGGCTCATCCGGTACTACGGGCTGCTCCGGTACTGCGCTGTCCAGCTCTGACGCCACGGCCGGCTGCTCCGGTACCGCTGTCTCCGGCTCTTCGTCGGTCAGGTCCTCGGCGAGGATCTGACGCAGTTGCTCGGTGGTCGGTGCCGTCACGTCGCGCAGCCGCCAGGCGTGCCGGCCGATCGCGGCCTCCAGCATGTTGCGGGCGAACCGCCCGTTGCCGAACGACCGGTCCCGCCGGGTCGACGCGAGGATCACCTTGAACTCGTCCAGCGCGTTCGGCGTCAGCTCGTAGTCGGCGCCCTGCGCCAGGCCGGTCAGGATGTCGGTCAGCTCGTCGTCGGTGTAGTCCTCGAACGCGATCGTGGTCCGAAACCGGCTGGCCAGCCCCGGGTTCGCGGCGATGAAGTCCTCCATCGGCTCGGGGTAGCCGGCGACGATGACGACCAGGTCGTCCCGCCGGTCCTCCATCTCCTTGACCAGCGTGTCCACCGCCTCACGCCCGTACTGGTCGGCCCCCAGCTCACCCGCCGTCAGGCTGTACGCCTCGTCGATGAAGAGCACCCCACCCGCCGCGGACGCGACCACCTCAGCCGTCTTGGTAGCCGTCTGCCCCAGATACCCGGCCACCAACTCGGACCGGTCCACCTCGACCAACTGCCCCTTGGACAGCAGCCCGAGCGCCTTGTAGATCCCACTCACAAGCCGCGCCACGGTCGTCTTACCGGTCCCCGGATTGCCCGTGAAGACCAGGTGCCGGGTGATCGTCGGACTCTTCAGCCCCGCCTCCACCCGCAACTTCTCCACCCGCAACACAGCAACCTGCCGATGCACTTCCCGCTTGACCTTCGCCAACCCAGTCAACGCATCAAGCTCAGCAAGCAGTTCTTCGACAGTTCGTTCAGGCTCAGCAGGCTTCTCTTCCACCGCAGGCTTGGCCTCTACCGCCGGAGCCGGAGCAGTAGGAGTAGCACCGACCTGTACTTGCTGCCGTGCACCTGCAGCCTGCAACTGAGCGGCGGCAGCGACCGAGGCATTGCCGATGACTCGCATGGTCGGCTCGCCGAGCGAGCAAGCGGCCGAGGCCACCTCAGCCAGCGCCACGGCGTACGGGACCTTCTCAGCAGAGCCCTGGGCAACCAGGTCCGTCAGCACGGCAGTAGGTGCTCCGCGCCACCGCCGACCCCGTACCGCCGCGTCGAAGAAGTCTTGGGTGCCAGTGCCGGGTGTGACCGCGGCCCAGTCGGCGGGAGCGCCTGGTGCTGACTCGGCCAGGGCAGCGGCCAGTGAGAGCGCCTCGGCACGGGCTACCGACTCGGCGACGCCCGCACGTGCGGCGACGGCGAGCAGGCCCGACAGTGCGTCCTGCAGCGAAGTACCCCCCGCGCCGGTCATGCCCCTCCTCGTCCTGGTGGTGGTTGCAGCGGACCCGCGCCCGGTGATTGAGGCGGGTTCAGGTCAGGTGCCGGTGTCGACCCCGTCTGGCCGAGAGCGAGACTGCCACCCGTCGACCCGGTGCCGAACTTCTCCTGCAGGAACCGGCCATGGGCGATCAGCGCCGCCGCGTCCGCCCGGTTCACCGCGTCGAACACCTTGTCCATCGTCGACCCCAAGAGGTCCAGTTGGTCGATCAGGATCATCAGCGACGTCTTGCCGCGATCCACCGGCCGGCTGTCCGCCCACTGTCGCGGCAGCCGCAGGTAGCCCCCGATGGCCTCCGGCAGGTAGTCCGTCGCGGTCGCCATCACGGAGTACGCCTGCGCGCTGCCACCCAGGTTGCCCAGCCGTGGGATGGTCTCCCGCACGATCCGGACCACCCGGTTCACCCGAGACGCCACCACGGCCGGTACGGCGCCGTCCGCGACCAGTTGCTCGACCCTGACCAGCGACTGCAACAGGTCGTCGTTGGTGGGTGCGCGGGGGATCGGGGCAGGCTCGGGCTCCGCCTTGCGACCGGTCAGTCGCGCGAAGAAATCACCCAGCGCCATGCAATACCCAATCCCCGTTCGAAGGTGTCAGCTCAGCGGCCGAGGTCGAGCGTGCCCGAGACGACCCGCTGGTCCTGCTTGGCGACCCGGTCCAGGTAGCTGCGGGACTTGGACACCTCGCCCTCGAGCGTGCCGATGGTGGCCGCCATGTTGTCCAGCGCCTCCGTCTTGAAGGTGTCGATCGCGTCCATCGTGGCGTAGATGTTCGCGAACGCCGCCTGCAGTTGCGGCAGCCCGATCGTCGCCGACGCCGCCTGCTGCTGGATCGCCACCGAGTTGTCCCGCAGCATCTGCGAGGTGCGCTCGATCATCCCGCTGGTGGTCGTGTTCAGCGCGGTGATCTGGTCGAGCACCAGCTTCTGGTTGCCCAGCGCCTGCGCGACGATGACCGCGGTCCGCAGCGCCGAGACGGTCGTCGTGGACGCCCGGTCGACACCCTTGATCAGCTCGATGTTGTTCTTGATCACGATGTCGATGGCCAGGTAGTTCTGGATCGACACGGCCAGCTGGACGAGCAGGTCCTGGTGCTTCTGGCGGACGTAGAACAAGACGTCCTCGCGCAGTGCCCGGGCCTTGTCCGGGTCGGTCGCCTCCAGCTCGGCGATGGTCGCCGACAGCCGCGCGTCGAGCCGCTCAGCGACGTACACGTACTGGTTCAGCCGGCCCATCGCGTCCCAGAGCTGCTGCTTCTCCAGGTTCAGCGCCGCGTTGTCCTTGCCGAGCTCGTCCTGGCCGTTGCGCAGCGAGTGCAGGATGCCCTCGAGGTGGCTCTGGGCGCTCTGGTACTTGCGGAAGTAGTCCTCGATCTTGTCCCCGAACGGGATCATCCCGAGCAGCTTCTTCGGCCCGGTGGCTTCCTTCGGGTCCAGGTTCTCGACCGTACGCCGGAGCTCCAGCAGCGTCTTGCCGACCGTCGAGCCCTCCGCCAGGCCACCGCTGGTCAGTGCCTTGACCGGCGACTGGAGCAGCCGGTTCGAGCTCTCCGCGGCGTGCCGGATGTCGACGTCACCCATGCTGCGGACGTCGCCGGCCTTCTGGGCGAACTCCGGTGAGCGCGGCGCGGCCGTCATCAGCGAGGTCAGGAAGGAGTCGACCTTCGAGTCCAGGCCGGGCAGTGCGGCCGGGTCGACCGCAGGGGCCAGGCTCGGCGCCGCAGTGGCAGCTACTGGCTGTGTCGGCGCCGGCGCGGTTAGTATCAGGCCAGGTGCGGTCGCGGTGGGCGGCTGCAGTGGCGACATAGCCGGTGCAGCGGCAGCTTGCTGCGCTCCTGCCGGTGTAGCTGCGCTGCCCTGTGTGTTGTCAGCTTCGGTCATCGTCGTTCCCCTCGGTGGCCTGCCGCGAGCCCGTGGCCCGCGTCCCCTGTCACACACTCCGTGACGCGCACACAATCTACGCGGTTCCCGGTCATCTGCGGTGAACCTTCCCCGATCCGTGACCCGACCCATTGCCACACGGCGTGCGGGCACCGCAGAATCGATGACTGACCGAGGGGGGCCTCGATGCGACGGTTACAGCGTGGAGTGAACAGGCGTTTGTTCACACTCGTACTCATAGGCACTTTGATCGCGGTACTGGCGACCGCTGCCGGAGGGGGAGCGGTACAGGCCGCAACTGATCCCGGCTATGACTGGGACGACGGAACACTCCAGGGGTGGAGCCTGGACTGGGGCGACGCGGCTCCGGTGAACTCCACGACGGTTGCCCGCAGTAGAGATCACTCGCTGGCGCTGCCGGTCGACGGGGACGAGTACCCCGGCTTCCAGTCGCCCGCCAGGCCGGCCGGAGTCGGAGTCGGGTCGGTGGTGACGTACCAGGTCTATGCGCCGCGCAATGCCAGGTCGCTCGAGGCCATGCCTTACGTGACCGACGATGCGTTCACTGAGCACTTCGGCGCCAAGGTGAGCCTCAAGCCGGGCGAGTGGACCACGATCGCGTTCACGGTCCCGTCGGTGGCGAACCTCCACCATCTGGGCATCGAGATCGACAGTGCCACGTGGAGCGGACGCGTGTACCTCGACGACGTGAGCTGGACGGCGCCGACCGAGTTGCCGCCCGTGGTGACGACGGGGCCGGCGCGGGAGGTTCGCAGTACGACGGCTGTGGTCACGGGGACCGTGGATCCGCGTGGACTGGCGACCACCTGTCACTTCGACTACGGCACCACCAGGCGGTACTCCGCGGCCACGCCCGACGCTGCTGCCACCGCCGACGTGTCTGCCAAGTTGACCGGCCTCACTGCCGGTACGACGTACCACTACCGCCTCAACTGTCTGAACTCTGGCGGGCGGACCACCGGAGCCGACGCGACCTTCACGACCGCCACCAAGGCGACAGACCCACGCGGCGCACTCTTCGAGGCGCAGAACCTCATCTACGGCTCGCACATCGGCGCCTGGGACATGGACGGCGGTACTGCGATCAGCAACCCGACCGCGAGTGCCAACGTCACGGCCGCCAAGATCAGGGTCATCAAGTGGCAGATGTGGAAGCCGCCGTGCGAGTTGCGCCCGACCGACTGCCAGACGGAGGCGCAGTTCAACGCAGCCATCGACGGTATCCGCCGTCTCGGCGCGGAGCCCCTGGTTGGGCTGCCACCGATCTGGGACCAGCAGTGCGCGACAGCGCCCGACCCCTGGTCGCTTGCCTGGCAGCAGTGGATCATCCGGACGGCAGGTAGCCGGGTAAAGCTTTACGAGATGGGCAATGAGCCCGACCACTACTGCGGCATGACCGGGCAGCGGTACCACGACGAGCTCTGGGTGAACGTGCCCGTGCTGAAGGCCTACGCCCGTACGCTCGGCCACCAGATCTTCATCGGTGGGCCCGGCTGGTCCAACAGCGACACGGCAGACCTGGCAGAGCTGAAGGTCTGGCTGGCCGCGGCCAAGGCCGACTACCTGGCCAATGCGCAGAACCGCGACTGGCTGCCGGACTTCATCTCCACCCACACCTACCTGGTGACGCCGACCGAGAACGACACCCAGGCGCACGCCCAGGCCCGGATAGATGCCTGGGGCACCTTCTACGACAACCTGCAGGCCTACGTGAACACCACGTTCGCCGGCCTGACCGACGAGGGCTACCCGATCGCCGACGAACTCAAGCTCGCCGACACGGAGTGGAACGACACGATCGAGCTCACCTGGCCCGGCAACGAGGACCAGGCCTGGACCGACTTCTACATGCACGCCATGTTCACCATGCTCCGCACCCACGACGTCTGGCTCTCCAACCAGTCCACCATCGCCTCCCACACCGGCCAGGCCCTGGACCTGCTCAACACGGACGGCACCCCGAAGCCGGAGTACAACTCCTACAAGGCCGAGAGCACGACCGACCCGCGCAACAACTAGCGAACGTAGGTGACGAAGGCGAAACCGTCGTGCTGGGTGCGGGCGGTTTCGCGCCAGGTGGTGCGGTCGAAGGTGGGGAAGGTGACGTCGCCGTCGGGGGACTGGTCGACCTCGGTCAGTTCCAGGCGGTCGGCGTACGGGAGGGCCTGGCGGTAGATCTCGCCGCCGCCGGCCACGTACAGATCGTTGCTATCAGCAAGCTTCAGGGCGATGTCGAGGTCGTGCACGACCTCGACGCCGTCGACCGACCAGTCGAGCTGTCGGGTGACGACGACGGTACGCCGGCCAGGCAACGGCCGGCCGATGGAGTCATAGGTCTTGCGGCCCATCACCAGCGTGTGGCCAAGGGTGAGCGCCTTGAAATGCTGAAGGTCCTCACGAATCCGCCACGGCAGATCGTTGTCCCGCCCGATCACGCCGTTGGCGCCGACCGCGGCGATCAGGATGACGGTCATACGGCGATGGGCGCCTTGATCACGGGGTGCGGGTCGTAGCCGTCCAGTACGACGTCCGCGATCTCGTACGAGTCGATCGAGTCGCGCTTGGCCAGCTGAAGCGTGGGCAGCGGCCGGGGTTCGCGGGTGAGCTGGAGCTTGGCCTGGTCGAGATGGTTCAGGTAGAGGTGCGCGTCGCCGAGCGTATGCACGAAGTCGCCGACCTCGAGACCGGTCTGCTGGGCGACCATGTGGGTCAGCAGGGCGTACGAAGCGATGTTGAACGGGACGCCGAGGAAGATGTCGGCCGAGCGCTGGTACAGCTGGCAGGACAGCTTGCCGTCAGCCACGTAGAACTGGAACATCGTGTGGCACGGCGGCAGCGCCATGCCGTCGACGTCGGCGACGTTCCAGGCGTTGACGATGTGCCGGCGGGAGTTCGGGTTGGTCCTGATCGACTCGATCAGCGCGGCGATCTGGTCGATGTGCCGGCCGTCCGGGGTCGGCCAGGAGCGCCACTGGTAGCCGTAGACCGGGCCCAGCTCGCCGTCGGCGTCGGCCCACTCGTCCCAGATCTTGATGTTGTTCTCGTGCAGCCACTTGATGTTGGTCGAGCCGCTCAGGAACCAGATCAGCTCGCCGATCACCGACCGCAGGTGCAGCTTCTTCGTCGTCACCGCGGGGAAACCCTCGGTGAGGTCGTAGCGCGACTGGTAGCCGAAGACGCTCAGCGTTCCGGTGCCGGTGCGGTCGCCCTTCTCGACTCCGGTGGTGAGGACGTGGTCGAGAAGCTCCAGATACTGCCGCATGGGGTCAAGTTAACAGTCGGGCGATCGGCGGCCGGGTGCGGCACGGCGGTCGGGCGGCGGGTGTTCGCTCAGCGGTCACTGGCAGACTCGGCGGGGTGAGTTCTGAGGAGTTCGTGCTGACGCTGGTGCTGCGGGTGGAGAAGGTGGAGCGGCCTGGGCAGACGGATGCGCTGGAGACGGCGGCGCGGGCGGTGCTGGCGATTCTGGCGGATGAGCGGTCTGTTGGTGAGGGGGAGTGGGCCGAGGCGATGCGCGGCTGGCAGGACGCGCGGATCCGGAAGGTGGTCCGCCGGGCCCGCGGTGCCGAGTGGCGACGGGCGGAGGCGCTGCCGGGGATCACGGTCGTGGGTGGGACAGCGGTAGTACGGGTGTTTCCGCCAGTACCACTGGACGAGGTGCCCAAGGACCTGGCGAAGCTGCAGGTCACCGGGACCGATCTGGAGGATCCGGAGGAGTTGCCCGCGGTGGACGACGGGTTGCCGGTGCTGTGGGTGAATCCGGGGCTTGAGATGTCGACCGGCAAAACGATGGCCCAGGTCGGTCACGGCGTGCACCTCGCATGGTTCGAGCTGCCGGACGCCGATCGGAAAGCATGGCAGGAGGACGGCTTCCGCCTCGCCGTCCGCACCGCCACCCCGGCCCGGTGGGAAGGCTTGATGGCCAGTGGGCTTCCCGTAGTACAGGACGCTGGTTTCACTGAGATCGACCCGGGCAGTTACACGGTCATCGCTGATCATCCCGCGCTGCGGTAGCCCAACAGGGTGATCTCTTCCAGCTCAGGGTCGTCGTCCAGGAGTTGGCCTTCATAGACGAACCCGAACAAGGTGCGCAGCGCGGCCTCCGACAGCTCCAGGGGATGGAAGGGCAACGGGTAGCTGTCGGCGCCTTCACTCGGCATCGGCGGAGGGCTGTCGGGCGTGGCCGGGGATCTGCCGGGCAAGTAGGCACGGCTGACGGGAACGGGATCGCCGGCCACCAGCGGATGCTCGCCGGCCCAATAGGCATGCTCGAAGGGCAGCGGCTGGCCGATGTTCTCCATCACCCCGTCGTCGGGGGCGAGGCTGAGTGAGCGAGTCAGGGTGCCGTCCGGCGCCCAGATCGCATAGGCGAACCAGTCGACGACGCTGTGCGTCGCGTGCAGGTAGACGGTCCGGCCGTTGGCCTCGGCGAGGTACTTCGCGGGCAGGGTCGACGGCCGATCGAGCGCCACCGTCCCA
The DNA here is from genome assembly GCF_044453825.1 of Kribbella sp. NPDC051620. Classification (NCBI taxonomy): domain Bacteria; kingdom Bacillati; phylum Actinomycetota; class Actinomycetes; order Propionibacteriales; family Kribbellaceae; genus Kribbella; species Kribbella sp. NPDC051620. Next base: position 844,971 of record NZ_JBITDB010000005.1, read on the forward strand.
CTGCAGAGCACGGTCAGACCGGGGTACACGCCGGCGTACACGAGGCCGTCCGGCGGGTTCGGGTTCTCGAGAAGGTTCCCGTCCGTCACCGCCGTCAGAAGCGTCTCGGGGTGGAGCCGCTCGACCAGGGCCCGGGTGGCAGCTCGATCCGGTTGCGGATGTGTGCGGAGTACTTCGGCGATGGTGCCCTCGGCGTACATCAGCATCCAGTCCTTTGCGCCCATGGGGACTTTCTACCGGATCGCGTAGTGCAGGTGGGTCACGCGGTCGCCCTCGATGACTCTGGGGTTGTTGAAGAGTTGCAGGCGGCCGGTGTAGTCGCCGAAGAACGGGCGGCCGGTGCCGAAGACGACGGGGACCAGGTTGAGGACCAGGTCGTCCAGCAGGCCGGCTTCGAGGAGCTGGCCGGTGAGGTTGCCGGCAGCAACGACCACGTCGCGGTCGCCGGCCAGCGCCTTCGCCTGGTCGACAGCCTGCTCGATGCCGTCGACGAAGGTGAACGGGGCGTCGGGGAAGGGCCAGTCGGTCGGCGGCGCGTGGGTGACCACGACGACGTGGTCACCCACCGACGGTACGCCGTTCCAGCCGTTCGTCAGGTCGAACAGACGGCGTCCGATCATCGTGACGCCGATGTCCGGCCAGACGGAGTTCAGGTAGTCGGCGGTGGCCTGGCTGACGTGGAACGGGCGGCCGGGATCGGCGCCGTAGAGCTCTACCGGCCCGTTGTTGTACCAGTCGAACAGCGGCCCGACAGCGTCCGAGGTGTCAGCGACGAACCCGTCCAGGGAGACGGCCGCGGTGGCGATGACTCTGCTCATGCTCCCTCCCCGCGGGCGAGCAGCTCGGCGAGCCGGTCCATCGAGTCGTTGATGCCGTACTCCATCCCGCTCTGGACGGCGGCGTCCCGGGATTCGACCGAGGGAAAGACGGACTGCGTGTGCAGCCGTACGCCGGTGTCAGTCTTCTCGTAGGTCGCGCGCTCCAGGCACACCTCGCCCGGCGCCCCTTCCCACTCGAAGGTCTGGATCACCAGCGTCTCGGGCTCGACGGTGTGGAAGACACCACGGAACGCGAACTCGTCGTCGCCGCGCCTGTGGATGTACCGGTACTTGCCGCCCGGCCGGACGTCGTACTCCTCGACCGTCATCTCGAGGTCGCGCGGGCCCAGCCACTGGGCGACCAGGTCGGGGTCGGTCTGGACCCGGAACAGCTGGGCCGGCGTCGCGTCGAACTCGCGCGTCACCTCGATGAACGGCGTGCCAGGCGGGGCGGTGATGGTGGTGGGGTTGGTGCTCATTTCTCCTGCTCCTTCGCGGTTTCGAGGATGGTGTCGATCTGCCGGAACCGGCGCTCGGAGGCGAGCCGGTAGCCGTCGATCCAGCTGGTCAGGCTCTCCAGAACGGCCGGGTTGAGATGGCAAGGACGGCGCTGGCCGTCCCGGCTGCGGGTGATCAGGCCGGCCGCCTCGAGCACCTGCAGGTGCCGCGAGATCGCCTGCTTGGTGATCTCGAACGGCTCCGCGAGCTCGTTGACCGTCGCCTCACCACGCGACAACCGCGCGATCAGCGCCCGGCGGACCGGATCACCGAGCGCGGTGAAGGCCCGATCCAGCGCCTCTTCGTCAACTGACATCTTTATCAACCATCCCGTTGATCAACTGATGTGTTGAATATAAACGGCTCTTCGGCGCGCGGTCAAGGGTGCTTTTTAGCAACTTGAGTTGACATGTCGGTGTTGTCAACCTAAGTTGCTAAGCATGGAGAAGCTGGTGGAGGAGGACGATCCCGGCGCCGGACTGGCGTCGGTGGTCGCGTTGCGGCGGCTGGCCGACCGGATCGAGGACAGCCAGGTGGAGCAGGCGATGCGGGCCGGCTGGAGCTGGTCCGACGTCGCCGAGGTGCTGGGCGTGACCCGGCAGGCCGTGCACAAGAAACACGCCAAGCGGCTGATCGCCGCCGGCGTCGCCCTGAGGAGGCGTTGATGACGACGAAGGTGAACGATGTCCGGTCCGTCCTGGTCCGCGGTGCCCGCGCCGAAGCGGTCGAGGACGGCTCGCCCGCGATCGAGGCCGAGCACGTACTACTCGCCCTGACCGAACTGTCCGGTACTGCGACCGCCCGCCTGCTCGCCGATGCAGGCCTGACCCACGAGACGACCCGAGCGGCGCTCGACCGCGAATGGGAACAAAGCCTCGCAAGCGCAGGCGTCGCCGTAGCCATCGCCGAGTTGCCCAAGGCAACACCGGACCGCTCTCGCAGCCCTCAGATTGGCGAGACTGCAAAGCTGCTGCTCAAGCGCGCGATGGCCACCGCCTCGGCCACCGGCGGCGGCCGCATCGGCGCCGCCCACCTACTCGTCGGCGCTCTCGACACCACCCTCGGCCGCGTCGCCCGCGCCCTGGAATTGGCCGGCATCGACCGCGAAGCCCTCCGCGCCCAGGCCTACCAAGCAGCCGCCCGCGGAGAACACTGATGACCACAACCGCCCAGCTGCCGATGGTCCGAAACCGCTTGCTGTACTGCGGATTGCTGGCCGGCCCGCTCTTCGTCCTCACCTTCCTGCTCGAAGGAGCCTTCAAAGGCGACGGCTACAGCCAACTGCGCCACCCGGTGAGTTCCCTTGCCCTCGGCAACAACGGCTGGATCCAGACCGCGAACTTCCTGGTGGCCGGCGCACTGGCGGTCGCCTTCGCCATCGGACTCTGGCGAGCGGCGGATCGGCGTCGGTGCGGAGAGCACGCCTAGGCGCAGTACTGGTCGGTGTGTGGGGCGCCGGCCTGCTGGGCGCAGGGCTCTTCAACACCGATCCGGTCAGCGGGTTTCCGCTGGGCACACCTGCCACGGTCGACTACACCACCTCCGGCGCGCTACATGACGCCTTCTCGCTGCCCGCCCTTGCTTGGCGGAGGCTCTAGATCGTTTCGAAGGCGGCCATCATGGCCATGTCCTCGTGTTCGAGGTTGTGGCAGTGGATGAGGTATTTGCCTTTGTGGGTGGAGAATCTGACCAGGACGTCGACGACCTCGGCGGGGCGGATGTCGACTGTGTCCTTCCAGCCGGTGTCGTACGGGCCGGGCTTGGCTCCCCCGCGGCGGAGTACCTGGAAGGGGGCGAGGTGGACGTGGACGGGGTGATGGACGTCGGTGACGAAGGACCAGACCTCGTACTGGTCGAGCTTCACGGAGGCCTGCATCTGCTGGGGATCGAAGGCTTTGCCGTTGATGGTCCAGCCTTGGTGGCCGTTGGCCGAGCCTCGGCGGAAGCGCCACTCGCGGTGGATGAGGCCGGACGGTTCGGGGACGGCAGCGTACGACGAAAGCCGCGCGGGCACGTTGCTGTCGTCTCGAGCCTTGCGGGCGACCTTGAATCGCATCAGCTGGCCGGCCCGGCCGCTGTCCAACTTGTTGAGCAAGGTGACTTCAGCGCCTGGCTGGTACTCCGAAAAGTCCACCACCACGTCGAAGCGCTCAGCCGGCGCGATCACCAGCGTCTTGTGTTCGACGGGCGCTCCGAGTAACCCGCCGTCGCTGCCGATCTGGACGAACGTCGCCGGGCCGGGATCGAGGGCGAGCTCGTAGCGACGCGCGTTCGAGGCGTTGAGAATGCGGAAGCGATACCGCGCCGCATCCACCTCGAGCACCGGCCACGGGGCGCCGTTGACCAGCATGACGTCGCCGATCACACCTTCCATGTACTTCGCCTCGACCCCGGGTCCGTCCTTCGCCGCCGGGTAGAGGAACGAGCCGTCGGCGGCGAACGCCCGGTCCGCCAGCATCAGCGGGATCTCGCGATCGCCACCAGGTAAGGGAAGTGCGTCCTCTTCGGCATCACGAATCAGATGCAGGCCGAACAGCCCGCGGTAGACCTGCGGAGCCGTGTAGTCCATCCGGTGGTCGTGATACCAGAGGGTCGCGGCGCGTTGCGTGTTCGGGTAGGTGTACGTCCGGCTACCCGTCCTGACGTCGCCCCCGGCCATGTGTCCGGCGTGCTCTTGGTGCTCGCCGGTGGGCATCAGCAGATCCAGTGGCCAGCCGTCGCTCGCGGCCGGCGTGTGCCCGCCATGGAGATGCACGGCCGTCGGTACGTCGAGTTGGTTGACCTGCTGGATGACTGTTGTCCGGCCGCTCGGTACGTCGAAGGTCGGGCCGGGGAGCAGTCCGTCGTACCCGAGGATCTCGGTCTTCAAGCCGGGCAGGATCTCCAGCGAGGCCTTCTGCTGGACGACGCGGTAGTAGTCGGTCCCGGCTTGCGTTCGGAGCGGTTTCTTCACGGGTGGGATCGGCAGTGGGACCTTGAAGGCTTCGGGCAGGGGCGCCTTGCTCTTCAGGAGTTCGGCGGACTGGGCGCGGGAGGCGTCGAGGCCGCAACCGGCCAGCGTGAGGGCCACGCCGGTACCACCGGCCGCTCCGAGGAATCCACGGCGGGACAGCTTCATTTCTTCACCTCTCGGCGTGCGGTGGAGCGGAAGGACCAGACCGTCATCCAGAGCACGGTGATCACGATCGCGGTGCCGAGTGGCACGTGGACGGCGAAGTTCTGCTGGTAGCCGAAGACGACCTGGGTCAGCTCGGCGACGATCAGGCCAATGGTGACGAGGGCCGGCCAGAGGCGGCCTCGGCCGGGGCGCCAGTACAGGATCGCGGCGACGAGCTGGATGAAGGCGATCAGGAACAGCGACGACCCGATCGGGCCGTGCCACGCCATCGCGTCGACCTCGCCGGACAGGAAGTACCCGGCGAGAATCGGCTGCGCTGCGACGAGTACTGCGTGCAGGAGGAGGGTCATCCTCAACAGCCACAGGGTGATCATGCGGGCCTCGCGGCCGGGCGGAAGGTCCAGATGGCGAAGGCGATGACGAGCGCGACGATGGTGATGCCGAGGGGGATGTGGACGGCGAGGTCGCGGGTGTAGCCCGTCGAGATCTGGATTGCTTCTGCGGCGAGTAGCAAGAGGGATACGAGGGCTGCGGAGCCTTTGCCGCCGGAGCGCCAGTAGATCGTGGCGAGCAGTACTTGGCCGAGCGAGAGGAAGGCGAGGCCGAGGCCGATCGGCTCGTGCAGTCGCATCGCGCTGCCCGACCCGTTCAGATAGACGCCCGCGAGCACGGGTTGCAGACAGGCCGCGACGGCATGCAGCACCGCGACAACCCGAAGCACCACCAAAGACTTCATGGTGGTGATAGTAGTAGGCTGTCTACATGTAGCGCGACCAGGTATTTCCCTGAGTGGTCCCGCGCGTTAGGTCAGGTGGCCGAGGGGAGAGACCGAGATGCCGGCTCGTTCGCAGACCCAGTGGGGGTCGGGGCCGAGCTCGGGTTCGATGCGGAGTTCGTGGTCGTTGAGGTCGTCGCAGGCGGTGCAGCGCGGCCAGCGGACGCCGGAGTCGGAGAGGCGGTCCTGAACGTCCTGGGCGACCAGGCCGGCGATGTGCTCGGCGCCGTCCGGCCATTGGTCCAGCCACCACTGCCGTCCCGCGACGGCGTCCTCCAGCAGGGACACCATGATGGCGTCGTCGAATCCCCGCGCCGCCAGGTCGTGAAGCACCTGTGCCCGGGCTGTCAGCAACACACCTGGTTCGTTCATCGCCCTTCAGAGTGCCAGACGGAACCGACAAAACCCCACGCCGATCGGCCTGGGGTTCTGTCGCCTCGGGAGAGGTCTGGGTGGATCAGCCGGCCAGCGGCTCGCAGCGCGGCGCCGGGTCGAGGCGATCGGCGAGCTTGAGCTCGCGCTCGGCGGCGGTTCGCAGTACGGCGGAAAGCCTTGCGCGGAAGGCGAATCCGCGGCGAACCGGCTCGTAGTACTCCTCCTGAGGAGCATTCGGCAGTGCGGACTGGGCGAGGGACCTCGCGTTCTCCACTGCGGTGTTGCCGGCGATGAAGTAAGTCATGGTCGTGCTCCCTTCCGAAGGGCGTGGTGATCAGAACCCATGGCCGGGCCGGCCATCGGCAGCTGAGGTGGGTGATTCAGTTGCGGGGTGCGGGACCGCTGCTCGCGCGGACGACCAGCTCGGTCGGCAGGGTGAGATGACGCTCGGTCTCGTTCGGGTCCAGCAGCATCCGGCCGACGGCGCGGCCCTTGTCCTTGATCGGCTGCCGGATCGTGGTCAGCCCGGCCGTCTCGGCGGCGGGGATGTCGTCGAAGCCGGTCACGGTCAGGTCCCGGCCCGGGGTCAGGCCGCGGATCTTCATCGCCTCCATCGCGCCGAGCGCCTGCACGTCGCTCAGCCCGGCGATCGCGGTCGGCCGGTCCTGCGAGTCGAGCACCCAGCTCGCCGCGGCCAGCCCGGAGCTGAAGGCGTTGTGACCGCCCGAGACGATCCGGAGCCGGGCGTCCGGCATCGTCTTGCGCAGCCCGGCGACCCGGAGCTCGCAGTCGTCGCAGCCGATCTGGTCGGCGTCGAGCTCGATCGGGCCGGCGCTGCTCGCCTTGTGGTTGTCGACCAGGACGACCACGTCGCGGTGGCCGAGCCGGGATAGGTGCTCACCCATCGCCGCGGCGGCGTCGCGTTCGTCGATCGCCACCCAGCCGTCGGCCAGGTCGTGCCCGCCCATCGTCGACACCATCGGGATACCGCGGTTCTTCAGCAGATCGAGCGCGGGATGGCCGTAGTCGACGCAGAAGATCGCCGCGGTGTCGATCGCCGCCTGGCGGACGGCGTTCGTCCCGGACTCGATGTCGCTGGAGCTGATCGGCATCAGCAGCAGGCTGGTGGTGAATTCCTCGGCGACCTCGGCCAGCCCGGCCAGGAAGCCGACCGCGTACGGGTCGGAGAAGGCGTAGGAGAGCTTGTCGGTGAACAGCACGCCGACCGCACCGGCCTTGCCGCTGCGCAGGGCGCGGGCAGAGGCGTCGGGACCGGCGTACCCGAGCTCCTGGGCCTTGGCCAGGACCCGCTCGCGGACCGCGGCGGAGAGCTGGTCAGGCTTGTTGTAGGCGTTGGAGACGGTCGACGGCGACACTCCGGCGGCCTGGGCGACGGTCTTGATGGTGACCCGGGGTGTCATCGGCACAGCTCCTTCTGCATCGTTCTACTAAATCGTTCTAGAAAAACGATACAGAAGACCTTCGGAGAGTGCAACAGTTATTTTCGGCGCGGTGCCGTGGCCCGATGCAGGATGATGGCGGGCATGGGTTCGTTGCTGGAGATCATCGCTCTGCATCCGGCGGATGCCGAGGCGGCTCAGGAGGGCGGCGCGGACCGGCTGGAGCTGTGCGCCTCGATGGAGGCCGACGGCTTGTGCCCGTCGGTGTCGACGGTCAGCGCGATCCGCCGGGTGACCGACCTGCCGTTGCGGGTGATGCTGCGGCTGTCCAACTCGTTCGGTACCGACGGCGCGGAGCTGAACCGGCTGACCGCGATGGCGCAGTCCTACCTGTCGGCCGGCGCGGACGGGTTCGTCTTCGGGTTCCTGAACGCGGACAACGAGATCGACGTCGACTCGGCCGCTTCCCTCGCGAGCACCTTCGCCGGTACGCCGTGGACGTTCCACCGGGCCGTCGACGCCGTGCTCGAGCAGCAGAAGGCATGGCGGGCGCTGCGAAGCCTGCCGGGGCTGGACTGCGTGCTGACGGCGGGGTCGTCGCTCGGGGTCGGGCACGGTCTCGACGATCTGCTCAAGCTGGCGTCCGGGGACGAACAGGTCGCGAAGGTGATGATGGCGGGCGGCTCGCTCCAGCCGGAGCATGTGCCGTGGCTGTACGGCGCCGGCGTCCGCCGGTTCCACGTGGGCTCGTCGGTGCGGCAGGACGGGTCGTGGACGAAGGCGTACGTGAACTCGCGCTTTGTCCGAGCGTGGCGGAATCTGCTGGATGCGCAGGACGAGAAGGGCGCCGCGCGGTGATCTACATCGATCCGCCGGCCTGGTCGGCGCACAATCGGTTGTGGTCGCATCTGGTCAGCGATGTGTCGTACGAGGAACTGCACGAGTTCGCCCGTGCCGCCGGGATTCCGGCTCGTGGCTTCGACCGCGATCATTACGACGTACCGTCCGATCGGTACGACGATCTGGTGGCGGCCGGGGCTGTACCGGTGTCGAGCCGGGTGATCGTGCAACGCCTGCTCGCCTCGGGCCTGCGCCATCGCAAGGGAACCTGAGGTGGATGTATCCGCCTTCGAGGGTCTCGGTGCAGTGGCCGGTGTATCGAACCGCGGCCAACGAGAGCTGGCAGCGACTGGCGCAACGGCCGACACACCATTCCGGATCGCGTCCCTGACCAAGACGTTCACCGCGGCGGCGGTGGTGAGAGCCCTGTGGCAGAAGGGTTTTGAGCTGACTACGCCGGTGGCCTCGGTCCTTCCGGAGCTGGCGACGGAGCTGACGGTCGAGCAGGTCCTCGCCCAGTCCTCCGGTCTGAAACAGACGGCGGAGGCCGCGGCTGTTGCGGCGTTGGGCGAGGGAGATGAGGTGTTCCTCGCTGCCGCGAAGCTGGTGGTCGCCGGCGGGCAGGAGCATCCGCCGGGGGAACGCTGGGCCTACTACAACGGCAACTACTTCCTCGCCGGTGCGTTGCTGGAGCGATTGGCCGGTGGGACCTTCGAGGACGGTCTGCAGGAATTGATTTCGGCGGCCGGGCTGAGCTCGACAGCTTTTACTTCCGGTGACTATCCAAGGGCTCGCCGGCCAAGCGGCGGGCTCTGGTCGACTGTGCCCGATCTGCTGACCTTCTGCGAGTTTCTGTTGCAGGACAAGGGATTGCTGGCGGCGATCGCCACTCCGCGAGTGTGGACGCCATTGGCGTATGGGCTGGGATGGGCGGTGGGGCCGGCGGGGATGTTGTATCTCAACGGGCGGTTGCCGGGGTACCGGGCGGCGATGCTGTTGTCGCCGGGGCACGGGTGGGCGGCTGCGATGCTGGTGGACGATACCGATGCGTTGCCGGCGATCGCGGAGTACCTGGATGGGCTGCAACGGCCGCTTACCGGCGTACCGATGGCTAGGATGATCGATGCGTTCGCGGCATAAGAAAGGTGCCCCGGGCAACTAGCCCGGGGCACCTTCTCTTCAATCGAGCAGTTCGGTGACCGTGCCGGCGGCGACGGTGTGGCCGCCTTCGCGGACGGCGAAGCCGAGGCCTGCCGTCATCGCGATCGGCTTCTCCAGGTCGACGCCGAGCTCGATCGTGTCGCCGGGCATCACCAGGGCGATGTCACCCAGGTCGATCCCACCCGACACGTCCGTGGTCCGGAAGTAGAACTGCGGCCGGTAGTCCGAGGCGAACGGCGTGTGCCGGCCACCCTCGGCGGTCGACAGCGCGTGCAGTTGCGCCCGGAACTTGCGATGCGGCTGCACCGTGCCCGGCAGTACCAGTACCTGGCCACGACGGACCTCGTCGCGCTTGATGCCACGCAGCAGTACGGCCGCGTTGTCACCCGCCTCCGCGGACTCCAGCGACTTGCCGAACGTCTCCAGCCCGATCGCCGTACTGGTGATCGTCGGGCCGAGGCCCACGACCTCCACGGCGTCGCCGAGCTTGAGCGAACCCTGCTCGACCGCGCCGGTGACGACGGTGCCACGACCGCTGATGGTGAGGACGTTCTCGATCGGCATCAGGAACGGCTCGCCCAGCTCACGGTCGGGGACCGGTACGTAGTCGTCGACCGCGTCGAGCAGGTCGCCGACGGCCTTCATCCACTCGGGGTCGCCCTCGAGCGCACGCAGACCGGAGACGCGCACGACCGGTACCTCGTCGCCCGGGAAGCCGTACTCCGACAGGAGTTCGCGGACCTCCAGCTCGACCAGGTCGAGCAGTTCGGGGTCGTCGACGGCGTCGGCCTTGTTCAGCGCGACGACCAGGTACGGCACGCCGACGCGTTGCGCGAGCAGTACGTGCTCACGGGTCTGCGGCATGGCGCCGTCCTGCGCCGACACGACCAGGATCGCCGCGTCCACCTGGGCGGCGCCGGTGATCATGTTCTTCACGTAGTCGGCGTGCCCGGGCATGTCGACGTGCGCGTAGTGCCGGTTGGCGGTCTCGTACTCGACGTGCGAGATGTTGATCGTGATCCCGCGCTGGACCTCCTCGGGCGCCCGGTCGATCCCGTCGAACGCGACGAACGAGTTGAGGCTCGGGTAGCGCTCGGCGAGCACCTTGGTGATCGCGGCGGTCAGCGTGGTCTTGCCATGGTCGACATGCCCCATGGTGCCGATGTTGAGGTGCGGCTTGGTCCGCACGAACTGGCTCTTGGCCATTGTGTTTTCCCTTGCTGGTCAGAAGATTCGACTGAGCCAGGACCCAGGGCCGTCCGTACCAGCTGGTTTCTCAGCGGTCGGAGGGGGCCGGTTGCCTGCCACCCTCCTCCGCGGGTCCTGCGTCAGCAGGAGGAGGGTCGGCTTCGCGCGCCGGTGAAGTCTTCTGACGTCCACGCGGCAGCGCCTGACAGGCCCAGGCCTGACAGGTACGCAACAGAATCCGCGCGGAACATGGTCATCACGGTATGAGTCAACGCTGCCGTCGGCAACGGATATTCCCGCTAGCTCAGCTTCTCCCGGGCGTACCGGAGGGTGGGTGTCTGCATGGCTGATTCGTGGTTGCGGAGGAAGGTTCGGAGGGATGGTTCGTCCAGTACGCCGGCGTATTTGAGGGCTATGCCTACGGGTTTCGAGACGACCGGGTTCTTGTCGGCGAGGAGTAGTTCGGCGAGGGCGTAGAGGTCGGTGAGGTCGGCTGGGGTGCCGTAGCGGGCGAAGTACAGGGGAGCTGTGATTGCTGTGCGCCGGCGTAGTGGGTCGGTGGTTCGGGCGAGGGTGAACAGTGGGGTTCTGTCGCGGGTCAGCAGGTATCGGCCGATCACGTGGGGTGCTGCTCGGTCGACCATGTCCCAGCTGTCGATGGCGTCGTGTCGCCGTAGGTAGAGCTCGTATGCCGTTCGGTGCTCGTCGTCGGTCGTCTTCTTCGCGCGCGCCTTGAAGTCGAGTATGCAGAAGGCGGCCAGTCGGCCCTCGTAGGACGGCTCGTCCATCAGGCGCTCGACTTCCTCGAAGGACATTGAGGTGAATGCCTTGGCGGTGTCGAAGGTGTTGCGCATGGGCACACCCAGTACCTCGCCGGCACCCGGGTAGTGCTTGTGCACCACCTCGCCGGCTTTCGCGTGCTCACGCAGTGCTGCCATCAAGGCGGCCGCAGTCAGCTCCATCTCCGGAGCCTAACGCCCCCGCGCTCACCCCGACGCTCCACTTGCAGCCAAGGCAACAGCGTGCTTCTCACCTCAGCGCGTCGTCTCTCTGCGCGTCCTTTACGCCTTTGGTGGACATGACGGCGAGCATGATCGCGGGGCGGTTGGGTGGGAAGAGAATTGCTACGTCGTTGCGGGTGCCGTAGCCGGCGGTGCCGGTCTTGTCGCCGACCTTCCAGCCAGTGGGGACGCCGGCGCGGATAGTGGTGGTGTCGCGGACGTCGCCGGGGGTGGCCTTGTTGAGAGTGGGTTCGGTGCGGGTGGTGTTGCTGACGTGATCGGCGAGTTGGGGAGCAGGACGGACTCGTCGTACCGGATCAGTTTGCCGAGGTCGGGGGCCTGGGCCAGCAGTACGCCGCAGGCCAGCGACTTGAAGGTGGAGGCGAAGGCAAACCGCTCGCCGGCGCGGTAGCTGACGGTCCGATGGGAGCCGGTGTCCAGGGCGAAGACGCCGAGTCGCGCGGAGTACTGCACCTCCAGCTTGCGGAACTGCTTGGCAACCGCGACTGGGCCCGACCCTAGTCGGTCAGTTCAAGGCGAAGAGGCGGGTGCCGTCGGTGAAGATGGGGCGGCCGGTGGCTACTGTGACGGCTGGTCTGTTGCAGGTGACGTTCTTGGTATCTGCTGCTGAGGCCGCGGTCGGGCCTGGGACCAGGGGGCGCGGCTGGATGCCGGTGGTGCCGATCATGACGGGGGAGCAGCTGCCGTCCGACTGTGGCATCAGGGTGAGCACCCGGCCGTCCGGGAGCAGGCCGAAGCCGTCGCGGGGGAACTCGGGCTGCTGCAGCTTCGGTGGTACCTGCAGTAGGTGGTGCCATTGCGGTGTGCCGTCGGAGGGGTTGAGGGCGGATACGTCGTACGTCTGGTCCTCGCCCTCCTCGGTGCTCGTCCGGCAGGTGATCAGCACGATCGAGTTGTGTGTCGCGGCGAGCTGGGCGTCGCAGGACGCCCGCCCGAGCCGCGGCCTCGGCGTACCGGGCACTGGGTCGGTCCACAGGATGCGGCCCGAGCCGACGTCCACTGACCACTGGTAGAGGGTGCCGCCGGCCGCGCCGATCCAGATCAGCCCAGAGACCGCACGGGTGTCGGGTACTGCGACCAGGTCGCCGATCCACGTCGACGGGTCCAGCTCGGCGCTGAGCTCGAACTGGATGCCCACGTTGGCCTCCCAGCGCTGATCCCCATCCACAAGATCCAGTCCACGTACTACCGCGCCGTTGCCACCGCATGCGTCCACCACGACTGCCTGGTCGGCCAGCAGCACGCCCTGCGTGACAGTGCACTTCAGCCGCGCCCGCCAGTGGGTCGGGCTGCTCACACCGTGCGCCACGACCTCCGTACCTTCGGCCACCAGCAGTTGGTTGGCGTCGACCGCAAGCGCAGTACCGTCCGTGTGAACCTCAGTGAGCACCTTGCCGCTCACAGCGTCCAGTACTGCGTACGTCGGCAGGTCGATCCCGCGAGGAGCGTTCCCGTTGTCGTACGGCAGATGCGCTGCGATCGTCCGGCCATCGCTGGAGACCAGTAGCCCGTCGGAGCCGTTGGCCGCGGCGTCATCGACATCTGCTCGGGTGTACCGCCACCGGGTCTGGCCAGTGGTCGCGTCCGACATCACCACCCCATCCGACCGCAGTTCGGCCACGCCACCCGCAGTACCGGCGATAGCACCCGTCGCTGGCACCTCCCGGCTCCAGGCGACGCCACCGTCGAGCTGCACCGGCTGTGTCCCGGGTGCTTCATCCGTGGTCGTGCTCACCGTGTTGGCTGTCTCCAGCCGGGCCTGTACGAACGGCTCACCGGCCGACACCGAAATCCAGGCGAGCAGTGAAGCGCACACCACGGTCACGCCGAGACTCAGCGCCCAGGGAGGAGCCAGTGCGTAGGGCGGAGCGAGCCGTAGTCGTCGCGCCAACCCGAGCAGCGCACCGGCGACCAGTAGGGCGAAGGAAGCGAGGATGAGGTACGGCCAGCGCTCACTCATGGCCGCACCGGGCTTCGCCGAGGGCCACTGCCACCAGCAGATCCCGATGGAGATCGCCCCGACGACGGCGAACACCAGCGCAGGGATCGTCACCAGTCGAGGCTGTGCCCGGCGAAACCATGCGCAGGCAAGTGCGGCAGCCACGGCCGTACCGGCGATCGGGGCCCAGACCGGGAAGCCATTGACGTCCCCGGGCTCGGCGGGCCAGCGTGCGGCCGCTCCTAGCCCGCGGCCGAGTAGTACCGAGGCAGCGATGACCACGCCGAGCGCTGCTCCCAGGTAGATCAGCGGGATCAGCCCGGCGATCGGCCGGGCCGCCTTAGGGCCCCACTGCTTCAGTTCGCGCCGGAGGTTCTCCCGGGCCGCGTGCTCCCAGTGCTCGCGGCCGTGGTCGGTCGCATAGAGGGAGGTCTCGGACAGGCCCTGCAGGAACTTCGTCCGGCCCCGGGCGAAGTCGCGGTCGGCGATGTGCGCGTACTCCGCCCGGATGCCGACCGCGTACTCGTCGTACCGGTCCGAGGACATGCTCAGCACCCGCAGGTCCGCGTCGCACAGGACGGCGCCGTTCGCGTCGCCGGGCTCGCAGTCGTGCTTGGCGGTCAGCCGGATCAGCCGGCCGATCTCGGCCACCTTGGCGGCCTCGACGCCGTACGCCGACAGTTCGAGCTCGGCCAGTTGGGCGGAGACCTCTTCGTTCTCGCCCGGGTCGGCCTGCGGGTCGTAGATCGCGTCGTGGAACCAGGCCGCCAGCCGGACCGCGTCGACGTCGGTGGCGACCGGGGCGAGCTCGTCGATGGTCTCGAGCATCTCGGTCAGGTGCCGCTGGTCGTGATAGTGGCGATGTTGCTCTGCGTAACGAGCCAGCAGATCATCGCCCAACGGCTGCGCGTGCGGCAGCAGGCGATTCCACTGGTCGCGCAGGTCCATGGCGGTGAGTCTCGCACCCGGTGACGGCCCCCACCGACCGATCCGGGCTTCCCGGTTAGGGTCGTGGCCAAAGCGATATCGGCTCGTCACAAGGGAGACACCATGCGGTTCGGATTGGTCGGAACCGGGCCGTGGGCGCATTTGACGCAAGGGCCGGGCTTGAAGGATGCCGATGACGTCGAATTGGTGGGTGTCTGGGGCCGGAACGAGGACAAAGCGAAGGCATTGGCTGCTGATCTAGGGGTCACGGCCTACACCGATTACGCAGAGTTACTCGCCGACGTGGACGCGCTTGCTTTCGCGGTACCTCCGAACGTGCAGGCGTCGATGGCGCTCGAGGCCGCGGCGGTCGGCAAGCATCTGCTGCTCGACAAGCCGGTGGCCGACTCGCTGGACGACGCCCGGGCGCTGGCCGAGGAGGTAGCCAACGAGGGCATCGCCTCGGTGGTCTTCTTCACCGGACGGTTTCAGCCGGAGACCCGGGCGTTTTTCGACCAGACCCAGCGGACCGGCGGTTGGAAAGGTGGCTGGGCGCGGATGCTCGCTTCGCTCGACGCACCCGGTAACCCCTTTGGTGGGTCGGCGTGGAGGCGGGAGGCGCGTGGGGCGCTGTGGGATGTCGGGCCGCATGCGCTGTCCAACCTGATCGGTCTGCTCGGCCCGATCGAGGACCTGCGCGCGGTAGGTGGTGAAGGCGACCTCGTGCACCTCGTCCTCACCCACGAGTCCGGTGCGACGAGTACTGCGAGCTTGACGCTGTCGGCGCCACCGGAGGGCAGCAGCTTCGAGACCGCCGTCTGGGGAGAGACCGGCACGGCGATCCTGCCGGACGCCGAGACCACGGCCGTCGAAGCCTTCGCTTTGGCCGCTACTGAGCTAGTTGCCGCCGCCGAGTCGGGCGACTCACACCCGGTCGACGTGGCATTCGGCACCCGAGTCGTAGAACTTCTTTCCAACGCCGAGTCTCAACTCAGTGCAGGGCGATGACGCCGGCTGGGCCTGAGGTGAGAACCAGGTTGCCGATGGCTACCGGGTCTCGGCTGCAGGAGATGCCGGTGGGGAGGGCGATTCGGCGGAAGCCGGTGCTGTCGATGATGTTGGCCGCGCAGCCTCCCGAGCTGCTGCCGCCCAGCGACACGACCCGGCCGTCCGCGGTCACGGCGACCCGGCTCCTCGGGTCCACCGGCGCGGTGGTCTGCCAAGCGGTCTGACCGGTCTGTGCGTCGATCGCAGTGACCACCGTCTTGGTGTTCTGCTGGCTCTCCGGTCCAGGGCAGTCCACGACGATCAGCAGCCGCCCGGCCGACTTCAGCAGCGTCCGGCAGGACCAGTTCGCCGGTACCGGCCACCGCCACTTCGTCTCGCCGGTACGCGGCTCGATGGCCACCAGTGCGACCGGTACGTCGGAATCGCCGCCCGGCTCGGCCACCACGACCAGCCCGCCGACCACGACCGGCCGTCGGTACATGTCGGTCGGCGACTTGCTCCAGAGCTTCTTGCCGCTCTTCAGGTCCAGCCCGGCCATCTCGTCGGGCTCGCTGCCACAGCTGTGCCCGAGGAACGCCACCACGGTCTGCGAGGTCGCAACGGCCCCGATGTCAGTGCAGCGGCCGGGCTCGAAGGTCCACCGGCTGCCGCCGTCCGGATCGACCCCATAGAGCTTGTCGGAGCCACGTGCGACCCGCTGGCCGGTCAGCAGCGGGTCGGCCTGCTGGATGCTGTGGTCCCGCGTACTACCCGGCCAGGCCGCCTTGCGCTTGCCGGTGTTCGCGTCCAGCAGCAGGTAGCCGACGTCGGCGAACTCGGCCAGCACGTACTCACCATTGCCAGTGGCGACGATGTCCGGCTTCTCATCAGAGTCGGACCGGCTGTAGCGCCATCGCAGCTCCCCGGTGGCGGCGTCCAGCATCTCCACCACGCCGCTCTGCCGCGGTACAGCGATCCCGTACTTCGTCCCGACGGCCTCCTCGGCGCCAGCGCTGGTCAGAGCCCGGCTGACCCAGGTGACCCCGCCGTCGAGCAGCGACGCGGGCATCTGCCCAGCCGGCCCGTGTGGACCTTCCGACCGCTCGTTGGAGCCCAGTACGTACCCCCTGGCGATCGGCTGCACGACCAGTAGGAGCAGCAGCGCGATCACCCCCGGTACTGCGAGCCACGAGAGCTGCTGGCCGAGGTTCCGGGTCGGCAGGAACCGGGCGTTTCTGGTCCGTAGTAGCGAGGCGACCAATGCCGCAGTACCGGCTAGGAGGAGTAGTAGAAGGGCGGAGATGACCAGTGGAACGCGGAGGCCGACACCGACGGCAGGGTTGGTCACTGGGACCTTCGCCCAGGCGACCAGCAGTCCGGTGACCGCGACGGCCACCACCGTGCCAGCGATCAGCCTTGCGCGTTGACTCGCGCTGCGGGACGTCCTGAAGAGCAGTGGCGCGCAGAAGAGTGAGAACACAGCCAGAGCGACTGGCGGCCAACCCGCCTCGGGCTCAACCGTCGGCACCTGCCAAGGAGCTCCAGCGGCGGCTATCGAGGCCACGGCCGCCGCAATCGCCGAGAAGGTGGCAGTAGCGGCCAGAGCAGCCTGCTGCCAACCACGCCAGGGCGCTGGTAGTTCGCTGTCGAGCCCGTTGAGCTCGGCTTCCAGGTTGGCGCGGGCGAGCGCCCCCATTCGCTGGCGAGCCAGTTGAGTTCGGTAGAGATGCCCGTCGAGCAGGACCCGCACTTCGTCGTACCGGCGTCCGATGGCGGCAGTGCGGTCGCCCGCGTCCCGGCGTACCTCGGACGCGTGGGCGGCGTAGCGGGCCGGAGCCGTCGCCAGGATGCCGTTGACCGCATCGAGCAGGACATCGCCGTTGGCGTCGCGTCGGGGCGGTGCGTAGGAGTCGGTCGGGGGAGTGGCCAGCTTGCCGGTGAGCCGGACCAGCCGGGCCACCTCGGCGATGCGGATCGGGTCCACGCCGTACGCCGGCAGTGTCTGCTCCACCAAGCGGGCCGACGACTCCGCGTCCTCGGCGGGCCCGCCACCGGGCTGGTGCACGGCCCGATGGAACCAGGCTGCCAGCCGGACCGACGTCGGATCGGTGCTCAGCTGGATCAGGGAGTCGAGAGCGTCCAGGACGGCTTCGAGGTACTGATCGCGATAGGCCCGCCGGTTCCGCTCGACGTAGCGCGCGACGAGATCGTCCGCCAGCGGCGCAGAGCCGGGCAGCAGCTCGTTCCACCGTTCACGCAGGACCACCACCGCCACAGTCTGCCAGCCCGACCACAACGGTGACCGCTCGATCGGCACACCTCTGCCTTGCGGTTGCCGATCAGCGCCGTGCGGCGAGGATTCCGTTGAGCAGACCGGGGTAGAGCTCCTCCAGGTCTTCGCGCCTCAGCTTGCTGATTCGGCGGGTGCCCTCGGTGTGGGTGGACAGTACGCCTGCCTCACGCAGCGTGCGCAGGTGGTGAGCCCGGGTCGACGCCGTCACGGGCAGCTCGATCTCGCCGCAGGCGATGCCTTCGGGGACGTCCGCCAGGGCCCGGACGATCTGCAGCCGGACGGGCTCGCCCAGTGCCTGCAAGACGGCCTCGACCCGGATCTCCTCGCGGTCGGGCTGTGGCAGGGCTTTCGAGGTGCTCATGGGTCCATAGTACGACGCCGGTCGAACTTCGACGACAATCGTAGTACGATCTACATCGAACAAGCCTCTGAGTCTTCTGGAAGGTCGTTTCATGTCCGCACGGATCTACCTGCTGGCCGCCGGCGCCTTCGCCGTCGGCACCAGCGCGTACGTCGTGTCCGGGGTGCTGCCCGCCGTCAGTTCCGAGCTGCACGTCTCGCTGACCGCCGCGGGCCAGCTCGCCACTGCCTTCGCCCTCTCGTACGCCGTCGGCGCGCCGCTGCTGTCGACCCTGACCGGCCGCTGGGAGCGCCGCACGCTGCTGATCGCCGCGCTGCTGCTGGCCGCGCTCGGCAACGGGATCGCGGCGATCGCGACGAACTACCCGATCCTGATCGTCGGCCGGATCGTGGCGGCCTTCGGCGCTGCCGCCTACACGCCCGCGGCGACACTGTTCGCGACCAAGTTCCTGCCGCCCGAGGAGCGGGGACGAGCCGTGGCCGTGGTGTTCGGCGGATTGACCTTCGCGCTCGTTCTCGGCGTACCGGCGGGGAGTCTGCTCGGCGACAGCCTCGGCTACCGCGGGGTGTTCGCCTTGATCGCCGCTGTCTGCCTCGTGGTCACGCTGGCAGTCCGGTCCGCACTACCGACAGTCGAGGCGCCCGAGGCGGTGAGCCTGCGTGAGCGCTTCGCCGGTCTGACGGATCGCCGCGTGCAGACCGTCCTGGCGATGACCGTGCTCGCGGTACTGGCGACCATGAGCGTCTTCATCTACGTAGTACCGCTGCTGGCCGAGACTGCCCACCTCAAGGGCGGCACTGTCAGCGTGCTGCTCCTCGTGTACGGCGTAGGCGCAGTGCTGGGCAACCTGGTCGGTGGTCGCGCCACTGACCGCTTCGGCAGCCTGCGGACTCTGACTGTCACCCTCACCGGCTTCACCGCGGTCATCGCCACTCTGACCTTGACCGCCACCACAGTGGCCGGCGCGGCCGTCGCACTCTTCGTGTGGAGCCTCTTCACCTGGGCGTTCAACCCACCGATCCAGAACCTGCTCCTGGAGATGGGTGAAGGCGGCGGGCTCCTGCTGGCCATGAACGCGTCCGCGATCTACCTGGGTGCAGGCCTGTCCGCCGTGGTCGGCGGCGTGATCATCAACCTGGTAGGGGTACAGATGCTGCCGCCCATCGCCGCAGTACTCGGCCTGCTCGTCATCGGCCTCCTGGTGACGCTCTGCCGCAACCCTGCGCTGCAGCAGATCGAGCACCTTGAAGAGGATACCGAGTACGTGACCGAAGCCGCCTAGCTGAAGGACAGGTGGGCCAGCTTCTCGGGGTTGAGCATCCACTGGATCTGGTCGATGCCGTCGGCCGAGGCGCTGATGCTGATGGCGACAAAGGTCTCGCCGTCGCGAGAGGCCACCGCGGACCAGCCGCCGTTGGCCTCCACGAAGGTGAGCTCCGAGCCGGTCCAGAAGGTGCCCGAGAAGGCGACCGTGACCTTCGCGATGACGTCGGCGCCGAGCAGTTGGACCTTGGTGGCGCGGACGATGCCACCGCCGTCGGAGTAGCTCACGGCGTCGGTGGCGAGCAGCTCGACCAGGGTCGCCAGGTCACCCTCCTGAGCGGCAGCCATGAAGGCTGCCAGCAGCTTGCGCTGCTCGTCCTTGTCGACCGGCTCGCGCCGCTCCTCCGCGAGCCGCTTGCGGGACCGGCTGACCAGCTGGCGGACGTTGGCCTCGGACAGCTGGACGATGTCGGCGATCTGGTCGTACGGGTAGTCGAAGGCCTCACGCAGGATGTACGCCGCCCGCTGAGTCGGCGACAGCTTCTCCAGCAGTACCAGCATGGCCAGCTCCAGCGCCTCACCGCGCTCGGCCCCCAGCGTCGGGTCGGCGCTGGTGTCGACCGGCTCCGGCAGCCACGGCCCGACATAGGTCTCTCGCCGGGCCCGGGCCGACTGGCTGGCGTTGATCGCCAGCCGGGTCGTCGTGGTGGCGAGGAACGCGGCCGGTTCCCGGACCGTACTGCGGTCGTAGGCCTGCCACTTGAGCCACACGTCCTGGACCAGGTCCTCGGCCTCCTGGACGCTGCCGAGCATCCGGTAGGCGATCCCGAACAGCCGGGGCCGTACCCGGCCGAAGTCGACAGCAGCCTCGTCCAGGTCAGTAGTCACGCACCCCAGCCTACGATCAGCGTTCCAATACCTCGGGCAGGTCCTCGCTGTGCAAGACCGCCAGCGAGGTGACCGCACGCGTCAGGCAGACGTAGAGGCGGCGCAACCCCGTCCGCTCGTCCGCCTCGCCGGCGACGATCCCAGCGGGCTCCACCAGCACCACGTGGTCGAACTCGAGACCCTTGGCCAGCCCGGCCGGTACTACGTCCACGTGGGCCTCGACGTCGTCCTCGTCGCCCAGTACCGCGTAACTCACCCCCCGGCTCTCCAGAGCCTTCCGAGCGGCCGGGACCAGCACGTCAGGCACGATCAGCCCGATCGAACCGGGCCGGTCCATCACCCGGCTGACCGTCTCGACAGCGGCCGCCATGCTGTCGGGCACCCGTGTGATGTCCAGCTCACCGCGGGACCGCCGTACCGCGGTAGGCGGGGTCAGGTGGGGTGCGATCTGTGGGAGGAGCCGCGCGGCGTACTCGATCACCTGGCCCGGTACGCGGAAGCCTGCGGTCAGCTCCTCGGTGTGGGCGCCACTCTTGCCCAGGTGTGCGAGTGCCTCGTCCCAGGAGGGTGTCGCCCACGGGGTCGTGCCCTGGGCGATGTCGCCGAGCACTGTCATCGAGCCGGTCGAGCACCGGCGTCCTACTGCCCGGAGTTGCATCGCGGACAGGTCCTGCGCCTCGTCCAGTACTACGTGTCCCAGGCTGGGCGTCCGGTCGACCAGGTCTGCGATCTCATCGATGAGGGTGGCGTCGGCAACCGACCACTTGGCGGCTCCTGCGGACCGGGGAGCCTTCTCCCAGAGCAGGAGCGCCTGCTCGTCCTCGGTGAGGATCCCTGCTGCGTGCTCGGCCAGTAGCTCGGCGTCGGTGAACAGCTGGAACAGCAGCTTGGCCGGGTCGATCGCCGGCCACAGCGCGTCGGCGTACTGTTTCACGGGTCGGCTACGGGCCACCGAGTCCTGCACGCGGTCGTCGGGGGAGTCACCGGCCGCTTCCATCCGGAGTAGGACGGCATGCGCGAGTCGCTGCGGCAGCATGGCCCGGCCGGCGCCGTACCGGACTCCGCGGGTCCGCAGCTCGTTGACCAGCTCTTCAGCCTGGTACGCCGCTACCCGCCATCGGTGGGATCCCCTAGGGACTACTAGGGGTTCCTTGGGTAGCTGGACCTGGGACCAGACCGCCCGGTGCAGTACTTCGGCCAGCCGCGCATCCCCCTTGAGTACGTCCAGCGCGGCCGGGCCAGGCCCGGCCACCTTCACCCGGGCGACCATCTCCTCGACCGTCGTCTGCTTGGCCTCGATCTCGCCCAGTGCGGGGAGCACGTCGCCGATGTAGCGCAGGAAGCTCGCGTTGGGGCCGACCACGAGGACACCCGACCGGCTGAGCTGGTCGCGGTACGCGTAGAGCAGGTACGCGGCCCGGTGCAGACCCACTGCCGTCTTACCGGTGCCCGGCGCGCCCTGGACGCAGATGGTCTCCTCGACGCCGGCGCGGACGATGACGTCCTGCTCGGGCTGGATGGTGGCAACGATGTCGCGCATCGGGCCGGAGCGGGGACGCTCGATCTCTGCGTCCAGGATGTTGCTGTGCTGCTCGGGCGCGGCCGAGCTGGTCAGGTCCTCGTCTTCGAAGGCGGTCATCTCGCCGTGCGTGAAGCCGAACCGGCGGCGCATCCCGACGCCCATCGGCTCGGTCTTGCTGGCCCGGTAGAACGGCACCGAGATGTCGGCCCGCCAGTCCACCACGAGCGGCTCGCCGGCCTCGTCGTTCACGTGCCGGCGACCGATGTGGAAGGTCTCCTCGACCGGTTCGAGGTAGTCCAGCCGGCCGAAGAACAGTGGTACGTCGGGGTCGTCCTCGAGCTCCTTCATCCGCCGCCAGATCGCGGCCTTGAGGAACTCGGTGTTGACCGGGTCGGCGCTGGCGATCTCCAGCGATCCGGTCTTCTCGCGCATCACCGCCAGCGCGGCGCGCGACGTACTGAGGTAGGTCTTCTCGGCCTGAAGGATGGGGTCGTCGGGGGGCATGCAGGGACCTCCGCACAAGCGGTCGAGGGTCGGGGAAGCCCCGTCACGTTACTTGAGAGCAAGCTCCCGAGCGACTGATTTATCCACGACCGGCCTGTCGGCATGCAACCCGGGCCGGAGCAGCACCGGAAGGGTGATGCCGAGCAGGATCAGGACGACGATGCCGTCGAGCCAATAGTGGTTCGCCGTCATGACCACCACGGCGAAGGTGATGATCGGGTGCAGGAGCCACAGCCAACGCCATTTGCTCCGGGTGATCAGGATCATCGACAGGGCGATCAGGGCGGCCCAGCCGACGTGCAGGCTCGGCATCGCGGCGAACTGGTTGGCCGGCCCGCCCGAGGCGTCCGGTCCGTAGACCGACTGGCCGAACCGCAGGCCGGTGTCGACGAAGCCCGGCATCATCCGCGGCGGGGCGAGCGGGAACAGGATGTGCCCGATCAGCGCCAGGCCGGTCAGCGCGACGATCGTCCAGCGCACGTTCGAGTAGGCCTTGGGGCGCCAGATGCTCAGCCAGATCAGCACCGCGCCGGTCAGCGGCGCGTGTACTGAGGCGTAGTACAGGTTTGCTCCCTCGACCAGATGGGGGACCTGGAGCGCGGCGTGCTGGATCGATGCCTCATCGGGCAGATGCAGCCAGCGCTGGAAGGAAAGTACTTCGCGAGCGTGGTCGAAGGCCGAGCCGGTGTGCTTGGCGGCGAACTGCCGGCCGGCGCTGTAGACACCGAACATGGTCGCCAGCAGGACTACTTCTCGCACCACCCGCCACAGCACCGGCGCCGCCCCCGATGGGGCGCGCCCCCGCTCACCAGCCAGTTCCACCTGCTCCAGTGCGTGTGTCCCCATACCCCTCGACGGTACCGGTCAAAGCCTCCGGAATGGCCCAGGCAGAACCCTGATGTTGCCCTGGGCAACCCCTGGGACACGCTTCGTGACCGCCCCGTCACCCCCCAATCCGCCGTTGTCTGCCTTCTATTACGCAACCCGGCAGACCGCCGGTCCATTCCTTTTCCCCTCAGCCCTTCACCGCCACGGCGCCGAGACCTCCTGACCACCCTCAAATCCGGCACGCCACAGCCTTCGCCAACTCAATGAAGGCTGACTTCGTCCGCATCCGCATCAGACTGGGCGTATGACCCTCCTAGGCATCCTCCTATCAGCCGGGCCAGGCACCCGCCTGGGAATGCCCGCCGTCCTGATGCGTCACCCGGACGGCACACCCTGGGTCACCCGCACCGTAGACATCATGCGCGAGCCGGCTGCGGTTCCATCGCCGTGGTCGTAGGCGCGTCAGCCTCCGACGCCATCGCACTCCTGACCGATTCAGACGTGGTGATCGTCCAGTCCGACTGGATCATGGGCCTCTCCGCGTCGGTCCGCGTGGGCCTCTCCTGGGCCCTGACCCAAGATGCCGACCTCGCCCTGCTCCACATGGCCAACAAGCCCGACATCACCACCCCGGTACTACGCCGAGTGCTGGAGGCAGCCGGCACGGGCCGCACGGGCCTGGCGCGAGCATCCATAGCCGACCGCGCCGGCCACCCCGTAGTACTAGGCCGCGATCATTGGCGACCTGCCCTGGACGCAGCCCACGGCAACCGCTCAGCCGGCCCTTACCTCAAACGAGTCCCCTGCCCCCTGATCGCCTGCGACGACCTCCTCGGCTGACACGGAGGAACTGGCGACCTTGACCAGGGACAGATGACCGTGGCCAAGAATATCTTGTCCAAGTCCACCAGATGAGGTTCAAGGTCCTCGCAACCTCCCACCCCGCAGTAGCTCCAAGGGGGCATGGACGGTCGGCTGGAGGCTGCGTCGCCGTCGGCGGCTCGGCGGCGAGCAGGTTAACGGGCGCACGCCCCATCTCAGGAAGCCTCGGTGCCGCCTAGGACGCAAGGAGCCCTCCAGAGATCAAATCCGGAGGGCCGGAAACAAAGGTAGTTGTAAGTACTAGTAGGAATAGCAAATGCTTGACAGGGGGTGTGTTAGTTGTGCTTTGCGCAACCGGTTCGAGGGCGCTACCTTGATGTGAAGGACGGTCCGAGGTGTCCGCCCTATCCACTGATGGAGGGATTGGACAATGACCGGACAGGCATCGCCGAGAGGGCGACGCGACCCCCACCGCAAGGGTTCTTGGTTTCGGTGGAGCATTGGCTCGAAGAGCTTGTTGCGCCTGCTGGAGCTTGCGATCCGTGCTGTGGGGGCTGGATTGACCGGGTATCTCATCAAGCGGTTCTTCGAGTAGCCCGACGTGCCGAACGGCGGCCGCGGATGTTCCGCGGCCGCCGTTCGGCAATCTTTTCTGGATTGTACTGGTTCGGCGATTGCCGAAAATTTAATTCCCACCAGAACTACCCGTATTTCTTTACTGCAATTCAGGCGAAGAGGTTTTCGGCGTCGACGATGGTGTAGGCGTAGCCCTGTTCGGCCAGGAAGCGTTGGCGGTGGGCGGCGAATTCGGCGTCTACCGTGTCGCGGGCGACGATGGAGTAGAAGCGGGCCGTGCGGCCGTCGCCCTTGGGGCGGAGGACCCGGCCCAGGCGCTGGGCTTCTTCCTGGCGGGAGCCGAACGTGCCGGAGACCTGGACGGCTACCGAGGCTTCGGGGAGGTCGATGGAGAAGTTGGCCACCTTGCTGACGACGAGACGGTCGATCTCGCCGGTACGGAATGCCTGGAAGAGGCGTTGGCGTTCTTTGACGGTGGTTTCGCCTTTGATGACAGGGCATTCCAGGCGCTCACCCAGCTCGTCCAGCTGGTCGATGTACTGGCCGATCACCAGCATGGGCTCGCCCTTGTGGTGGTCGGCGATGCGGCGGACCAGGCGGGACTTGGCCGGCGTGGAGGCGGCCAGGCGGTAGCGGTCTTCGGGCTCGGCGGTGGCGTAGACGAAGCGCTCGGTCTGCTCCAGGTCCACCCGTACTTCGACGCAGTCCGCGGGCGCGATCCAGCCCTGCGCCTCGATGTCCTTCCACGGGGCGTCGTACCGCTTCGGCCCGATCAGCGAGAAGACGTCGCCCTCGCGGCCGTCCTCGCGGACCAAGGTGGCGGTCAGCCCGATCCGGCGGCGGGTCTGGAGATCGGCCGTCATCCGGAAGATCGGGGCCGGCAGCAGGTGCACCTCGTCGTACACGATCAGGCCCCAGTCGCGCGCGTCGAGCAGCTCCAGGTGGGTGTAGACGCCCTTCCGGCGGGTCGTCATCACCTGGTACGTCGCGATCGTCACCGGGCGGATCTCCTTGCGCGCACCGGAGTACTCGCCGATCTCGTCCTCGGTCAGGGTGGTCCGCTTGAGCAGCTCGTCCTTCCACTGCCGCGCCGAGACCGTGTTGGTCACCAGGATCAGCGTGGTCGCCGACGCCTGCGCCATCGCGGCCGCGCCGACGATCGTCTTGCCGGCGCCACAGGGCAGCACGACGACCCCGGAGCCGCCGTGCCAGAACGCGTCGGTCGCCTGCTGCTGGTACGGACGGAGGTCCCACCCATCTTTGACCAGGTCAATCTTGTGCGCCTCGCCGTCGACGTACCCGGCGAGATCCTCGGCCGGCCAGCCGATCTTCAGCAGCGTCTGCTTCAGGTGCCCGCGCTCCGACGGGTGCACCGCGACCGTGTCGTCGTCGATCCGCTCGCCGATCATCGGCTTGACCTTGGCGGAGCGCAGTACCTCCTCCAGGACCGGCCTGTCCGTCGTGACGAGGACCAGCCCGTGCTGCGGGTGCTTCTCCAGCCGGAGCCGCCCGTACCTGTCCAGCGTCTCCGCGATGTCGACCAGGAGCGAGTGGGGGACCGGGTACCGGCTGTAGCGCAGCAGTACGTCGATCACCTGCTCGGCGTCGTGTCCGGCCGCCCGGGCGTTCCACAACCCCAGCGGCGTCAGCCGGTAGGTGTGCACGTGCTCCGGTGCGCGTTCCAGCTCTGCGAAGGGAGCGATCGCCTTCCGGCAGTCGGTCGCCTCCGGATGGGCGGTCTCCAGCAACAACGTCTTGTCGGACTGAACAATCAACGGCCCGTCAGTCACTACAGCTTCTCCCGTCACCAGCTTCAGGCAGAAGACTCCACCCGACCCTCCATTGTGCCTCGTGGTGGCAAATGCCTCGATCCGATGCCGATCCACGGACCGAACGTTTGAACCAGGCCGAAGCTGGCAAGTAGTGCTGGCGGGTACAGCAATGTCGCCCACCGCATCCACCTGAAAGCAGCTCCCCGTGCCTAGCACCGACGCCACGACGACCACCACCCTTGAGCCGGCCGCTCCGGCTCAGCACGACCCAGAGACCCAGTACGACGCCGTACCGGCCGTGTACCGAGCCGTTGCCCGCCTGCGCGCTCGCTGGCTCACCCACCCCCGCCTGGCCGACCCGGCGCTGGCACTAGTCCTCCTCGGCCTCTCAGCAGCAGCCCTAGCCGCAGCCCGCTGACCCCCGCGCGCTTAGTTGGCCTGAGGACGGTAGCTGACCGTACGGCCGTTCAGCGGCTGCATCATGCGGCTGTCGCCGGCTGGGAAACGAAGCCGGAGGTTGTGCAGCGACGCGGCCTGGATCGACCGGTGACTCCTGAGGATCAGCCAGGACACCGGCTCGCTGTACGGCGGGATGGTCAAGGAGCCCTCGTACCGAAAGGTCGAGAGGTCGTCCGGCAACCCGGTCGCCAGGGCGGCTTGGGGGACGTACACGTCCGGCCCGCCCTCCTCCGGCACCGTGGCGAGCACCTGGTCCTGTACGGTCCCGCCCTTGCCGCCGGGCGTGAGGAACAGACCGATGACAAGCGCCTCGCCGTTCGGCCCGCTGTGCACGAAGTGCTGCTCCAACGGGAACTGCCGGCCGTCCAGCCGGTGCTCGGAGAAGGTGTGGAAGTGGAAGTTGACCAGGTCGTACCGCACCGCGCCGAGCATCACCCAGGCCGCGCCGGCCGGGATCGGGGCGAGCACTGTCCTGCCGCTGCCTTCGTACCGGAGGGACAGGTCGAGGGCGGGCGGGTAGTGGACTCGTAGGGCGGGCAGGCCTGGGCTGTTCACCGCATGGATGCTGTGGATGTTGATCGGACTCTGCGGCACGGCTGAAAGGTAGCCGACCGAAGGTGGCTGATTCGTCAGCCCACTTCCGCGCGGGTTCCGGTAATTCGATGTCCCGGGAATCCGTTTCGTGGGAAGGTGCGGAGGTGGCCGTCCTGAGTCTGACGCGCGCCGAAGCCGAGGAACGCGCCCGGCTACTGACCATCCAGCGGTACGACGTCGCCGTCGACCTCACCGACCTGCCCACCGGCACGCGGGTGGTCTGTACGTCGACGATCGCGTTCAGCTGCCATCAGCCGGGCGCGACGACGTTCGCCGACTGTGTCGCGGAGATCGAGAGCGCTGTCCTCAACGGGGTCGCGCTGCCGGCTGCTGTCGATGGGCGGATCGCGCTGACCGGGCTCGCGGCCGACAACGTGCTCGAAGTGACGACGGTGATCGCCGACAGCACGGCAGCGCAGGGCCTCCGCAAGGCTGTCGATCCGGCGGACGGGCGGGTGTACTTCTGGACCGACTTCCCGCCGGATGTCACCCGCTACGTGTGGGCCTGTTTCGACCAGCCCGACCTCAAGGCGCCGCACGCTTTTACAGTCACCGCGCCGGCCGACTGGCTCGTCCTGACCAACTCCGGCGACCCGCGGATCGAGACGGTCGCGGGCGGCCGGCGGTGGGCCTTTCCGCCGACCGCGCCGCTGTCGACGTACAACCTGGCAATCAACGCCGGCCCGTACTACGAGTTGCGTCGCGAGGGTGCCGGGCATGATCTCGGGCTGTTCGCGCGGCAGTCGCTGGCGCCGATTCTCGATCGCGACGCGGATGAGCTCTTCACGCTCACCACGCAGGGGCACGAGTTCTTCGCCGAGGTGTTCGGGATGGCGTTTCCGCAGCGGAAGTACGACCAGGTGTTCGCTCCGGAGTTCGCGGGGGCGATGGAGAACTACGGCTGCGTCACCTGGATGGACTGGTTCCTGCGGCGCAGTACGCCGACCAAGGCGGAGTGGGATCTCTTCTCGCGGTATCTGCTGCATGAGCTGGCGCACATGTGGTTCGGGAACATCGTCACGATGCGCTGGTGGGACGACCTGTGGCTGAACGAGGCGTTCGCCGAGTTCGCCAGCAACTGGGCGGCGGTCCGTGTCACCTCGTACTCCGACGCGTGGGCCGCCCACCTGGCCGGCGAAAAACTGAAGGCGTACCTGGTCGACCAGGGCCCGACCACCCATCCCATCCGCCAGCCCGTCGACAACGTGGCCGAAGGCGCCGCCACCTTCGACGCCATCACCTACCCCAAAGGCGCCTCAGTCCTCCAGCAGCTGATGACGTACGTCGGTGAAACCCCCTTCTCCAAAGGCCTCACCAAGTACTTCGCCAAGCACGCCTGGTCCAACGCCACCCTGGAAGACCTGATCGCAGCCATAGCCGGTGAGACGGATCGCGACCTGCACCGCTGGAGCGCCGGCTGGCTGGACCAGTCCGGCACCGACCGGCTGACGCTGGAACAGGACGACACTGGCTGGACATTGGTTGCCGAGGGCCCCAATGGCGAACCCCGGCCCCAAGTCCTCGCCATCGGGGCGTACCGCCGGCGAAGCCGCGACGTTGGCGGCGTCAACGCCGCATCCGTCCGCTCCGACGCCGCCCCAGCGAGCGTCGCTCCCACGACTGCCGTGCCCGCCAGCACCATCACCCCAGCCGATGCCGCCGCAGGCGGCGAGGCGCGAGCGTCGGCCGCGCTGGAGCGCATTGCGCTTGTTGAGGTGGAGGTGAGCGGTCGGCGCACCCGGGTGGAGTTGCCTGCTGGGGCTGACTTGTATCTGGTCAATGACGACGATCTGACCTTTGCTTCGACTCGGCCGGACATGAAGACCCGGGACAGCTTTTTCGCCGATGCTGCGGGGCTGCCGACGCCACTGGCGCGGGCTGTCGCGATCGCGACGGCTTGGGACATGTTGATCACCGGCGAGGCTACTGCGGCTGAAGCGGTGCGCTGCTTGACCGGCGTGGTGGCGGTGGAGACGTCCGAGTCGCTTGTGGAGCCGCATCTCAATCGGGCGGTAGACGCGGCGTTGCTCTGGAGTTCGGATGTGGCACGAGGTGAGCTTGCGGCTGAGGTGGCTGCGAGCTGTCGTACCCTCTCCGCCAACCCCCGCCTTCGCAAGGTCGCGCTCCGCGGTTTCGCGAGGACCGCCGCCGATCTCGACAGCGTCGGCTGGCTTCAGACCGAAGCGGGCGATGACGCCGACCTGCAATGGCGAGCACTGGTTCGCAAGGCGCAGCTCAACGCCGACACCACCGCCGAGGTGAACGCTCTGCTCGCCAAGGACCAGGATCCCGAGTCCTGGGTGAGTGAGCTCACCGTCCGCGCGGCGAAACCCGAGCAGGGCGAGAAGCAGGCGGTTTGGGAGCGGCTGGTGAATGAGCAGGACGTGCCGCTCGGCTCGTTGCATCAGGTGACGGCCGCGTTCTGGAGCCCGGGGCAGGACGAGCTGTTGAAGCCGTTCGTCGCCAAGTTCCTCCAGCTCGTCCCCGAGATCAGCAAGTGGGGACAGATGGCTGCGACGACCTACACCCGGACCCTCATCCCGGTCTTCGGGGTCGATACCGATTTCGCCGCGAAGATCCAGGCGCTGGCCGCGGACGCCGAGCCCGTGGTCCGCGCCAATCTGCTGGAGAAGACCGACCTGATCACCCGCATGCTGCGAGCGCGCGCCTGAGCTACTACTCGACGCTACTTCTCGACCGGCCGGGCCGTCGCGATCCGGTGCAGTGCGTACGTGCGCGGCTGATCGGCGTCTTCGTCGTACGCCGTGAGCCAGCCGTCCGCCACCCGCACCGGCTCGACGATCCGCTCGGCCGGCGTGCCATTGTGGTCGACGTACGAGATCCAAGTCCGCGTATGCGCCTCGGCCGCCTCGCTGAGCACGCTGATCGTCTCGGCCGGCGCGGTCGTGTCGCCCGAGGTGTGTTCAGCCGGCCGCTCGGCCGCGACCCGATCGCCCGAGCGGACCTTCTCGATGACCGCCTTGATCTGATCCTCGGTCAGGTCGAGAGCGTTGTCGGCGAAGTCCCGGCTGGTCCGCCGACGCGGCGGCTCACCCCGTCGATGCCCAGCCGCCGTCACGTGCACAACGCCATCAAAGGTCTCACCCAGCGGAGCCAGCCCCGCATCACGCAACCGCTCCAGCACCAGATCAGGCGGCGACGGCGACACGACCACGGTCGGCGCCAGCCGCCGGAAGCGGATGCCGGGCAGATTGGCGCTCAACAGCCCGGTCAGCACGTTCTCGTCATCACATCGCAGGTACGTCGACGCAGCGCCGATCCGTAGCACGCCATGCCGCCGCGCAATGTCGTCGATCAAGTAGGTCAACGGCTGCGGCACAGGAGTCCGCGAATGCTCAGCCAACCACTTGTGCAGCTGATCACTGGTCTTCCCGAGATCGAAAGCCCGTCGCACCGAGCTCTCACTGAAGCGGTAGACCCCACCGCCACCATGCGACTCCATGTCAGCCATGGAAGCCAATTCATCCTGTACTTCGCGCACGAGCGGCCCCGGCGCGACAGCAGTCAGATCAGCCTGCAGCAGCACCTCAGAGACCGGCTCCGGTACCAGCGGCTGGATAGCAGCCGCCAGCTCATCAGTGGTCGGCTCATCCTTCAGCAGCACGGCAGAGTGCGAAGCAAGCGTGCCCAGCCCAGTCAACCCGAGCAGAGCCGCCTCAGTGATGGTCCACTCGACCAGGTCATCCCGGAACTGCCCACCACGCCGCGGCCGATGCCACGCGACCCAGGTGACCACGGACTCAACAGCGGGCGCAGTACCTGGGGCAGCCTCCGACAGCGCCTTCAAGGTGAGCTGCCGGATCTCAGGAGCCAGCAGCCGCTCCAGGTCGGGCGCCAGCGCATTCACGAGTCGCTCACGAGCAGCAGCAGTCGCACCGCCGCTGTCCCGTCGGCCGATGAGTCCGATCGCCCGCAGCCCGGTGAACCAGGCGTGGACCAGTACGGCCCAGCGGTGCGCGGTGTCGAGCTCCAGCCAGTCGTCGTAGGCACCGGTGGGCAACCACATCTCGCTGTTGCCGACCTCGACGGCTGCAACTAGCCCAGCGGAGTACGCGACCTCCAGGACGGCTCCGGCGGTCTGCTCCTCGGCACCGATCTTGGTGGCGAGGGTGCGGAGTTCACGGACGCCGATGCCGCCAGTACGGAGTACCGGAGGCGGCTCTGTGCCTAGCTGTTCGAGGGTGCGGTCCACCTGGCGCACGAGGTCCAGTGCGGCTCCGGCGGCGGCACGGTCGGCTATGGCGTTGGATACCGGCTTGCCGTCCAGCGGGGGAGGAGTGGGCCGGGTAGAAGCCAGCACCCGGCCACCGCGCAGGTGCAGGCCGATCTGCCGGGGCAGCACGACAGTGGTCGCGTCCTTCGGTACTACGAGGCCGCGCGCCAGCAGTTGCTCGATCGGGGACCGCGCAGACGCGATAGTCACCGGGCGCTCGGCCTTCTCGACCGTACCTGTGGGCGGGCCCCAGGTGAGCTTGTCGAGCACCTCACGGGCTTCCGGGCCGGCGTCCTCGATCAGCTGGTCGAGATCGCCGAAGTGCCGGGTCGTGAGCGGTCCGAGGCCGGCCGGTGTCGGCCCGAGGAGCTCGTGCACGGCCCTGATCGGGCGCAGGTCGTCCTCGGTACCCCAGACCAGCGCGAGTGCGAGCAGCTCGGTCACCCGCGGCTGAACCACCTCGACCGGCTGGTCGACGCCCTTGGCCAGCGCCTCGACGTCCACCGGCTCGGTGAGCGCCGACAGCGCCTCCAGCAGGTCGACGCTGAACTCGTCGAGCCGGTTGATCGCGCGGGCCGCCGACGCGTTGGTCGTCGCCCGGGCCGCGAGCTGGCCGGTGTCGGCCGGAATCGGGGTCGCCAGGTCAGGCCGGTGCCGGAGCAACTGGCCGAGGGCAAGGTCGTCCCAGCCGCGCAGTGCCTCGGCGAGGGTACGGGGGCGGGTCCGCTCGGTATTGCTCATCCCTCCAACGGTATGCCCATTACCCCAACCCGAACGATTCCCGCCCCAACTCTTGTCGTTATTCAGCAGGTTCGGCGGCGCCGGCGTGGCCGATCCGGCGGAAGCCGACTCGCTCGTAGACGGCGGCCACCGCGTCGTCCTCGGCGGACAGCAGGACGAGCTCGACCCCGTTGGCGAAGGCGTGCTCGACCAGGCAGCTCGTGACCGCGGCGCCCAAGCCCTGTCGGCGCATGGCCGGCAGAGTCGCTACGCCGACGATCTCGCTGGTGTCGCCGACAGGTTGGTGCACGCCGCTGGCGACGATGCCCTGGTCGCCGGAGACGCCGGCGGTGATCGAGTAGCCCGCCTTGGCCCGTTCGACCAGGACTGCGACCTTCTCGTCGCTGGAATCGGCGGCGCTGGCGTCCCGCGCCTCGATTCCGCCCTCGCCGATCGCAGTACCGGGGGTACCGAAGGCCGTGTCGGCCACTGCACGGGCCTGCCGCAGTACGTCGGGGGAGGCAGGGAGGATGCGGCAGTCGAGGGTGGTGGTGACAGGGGTGAAGTCGGCTCGCTCCAGGACGAGCAGCGGGTACTCGTGGACCTCCAGCCCAGCCTCAGCAGCGGCCGGCCCGAGTGAGGGGCAGGTCTCGACCACCCACTCCAGGCTCAGCGGCAGCTTGAGTTCCTCGCAACGAGTCCGCAGCTCCTCGAGATCGGCGGCGGTGACGGTCGCACCCGACCCTGGCACCGGGCGAGCGTAGTACGGCCAGATCGTGGTGGACCGGAACAAGGTGAACGGCCCCACGTCCAGCGCCTCAGCCCCGGACAACGGAACAGCGTGCAGGTAGTCGTCGACTCTCGAGAGGTAAGTCATCACCGCGCAGTGAAGCAGCCCCCGGGTCCACCGACAACCGAATATGTCGAGAACCCCAGCACCGCTTCGACGTCACCGGCATGGACACCACACGCTCAGCCGACGGCACCACGATCGCCTACGACCGCTACGGCTCCGGTACGCCGCTCATCCTGGTCAACGGAGCCCTCTCCGACCGCAGCGGATCCCAGCCATTGGCCGAGGCCCTCGCGCCGGACTTCACCGTCATCTCGTACGACCGCCGAGGCCGCGGCGACAGCGGAGACACCAGCCCGTACTCCGTCGCCCGCGAGATCCAGGACCTCCGAGCGCTCATAGACGCGGTCGGCGGCAGCGCAGCCGTCTACGGGCACTCCTCAGGCGCAGCACTGACAGCAATTGCCGCCAGCAGCCTTCCCATCACCAGCGTCGTGTTGCACGAGCCGCCGTACGGACCGGACGACGAGGAGTCGCAGCAGCAGTCCGACGACGACGGCGCCGTCGTGCTACGCCTGCTCCGCGAGGGCCGTCGAACCGACGCCGTCGCCACCTTCCTCGCGATGGCCGGCATGCCGTCGGACGCTGCCACCGAATAC
This sequence comes from Kribbella sp. NPDC051620, assembly GCF_044453825.1. Classification (NCBI taxonomy): domain Bacteria; kingdom Bacillati; phylum Actinomycetota; class Actinomycetes; order Propionibacteriales; family Kribbellaceae; genus Kribbella; species Kribbella sp. NPDC051620. Next base: position 878,307 of record NZ_JBITDB010000005.1, read on the forward strand.
GCAAGAACGCCCGGCATGGCCGAGGTCGCGCACACACTGGCCTACGACTTCGCCGTGATGGACCACGCGTCGAAGGGCGGAGTCGTGCCGATCAGCCTGCTCGAAGGCCTTCAGCAGCCCACGCTGGTGGTCGCCGGCTCGGCGAGTCCCCCGTTCATGGTCGACGCGGCACGATCCGTCGCCAAGACGGTCCAGAACGGCAGGCTCGTCGAGCTCGACGGGCAGCATCACGTAGTACCGGCGGAGGTGCTCGCGCCGGTACTCCGTGCCTTCCTCAGTTGACCCAGCCTCAGTCCGCGATGATCTCGATCGAGACGCGGTCGGGGTAGAAGGCGACGTGGTCGCGGATGTCGGCGACGGCGTCGTAGGGGTTCTCGTAGGTCCAGACGGCGTTCACGGTCTGCTCACCGCCGGGCAGGATGCTGAAGTAGTTGGCCTCGCCCTTGTAGGGGCAGTAGGTCTCGTTGTCGGTCCGCTGCAGCTGCGTCAGGTCGACGTCCTTGCGCGGGATGTACTGGGTGGCCGGGTAGTCGGCCTCCTGCAGGGACAGCGCGTCACGAGTGTCGGCGATCACCACACCGGCGACCTTGACGACCACCCGGTCCGGGTTCTTCTCGACCGTGATGGGGTGGTCGGGACCAGGGATCTTGACCGGCTTGTCAGACATGGCTCAGCTCCAAAGGGCGTGCGGCATCTACTTCAAGCGTCAACCACCCCCGGCGCCGGGGCATTCCGTCAGATCGGCAGCAGTTTGACGACCAGGCAGGGCCCGCCGTCGAAGGTGCCGCCGTCGATGCCGAGCGCCAGGCCGTCGGCGTACAGCAGCGGACCGGTCAGGTACGCCGGGTCGATGCCGAGCTGGTCGGCCACGATGCTGTGCCCGTGCACGATCCGGCGGCCGCCGAGCCGCTCGAGCAGTTCCGCCGCGATCACCGGGCCGGCCTCGCCGCGGAACGCGTACCGCGACGTCATCCGGCGCCAGATCTCCCACCAGATGGTGATCTCGTCGCTGTGCAGCTCGGTCCGGACATTCGCGTTGATCTCGTCGATGGAGTCACCCCAGGCGAGGTACTCCTCGGTGTCGGAGTGCATCAGCAGGTGGTCGGCGTCCAGCCCGAGCATCGGCCGGTCCAGCAGCCAGGCGACGTCGTCGTCGGTGAGCAGCTCCTGGTCGCGGTCCTGGCCGCCGTTCAGCGCCCAGCTGCGCTCGAAACTCCGCGACGTGATGCCCTCGTGCGGTACGAACGTGTCGCCGAACTTGCGCATCCCGAGCGCGAGGATCTCGTGGTTGCCGAGCAGCACCCGGACCTCGCCCTGGCCCGCCTCGGCCTGCGCCACCAGCCGGCGGACCAGCGCCAGTACGCCGACACCGTCCGGCCCGCGGTCGAAGAAGTCGCCCAGGAACCACAGCCGGACGTCCTGGTCCGACCAGTTGCCCTCGGCGTCGATCAGCCCGGCCTCCTGCAGCGCAGCGGCGAGCTTGTCCGGGTGACCGTGGATGTCGCTGACCGCGTAGACGCTGGTCACGCGCGGTTCACCCCCGCAGCGTCAGCACGATCAGTACGACGTTGAGGGCCGTGACGGCGGTTGCTACCAGGCATGCCAGGAGAGTAGTCGGCAACCGGTTGACAAGCTCACCCATGACGCGCCGGGAAGCCGTGAGACGTACCAAAGGCCACAGCGCGCACGGGATGCCGAAGCTCAGCACGACCTGCGAGACGACCAGCGCGCGGCTGGGGTCGATCCCGATCGCCAGGATGATCAGCGCCGGGGCCAGCGTGATGAGCCGCCGCGTCGCCAGCGGCACGTGCCGCTTCCAGAACCCCTCCAGGATGACGGAGCCGGCGTAGGTACCGACCGACGATGACGCGAAGCCCGACGCCAGCAGCGCGAGCGCGAACAACAGCGCCGCCGTATGACCGAGCCGATCGCCAATCGCGGCGTGGGCGGCGTCGAGCGAGTCGGCCCCGGTGCCCTTCAGCGCGGCGGCCGCGAGCACGACCATCGCCAGGTTGACCGCGCCGGCGAGCGCCATCGCGACCGCGACGTCCATCCGGGTCGCGCGCAGCACCCGTTGCTTGCCCTTCGCGGACCGGATCGATTTCCAGTGCCGGTCGGTGACCAGGGCCCCGTGCAACCAGATCGCGTGCGGCATCACCGTCGCGCCGAGCATGCCGGCCGCCAGCACGATCGATTGGGTGCCGTCCAGGCGCGGTACCAGACCGCCCACCACGCCCGACGCGGACGGATGCGACTGGAACGTCGACACCACGAACCCGACCAGTACCACCGCCAGCAACCCGACGATCGCCGCCTCGAACGGCCGCTGCCCGCGCTTCGACTGGTAGATCAGCAAGGCGAACGAGACCGCGCCGGTGATCAGGCCACCGAGCAGCAGCGGTATCCCGAACAGCAGGTTGAGCGCGATCGCGCCACCGACCACCTCGGCCAGGTCGGTCGCGACCGCCACCAGCTCGGCCTGCGCCCACAACCCGGTCGAGGTGGATCGCTTGAAGTGCTCCCGGCACAGCTGCGGCAGGGTCAGCCCGGTCGCGATGCTCGCCTTGGCCGCGAGGTACTGCACCAGCACGGCCATCAGGTTCGCGCCGACCACGACCCAGCAGAGCAGATACCCGTAGGTCGCGCCCGCGGCGATGTTCGTCGCGAAGTTGCCCGGATCGACGTACGCGACCGCCGCCACGAAGGCGGGACCGAGCAGCAACAGACCCGAACGATTCAGTTGTCGCCTGAGCGGAGCCGGTGCGTACATGGCTCGACCTTAGGTAGCGGACCCCGTTCCGTCATCTGCGCAAGCGTAGGAGAGTCGTCTCAATCTGAGACGGCGCCGATCACGTTCCGGTCTTGGGCGTGCCGAGCACCTTGGACGCCTTGGTGACCGCGTCGCCGAGGGCTCCGTCCAGAACGTCGGCGCCGTCGAAGCTCATCGCCAGTACGACGTCACCGAGCCCGGTGAAGGCGAACAGCACCTCGAAGCCGTCCAGCGGACCGCCGTTCGCCACGAACCGGCCGCCGACCGGGCTCGTGCCCGCCTTCGGCACCGAGATCTCGCTGACCTCGACGGTCGAGCTTCCGGTGCCGGGGACGGTCAGCTTCGCCGACTTGCAGGACTTGATCGCCGTCCTGGTGCGGTTGAGCAGCGCGGTCGCCGCGGCGGGCGAGCCCATCGCGTCCAGTTCCTCGTCGAAGAACGGGCCCTGCTGGCCGCCGGTGTACGTGCGGGTCGCGACGACCTTCGCGCCGGGAGGGGTCTCGGCGTTGAAGAGCAGCACCAGATCCTTGCAGCGGGCATCGGTCGACGACAGCTTGGTGTCGTCCGCCTCGTCGGGGGACTTGTCGATCGAGAAGCCCGACGGGAGATCGGGGAGCTCCAGCAGGGCCTTGGTCAGCTCTGCCTTGGTACGCGCCGCGGGAACCGGGACCGGGGCTGACTGGGTGACCGAGGGGGTCGACGGGGTCGGCGTGGTGCTCGGCGGCGGGGTGGAGGACGTGCTGGTGCTCGGCGACGTAGTGGCCTTGTCCGACTTGTCGTTGCAGGCAGCCAACGACGTCGCCAGCCCGGCGGCAAGGGCGAGCGACAGGAGGGTTCGAGTGTTCACCAGGGAAACCGTATGCCCCCGCCGGCCGCTCCGCCGCCATTTTGCCGCTTTGTGCAGCGTGTCAGGCCCAGTTCCATCTGACGTCGAGGGAGATCTGGACGGTCTGCTCGCCAGGGGTGATCGACAAGGTCGAGTCGTAGGCCCCGGAGCCCTTGGCCGACAGCGACATGGCGAGCGGGATCGGGCCGTGGCCGTAGCTTTCGGTGACGGCGGAGATGGAGCCGAGGGACTGGCCGGCCAGCTCGGCCAGCTGGGCGGCCTTCTCGCGCGCCTGGGCGAACGCGAGCTGCCGCGCCTGATCCATCAGCGGCTGCTTGTCGGCGACGTCGAAGTTCAGCCCGTCCATCCCGAGATCGTTGCCGACAGCATCGACCGCGGCGTTCAGCAGATCCCCGAAGCCGGTCAGGTTCCTGGTCGTCACGGTGATCGAGTGCGACGCACGATAGCTCGCCACTGCCATCGAGTCCTTGTACTGCGGATAGACGTTGACCGTGCTGGTCTCGATGTCCTTGGCGTCCACCCCCAGCGCGCTCAACGCTGCATGAACAGCATCCGTCTTCTCGGCTACTTGTCCGACCGCGGCCGCCACATCGGCCGCATCATGACCGACACTCAAAGTCAGCCGCAGTAGATCCGCCGGCGCAGTCGCCTGCCCGGTCCCGGTAACCGTGATCCCAGTGTCCATACGGGTCAGTCTGACAGGAGAATGATGATGCGCAGGAAGACATTGCTCGCAAGCGTGTTGGCGGGAGTGCTGGTGGCTGGGTTGTCGGTGGTCGGCGCCGATGCCGCGGGGCGCGATGACAAGGTGGTCAGGGCTTTCGAGGCGACGACCCGTAGTACGGCGTGGACGTAGGTTGCCCGGATCCCGTTGAAGTTTCCGACGTACCACCCGCAGGGGTTCGCGTTGGTGGGGGATCGGATCTACCTGTCGAGTGTCGAGGTGCTGGAGGCGCCGGTGCCCTACCCGGTTCCAGTGGACGGGTACGACCGGACGCCGGGCAAGGGGATCGGGCATGTGTTCGTGCTGGATCGCCAGGGCAACCTGTTGAAGGACATCCGGGTCGGGGAGGGCACGGCGTACCACCCGGGCGGGATCGACTACGACGGTGAGAACGTGTGGGTGCCGACGGCGGAGTACCGGCCGAACTCGCGGGCGGTGGTCTACAAGATCAACCCGAGGACGTACCGGGTGAGTGAGCAGTTCCGGGTGAAGGACCATGTCGGCGGGGTGGTGCGGGACCGGCGTACCGGGCTGGTGCACGGGGTGAGCTGGGGGTCACGGACGCTGTATGCGTGGACCGCCGCTGGCAAGCAGGTGGACGCGCAGCCGAACCAGAGTCACCTGCTGGACTACCAGGACTGCGACTACGTCAGCCGGAGCAAGCAGTTGTGTGGTGGCGTCACTGGCCTCAAGACGCCGACCGGTGGCAACTTCGAGCTCGGTGGGCTCGCACTGCTCGACCTGAACGACGACAACCGGATCCTGCACGAGATCCCGTTCCCCATGTACTCCACGGCCGGCCACTCGGTCACTCGGAACCCGGTGGCGCTGGAGGTCGACGGGTCCAAGCTGCGGCTCTTCACTGCACCGGATGACGGCGAGGGTGCTACCGGTACCGAGCTACTGATCTACGAGTCCCCGATCAGCTAGCGCGCCGGACGATCCGCGCCGCGACCGAAATGACAGAGAGCTTGCACACGCACCGTGGTCAACCGCCGGAAGCCCAGCTGGGCGGTACCTCTGCGCGACTCCCGGTGTCGTCTTGTCGGTGGCGGCGCCGCGGGTGACGATGGCGGGATGAGTCTGCCTTCGTATGCGTCTGGGGTGTCTTCGGTTCCGTTGCTGGGGGAAACGATCGGGCAGAACCTGAGACGGACGGTTGCGGAGTACGGGGAGCGGGAGGCGATGGTCGAGGTCGCCAGTGGGCGGCGGTGGACGTATGCCTCGTTCGGGGCCGAGGTCGACGAGTTCGCCCGGGGGCTGATGGGGCGGGGGATCGCGAAGGGGGATCGGGTTGGGATCTGGGCGCCCAACTGTGCGGAGTGGACGATCACGCAGTATGCGACGGCGTCGATCGGGGCGATTCTGGTCAACATCAATCCGGCGTACCGGACGCACGAGCTGGCTTATGCGCTGAATCAGTCGGGGGTGAAGCTGCTGATCTCGGCGACCGAGTTCAAGACGAGTGACTACCGGAAGATGGTCGACGAGGTGCGGCCGGACTGTGCCGCGCTGGAGGATGTCGTCTACATCGGTACGCCGGACTGGGACGCGGTGGTCGAGGCGGCCGGGCAGGTCAGTCAGGAGCAACTGGACGAACGCGCCGATGAGTTGAGCTTCGACGACCCGATCAACATCCAGTACACGTCGGGGACGACCGGCTTCCCCAAGGGCGCCACGCTGAGCCATCACAACATCCTCAACAATGGGTACTTCGTCACCGAGACGATCGGCTTCGGCCCGGACGACCGGCTGTGTATCCCGGTGCCCTTCTACCACTGCTTCGGCATGGTGATGGCGAATCTCGGCTGCACGACCCACGGTTCCTGCATGGTGATTCCGGGGCCGGCCTTCGATCCGGCCGCGACGTTGCAGGCGGTTCAGGACGAGCGGTGCACGGCGCTGTACGGCGTACCGACGATGTTCATCGCCGAGCTCGGGCTGCCGAACTTCGCCGACTACGACCTCACCTCGCTGCGGACCGGTGTGATGGCCGGCTCGCCCTGCCCGATCGAGGTGATGAAGCGTTGCGTCGCCGACATGCACATGGCCGAGGTGGCGATCTGCTACGGCATGACCGAGACGTCGCCGGTCTCCACGCAGACCCGGCGCGACGACGATCTGGACCGCCGGACCTCGACAGTCGGCCGCGTGATGCCGCACGTCGAGGTGAAGCTGGTCGACCCGGCGACCGGTCTGGTCGTACCGCGAGGTGAGCCCGGGGAACTGTGCACCCGCGGGTACTCCGTGATGCTCGGCTACTGGGACGAGCCGGAGAAGACCGCCGAGGCCATCGACCAGGCGCGCTGGATGCACACCGGTGACCTCGCCGAGATGCGCGAGGACGGCTACGTCAACATTGTCGGCCGGATCAAGGACATGGTGATCCGCGGCGGCGAGAACGTGTATCCGCGGGAGATCGAGGAGTTCCTCTACACCCACCCCGACATCGCCGACGTGCAGGTGATCGGCGTACCGGACGACCGGTACGGCGAGGAGCTGTGCGCCTGGATCAAGCTCAAGGACGGCGCCGCACCCCTCGATGCGGCCGCCATCAAGGAATTCGCCACCGGCAAACTCGCCCACTACAAGATCCCCCGCTACGTCCTGCTGGTCGACGAGTTCCCGATGACCGTCACCGGGAAGATCCGCAAGATAGAGATGCGCGAGAAGTCGCTCGGCCTGCTCGGACTGACGTAGCTGAGAGATCGTGGTTACCCACCCGAAACCCGGGCGGGCGATTCGGAAACGGGAGTTTGTTCCGGGGGCAATCGTGCGGCAATCGGGCGGTTCTTCACTGGATGACATCCAGGCCGCGCCGAATCCCCGGGAGCCGACATGCCGCAGGTCAGTCTTCGTGAGGGCGCGCACTATCCGGTGGTCGTCGTCGGTGGCGGCCAGGCCGGCCTGGCGACGAGCTGGCAACTGACCTCCCGCGGCCTCGGCCACGTCGTAGTCGAGGCCGACCGCATCGGCAGCGAGTGGCGCAACCGCCGCTGGGACTCCTTCTGCCTGGTCACCCCCAACTGGCAGTGCCGCCTCCCTGGATTCCCGTACTCCGGACCCGACGCCGACGGCTTCATGCTCCGCGACGAGATCGTGGCCTACCTCGAGTCGTACGCGAAGTCCTTCGACGTACCGCTGGCCGAGGGCGTACGAGCGACGGGCCTGGAGCAGACAGCGCAGGGCTTCCGGCTTTCCACGGACACAGCCACTGTGACGGCCGACCAGGTGGTCCTCGCGACCGGTCCGTACCAACGGCCGAAGCTCCCGCGCTTCGCCGATCGACTGCCAACGAGCCTGCAGCAGCTGCATTCTTCGCAGTACCGGAACCCGGAGCAGCTCGAGTCTGGTGAGGTTCTCGTCGTCGGCACCGGTCAGTCGGGCTGTCAGATCGCCGAGGATCTCCACCTGGCCGGCCGGCAGGTTCATCTGGTGACGGGCTCGGCGCCTCGCGTCGCGCGGTTCTATCGCGGCCGCGATGTCGTCGCCTGGCTCGACGAGATGGGGTACTACGCCAAGGGGATCGACGAGTTCGACGATGTCGACGCCGTCCGGTTCCGGGTCAATCACTACGTCACCGGCCGCGAGGGCGGGCGCGACATCGATCTGCGCCGGTTCGCGCTCGAGGGCATGAAGCTGTACGGCCGTCTGGTCGACGTCGAGGGCAGCACCCTGCGGCTGAAGGCCGACCTCCGTACCAACCTCGATCACGCCGACGCGGTCTCCGAAGGCATCAAGGACTCGATCGACGCCTTCATCGACGCCCGCGGCATCGAGGCACCGGTCGAGGCTCGCTACCAACCTGTGTGGGAACCGTCGGCAGAGCCAGAAACCCTTGATTTGAACGGTATCAGCGCTGTCGTCTGGAGCACCGGCTTCACCCGGGACGACGCCTGGATCCGGGTCCCCGTCTTCGACGGCCGCGGCTACCCGACCCATCACCGCGGCGCCACGAGCGTCCCCGGCATGTACTTCGTGGGCCTGCCGTGGCAGCACACCTGGGGGTCCGGCCGCTTCGGCGGGGTCGCGGACGACGCGGCGTACCTGGCCGAGCAGATCGTCCAGCGCCGGATGCAGACCGGCGTCCGCTGGATCGCCGGGCTGCCCCGCTCCCAGAAGACGGTTGCGTAGGGCAATAGACATGTCGACAAACGACGCGCACCGGCATCTCGGTGTCCTGCCGGCCTACCCCTTCTACGGCGGCCCACCGGTCAATCCGGATATCACCGCCCGCGCGACCATCGACGAGTTGCTGGCGGATCTCGACGCCGAGGGCACCGAACGCGCTCTGGTGATCCCCAACTACGGCGTACCGGAGGTCGCGGTCTCCTTCGGCTTCAACGAGCTCGTGGTCGAGGCGGCTGCCCGCGACGACCGGATCCGGGCCGGCCTGTGGGTTTCGCCGCGACCGCAGGATGCCGAGCTGACTGCCAAGGCGCTCACGCTCGCGACGGAGCCCGGAGTGCGGGCGCTGAAGTTGAGCTTCTTGCTCGGCGGGCACCCGGCCGACGAAGAGGTCCGGCCGCAACTGGACGAGATCTTCAAGACAGCAAGGCGCAACGGCCTCGTCGTCCATGTCCACACCTCGCCCGGCGCCGCGTCCGACATCGACCACATCGGTCTGCTGGTCGAGACGTACGCCGACCAGGTACCGCTGCATCTCGTCCATTTCGGCGGCGGGATGAGCGGGCACATCAAGCTGATCGGCTCGCGCTTCTTCGACTGGATCGAGGCCGGCAAGCGCGTCTACACCGATCTGTCCTGGGCGATCGGGTTCGCCCCGGCCTGGCTGGCCGCCGAGATCGAGCGGCGGGGTATCGGCCACGACCGGGTGCTGTTCGCCAGCGACCAGCCCTGGGGCGACCACGCCGGCGAGTACGCCAAGGTGCGCGCCGCGATGGGCGACGGCGAGCTCGGCGACCACGTTTTCCACCACACCTTCAACCATCTCTACGACTGACCCTGAGGAGCACCAATGCCCGAACTGGCCGAACTGACCGACCTCGAGACCAAGAGCCTGCAGGAGATCCCGCACCCGTCCCTGGCGGAGGGTTCGAGCATCTACGGCGGCACGAAGGTCTTCCCCGACTACCAGGCCGAGGAGGGCGAGACGTACTTCACCCTCGTGCACGGCATCGCGCACGAGTCGTCGGTGAGCTTCGTCGCGATCCTGCAGGCGACCCGGGCGCAGCGCAAGGGCTTCGAGTCGGCGATCTACTTCTACGGTCCGGGCTCGCTGAACTGCCTGGCGACGCGGGGTTTCCCGACCACCGGCAACTCCGCGTTCCCCGGCGAGCACAACATCAACGAGTCACTGAAGACGTTCATCGCCGAGGGCGGCAAGGTCTACTGCTGCCGGTTCGGGCTGTCGCTGCACGGTGCGCGCGAGGAGGACCTGATCGAGGGAGTCATCCCGACGCATCCGCTCGACGTGCAGGACGCGCTGATCCACTACGCCCGCAAGGGCGCCATCATCAACTCGACGTACATGTTCTGAGGGGTTGCACATGAGCGTTGGCACCGAAGAAGCCTTGGCGGCCCGGGCCGAAATGGCCGTGTACGGCGTTCAGGTGAACGCCCCGGTCCGCCGCAGCAAGGGCGCCGGCCCGAGCGACGACGGGCACCTGGTCGTCGACGGTGCCAACGCCACCCTCCCGATCGTTGCCGACAGCCCTTATCAGGTACGGGACGGTGGGGTGTATCGCAACGGACTCAGCCTCGGTCTGTCGGTCGAGCCGGTCCGCCGGCCACGCTTCTACGACCTGACGACGGCGGAGGGCATTCCGTACCAGCAGATCGCTCTGTTGCACGGGAAGGACGTCCTGGCCACCACTGTCGTCCAGACCTGCATCCGGTACGACGAATCGACGCGTTGCCGGTTCTGCTCGATCGAGGAGTCGTTGCGGCTCGGCGCGACGGTCGCCGCCAAGACGCCTGGCCAGCTCGCGGAGGTGGCCGAAGCGGCGGTACGGCTCGACGGCGTCACGCAGATGGTGATGACCACGGGGACCACCACCGGCCCCGATCGCGGCGCTCGCAACCTGGTCCGCTGCGTCCGAGCTGTGCTGGAAACCGTTCCTGGCCTGCCGATCCAGGTCCAGATCGAGCCTCCGGGCGACCTCTCCGTCATCACCGATCTTCACAACGCCGGCGCGACCTCGATCGGCATCCATGTCGAGTCCTTGGACGACGAGGTACGCCGCCGTTGGATGCCCGGCAAATCGACGGTGCCCTTGGCCGAGTACCACGCCGCCTGGGACGAAGCCGTCCGAGTCTTCGGCCGCAACCGCGTCTCGACGTACCTGCTGATCGGTATGGGCGAAGACCCCGATGAATTGGTAGCCGGCGCCGCCGACCTCATCTCGCGCGGCATCTACCCCTTCGTGGTCCCTCTCCGCCCGATGCTCGGCACACTCGCGCGCTTGGACGGCGTCACCGCACCCAACCCCCTATTGGTGCAAGACATCACCACCCGAGTCTCCGCCCTCCTGAAGGCAGCGGGGATGCGAGGCGCCGATCAAGGCGCAGGCTGCGCCGCCTGCGGCGCTTGCAGTCTGCTCTCGGCGGCCGGCGCATGAGCAGCCCTCAAGCCCTCGGCCTGGAGCCCAGCGCGATGGCGGCTGTGCCGCCGCAGCTGACTGGGGTCCGGCGGGCGGCCGACGTCCATGCTCTGTTGGGTGATCCGCCCCCGCGGTTCCTGATCGAGCGGGCAGTTGACGCTGAGACGGTGCAGGCGTACTACGCCCTGCGCCACCGGGCGTTCGTCGAGGCGCAGGGCCTGTTCGCCGGAAGCGATCGCGACGAGCGGGACGACGATCCGCGAACCGTTGTCCTCGTCGCTCGGGTGCAGTCAGGCGAGGTGGTCGGAGGCGTCCGGCTCGGCCCGGCGGTGGACGGCCCAGACATCGGCTGGTGGCAGGGCGGCCGCCTGGTAACGGCGTCCGGCGCACACCGCGCTCAGCATGGCGCGCGCGCCGTGACACGCGGTGAGGCGGGTAGCGAGGTCGCGTCGGCTGGTGCCGCAGCGGGCAATGTGGGGGCGGCGTTGGTGCGGGCTGCGGCGGCCTGGGCTGAGGCGGCTGGGGTGTTGCGGTTCGACGCGACTGTGCAGACAGGCACCTACCGGTTCTTCCAGCGGCTCGGGTGGGAGACGATCCGGCCGGTGGAGGTTGCTGGGAGCCCGCATGTGTTGATGCGGTGGCCGATCGGCAGGATCCAGCAGTTGGCTGCGGCGACCAAGAGTGAGTTGGGCCAGCTGTTGCAGGGGATCGGGCCGCAGGGGTTCGTCGGTGACGACGGGGCTCCGGTGCCAGGGAGTGATCTGGTCGCCGCCTGTGATGCGATCGTGCCGGCGATGGTGGAGCGCGATCCCGAGTGGGCCGGGTGGTGTTCCGTGCTGGTCAACGTGAATGACCTGGCGGCTATGGGCGCTACGCCGGTGGGATTGCTTGATTCGATTGGCGCGCGGGACAGTGCGTTTGCTACGCGGATACTGAGCGGGCTGAGGCAGGCGGCGCAGGCTTACGGTGTGCCGGTGCTGGGTGGGCATACGCAGTTCGGCGTACCGGCTGCTCTCACCGTCACCGCGCTGGGGAAGGCGGAAGAGCCGGTACCTGGCGGAGGCGGCAGTCCGGGGGATGCGGTCAGGTTGACGGCTGATCTCGGCGGCGGCTGGCGGCCCGGCTATGCGGGGCGGCAATGGGACTCGACCTCACACCGAAGCAGCGAAGAGTTGCGGCACATGGTGCGCGCTGTCGGCAGAGCAAAACCCCAAGCAGCAAAGGACGTTTCGATGGCGGGCATCGTCGGCACGCTTGGCATGCTGGCCGAAGCCAGCGGCTGTGGAGCCGTCCTCGACGTTGCCGACATCCCCAAGCCAGAAGCCGCCTCGACGGGGGACTGGCTGACCTGTTTCCCCGGCTTCGCGATGCTCACCGCTGGTCCACAACAGCTCGACGCCGGCCCGGCCGAGAGCCGCGTCTGCGGTCGGCTCACGGAGGGGCAAGGCGTGAGCCTGCGCTGGCCGGATGGCGAGATCACCGAGGTCATCCCCGCCGGGGTGACCGGAATGGGAGCGGCATGACCACCTTGCGGATGGCGGCCGTCGCCGCCAACTTCGACCGCGACCTCGAAGCCGACTTCCAGCGCGTCGCGCAGCTGATCGCCGAAGCCCGCGCCGCCGGCGTACAACTTCTGGCGCTCCCAGAAGGCGCCCTCGGCGGCTACCTGCTGAGCCTCGACGGTACTGCGGACTCCCCGCCCGCCTTCGCCCTCGACAGCGACGAGATCGCCAGGTTGTCGAAGCTCGCCGGCGACCTCACCGTCATCGCCGGGTATGCCGAATCAGACGGTGGACTGATCTACAACAGCGCGGTCTGCGTCAACGGCGACGGCGTCCTCGGCCATCACCGCAAGGTCCACCAGCCGCTGCAGGAGGATGCGCACTACGCGGCGGGCGATCGCTTCGAAGCGTTCGACACTCCAGTCGGACGGCTCGGGCTGATGATCTGTTACGACAAGGCGTTCCCCGAGGCGGCTCGTACGCTCGCGATGGACGGCGCCCAGCTCATTGCCTGCGTCTCCGCCTGGCCGGGCGCCCGGACCAACCCGGATCCGGATCTCGCCAAGGACCGCTGGAAGCGCCGCTTCGACCTGTTCGACCGCGCCCGCGCGTTGGAGAACCAGGTCGTCTGGCTGTCCGCCAACCAGTCCGGCACGTTCGGCTCGCTGCGCTTCGTCGCCAGCGCCAAGATCGTCGACCCGGGCGGCGAGATCATCGCCGACACCGGCATCACCGAAGGCATGGCCATCGCCGAGCTCGACGTAGCGGCAGCGCTGGAGCAGGCCCGCCGATCGATGGGCCACCTCCGCGACCGCCGCCCGGAGACCTACGGGACGCCCGAGCTCGTACGGACCTGAAAATGCTGAAGATCGGGGCAGTGGCAGCAGGGTTCACCCGGGATCTGGAGTTTGATCTGGGGCGGGTGGAGCAGCTGATCCGGCATGGGCGGCGGGAGGAGGTGCAGCTGCTCGTACTGCCTGATGCGGCGCTCGGTGGCTATCTCTCCGATCTCAGCCGGTCCGATCACGACGATCTGCCGCCCGCTCTCAAGCTCGACGACCCGTTGATCGCCAAGATCATCGCGATGGCCGGGGAGATGGTCGTCTGTTTCGGGTTCTGTGAGTCCGACGACGGCAACCGCTACAACACGGCCCTCTGCGTCACCGGCGACGGCGTCCTCGGCCGCCACCGCAAAGTCCATCAACCACCGGGTGAGCGCGCCGTCTACACCCCCGGCGACCGCTTCGAAGCTTTCGACACCCCCGTCGGCCGGCTCGGCCTGATGATCGACTACGACAAGACCTTCCCCGAAGCGGCCCGCGCCCTGGCCGTCGACGGCGCCGACATCATCGGCTGCCTCAATGCCTGGCCGACCAGCATCACCAATCGCGCGCCCCGGATGAACGAGGACCGCCAATCCCGCCTCTTCGACCTGTACGACCGTTCGCGCGCCGCCGAGAACCAGGTTGTCCTGGTCTCGTCCAACCTGACCGGCTCGATCGGCGGCATGCGCTTCCTCGGCCAGTCCAAGGTCGTCGGCCCAGGCGGCGACATCGTGGCCCGCACCTGGTCGAAGGCGGGGATCGCGATCGCGTCCCTCGACGTACGGGCCGAGATCGAGACGGCACGGCGCGTCCTGCATCATCTTGATGAGCGCCGCCCGGAGGCGTACTGATGCGCATCGCCTTGCTGAGCTACTCGACCAAGCCCCGCGGCGGCGTCGTTCACACTCTCTCGCTCGCCGAAGCCCTTGCAGCCAAGGGCGCCGACGTCACCGTCTGGTCATTGGGCCGCGGCGGCGACACCGCCTTCTACCGCGCCGTCGACCCACGCGTCCGGCTCTCGGTGGTCCCGTTCCCAGACCAGCCCGGAGAAGGTGTCGGGGACCGCATCCTCCGCTCGATCGCGGTACTACGCGACGCCTTCGACCCCTCCGCCTACGACATCATCCACGCCCAGGACTGCATCAGCGCGAACGCCGTCGGCCGCTGCATCCGTACGGTCCATCACCTCGACACCTTCACGACCCCCGAACTGGTCGCCTGCCACGAACGCGCCATCGTCACGCCGTACGCGCACATCTGCGTCTCCACCGCCGTCGCGGCCGAACTCGTCACCGGATGGGGGCTCAAGGCAACGGTTATCCCGAACGGCGTCGACGCGGCCCGCTTCGCCACGGCGGCAGCAGATTCCCAGACACTCGCCCGGCAACGAGAACGCTTCGGCCGGTACGTCGTCACCGTCGGCGGCATCGAGCCCCGCAAGGGCTCCCTCGCACTCCTGGAAGCATTTGCCCTCATCAACGACCCGGACCTCTCCCTCGTGATCGCCGGCGGCGAAACCCTCTTCGACTATCGCGACTACCGAGCATCCTGGGAGAAGCGCGCAGCCGAGCTCGGTGTCACCCCACTCGTCCTCGGCCCGGTCCCCGACCCGGACCTCCCGTCCCTGGTGGCTGCCGCGGAGGCCTTCGCTTTCCCGTCGATCAAAGAGGGTTTCGGCCTCGCCCCACTCGAAGCCCTCGCGGCCGGCGTACCGCTGGTCGTGTCCGACCTCCCCGTCTTCCACGAGATCTTCGGCACGGCAGCCGCGTACGCCGCCGACCCCGCCCAACTAGCTGCACATCTCACCGCCCCGCCCGACCCGGCCCGCCGAGCAGCCGGTCAGGCGCTCGCCAACTCCTACACCTGGGCAGCCGCCGCCACAGCGCACCTGGATTTCTACAGCCGGCTTTAAGGCTGTCTGAAGGCAGCGCCCGACGATCGATCCATGCGGACCTCACTCAAGAAAGCAGCCGGCATCGGCGTCCTGGCGGTCTCGATCGTCACCATCGGCTCGGTCGCCTCAGCGGCAGGCCCCGAGCCAACCGTCAACGGCTGCGTCGGCAAGCTGACCGGTCTCCTCCGAGTCATCGACCCGGCCAAGAACCAGCGCTGTTCGAGCCTCGAAACCCCGATCAGCTGGGCGCAACGCGGCTTACCAGGGCCTGTCGGACCGACTGGCGCCCAAGGACCTGCAGGACCGCAGGGCCCGCAGGGACCGGCTGGACCTGCCGGGAGCAGCGATGCACTCTGGGCGAGGGTGCAGACACGGGACAGCGAGGACCAGCACAGCTACGTGACAACCTTCGTCAGTCAGAGCCACGCGACCGGTCTCAGCTTCAACTACCTGAACAGTCACTACCGGGTGCAGTTCGACCGGCCGGTCGACCGGTGCGCGGCGCAGGCGACGATCGTGCTGAGCAAGAACAAGCTGGCGATCGTCGACTACCCGGCCGACGCGCCCGACACCATCGACGTATCGCTGTGGATCGACGACTGGAACTCCGCCGTGTCCGGTGACTTCGTCCTCACCGTCAACTGTTAGTGCGGAAGACGATCCAGCGTAAGGCGCAGTACATGTAGATGCCTTCGCAGGCGCCGGCGATGGTCCTGGCCAGGTGGTACTCGATGCCGAGGGCACCCAGTCCGGCGCCGGCGCCGAGGATCCAGACGACGTAGTTGACGACCACCACGACGACGTACACCGCGAGCTGCGGCCCGACCGCGCCGTGGGAGTGGAAGTTGAGCGCCCGGTTGAGTACGTAGCTCAGCCCGAACGCGCACGCGTAGGCGATCGTGATCGACAACCACAAGGGCAGCTGGACCCACGACCGGAAGACGGTGAGCAACCCGAGATCCACCCCGAAGGTGAACCCGTTGATCACGACGAATCCGAGCAGGCTGGGCGGTACGACCCGCGCCAGCCCCCACGGCAGACGGCGTACGACGGCCGCCATGGCCCCACTGAACGACGCGCCACGCTGCTCGGCACGGGTCAGCACCGTTGTCATGCGGCCCAGCCTGCCAGACCGCCCCAACTAGCGAACGGCGGCCAGGGCGGCTGAGTCCTCGTCGCCGAAGAGGTCTTCGAGTTTTTCGGGGGAGTAGTCGAGGTCGATGCCGGCCACGTCCGCGCCGACCGCCGATTCGATCGCGCCGAGGCGGCGGGTCGCGCGGTCGCCGGCGTACGTCATCAGCGCGGTCGGGTCGATCTCCGGCGGGATCTCGGGCATGTTCTCCAGCGCCCACTGGATCTGGGTGAGGGCGTGCGGGAGCAGGTCCTCCATGGTGTCGGTGACGACCTGCCAGTTGGACTCGTCGGCGGCGATGTGGCGGCGGCAGGTGAAGGTGCCCCAGGCCATGTGGCGACGTTCGTCGTCACCTATGCGGCGTACCAGCTCCTGCATGCCAGGGAGGACGCCGCGCGCAGTACAGAGCAGGTTCCAGGCGTGGTAGCCGGTGAGGGCCAGAGTGCCTTCTACTACGTGGTTGTAGGTGACAGAGGCCTTCACCTGGTTCGCAGGGGACGGGTCGTTGGCCAGGGACTTCAGTGCGACCGGCAGGGCCTCGTAGAAGATCGCCCGGTAGCCGGGGTTGTTCTCGATGTACTTGTGCAGGTCGTCCTTGACCCCGACCGCATCCAGCCACATCCGGAAGACAGCGGTGTGCTTGGCCTCCTCGAAGCAGAACTGGGTCAGGTACATCTCGTCGCCGAGCCGCCCCTCCGCGGCCATCGCGGCCAGGAACGGCTGGATGTCCTCGGTGACGGCCTCCTCGCCGGCGATGAACTGCGCGCACAGCATCAGCGCGGCCTCACGCTCGTTGTCGGTGAAGGTCTGCCAGTCGAGCGCGTCCTGGCTGAAGTCGATGTCGCGCGGGTTCCAGAACTTGCGGTTGCCCTTGTCGAACAGCCGCAGCGGCAGCGCGTCCCAGTTCAGCCCGCCCTCCCTGAGTGAGCTGAAGCCGTGCCTATGAAGGGGATTCGCCGTCATGACTGCCTCCTGGGGCTTAGGAAGGGACCGAGCACCCGGGCGACCTGATCGGCGACCACGGCCGGAGCCGCACCGGGGTTGACGATGTGACTCAGTACGACGCGCAGCGCGACGTCCACGCAGGTAGTGGCATCCTCAGCCGGTACTGCGGGCCAGTGCTCACGTACATGCGCGTCGAGCCGCTGATGGCTGAGCTCCAGCACGTGCTGCCCTCGCGTGGTGAGCAGTTGACTCGCTTGGTCGGACCCGGGCTGACCGAGCGCGGCCTTCACCAGGGGGTTGTCCGCCGCGAGCCGCAGCGCGCACTCGACCGCGGCCCGCAACCCGTCGATCGGGTCGGTGTGCGCGGCCAGCGCGTCGTTGACCTCGACCAGGAACCGCTCGGTCTCCCGCGCCGCGACGGCCTGCAGCACACCCCATTTGTCACCGAACTCGTTGTAGACGGTCTGCCGCGACACCCCGGTGCGCCGCCCGACCTCGGCCATCCGCAGCCCGTCGTACCCACCGGCCACGATCGCCTCGTAGGCAGCGTCCAGCAACTCGTCCCTCAGCCTCCGTTTGGTGCGGTCAGTGAACGAGTCCATGCATCTCAGGCTTTACATTCAATGCCCGGATGTCAAGGGTCAAGACATCCGGGCGATGAATGTCAATCAGCTCGAGAAGTGCGTCGCGTCTCCCGTCCGAGGTGTACTGCGGACGCCGTCGACGCTGACCGGGATGTCGCCGGCCAGCGTGATCCGGTGCAGCCGCCGCGGCTGGTCGTCGTAGTCGGCGACGCCGTAGTGCTGGGTCGCGCGGTTGTCCCAGATCGCCAGGTCACCCGGCTGCCACTGCCAGCGAACGGTGTTGTCGAGGTTGGTGACGCGGTTCTGCAGCAACTGGAACAACGCGGTCGTCTCGGCCGCGCTGAGCCCGACGAACCGGCGGACGAAATGCCCCAGTACCAGCGAACGCTCACCCGTCTCGGGATGCACCCGGACGACCGGATGCTCGGTCTCGAACAGCTTCGACACGAACTGCTTGCGATGCTCCTCGACCTTCACGTCCACCCCGCCGATCCGCACCTCGTCCGCCGCGCCCACGTAGTCGTAGACGTTGCTGTGCACGGCCCAGAGCTTGTCGACCAGCGCCTGCAGTGCGACGGGCAGTTTCGCGTACGCCGCAACGGTGTTGGCCCACGTCGTCGCGCCACCGTAGGCCGGCAGCGTGACCGCCCGAAGGATGCTGATCGCCGGAATCCGGTCGACGAACGTGACGTCGGTGTGCCAGCTGTTGGCCTTGCCGTAGTCGGAGTCGATCGGCAGTACGTGCTCGTTGCCGTCGAGGCTGGTGGAGGTCGGGTGGGCGAGCGTCGGCGTACCGAGCAGCTTGGCGAAGGCGAGCTGGCCGGCGTCGTCGAGGTGCTGCTGGTCGCGGAAGAAGATCACTTTGTGGTCGAGCAGGGCCTGCCGGATGGCGGCGACGGTCTGTGGGTCGAGGTCGCCGCCGAGGGCGACGTTGCCGACGACGGCGCCGATCGCGCCGCCTGCCTTGGTGACGGTGATCGCGGGTGCTTCGAGCTGAGTTGTCATAACAGCTATATTCCAACTGAATTAGTAGACTATTGGCCCGTTTCGGGATGCGAGACCGGTTGCGGGAACGGGCCACGTAAGGTTGGGGACGTGTCAACCGCCGAGATTCAGCCGTCCCAGCCTGCCCAGCCGGGGTCTACCGACGTACCCGAGCTGGTCGTCGGGTTCGACCTGGACATGACGCTGATCGACTCGCGGCCGGGGATCAAGGCCGTCTGGGATCTGCTCGCGGCCGAGACCGGGGTGGCGATCGACACCGAGCTGGTGGTGAGCCGGCTCGGGCCGCCGCTGACCTGGGAGATGGCCAACTGGTTCCCCGCCGACCAGGTCGACGCGATGGTCGCGCGCTATCGGGAGCACTACCCGGAGTACGCGATCACCGGCAGCCTGCCGCTGCCCGGGGTGGAGGAGTCGCTGGCCGCAGTACGGGCCCTCCGGGGTCGCACGGTCGTGGTGTCTGCGAAGTACGGGCCCAGTGTTGAGCTGCACCTGCAGCACCTCGGTCTGGACGTCGACGAGCCTGTTGGTGACCTGCACGGGGCAGAGAAGGGCACTGCGCTGCGGGAGCACCAGGCGACGATCTACGTGGGCGACCACACGGCTGACATCGACGGTGCCCGTGCCGCCGGAGCAGTGGCGGTGTCTGTGGCCACTGGTCCGTTCACTGCAGATGAGCTGCGTGCCTACGGGGCAGACGTCGTACTGAACGACCTGACCGAGTTCCCGGCCTGGCTGGACGAGTACGTGCTCGAGCAGCGGCTGTCAGCCCTGATGGAGCGGCTGTCCAGCTACGAGAGCCTGGTCGTCGCCTTCAGCGGCGGCGCCGACTCAGCCTTCCTCCTGGCCGCAGCGGCGCGCGCTATCGGTCCGGCGAACGTAGTGGCCGCCACTGCCGTCAGTCCGAGCCTCCCGGTGGCCGAGCTGGAGCCGGCTGCTCATTTCGCCGACAGCATCGGCGTACGGCACGTCACGCCGCACACGCACGAGATGGACCGCGAGGGGTACCAGGCCAACGCCGGTGACCGTTGCTACTTCTGCAAGGCCGAGCTGGTCGAGACGCTGCAGCCGATCGCGGACGAGTTCGGGATCAAGGCGATCGCGACCGGTACGAACGCGGACGACGCCATCGCCGGGTTCCGGCCGGGCATCCGGGCGGCCTTCGAGCGGGGCGCGATCACCCCGCTGCGCGACGCCCGGCTGACCAAGGCGCAGATCCGGGAGGCCTCCCGCAGTTGGGGGCTCGAGACCTCGGACAAGCCGGCTGCTGCCTGCCTGTCCAGCCGGATCGCGTACGGCATCCGCATCACCCCGAACCTGCTCGCCCGGGTCGACCGCGCGGAGATGGCCGTCCGCAACCACCTCACGCCGTACGGGGTCCAGAACGTCCGGGTCCGCGACCTCGGCGAGTCCGCGAGCATCGAGATCGACGCCGACCTGCTCGGCACCGTCGACAACTCCGCGCTGGTCGAACTGGTGCGCGCCGAGGGGTTCGCCGCGGCCGCCGTCGACGCCCGCGGATTCCGCTCCGGCTCGATGAACGAGCGCTTGACAAATCCGGACCGTTATCGCTGACCTGCCATTGCGAGACGCCCGGGTGCGGAATCGTTCCCGCATCAGGTATTTTCCGGGGCGCGGGTACCCAGCGTCACGTACGCTGGAGCTTCCGTCCTGTTCCGACGATCAACACCGAAGAGGTTCCCGTGCCTGTTGGCAAGGTCAAGTGGTATGACTCCGAGAAGGGGTTCGGCTTCCTCAGCAAAGAGGAAGGCGGGGACGTCTACGTGCGGGCGGAGGCGCTGCCGGCCGGAGTGGCCAACCTCAAGCCGGGGCAGAAGGTCGAGTTCGGGGTCGTCGAGGGCCGCAAGGGTGAGCAGGCGCTGCAGGTCCGGCTGATCGACCCGCCGCCGTCGGTGGCCAAGGCGATGCGGCCGAAGCCGGAGGAGATGGCGCTCGTCATCGAGGACCTGATCAAGCTGCTCGACAACATCGGCGAGGGCTACCGCCGTGGCCGCCACCCCGACAGCAAGGCCGCCCGCGGCGCCGCCGTCGTACTGCGCGGAGTCGCCGACCGCCTCGACATCTGATCCTCCGGTACCACTCCGGTACTACGAATCGCCGCGGCGGGCGATCAGCGCCCCGATGCCGTCCAGCACCGCGTCGAGGCCGAAGATGAACTCACCGGCGTCGTAGTCCACATCGAAGTCCTCCGCGGGCCTCGACCGCAGATTCCTGGCGATCGTCGGGAAGCGGTCGGGGTCCGCGAGCATTGCCAGCCGCTGGACGTAGAGCCGATTGGCCTCGGAGACCTCGTCCGACCCGGACGGCGTGCCGACGGTGATCGCGCCGGCGCCGCGCACGTAGATGTTCACCAGCAGCATCGCCGACAGGCTGTCGCCCGGGCTCAGCCCGGTGTCCTCGAAGGCGCGCAGGCCGTTCTCCATCCACTCCAGCTGCAGTGGTGACAGCGGTGGCTCGACGATCGGGATCTGGAGCACCCACGGGTGCCGCCGGAGTCCGTCGCGGAAGGCGACCGCCCAGGTGGTGATGCGCTCCCGCCAGTCCGCCTTGGGATCGACCGGGGCCGGTGGCCCGAACGCTTGCTCGAGCATCACGACGTACAGCTCGTCCTTGGAGTCGACGTACCGGTAGAGCGACATCGTGGTGAAGCCGAGCTCGGCGGCCACCTTGCTCATCGAGACCGCGCCGAGGCCGCCCGCGTCGGCGAGCTTGATCGCGGCGTTGCCGATGTCGCTGATGTGGAACGTCGGCTTCGGTCCCGGCCTGGCGGGTCCTTCCATGCCCCACAACTGCTGCAGCACTCTCGGCAGATCCTCGGCGGTCATCGCGCAGCCCCTTCTTCCGGCTATCTGTTTACATCATAGACAGATCGTGTGTATGGTCTGTGTATGGCGCACACAGTGTGCGGCATAGACAGATCAATCGGAGGGGTGACATGAGCGCATCGGAGCTCACCGGTTCCAAGGCCGGACGCAAGGAATGGATCGCTCTCGGCGTGCTCGCGCTGCCGCTGCTGCTGGTCTCGATGGACGTCTCGGTGCTGTACTTCGCGGTTCCCTACATCTCGGCCGACCTCGGGGTGAGCGCGACCCAGCAGCTGTGGATCTTCGACATCTACGGCTTCGTACTGGCCGGCCTGCTGATCACCATGGGGTCGCTCGGCGACCGGATCGGCCGGCGCCGGCTGCTGATCTTCGGCGCGATCGCGTTCGGGCTGGCGTCGGTCGCCGCGGCGTACGCGCAGTCGCCGGAGCAGTTGATCGCGGCTCGCGCGGTGCTCGGGATCGGCGGTGCGACTCTGATGCCGTCGACCCTCGCGTTGATCCGCAACATGTTCCACGACGCGGCGCAGCGCGGGAAGGCGATCGCGTTCTGGAGTGCGGTGATGCTGGGTGGGATCTCGCTCGGGCCGGTGCTCAGCGGCGTACTGCTCGAGCACTTCTGGTGGGGCTCGGTGTTCCTGATCAACACCCCGGCGATGCTTCTGCTGCTCGTCCTGGCGCCGTTGCTGCTGCCGGAGTTCAAGGCGGCCGTGACCGGCCGATTCGACCTCTTCAGCTCGGTACTGTCGCTGGCCGGCGTACTGCCGGTGATCTGGGGGATCAAGGAGCTGGCCGCACATGGGGTTGATGGGCTGCCGATCGTCGCGATCGTCGTCGGGCTGCTGATCGGCTACGTCTTCCTTCGCCGGCAGCGGACCGCTGAGCACCCGATGATCGAGCTGGCGATGTTCCGCAACCGCGCCTTCAGCGGGGCGCTGGCCGCCAACACCATCGGCACTCTGGCGCTGGTCGGCAACGCGGTCTTCATGACCCAGTACCTGCAGCTCGTACTCGGCATGGGCCCGCTCAAGGCCGCGCTGTGGTCGCTGGCTCCGTCGGTCGTCGTCGGTGGCGCGGCCCCGTTGGGTGCGGCGCTGGCTCGCAAGATCGACCGGGCATACGTCCTCGGGTTGGCCTTCCTGATCGCCGCCGCCGGCTTCGCCGTACTAACCCAAATGCACGTAGACAGCAGCCTCGCCGTCCTGCTCGGCGGTGCAGGTCTCCTCGCCGGCGGCCTGGTCATGGTGATGTCCCTGGTCACCGAGGCCATCGTCGGCTCGGTAGCCCCCGAGCGCGCCGGCTCGGCCTCCGCCCTGATGGAAACCTGCAGCGAATTCGGCGGCGCCCTGGGCATCGCCATCCTCGGCAGCATCGGCACCGCCGCCTACCGCCACGACCTGCACCTATCCTCGTCGGTCCCCGCCGCCGCAGCCGACGCCGCCCACGAAGGCCTAGCCGGCGCCACCGCCGCAGCCGCCCAACTCCCGGCCAACCTAGCCACCACCGTCCTAGACGCAGCCCGCCACTCCTTCAGCCACAGCATGAACATCACCGCCCTAGTCGGCACCATCCTCCTGACCGCAACCGCAGTAACCATCACCCTCGTACTCCGCGGCACCACCCAAACCCCCACCGACACCCAAACCCCCACGGACACTCTCGCCCCTACCGGCACCCCCACCCCCGAGCCCGACCTCGCCGACGAAACCCCCCTCGCCCGCAGGGCAGTCGCAGTCAGCTGATCCATCCCCAATCGGACGAAGGCCCCCGGAACTCACCCGGTGGGTCTTCCGCCGTCCCACCCCTGAGGCGCCAACGGTGTCCCTCACTTCCGTTCGCGGGGTTCGCCCACTGCTCTGCCAAGGGGCGAACCCTCCAGCCAGGAGTTGACCCCCTCCGTTGGCCGACAGCGTGAAGCGACGAGCTTCGGATAGTTGGTGCCGTGGGTCAGTGGGGTGGGCGGCGTCGCGGAAGGGGCTAGCGGGGCGGGCGGCGGCGGAAACGGCTAGCGGCTAGCGGGGTGGGCGGCGTCGGCGGAAGGGGTTGGTGCGGCGGGGTGGTTCTGGGGTGGGGGCTGGGGGGCTGCTTGGGGTGGGGGGAGGTTGAGTGGGCTTGTTTTCTTGGGTTTTTTCAAGCGCCCAGGGGGCTTCGTCGACGGTGGTTTCGTCCTCGTCGGGTTGACCGCTCCACCAGCGGCCGGTTGGTGCGGGCGTGGGGCGGGGTGGAGGTGCGGGCGAGCGGTCGGTGCGTGCTTCCGGTGGGATGCCGCCGGGTGTGGTCGGCGTGCGTGCGTCGGTGTCGCGCCGTGCTGCGGGATGTGGGGCGTCAGAGGGTGCTGTGGAACCTGGGGTGTTGGGTGGCTGGATGGTGGTTGGGTCTACGCGTAGTTCGACGGTGGGCTCGGTGGTGCGGGCTGTTGCGGCGGCGCGGGCGCGGGCGGCTCGGCGTTCGGCGATTGATTCGGGCTCGCTGGTGAAGGGGCCGCTGGTGGGGGGCTCACTGGTGAGGATTGTGCGGGTGGTGCCGGGCTCGTGGGCCGGGCGGGTGGTGCTTGCGTCCGGGGCAGTACCGGGGGCGTGGTCAGGTACCGGGCGGGTTTCGCGGTGTTCGCCGGGGATGACTGTGCTGCGGGGGCCTGAGCCGTCGGCGCCGGTGGAGCGCGGGCGGGTCGGCGGTTGGGGAGCCGGCTTCTGGCGGATGACCAGGATGACGGCGAGGACCAGGACCGCGGCGAGGAAGCCGAAGCCGAGGCGGGGGATGAGGGGGAGCAGGATGCCGCAGCCGCCGCCGATCACCCAGGCCAGTTGGAGGACTGTCTCCGAGCGGGCGAAGACCGACGTACGGACCGTCTCCGGGACGTCGCGCTGGATCATCGCATCCAGCGACAGCTTGCCCAGCGAGCTGCACAACCCCGCCACCAGTCCGAGCACGATCAGCAACGGGAAGCCGTAGAGCACGGCGACGGCAACGGCCACCACCGTGTCGGCGAGCAGTACGGCGAGTACCACCGCCTCCGGTTTACGGGCCTTGAGCAACGATCCCGAAAGCGTGCCGAGGCTGTTCCCGATCCCGGCCGCCGCGATCACCGCCCCGGCCGCGACCACCCCGTCGATCCCGCCGATCGGTTTGTCGCGCAGCAGGAACGCCAGGTACATGGTCAGGAAGCCCGACACGAACCGCAGCCCGAGATTGCAGCGGATGCCGCGAGCCACCGCGGCAGTGATCGCCTTCCGCCGGGCATCGCGTCCCGCAGTACCGGTCATCTCTTCGCCGGCCGGCGAGTCGACGGCGCTCGGCAAGCGGATCGCGAGAATCAACCCGACTGTGTAGACCAGCGCCGCCCAGCGCAGCGACCACTCCGGCCCGATCGCGGCGAAGGCTCCCGCGATACCCGCGCCGATCGTCGCCCCCGCCACACCTGCGAGCGAGATGCGCGAGTTGGCGGTGACGAGGGTGACTTCCTTGGGGAGCAGCCGCGGTACTGCGGACGCACGCGTCACGCCATAAGCCTTCGACGCGACCAGGCATCCCAGCGCCGCAGGGTACAACCACGTCGAGCTGTTGTGGATCGACGCCGCCAGGCTCCACACCAGGAACCCGCGCAACCCGAGGGTCGCCCCGATCGCCCACCGCCGACCGTGCCGGAACCGGTCGAGCACCGGCCCGATCAACGGCGCCATCAACGCGAACGGCGCCATCGTCAGCAGCAGGAACAACGCGACCCGGTCCCGCGCCTGCGAACTCGGTACGGCGAAGAACACCGTCCCCGCCAGCGACACCGCGAACGCCGTATCACCGGCCGAGTTCACGAATCCCAGCTCGATCAACCGCGAAAGCCCGGATTCCCGCGCACCCTGCGCCCCGGTCAGCCCACGGATCCGCCGCCCGGTCGCCCTACCCACCCGCCCGGTAACCCCGGCAGTCTTCTTCGACACACTCGCAAAACCGGCCGCGCCGACCTTCGACGCATGCCCGACCTTCTTCCCCGCAGCGCCGACCTTCTTGGTGGCATCCCCGAGTCGCTCCCCGGTACTACGCTCAGGACCTGGTCGCGGACCGCCCTCGGCGCCTTGGCGCGGGTGGTTCTGGGGGTCCGGGCGTTCCATGTCACCATCCTGCCTTGTGCGGGGGACAGACCGGAGTCTCCACGCGGTTCGGATCGTGGCGGCGGCCGTGCGAGAATGACCGATTGTGACTCCCGTCAAGACTCCGGAACCGGTCCGCGCCAAGCCTGACGCCATCAGCGTCGCTGCGGTCGAGCCTGCTCGCGAGGCGGCGATCGTCGAGGCCGGCGCCGCTCAGGTGGGCGATCACCTCGGTTATCTGGTCGAGGGTGAGCGGCTCGTCACGCACTACTTCGCGTCCACCCACCCCGGCTACCGCGGCTGGCGCTGGGCGGTCACGGTGACCCGCGCCTCCCGCGCGAAGAACGTCACGATCAACGAGGTCGTGATGCTGCCGGGCGAGGAAGCCATCGTCGGCCCCGACTGGGTGCCGTGGTCGGAGCGCGTCCAGCCCGGTGACCTGCGGCCCGGTGACCTGTTCCCGACGCTGCCGGAGGACCCGCGGCTCGAGCCCGGCTACACCGACACGGGCGCGAGCGACGAAGTACTGGCCGTCGTCGAGGAGCTCGGGCTCGGTCGTGAGCGGGTGCTGTCGGTCGACGGTCGCGAGGACGCCGCCGAGCGCTGGTACGCCGGTGACTTCGGTCCGGCCTCGGCGATCGCGCAGGCGGTTCCGTACAAGTGCTTCGCGTGCGGTTACTGGATCCGGCTGAACGACAGCCTCGGGCAGGCGTTCGGCGCCTGTACCAACGAGATGGCGCCGGGCGACGGCAGGATCGTCTCCTACGACTACGGCTGCGGCGCGCACTCGGACGCCGTCATCGAGGCGCCCGACCACCCGTCCACGGAGCACGCCTTCGACACCACCGGGTACGACGACCTGCCGCTGAGCACCCTCGACGACGAGGTGGAGGCCGACGCCGTCCAGGTCGAGGTCGAGGCCGCCGCCGAACCGCCGTCGGACGACGAGGTCGAGATCGAGGCGATCGACGACGAGGCCCAGGCGATCACCGCCGGCGAACCTGAGGTCGAGGTCACCACAGCCGCCGAAGCAGAGGTCCGGGCGGCCGTCGCCGAGGAATCGGACGGCGAGATCCCGATGCCCACCGCCGCCGAGATCGAAGCGGAAGCAACCGCCAACTACTAGGCCGAGGCTCAGTCCTCGGTTTCGGGGCGGTGGCCGGCCTGGATGGCGGCCCAGCGGCGGCGGCAGTACAGCAGGCCGATCCAGCCGAGGCCGAAGCCGGCGACGGTGACCCACAACCACCACTCGTCGCCGTCCTTCTTCAGGTCCGAGCGGAAGATCAGCACCACCACGAACGCGACCGCCCAGGCGACGATCCCGAAGATCACCGTCGGGATCCCGGACAGATCCAGCGGCTTGACCTCGGCGTGCACGATCTCGCCACGAGCCAGCTGACTGGTCGGGTCGGTGCGCTTCTTCGGAGCCGGCGCCTGCTGGGGATCTGACACGCCACCACCTTAACTCTCCGGAATACCTCGCCAGCGGCCGACGCCACCTGGCACGATGCCGCCATGAGTTCGCGACGCGATGTCATCGCCCGCCCCGGGGCCGGCTTCCTGGATTCCTTCTTCAAGATCAGCGACCGCGGGTCGACGCTCGGCCGTGAGGTCCGCGGCGGGCTCGTCACGTTCTTCACGATGGCCTACATCGTGGTGCTGAACCCCCTCATCATCGGCACGGTCAAGGACGGCGCCGGCCAGTACATCGGCGGCGGTACCGACCCGGTCGCAGCGATCGCGAAGGTCGCTGTGGCCACCGCACTGGTGGCCGGTGTGGTGACGATCGCGATGGGCCTGGTGGCGAACTTCCCGCTCGCACTGGCCGCCGGCCTCGGCCTGAACGCGTTCATCGCGTTCAGCGTGGCGTCCAAGATGACCTGGGCGGACGCGATGGGCCTGGTGGTGATCGAGGGCATCATCATCTTGATCCTGGTCCTCACCGGCTTCCGCAAGGCCGTCTTCGAGGCGGTCCCGGTCCAGCTGAAGATCGCGATCAGTGTCGGCATCGGCCTGTTCATCGCGTTCATCGGCGTGATCGACGCCGGCTTCGTACGCCGTCCTTCGGCGCCCGGCGGCCCGCCCGTCGAACTAGGTGTCGGCGGCAACCTCCGCGGCTGGCCGGTGCTCGTGTTCGTGGTCGGCCTGGTCCTGGTGATCGCCCTGTACGCCCGCAAGGTGAAGGGCGCGATCCTGATCGGCATCCTGGCCGCGACCGTGCTGGCGATCGTGGTCGAGGCGATCTTCGACGTCGGCGGCCGGACCGACAAGAACCCCGGCGGCTGGGGCCTGAGCGTTCCGAAGCTGCCGGACGACTGGTTCAGCAAACCCAACCTGGACACGATCGGCGAGTTCAACCTGTTCGGCTCGTTCGACAAGATCGGCGTGATCTCCGCGCTGCTGCTGATCTTCACCCTGATGCTGGCCGACTTCTTCGACACGATGGGCACGATGACGGCGATCGGCGCCGAGGCCGGGCTGCTGGACAAGGACGGCAACCCGCCGCACGCGCAGCGGATCCTGATCGTCGACAGCGTCGCGGCCGCGGCCGGTGGCGCCGCCTCGGTGTCCAGCAACACGTCGTACATCGAATCGGCCTCGGGTGTCGGCGAGGGCGCCCGGACCGGGCTGGCCAGCGTGGTCACCGGGATCTGCTTCCTGATCTCGATGGTGGTCGCACCCCTGGTCACCCTGGTGCCGTACGAGGCGGCCACCCCGGCGCTGGTGCTGGTCGGCTTCCTGATGATGACGCAGGTGAAGGGGATCGACTTCGACGATCTCGAGGTGGCCATCCCGGCCTTCCTGACCATCATCCTGATGCCGTTCACGTACTCGATCACGGCCGGCATCGGGGCCGGCTTCGTCTCCTACGTGCTGCTCAAGCTGGTCCGTGGCAAGGCCGGCCAGATCCACCCGCTGATGTGGGTCGTCTCGGCCCTGTTCGTCGTGTACTTCGCGATCGGCCCGCTGGGGGACTGGCTCACCTGACGGTGACAGTAAGTGAGAGTCTCTCCAGTTTAGCCCGGGAAATCGATTACGGCCCGTTAGTTGTTTGCTAAATCATTGCCGTGAATCTGGGCCGGACGGCGTATTCCGGGCTACGCTCCCCAACGATGTACGGCGGCTCGGGGGACGTGTCGCCAGACCGACTGGGGAGTTCGGTGTGAGGCATGGACAGGCTCGTTTGATCGAGCGGGACCAACACGTCCGGGAACTGCTGGACGTGATCGGAGCAGGCGACAGCACGGCCGTACTCGTCACCGGCGAGGCAGGGATCGGCAAGACCAGCCTGATCAGGGAGATGGTGGCCCGGGTCGGCCCGGAGTACCGGGTGCTGGTCGGCTCCTGCGACGACTTCCTGGCGCCGCCGCTGCTGCAGCCGATCCGGGACGCCTTCCGGGTCGCGGGCGGCCCGATGGCGACGGCGACCCAGCCGGAGGCGGTGTTCAACGACTTCCTGGCCGAGTTCCGGCGGCCGACCGTGCTGGTGATCGAGGACGTGCACTGGGCCGACGACGCGACCCTCGACGTGCTGCGCTACCTCGTGCACCGGCTCGACCAGTTGCCGGGCGCAATCGTCGTCCTGACCTACCGCGAGGACTCGCTGGACGCCCGGCACCCGCTGCGCGGCTGGCTCGGTTCTCTCGCCGACGTACCGATCCGGCGGATCAGCCTGCAGCCGCTGTCCCGGGAGGCGGTCCGCTGGCTGGCGGCCGGTAGCGGCCGGGACGCCGACGAGCTGTACGAGCTGACCGGCGGCAACCCGTTCTACGTGACCGAGGTGCTGGCCGGCCCGGTCGACGCGATCCCGGCGACCGTCGTCGATGCCGTCCTGGCCCGCTTCAGCCGGCTCGACAAGGAGAGCCTGGCCGTTGTCGAGCAGCTCGCGGTCATCCCGAGGACGGTCGAGCTGGAGCACATCACCAGGGTGATCGGCAGCCGGCTGGACGGGTTGAGTCAGGCGGAGCAGTCCGGCGTACTGGAGACGCATGGCAACACGATCGGCTTCCGGCACGAGCTGGCCCGGCGTGCGGTCGAGCAGGCCCTGCCGCCGGTCCGCCGCAAGCTGCTCAACGCGCATGTACTCGACCTGATCATGCACTGCGACGAGGACGGCCACGGGGCGCGAGTAGTTCACCATGCCGTTGAAGCGGGCAACATCGACGTACTGCTCGAGCATGGTCCGCGGGCGGCCCGCGAGGCCAGCCGTGCCGGGTCGCACCGGCAGGCCCTCGCGCATCTGGAAGCAGTACTGCCGTACGCCCGACGCCTGGACGTGCCGGAGCGAGCGGCGTTGCTCGACGACTACGCGTGGGAGCTCCACATCGCGCACCGGTTCGCCGATGCGGTGGAGGCCGGGCACAAGGCGCTGGCGTTGTTCGGTCAGCTCGACGAGTCCGTGGCGCTGGTGGAGACCCAGATGCGCCAGTCGCGCTTCCTCTACATGGCCGGTGACACGGCGGCGGCGATCGCCATGTCCGATACGGCGATCGCGATCGCGTCGCGGGTCGGGACTGTCGCAGTACGGGCCTCGGCCGCCGCTGGTCGCGGGATGCTGCTGGCGCTCACCGGTGGCGCAGTGGAGGCGATCCCGGAGCTGGAGCGGGCGCACGAGCTCGCCTGCGAGGCGGGCCGGTCGGACATCGATGCGCTGTGCCACAACTATCTCGGCCTGGCCTGGTGTGATCTGGGATCGCCGACCGGGCTGAACCATCTGCGGACGAGCATCGAGCTGGCGACGCAGACGGGTGACTACGAAGCCGTTGCCCGCGGCTACACCAACCTCGCTGAGATGCTGTACCGCGAGACCCACTGGACCGAGTTGGCCGAGTGCGTGCGGGACGGGCTGGAGTATGTCCGGGAGCGGGGTTTCGGCTCGCACGCGTACAACCTCGAGGTCCACCAGGCTCTGCTGGATCTGCGGCGTGGGGAGTGGGCGGCGGCCGAGAAGCGGCTGCGGCGGCTGATCGACTCGGTGGACGACCAGGGCATGCTGTCCGTACTGAGCCTGTCCAGCCTGGGTCGCGTACTAGCTCGGAGGGGTGCCCCGGACGCGGGCGACCTGCTCGCTGACGTGTGGCAGCGCGCTCGACGGCAGCGGTCGCTGACCGGGCTCGCCTATGCGGCGACGGCGTACGCCGAATGGGCCTGGCTCAACGACCGGCCCGACCTGCTGGCCAGCATCCGCGACGAGATCCGGCACCTGACCGAGATCCAGGCGTTCCGCCGGCTGCCGGGGAGCTACGGCTGGACCAATCCGGACGACCCGTACGAGCGGGCGCTCGGGCTGGCCGAGTCGGACGATCCGGACGACGCGCTGCGGGCGCTGGAGACGCTGGACAGGCTTGGTGCGGCGCCGGCCGCTGCCATGGTCCGGCGCCGCTTGAAGGAGCTTGGCGTGGCTAGGATCCCCCGAGGAGCCCAGACACGGACCCGGCAGAACCCTCGCGGGCTCACCGAGCGCCAGCTCGAAGTACTCGTACTGCTCGCGGACGGCCTGACCAACCCGCAGATCGCGGCCGAGCTGGTCCTGTCGACCAGAACGGTCGACCGCCACGTCTCCGCGATCCTCGCCCGCCTCGACGCCCGCACCCGCCATGAGGCCGCCGCAGCAGCCCGCTCGCTGGGGTTGTCCCGCGAACGCTCTGCCTAGCCTTGGTGCAGTGAGCGGGGCTCGGCGAGAGCCCCGCTCACTGGGGAAGGAGCCCCGCGGCGGAGTGCCGGGGAGGGCGGCTCCGCCCGGCGAGACCCGGGAGGTTGGATCTTCGACGAGCCGGCGAGGTGATCGGCTCGGCATTGGTCAGACCAGCGGGCGGTTGCCGCGGACTACGTTGGTGGGGTCGACTCGGTGCTTGATCTCGCGTAGTCGGGTCAGGGTGGCGGGTGGGTAGATGTCCTCGACCGGTTCGCCGTGCGCCATCGTCGGGGGCAGCAGGCCGCCGGCCCAGGGGGCCAGCCCGCTGACCACAGTGTCGATCTCGGCCTGGATCGCCGGGCCGTGCTCGGGCGCCATCGCCAGTCCGCCGAGCAATACGAAGTACGGGTCGGTCATCGTGCCGACCGCGGACTCGTGCGCTCCCGGCCGGGTGAAGGCGCCGCCGACGTGGCGGACCTCGACCAGCATCAAGGGCGACGGCTGCGGGCGATCCAGCACGAGCTCGAGCAGCGCGTCGGTCGTGTACTGACTGAACTCCTTCAGCATCGCGACCTTGCCGATGGCCGGCATCGGGTCCTCCGGCTCCTGGGCGATCTCGCCGACCCGGTCGAGGCCGACCTCACCGACGGTGTCGACCAGCGGCTCGGCCACCGCGCGGATCGGCGCGAGCAGCTTCTCCGCATCCTCGCCGTCGCCGAGATAGATGGAGTCGATCGCGACCATCCAGCGGCCCCGCATCGGCGGCGGGACGAACTCGAGATCCGGCATGTTGATCAGCCAGGCCCACAGGCTGAACGCGTCCGGCGCGTTCTGGGTCACCTCGCTGAAGGCGCGCAGGAGTTCGCGGGCGTCCTCGGCGTACCACATCATCCTGCCGCCGTAGATCGCCGGCTCGGGCAGCAGTTCGATCTCCATCGCGGTGACGATGGCGAACTCGCCGCCCCCGCCGCGCAGCGCCCAGAACAGGTCCGGGAAGGCGTCCTTGGTGACTCGCAGATGGTGGCCTTCGGCATCGACCACTTCGAACGCGCGGACGTGGTTCGCGGCGAAGCCGTGCTTGCGGCCGAACCAGCTCACGCCTCCGTTGAGGGTGTAGCCGACCACGCTGGGGTCGCCGCTGCTGCCCGGCAACGAGGTCAGGCCGGTGCCGGTCAGTGCCTTGTTCAGGTCGCGCCAGCGGACGCCGGCGCCGACCCGCGCCACGTCCTCGGCGAGGTCGATCGAGTCCAGCGCGCCCGTGCGGAGCAGGATCATCCCTTCGCTGCCGGTCGCTTGCGAAGCGCCGTGCCCCACCGGCTGAGCCCCCACGGTCAGCCGGTGGCGGCGCGCCAGGCGGATCGCCGCCTGGACGTCCTCGGTTCCCGTCACGTGCACGATGGCGGCCGGACGCTGGTCGACCAGCAGGAACCAGGCCTGCCGTTGCACGTCGTACTCCGGGTCGCCAGGGCCGAACACCTCGCCCTTGACCGCAGCGCGCAACTCCTCGATCAGTGTCATCCGGTCTGCATCCTTCGCTCGTACGTTTCGGTGTCTCCATTGGACGTCGATGGAGCCGCTGCCCACATCGGTCAGGCCTGCTCACATCTGGGGGTCCGCCTACCCACATCAGCCGGTATTGGTAGACTGACTCCCATCTGGGTGTCCCTTTCAGGGCTGCCCAGACTCCTGTTTATGGACACCAACGCGTTCCCCGCCCAGTCGGCCCGCACCCGCCGCTTCACCCTCGGCCTACCCCGCGACTTCACCCTGTCCCCGGACGGCCACCGCGTACTCTTCCTCCGCACCCGCGGCCCCGAAGACCCAGTCGCCTGCCTCTGGCTCCATGTCGGCACCGAGGAACACCTGCTCGCCACGGACGTCAGCACCTACACCACCGACGCCGCGATGAGCACGGTCGCCTACACCACCAACGGCGAACTCTGGAGCCTGACACCTACTGCTGCCGAAGGCAGCTCACCCACGCACCTACCAACCGCCGGCTCAGTGACCGACCCTCGCCTCGATCCAACGGGATGCCGCATCGCCTACGTCAGCGGCCGGTCGCTGCGGGTGGTCGACGTTGCTGGCGGCAACGATCGGCTGGTTGCTTCTGACGACGACCCCGAGGTGAGCTGGGGTGTGGCCGAGTACATCGCCGCCGAGGAGATGTACCGGACACGCGGACACTGGTGGTCGCCGGATGGCACCCAGCTCATGGCAACCAGAGTCGACCTGACCCCGGTCCAGCGCTGGTGGATCGCCGACCCCGCCAACCCCGCCGAGCCACCCCGCCAGGTCCGCTACCCCGCCGCGGGCACCCCCAACGCGCTGGTCTCGCTCCACACCTTCGACCTGGCCGGCGGCTCCACACAGCTGCGCTGGGACAGTACGGCGTACGAATACCTGGCAACCGCCGACTGGGATGCTCACGGCCCCCTCCTCAGCGTCCAGTCCCGCGACCAACGCACCCTCCAGATCCTCGCCGCCGACCCCAGTACCGGCGAGAGCCGAGTGCTGCACGAGCAACACGACACAGCCTGGGTCCAACTCATCGACGGCGCCCCCGCCAGGACCGCCTCCGGCAAACTCGTCCACACCGAGGATGCCGGCGACACCCGCTACCTGACCGTCGACGGCACCCGCGTCACCCCGGACGGCCTTCAACTCCGGGTGGTACTCAAGGTCGATGGCGAGTCAGTCCTCTTCCTGGCCAGCGACGAGCCCACCGAGTGCCACCTCTGGCTGTACGACGAAACAGGCCTCCAGCAACTGAGCGACGGCCCCGGCTCCCATGAGGGCTACCGCGCAGGCAACACGCTCCTGCTCAGCTCCAACACCGAGGCTGGCCGTACATACGTAGTACGCCGCGACGGCCAGGACCACCCCATCACCTCCCACGGCGCCGCACCCGCTGCCGCCCCACGCATGACCTGGCTACAAGCTGGCGACCTGAAGATCCGTACAGCCCTCCTGCTCCCGTCCTGGCATCAACCAGGTTCAAAGCTCCCAGTAGTCATGGCCCCGTACGCCGGCCCAGCGATGTCCCTCGTCATGAAGATCGCCGCCCCCTGGTTCTACAAGGCCCAGTGGTACGCCGAGCAAGGCTTCGCCGTCGTCATCGCTGACGGACGCGGTACGCCGGGCCGCGGCCCCGCCTGGGAGAAGACGGTCCACCGCGACCTCCTCAATGCCCCCATCGCAGACCAGATCACCGCACTGCACGCCGCAGCGGAGTACTGCCCAGATCTGGACCTGACCCGCGTCGGTATCACCGGCTGGAGCTTCGGCGGCATGCTCGCGACCGCCGCCGTACTACGCCGGCCCGATGTCTTCCATGCGGGCATCTCCGGAGCAGGCCCGGCTGAACAGCGCCTGTACGACACCCACTGGCGCGAGCGCTTCCTGGGCCACCCGGACGAGTACGCCGACGACTACGACCGCTCATCCACCGTCAACGAGGCGGCCAAGCTCGAGCGTCCACTACTCCTGGTTCACGGCCTCGCCGACGACAACGTGTTCGCCGCCCATACCCTGCGCCTCTCAGCAGCGCTGCTGAAGGCGGGCCGCCCCCACCAGGTCCTGCCGCTGACAGGTGCCGCTCACTCGCCCACCGATGAAGCCACCGTTGTTGGCCTGCTCCTGCACGAGCTCAACTTCCTGAAGTCGGCGCTGGGAGCAGGCGAGCCCGCAGCTCCAGGTACTCCGCCCGGGCGGTGAACAGTTCGCGCAGCTCGACGGTGACGTTGTCGAGGAAGTCGGTGCGGTAGGTCGCGTCCGTCATCAGTGAGATCGAGTAGTACAGCCCGGTGAAGGTCGCGATGCCGACCGCGACCTTCACCAGGGTCGCGCTGAGCAGCAGCGGATGGTCCAGCAGGATGAACTGGTGTGACCAGCTGCCCGGGTCGATGCCCCACAGCTCGTAGACGTGACGGCTGATCGCGAGCAGGCCGAAGCCGACGAAGAACAGGCCGACTCCGGCGCTGACCACGAGGACCTGCATCCACTGCCGGATCACCAGGCTGATGCTCAGGTTCAGCCGCTGGATCCCGCGCAGGGGTGGACCTGACGCGGTGTCGCGTTCGATCTGGTCGAGTTCGCGCGGCAGGCGCAGTACCAGGAACAGGTTGCTGAGCAGGGCGAAGGCCGCGGCCAGGAAGGCGATGAAGGCGGCCGGCATGCCGGCGAACACCTGCCACATGTCGGCGGTCATGAACAACACCAGCGAGAACACCAGCAGCAGCGGCAGGGCGCGGACCAGGCTGGCCACCGAGTTGCCCAGCTCCGAGCCGAGCCGGTGCAGTCCCCACAACGTCGTACCGATCAGGCCGTAGCCGACCACCGCATAGACCACGCCGACCAGCAACAGGTTGCCCAGGGCGACACCGAAGAACTGCCGGAGCTGGACCTCCGTGGCCAGCGGCAGCAGCGCCGGCAGCAGCACGAAGACCGCGAGCTCCGGGGTCCCGAAACGGGTCGGGAAGGACCAGAACCGGCGGCCGCGGAAGCCGTTCAGCAGCCCGAAGCCGGCGATCAGCACGACCAGCCCGCCGAGGCCGGCGAGCAGGTTCTGCCACCACTTCCACTCCAGCGAGGTGGCGCCGAGCATCTCCACCAGGAAGACCAGCACCAGCACCGGCGTCGCCCGGCTGAAGATGTCGTGCGTCGGCGAGAAGTCCTCGATGAAAAGCGGCAGCCCGGCGCGCCGGAAGCGCTGCTCGTACCGGGCCAGCTCCGGTGGTGTCCCCATGCGCGGAACACTAGCCTAACCTGTTTTGTTAGCAAAGGTAATGAGTTATGCTAACGACATGCCCGAAATCGTCGCCCAGCAGGTGAAGAGTGATGTCGGACTGGCGAGCGCCCTGAGGTCGTCCACGTTGCGGTTGTCCCGGCAGATCCGCCGGCAGCGCGTCGAGGGCCACGACCTGACCGCGAACCAGCTCGGCGTGCTCGGTGCGCTCGGCAAACACGACGCGATGACGATCGGCGAGCTGGCCGCGCACGAGCAGGTCAAGCCGCCGTCGATGACGCGGATCGTGTCGAACATGGAGGAGGCGGGCCTGGTGGTCCGCCGGCCGCATGAGACCGACAAGCGCCAGATCGTGGTCGACCTGACCCAGGCCGCGCACGACCTGATCCAGGCCAACCGGCGCCGGCGCGACGAGTGGCTGCAGACGAAACTGAAGAAACTCACCCCTGAGGAGCGCGACATCCTGCGCAAGGCAGCACCTGTTCTCGAACGCCTGGCGGCCACATGAGCCCGACCTTCCGCGCGTTCAAGGTCCGCAACTTCCGGCTCTACGCCACCGGCGCGATCATCTCCAACATCGGCACCTGGATGCAGCGTGTCGCCCAGGACTGGCTGGTCCTGGAGCTGACCCACTCCGGTACCGCCCTGGGCATCGTCACCGGCCTCCAGTTCCTCCCGGCGCTGCTGATCTCCCCGTACGCCGGGCTGATCGCCGACCGGTTCCCCAAGCGTCGCGTGCTGACCTTCACCCAGATCGCGATGGGCGCCGTCGCGCTCGTCCTGGGCACGATGACGGTGACCGGCGTGGTCGAGGCCTGGCACGTCTACGCGCTCGCCTTCCTGTTCGGGATCGGCACCGCGTTCGACGCGCCGACCCGGCAGGCGTTCGTGGTCGAGATGGTCGGCAAGGACGAGCTGTCCAACGCCGTCGGCCTCAACTCGGCCTCCTTCAACGCGGCCCGGCTGATCGGCCCCGGGCTGGCCGGGTTGCTGATCCACTGGATCGGTACCGGGCCGGTGATCATCATCAACGGCTTCAGCTACGCGGCGGTGATCCTGTCGCTGCACCTGATGCGCACCAACGAGCTGCACACGCCGAAGGTGGCGGCCCGGGAGAAGGGCATGATCCGGGACGGGATGCGCTACCTGTGGCGCCGGCCCGACCTGATGATGGTGCTCGTCGCGGTCTTCTTCGCCGGTACGTTCGGGCTGAACTTCCAGATGACGTCCGCGCTGATGGCCACCCAG
Source organism: Kribbella sp. NPDC051620 (assembly GCF_044453825.1). Classification (NCBI taxonomy): domain Bacteria; kingdom Bacillati; phylum Actinomycetota; class Actinomycetes; order Propionibacteriales; family Kribbellaceae; genus Kribbella; species Kribbella sp. NPDC051620. Next base: position 915,652 of record NZ_JBITDB010000005.1, read on the forward strand.
GCCTTCCACAAGGGCGCGGGGGAGTACGGCATCCTCGGCTCGATCCTGGCGATCGGCTCGCTGGCCGGCGCGCTGCTGGCCGCCCGGCGAGTTCGGACCCGCGCCCGCCTGGTGATCGGCGCGGCCCTCGCCTTCGGCCTGATGGACATCGTCAGCGGCCTGATGCCGACGTACCTGTCCTTCGCGGTCGTCCTGCCGCTGGTCGGCTTCACCGCCCTGACGATGCTGACCGCGGCCAACGCGACCATGCAACTCGGCATCGAGCCGACCATGCGCGGCCGGGTGATGGCTCTCTACATGACGGTCCTGATGGGCGGTACGCCGCTCGGCTCACCGTTCATCGGCTGGATCGGCCAGTCGTTCGGCGCCCGCTGGTCGCTGATTGTCGGCGGCGCCATCACGATGCTCGGCACCACCGCCTCGGTCCTGTACTTCTCCCGCCGCCGGGGCCTCGCGATCCGCCCCCGGCTGCTGCCCCGCCCTCGCCTGGACGTCCTAACCCCCACCACAGACCTCCTAGGCGAAAAATCCACCCTCACCGAGAGCCCTGCCAGCAAATCTCAGGTTGCTTAGGCGAGGATCGCCGCCGTCCCACCCTTCGATATGTAGACTCTACAAATAATAAGTAGACTCTATGTATCGAGGTGCGCGGTGTTGGATGCGGAAAGTCTCGAGTCGCTGGTGGAAGAACTCCGTGAGATCGGTAGCGACTTCGCCTCCGTCGAGGTCAAGGCCGGTGAGCGTGGACTTCCTCGGAGCGTGCGAGAGACGCTCAGCGCTTTCAGCAACGGCCATGGCGGACTGCTCATCCTCGGGTTGGCTGAAGAGGACGGGTTCGGTCCGGTGCCCGGTTTCGACGCCGCCAAGATTCGGGACGACCTGGCCTCCTGCTGCAGTGACGAACTGACGCCACCGGTTCGCGCCGAGATCGAGATCCTGCAGGTCCACGGCGCCCATGTCGTCGTGGCGGATGTTCCCGAACTGGACGGACGACAGAAGCCTTGTTATGTCACCGCCCGCGGCCTGGCGACCGGCTCCTACCTGCGCGGTGGTGATGGGGACCGGCGACTGACGCAGTACGAGATCCAGCAGCTGTTCGCCAATCGTGGTCAGCCGCTCGAGGACGACGAGATTGTCGCGGAAGCCGGCATCGACGATCTGGACCGCGATGCCGTGACACTGCTGCTGAGTCGTGTCCGGCGCAATCAGCCACGGGTGTTCGCCGCCGTCCCTGACGCGGAGGCCTTGCTGCGCCTGCACGTGGCCAGGCTCGATGACGAAGGTACTCCGCGTCCGACCCTGGCAGGTCTGCTCGCGCTCGGGATCTACCCTCAGCAATTCTTCGCCCAGCTGGCGGTCAGCGTTGTCGTGGTCCCGGGTACGAGAATGGACCAGGTCGACGACGGCGGTCGCCGGTTCATCGACAACCGCACCATCGAAGGTCCCATCCCGGCGATGGTCGACGAGGCGTTGTCCGCCCTTCGCAACAACATGGCTCACCGGTCGGTCGTGGACGGGGTCGGACGCCTGGATGTGCCGGAGTACCCCACCGAAGCACTCCGGGAGGCGATAGTGAACGCCTTGATGCACCGTGACTACAGCCCCGTCGGGCGGGCCACCCAGGTGCAGATCGAGATGTACGCCGATCGCCTGGTGATCCGCAACCCGGGTGGTCTGTTCGGCACGGTTACCGAGGAGGAACTCGGCCTGGATGGCATGACGTCGAACCGGAACAGCAGACTCTCGCGTCTTCTGCAGGACGTCGTCGTGCCGGGTACCGATCGAGTCGTCTGCGAGAATCGCGGTAGCGGCATTCCGACGATGATCGCCCAGTTGCGCAGGGCTGGAATGGATCCGCCGGAGTTCCGGCCGACGCTGTCGTCCTTCGAACTGACATTGCCGCGGGCAACTGTCCTGGATGAGGAGACCGTGAACTGGCTCAGCGGGTTGCGGGAGCCAGGCCTCGGACACGAACAGCGGGTCGCGCTGGCGCTGATGCGCCAAGGGCATGAAGTCACGAATGCCACCCTTCGACGGTTGGGGCTGGAGAGACACGAGGCGACGACTGCGCTGCGTGACCTGGTCGACCGCGGTTTGGTGTTCTCCACCGGCGGCCGGAAGTACGCAAGGTATGCGCTGCGTCAGAACCTCGCCGAGGGCCATCGATCGCTCTTCGACGACCTCTTCGATGACGTCCCGGCCGCGGCGTCCGGTCAGGGCCGGGCGGGCCGGCCGAGCCGGAGCGCAGAGATTCAGCAACTCTTCGACAACGGCCAGACGCTGACGGCCCATCAGGTAGCTGACGCGACCGGACTCGGTCTCGCCATGGTGCGGCGCTATCTGGCGCGGCTGGTCGAAGCAGGGCGGCTTGTCGCCACCGCGCAACCGACCGATCGGAAACGTGCGTATCGCCGAGCCGGTCGCTGAGCCGTAAGGGTCAGCTAATGGCTGGCGGTGGGTCGGCTTGAGGGACACGCGCACAATGGGGTGTGACTCATTACGACTTGGTGGTTGTCGGGACCGGCTCGGGGAACACGATCGTGACCAAGCAGTTCGCCGACCGGAAGGTGGCGATCGTCGAGCGCGGCGTCTTCGGCGGTACCTGTCTCAACGTCGGGTGTATTCCGACCAAGATGTTCGTCCACACGGCGGACCTGGCGGCGGTACCGTCGCACAGTTCCCGCCTCGGCGTGGACGAGCAGCTCACCGGGGTGCGGTGGCCCGACATCCGGGACCGGGTCTTCGGGCGGATCGACCCGATCTCCGCGAGCGGAGCGGAGTACCGCGAACACCATCCGAACAACGTCAACGTCACGCTGTACCACGGCACCGGGCGGTTCACGGCCGAGCGTGAGCTGACGGTGACGGCGAACCACGGTGGCGAGACCGAGGTGCTGACCGCTGATCAGTTCGTCCTCGCCGCGGGCAGCCGGCCGATCGTGCCGTTCATCCCGGGGCTGGAGGAGACCGGGTTCCACACCTCGGACACGATCATGCGGCTGCCGGAGCTGCCCCGCCGGCTGGGGATCATCGGGAGCGGGTTCGTCGCGGCGGAGTTCGCGCATGTGTTCTCGTCGCTCGGGGTCGAGGTGACGCTGATCGCGCGTTCCGACCGGATGCTGCGGCACGAGGACAGCGAGATCGCCAAGCGGTACACGGAGCTCGCTGCGGAGAAGTACACCGTGAAGCTGCTGCACGAGACGGTTCACGTGTGGCGGCGCAACGACGCGATCATGCTCAAGACGCTCCACCCGGACGGCGCGGACGAGATCGAGGTCGACGAGCTGCTGGTCGCGGTCGGCCGTACGCCGAACTCCGATTTGCTGGACGTCGAGGTCACCGGGGTCTCGGTGGAGAAGGACGGGCGGGTGGTGGTCGACGAGTTCCAGCAGACGTGGGCCGAGGGGATCTACGCGCTTGGGGACGTCTGTTCGCCGTACCAGCTGAAGCATGTCGCCAACCACGAGGCGCGGGTGGTCCAGCACAACCTGCTGCACCCTGACGACCGGATCAAGTCCGACCACCGGTACGTCCCGCACGCGGTCTTCGGCTCGCCCCAGGTCGCCTCCGTCGGCCTCACCGAGGAAGAGGCGATCGACCAGGGCATCCCGTACGCTGTCGGCCGCGAGGCGTACGCCGACATGGCCTACGGCTGGGCCATGGAAGACACCACCGGCTTCGCCAAAATCCTCGCCGACCCCGAAACCGGCCTCCTCCTCGGCGCCCACATCATCGGCCCCCAAGCCTCCACCGTCATCCAGCCCATCATCCAGGCGATGTCCTTCGGCCTAGACGCCCACACCATGGCCCGAGGCCAGTACTGGATCCACCCCGCCATGCCAGAACTAATCGAAAACGCCCTACTCAACATAAAACTGAAGAACTAAAGAGCTACAGGCAAGAGCTACAGGCAAGAGCTACAGGCAAGAGCTACAGGCAAGAGCTACAGGCAAGAGCTACAGGCAAGAGCTACAGGCAAGAGCTACAGGCAAGAGCTACAGAC